>NZ_QEWN01000013.1 GCF_006124995.1 Vibrio sp. Hep-1b-8
ATACCGCGCTCGATACGGCCAGTTACTACTGTACCACGACCTTGGATTGAGAATACGTCTTCGATTGGCATTAGGAACGGCATGTCTACTGCACGCTCTGGCTCTGGGATGTAAGAGTCTAGTGCTTCAGCAAGCTCAACAATTTTCGCTTCCCACTGCTCTTCGCCGTTTAGTGCGCCTAGTGCAGAACCTTGGATAACTGGTAGGTCATCACCTGGGAAGTCGTACTCAGATAGAAGTTCACGAACTTCCATTTCTACTAGCTCTAGAAGCTCTTCATCATCAACCATGTCACATTTGTTCATGAATACGATGATGTATGGGATACCAACCTGACGGCCTAGTAGGATGTGCTCACGAGTTTGAGGCATTGGGCCGTCAGTCGCAGCAACAACTAGGATACCACCGTCCATCTGTGCAGCACCTGTGATCATGTTTTTAACATAGTCAGCGTGTCCTGGACAGTCTACGTGTGCGTAGTGACGTGATGGAGTGTCGTACTCAACGTGAGAAGTTGCGATTGTGATACCGCGCTCACGCTCTTCTGGAGCGTTATCGATAGATGCGAAGTCTTTCGCTTCACCACCGTACACTTTTGCAAGTGTAGTACAGATAGCAGCAGTTAGAGTTGTTTTACCGTGGTCAACGTGGCCGATAGTACCAACGTTAACGTGCGGTTTAGTACGTTCAAATTTTTCTTTAGACATGAGTTGTCCCTCTAGGTACGGATTTAGGTGGCTTTGATGACCACGCAACCAAAAAAGTATTGGTGATATAGTTACCTTCAATCACTAAACGTAGTTTAGTCGAGAGAAAGTATCAAAAGGAAAAGTGTGCTTGAGAGCTGGTGCTGATACCCAGAGTCGAACTGGGGACCTCATCCTTACCAAGGATGCGCTCTACCGCCTGAGCTATATCAGCATCACTATTGAGTGGAGCGGGCAGCGGGAATCGAACCCGCATCATCAGCTTGGAAGGCTGAGGTAATAGCCATTATACGATGCCCGCAACACGTAACTCTGTGAGCTATTTCCTTAAGAATATGGTGGAGGGGGACGGATTCGAACCATCGAAGGCAGTGCCAGCAGATTTACAGTCTGATCCCTTTGGCCACTCGGGAACCCCTCCAAATTTTTATTCCAAGTCTCTCGTTCTCTAAAAAGAGATAAGCGGAGAAATGGTGCCGACTACCGGAATCGAACTGGTGACCTACTGATTACAAGTCAGTTGCTCTACCTACTGAGCTAAGTCGGCATAAGTGGTGCGCATTCTATTGAATGATTTTCTACCTTGCAATAGCAAATTTAAAAAAAATTCTGTTTTTACAAAGTTTCTGCTTGTTTGCTGAAAATTCACGCAATTCATCGCCAAAAATTGACTTATGTAGACTATGTCGTTGGAAATCTTTAGCGGTTGTTGTATTTTCGCTGCTCTATCGTATTAGTAAAACCAAGTTAGGATGACCATGACGCCGTATCTCTCTTTTAATCGTCAGCAGTGGGCCGAATTGCGTAATGCCGTGCCTATGACGTTATCCGAGGCTGACTTGGTTGAGCTACAAGGTGTGAACGAAAGGCTCACGATGGATGAAGTCGAGGAGATTTACCTGCCTCTGGCTCGTCTGCTTAACCTATATGTAGCAGCACGCCAAAGCCGAAATACGGTGTTGAACAACTTCTTATCAAATCAAGAATCCGCTCCGCCATTTATCATTGGTATCGCGGGAAGTGTCGCCGTTGGTAAAAGTACCACCGCGCGTTTGCTCAAAGCGCTATTATCTCGCTGGGATAACCACCCTAAAGTTGAGCTGGTGACCACCGATGGTTTCCTGTACCCAAAGAAAGTGCTCGATAGACGCGGCATCATGCACCGAAAAGGCTTCCCTGAATCATACGATATCAAACAGTTAGTTGCGTTTGTCTCTGATGTAAAGGCCGGCAAACCGAATCTGGAAGTTCCGGTGTACTCTCACATCACTTATGACATCACTGACGAAGTCAAAGTGGTCGATCGCCCAGATGTGCTGATTATTGAAGGCTTAAATGTCCTTCAAAGTGGTATGGACTACCCTCACGATCCTCATCGCGTCTTTGTTTCCGACTTTCTTGATTTTTCACTTTATGTGGATGCTGAGAGCACCATTATTGAACAGTGGTATGTCGAACGTTTCTTGAAGTTTCGTCAGGGTGCCTTTGCCAAGCCCGGCTCTTACTTTAGCCATTACACTAAGCTGACTGAACCACAGGCGATTGAAAAAGCGCACAGCATCTGGCAAGCGATCAATGGTGTAAACCTAGATGCGAATATTTTGCCAACCAAAGGACGCGCACACTTAATTTTGCAAAAAGGGCAAAATCATAAAGTCGAACAGGTATTGTTGAGGAAGTAGCGAGAAAATCTTGGAAGGTTGACGTGAAAGCGTCAACCTTTTTTCTGGATTTTAGACGTAAGTCCCTAACAAAAACTCTGTATCAGATACCTACTCAGCATCTATAACGTGCATCTCTCGAAGGGCGAAGCCCGTTCTAAACTCTCGCAGGACGAAGTCCGGTCTCGGAGCGAAGCGTTCTACTTCCCTTCCGGTCCGTATTGATTCTCACCATCCGTGCCTTTAAGGAAACCACACTCAACTAGAATCCATAGACCACAAATCAGTGCCGCCATTGAGCTCACTGCTTGTAAAGTAGTTGGTTGCGCGCTTTGGCTTGGATCGCCAACAGGCATGGTCATTCGGCCAATCACTAAAGGAATATTGAGCAGCAACCACCAACTTGACTTACCTCTGTCATGCCAACGTTTGGCGGTGATGGCGAGATCCGGTAGAAGAACAATCAGCAAGAATACCGGCAAAATAAGATGCGCTATGGATGGAAACAGAACATTCATTCCCAACGCAAAACCGACAATTAGTAAGTAATAAGCCACATTCCAAGTCCAATAGGTTTTACGTCCTATACGACCGTGAAACGAGAATAACAGTTCTTTCATTGACATCTTAAATACCCAAAATTTAAACATAATTAGATAAAAGTAATCTAATTCACCACTTTCTGAAAACTCTCTTTATCCATGTCGCGGATATTCACCGTTAGACTACGAACATGCCCTGCCTGCTCTGACAGCACATCCATCAATTGACGTGACAGCTCTCTTTTTTGCTCTGTACTACGCCCATCTAACAGTTCAAAACTGATGTGGATAAAGTCAACGCTGTCTCCTTCATCGCCAATCAACCAGTTGTGGTAACGCAGTGCCCTTGACTTGATTGAACCGATATCAAACAACCCACACTGGATCGCAACCTGATGTAAGTCTTCCAACAACCCTTGAACATTGACACGTTCATCGACAGAGTTGGAGTATTCCATGACTAGATTTGGCATAGTATTCCTCAAATGTAAGAGAGTTTCACGAGAAAGGGTGAATGGACAACACTATTACCAATTTCTATGCTTAATTCCGAGCATGTTTCAGCCAATCTGTACCATGGATCACTGATATGTCCATCAATTGCACCAGATATGTGGCATGACTGCTCCTACCAATAATTTA
Source organism: Vibrio sp. Hep-1b-8 (assembly GCF_006124995.1). Lineage (GTDB taxonomy): Bacteria > Pseudomonadota > Gammaproteobacteria > Enterobacterales > Vibrionaceae > Vibrio. The sequence continues at coordinate 3,553 of NZ_QEWN01000013.1, forward strand.
TATCCGGTTAAGACATGACGGTAATCATGATCTAACCCTTTTTATCTGTTATATTCTTACGAAGATTTTTTACATTAATTGATTAAACACGGAGATATTCCTATGCGTCGTCCTGTAGTGATGGGTAACTGGAAACTTAACGGCAGCAAAGCAATGGTAAAAGAGCTGCTAAATGGTCTAAACGCTGAGCTTGAAGGCGTTGAAGGTGTAGACGTTGCTGTAGCTCCACCAGCGCTATACATTGACTTAGCGGAACAGCTAATCGCTAAAGGTGGCAACAAAATCATCCTTGGTGCACAAAACACGGACCTAAACAACAGTGGTGCATTCACTGGCGACATGTCTCCAGAAATGTTGAAAGATTTCGGTGCAACTCACATCATCATCGGTCACTCTGAACGTCGTGAATACCACAACGAATCAGACGAGTTCATCGCTAAGAAATTCGCTTTCCTGAAAGAGAACGGCCTAAAGCCTGTTTTCTGTATCGGTGAATCTGAAGCTCAAAACGAAGCTGGTGAAACTGAAGCGGTATGTGCGCGTCAAATCAACGCTGTTATCGATACTTACGGTGTAGAAGCACTTAACGATGCAATCATCGCTTACGAACCAATCTGGGCAATCGGTACTGGTAAAGCAGCAACAGCTGAAGATGCACAGCGTATTCACGCTTCTATCCGTGCTCTAATCGCTGCGAAGAGCCAAGAAGTCGCTGAACAAGTAATTATCCAATACGGTGGTTCTGTTAAACCTGAAAACGCAGAAGCTTACTTCTCTCAACCAGACATCGATGGTGCGCTAGTTGGTGGTGCATCTCTAGATGCTAAGAGCTTCGCAGCAATCGCAAAAGCGGCAGCAGCGGCTAAAGCGTAATTTTTCTAGATAATAGAAAAGAATAAAGGTCAGCTTTTGCTGGCCTTTTTTGTGTCTGTTGGCTCAATCAAGTATCCTACGCTTTTCCGATCACTAGTAGTTGTGCCGAATGCAGGATAAGCATGGCCTTTTAACAGGCTCAATTCCCCTAGTTCTCCGTCAGATGACCGTTCCGATGACGTTCGGCATGATCGCGATTCTGATGTTCAACTTAGTCGATACCTTCTTTATCTCTCTGCTGGGCACACAAGCCCTAGCGGCGATCAGCTATACCTTTCCAGTGACCTTCGCGGTCAACTGTATCACTATGGGAATCGGTATTGGTCTCTCGACCAGCATTGGACGTTTGCTGGGACAAGGTCAAGCTCAAGACGCTGCGCGATTTTCTACCCACGGTCTAATCTTGGCAGTGACTCTTGTGGTGCTCGCTTCAGCGATGGGTTTCTTTTCCATAGAACCTTTATTTCTAGCTCTTGGCGCAAAAACTGATTTACTGCCACTGATAAAACAGTACATGCAGATATGGTATCTCACCATTCCTCTGCTGGTGATCCCAATGGCGGGTAACAGTGCAATTCGTGCCACAGGCGACACAAAAACCCCTGCAAAAATAATGATGTTAGCTGGATTTATTAACGGGCTACTCGACCCGCTACTGATCTTTGGCTACGGACCTTTTCCAGAACTTGGAATTCAAGGCGCTGCCATCGCCAGTGCATTCAGTTGGCTTGGGGCTTTAATCGGTTCGCTTTATGTATTGGCCAAACGTGAGAAGCTTCTTGCTCTGCCTAACTTTGATTCTCTTTTAAAAGACTGGCAACAAATCCTTAAGATTGGTACTCCAGCGGCACTCTCTAATGCTCTAACTCCTATCTCAGGCGCTATTTTAATGATGATGCTCTCTTCTCATGGCACAGCAGCAGTTGCCGCTTATGGCGCAGCGCAGAGAGTTGAGTCAATTCTGATATTAGTTTTAATGGCGTTGACTTCAGCTCTAACGCCCTTCATCGCCCAGAATATGGGAGCGAATAATCCAACGAGAAGTTTTGCTGGTCTATTTCTTAGCATGCGCTTTTCCATCGTCTTCCAGCTCGGGATATTCATTATGATGGTGCCACTCAGTATCCCGATTGCAGCCCTTTTCTCTCAGGAGGTTGCGGTAAAAGATCTGCTTTGGCATTACCTGTTGGTGGTGCCTTTTAGCTATGGTTTTCAAGGCATAATGATGATGTTGGTCTCTGGACTCAATGCCCTTCATCAACCGATGCGTGCTTTCCAATGGAGCTTTATGCGTTTGTTTCTTTTTACCTTACCATGCGCGTGGCTTGGCGGTCAGTGGTACGGTATTGAAGGACTCTTTGTCGGAATTGCACTAGGCAATATTGTCGGAGGAACAGCGGGCTATCTTTATGCAACCAAACTTCGTCGTACTTATCTTACTTCACGGCCATAAAACAAAACACCGACCTTTAGGCCGGTGTTTGTGTAAAGATTCACGGGTTATTCATTAACCACGATTTCTTCTTCATCGTCGATTTCTAAATCGACATCAAGTGGTTCTTGAGAAAGAATCACCCCTGTGTTGTCTGCGTATAGGTAATCTTCTGGAAGGAAAGTGACGCCACCGAAGTTAACCGGAATATCAACCTCCCCCACACCTTGGGACGTTGCGCCTACTGGAATAGAAGCAATCGCTTGAATACCGATACTCATGTCTTCCAGTTCATCCACTTCTCGGACGCAACCGTAAACAACAATACCTTCCCACTCGTTCTCTTCTGCCATTGACGCAAGTTCTGCATCAATCAAAGCTCGGCGTAAAGAACCACCACCGTCAATAAGCAGTACTCGACCAAGGCCGTCTTGCTCTAAGATCTCACGGATTAACCCATTGTCTTCGTAGCATTTCACCGTAGTGATCTGGCCTGCGAACGATGCGCACCCACCAAAGTTACTAAACATGGGCTCAACGACATCGACTTGCTCTAAGTAGATGTCGCACAAGGCAGAGGTATTGTATTCCATAGTATTCCTTCCCATACCGTTCGTTATCTCCATCGAGTATATAGGGTCATTAAGTCATTGCAATGACATGCATCATTTAACTCACCAGAGTTTGAGCTATGACCACTCCAGCAAACAGCAAGTTGGTCACCATTGAGCATTTCACTATTACAGGCATCATTGGCGCAATCTGCGCTGGTTGCTGTGCCAACCAGACTGCTCGACCATGTTTGTAGGTCACAATCAGACTGAGAAGAAAAGGCAGACTGATCCATATTGGGCTAGGTTGATGCACCAAATAGGCGGCAAAAGCAATAACAGCACCCACTAGTAGGACAAAGTGGTACTGCTTAGCACGTTTTTGCCCAAGACGCACGGCGACCGTCTTCTTACCGCATTCTTGGTCGTTCTCAATATCGCGCATGTTATTGATATTAAGGACTGCGACAGCCAGTAAACCACAGCCAATCGCTGGCAGGATCAGTAAAGGCGCCACGATGCCGGTATGCAAGAAGTACGTCCCTGCTACGCCAAGTAAACCAAAGAAAATAAAGACTGAAATATCACCTAAGCCAACATAGCCATAAGGTTTATTGCCAACGGTGTAAGCTATTGCCGCAACGATTGCCAACATCCCCAAGCCAATAAAAGCCAAGATGCTCTGTAAGCTTTCTAACGCGTACATCACCAACGTCAGACCCGCAATAACAGTCAGGACCACATTAATCATCATCGACTGCTTCATAGCAGACTGACTCACTGCACCTGACTGAATCGCACGCATCGGTCCAAGTCGATTTTCATTGTCGGTTCCTTTCACTGCATCGCCATAATCATTGGCAAGATTCGATAAAATCTGCAGCAGAGTCGCTGTCAAAAACGCCAATAACGCGACAATAAAAGAGAATTGGTGAGTGGAGTACGCCAATACGCTACCGGTTAAGATAGAAACCAATGCAAGAGGCAAGGTTTTTGGTCGAGCGGCATCTAGCCATATTTTAAGAGACTGTTTCATAGGTTCTAGTTTAGTACCATCGGACTGACCTAGAATTGTGGCACATCAAACCTTGCAGATAAAAATAAAAAAGGCCACCGAAGTGACCTTTTTCTAAAACTTAACCTAAGCAATGCTTATTTTACACGACTAACGTATTCGCCAGAGCGAGTATCTACTTTGATCACTTCGCCGATAGAGATGAACAGAGGAACGCGTACTACTGCACCTGTAGACAGTGTTGCAGGTTTACCACCCGTACCTTGAGTATCGCCTTTTAGACCTGGATCTGTATCGGTTACTTCTAGCTCAACGAAGTTTGGTGGCGTTACCACGATTGGGTTGCCGTTCCAAAGAGTTAACATACAAGTGTTGTTTTCAACCAACCACTTAGCGTTGTCACCTACCGCTTTAACATCAGCAGCAATCTGCTCGAATGTTTCGTTGTTCATAAAGTGGTAGAATTCGCCGTCGTTATATAGATAATCTAGGTCGATATCCATTACGTCTGCAATTTCACAAGTATCACCAGACTTGAAGGTTTTCTCTAGCACTTTACCAGAAAGAAGTTTACGAATTTTTACGCGGTTGAACGCTTGGCCTTTACCAGGTTTAACGTATTCGTTTTCCAAGATAACGCAAGGCTCGTTATCAAGCATTAGTTTTAGACCGCCTTTAAATTCATTGGTGCTAACAGTAGCCATTTTTTCCTCTTACATTCTTAGAGCTAAATTCAATGCCGCACATCATAACCCGAAAAGTTGAATCTGTTGAGCAAAACTGGCTTAAACAGCTAGCGAATGGGATCTCGGATCCTGCAAAACTGCTCGAACAACTTGAAATTGATCCGACCCCTTGGCAGAACGGGTTTGAAGCTCGAAAGCTTTTTGCGCAACGTGTGCCGCAAAGTTTTGTCGATAGAATGGAAAAAGGCAACCCTTATGACCCGCTTTTACGTCAGGTGCTGCCCTTGAGTGAGGAGTTTGAAATTCATCAAGGATATTCCAACGATCCGCTCGAAGAGCAGAGCAATGCCATCCCAGGATTACTGCACAAATATCGTAATCGCGCATTAATGATTGTAAAAGGCGGCTGTGCCATCAATTGCCGCTACTGTTTCCGTCGTCATTTCCCGTACGACGAAAACAAAGGATCTAAGCAAGTTTGGCAAACCAGCCTCGACTACATTCAGCAGCACCCTGAGATCGATGAGATCATTTTATCCGGTGGCGATCCTCTCATGGCCAAGGATGAGGAGTTAAATTGGCTCATCAAGCATATTGCAGATATTGGCCATATTAAGCGCTTACGTATTCACTCTCGCTTACCTGTCGTCATTCCAGATCGTATCACCCAGACTCTGACGGACACATTGGCTCAAACTCGTCTACAGGTGATCTTAGTTACGCATATCAATCATGCACAGGAGATAGATCAAACTCTGACCAACGCATTGTCTCGACTCAAACAAGTTGGTGTTACTCTACTCAACCAAGGCGTGATGCTTAAAGGTGTGAATGACAGTGTTGCTAGCCAAGTTGCGCTGAGTAACGCACTGTTTGATGCAGGCATTCTGCCGTATTACATCCATGTACTAGACAAGGTGCAAGGCGCTGCGCATTTCTTTATTTCCGATCAGGAAGCCAAAAGAATCATGGCCGGCGTGCTGGAACAAGTCTCTGGTTACTTGGTACCGAAACTGACTAGAGAAATTGGCGGCCGCGCCAGTAAAACCCCTCTCGACCTACATTTAGAGTAGTAATGAAAAACGTACGTGGATTTACCCTGATTGAACTCATTATCGTCATTGTTGTGCTCGGTATCCTAGCGGTCACAGCGTTGCCACGTATGTTAAATATCCAGTCGGACGCACGCATTTCAGCCCTACAAGGGTTACGTAGTGCCATGCAAGGAGCAAACGATCAGTTAATTGGTTTGTCATCGGTTCGAGGTCTCGACACCGAGGAGAACGCTTCGATTGAAATTGAAGGTGAGAATGTCTTGCTCGTCTACGGCTATGCGAGAGCAGACAATGCAAACGCATGGGCTCATCTTATTGATGCCAACATAGAAAACACCACTTGGGGCAGCGACAATGCTGACTGGTACTTTAGCAATACCAATGGTGACGATGGCATCATTCTCTATATGCCGGCGAGTCGAAGACAAGTTGGACTAAACTGCTTCTTACAGTACACCGAGGCGACGGAAACTGATCCTCCGAATTTCATTCTTACCACAGATGGCTGCTAGTTTTTTTCTTAAAGATAGAAATCTTTTGTTCGATCGACACCTGTAATCTATGCATACTCGAGCGTTTTGGAGGTCATAATGCAACCAACTTTAGATCAACTATTAGACTTAGGACCGTTTAGTTGGCTAGCGCTGCTTTGCTGCGCTATCAATGGTATTTTAATTGGTGTCGAACGTCAGACTCGTGGCAAACCTGTCGGTATTCGTACTTCAATTCTGATCATTTCTGGTACCTATCTATTTATGTCGATGGCCGTATCACTCTCGCCAAACACCCTTGACCAAGCTCGCGTGCTTGGGCAAATCATTACCGGTGTTGGTTTTCTTGGTGCCGGTGTAATGATGACGCAAGATGGCAAAATCCACGGTGTGACATCCGCAGCAGTTATCTGGATGCTTGCCGCTCTAGGCTTGATGATAGGGTTAGGATACTTACAACAGTCCGTTGTTATCACCTTGCTCGCACTCACGGTTCTGCTTGGCGTAGATAAAGCAGAAAACAGAGTTAAGGCGTTACGTCGAGGCGTACACCAAACATTCCAGAAACGTAAGAGATTACGTTCTGGTGCATAAGCCTTAGATATAAATCGACCTATTTCCTCCATTTAAGCTTCGTTATTTGATAACAAACAAAGAAGAGGCGAATAGTGAAAGTCATGCGCGAGATAAGCAAAAGACCTCACATTTCACCTACCCCTTTCGGGTTAGCATAATCACAACTTTCAACTTACTGTAGGGTTAGATTATGTTTTACGTACATATGCTCCTGCTTCTGACGGTCATTTTTATCGGTATCCGCCATGGAGGCATTGCGTTTGGTTTACTCGGTGGTCTGGGCGTTTCTGTTCTGGCCTTCGTTTTTGGTGTCGCACCGGGATCACCTCCTATCAGCGTAATGCTGATCATTCTCGCGGTGGTCGCAGCATCAGCCACACTCGAAGCAACGGGTGGCCTCAAGCTACTGGTTAAGTTCGCAGAGCGCCTGCTACGCAAACACCCTAGTCAAATCGTCTTCTTAGGCCCACTTTGTACTTACTCTCTTACTGTGTTAGTCGGGACTGGCCACTCGGTTTACCCACTTCTTCCTGTTATTTATGATGTGGCATATAAGAAAGGTATTCGCCCTGAAAGACCAATGGCAATGTCTACGGTCGCTTCACAAATGGGGATCACAGCAAGTCCAATTGCAGCAGCAGCGGCTGTTGTCATGGCGACTGCCGCAGACAACAGTCTCGATATCAGCCTAGTTGACGTACTGCTTGTCACCATTCCAGCAACTCTGATTGGTGTACTTGTTGGCTGTTTATGGAGTTTGAAACGCGGTAAAGATCTCGATCAAGATCCAGCATTCATTGAACGTTGCCAAGATCCTGAATTCAAAGCACAGCTAATTGATGCTAGCGATGAAGACGATCAAACCCCTAGCCACGAAGGCGTTGCGAAGAAAGGTTTAACCATCTTCCTCGCGGGTATTGCCACCGTCATATTTGTCGCGATGTTTGGTAAAGATTTGGGTCTGCTACCAAGCGGAGTTAAGATGTCGGTAGCGATTCAGTTCCTGATGCTATCTGTCGGTGCGTTGATTCTACTCACCACTAAAGTAGAGCCGAAAAAAATCGTCCACAGTAACGTGTTTATCGCAGGTATGACGGCGGTGATCATCATCTTTGGTATTGCTTGGATGAGTGACACGATTATCGGCTTCCACAAACCCTACTTAATCAGTTTGGTGAGTGACATTGTGGCCGCGCATCCATGGACTTTCGCCATCGCGATGTTTGTGGTGTCAGTATTCCTCAAGAGTCAGGCTGCGGTTCTTACCATCATGCTGCCACTTGGATTTGCGATGGGCATTCCAGCCCCTGTTCTGATTGGTGTACTACCCGCATGTTATGCTTACTTCTTCTTCCCGTTCTATCCAAGTGACCTAGCCGCGATTACCTTCGACCGCTCAGGGACAACCCAAATCGGGAAGTACATTCTCAACCACAGCTTCTTGCTACCAGGTTTCATTGGCGTGGTTACCGCTACGACTGTCGGTTACGTTATCTCAACCATGATTGTGAACTAACCAAACGACAAATAGTAAAAAAGCCAGTTGGTTTCCCAACTGGCTTTTTATTTGAATCATTTTAGCGATGTGCTTAGAACAACTCTTCCGCTACCTTGAACAGGTCAGTGCGTACAGGACGCTTCATGTTCTCGATTGCATCGATAATATCGTGGTGAACAAGTTGCTCTTTCTGAATACCAACACAGCGACCACCTTGACCTTCCATTAGAAGATGTACAGCGTAGTTACCCATACGTGAAGCGAGTACACGGTCAAACGCAGTTGGACGACCACCACGTTGAATGTGGCCCAGAACCGTAGCACGAGTCTCACGACCTGTTGCCGCTTCGATCTCTTTAGCTAGCTCGTTCGCATCCATCATTAGCTCTGTTAGAGCAATGATCGCATGCTTCTTACCTTTAGCGATGCCATCTTGGATATTACCAATTAGCTTCTCTTTATCTAGACCCGTTTCTGGTGTGATGATGTACTCACAGCCACCAGCGATCGCAGACATAAGCGTAAGATCACCACAGTGGCGACCCATGATCTCTACGATAGAAATACGTTGGTGAGAAGATGAAGTATCACGTAGACGGTCGATCGCATCGATAACTGTATTAAGAGCAGTTAGGTAACCGATTGTGTAATCTGTACCTGCGATGTCGTTGTCGATTGTGCCAGGAAGACCAATACATGGGTAACCCATTTCAGTCAGCTTCTTCGCACCCATGTAAGAGCCGTCACCGCCGATAACAACAAGAGCTTCAATGCCGTGTTTCTGTAAGTTTTCGATCGCTTTTTGGCGAACTTCGACTTCTTTGAACTCAGGGAAACGTGCAGAACCTAGGAACGTACCGCCCTTGTTGATCACGTCAGAAACGCTTGAACGATCCAGTTGTTTGATACGATCTTCATATAGGCCTAAGTAGCCATCGAATACACCGTAAACCTCTAACCCTTCAGATAGTGCAGTACGAACTACACCACGGACTGCTGCGTTCATACCAGGTGCGTCACCGCCACTTGTTAAGACACCGATCTTCTTAATCATGCTCACCCTCGATTTTTGGGAATCTTATTTCAATTTTTACGTCAGCCGCTTTCAAACAAGCCACCAACAAAATTCCTTTAACTGTGCAATATGTTACCTTTCCTAGAAAGGAATACTACTTTTATTTGCATCAAATTATGTAAGTTTTCTACTTATGTAAGAGTATTACAGCTTTGCACATTGACTTACTTGATACACATCAGGATCACAGTTAAAAGTGGTATCGCTGAAAAGATAGTCAATAGTTGACGGTTTGTCTGTGTTATTACTCTTACCAATCTTGAGATTTCTGGACTTTCTCCGCTCCCAATACCACAGAATAGGGATCCTGATGAATTAGTACATCCGATTGAGGAAAAAGCTCAAGCAATTTATCCTCGACTTGATCAGAGATTCGATGCGCCTCAAGCAATGGCATATTATCTTCCAATTCCAAATGAAGCTGAATAAAACGTGTCGGGCCAGACATCCGTGTTCTTAGTTGATGAACGCCCAGTACCCCCTTCACATTCAAACAACATTGTCGAATGGCTTTAAGTTCATCATCCGGAAGCTTTCTGTCCAGTAGCGTTTGAATGGCTTCCTGAACCATCTTGAATGCGCTATATAGGATAAACACACCGATCCCGACAGCAAACACCGCATCTGCCTGTGTGATACCAAACCAACTTAAACCCAGCGCCAGCATAATAGCCGCGTTCATATAGAGATCAGACTGATAGTGAAGTGAATCGGCTGCGATCGCTTGGCTGCCCGTTTTTTTGACAACTTGTTTTTGGAAGGTAACCAAACCCAATGTCACCGCAATGGCAAACAAACTGACATATACGCCATACTCTGGTGACTGGAGAGCATGAGGCCTGAAGAAACGTTCTATACCGTTAAGAATAAGAAAGACCGCCGAACCTGAAATGAACATCGCTTGAGCTAAGGCAGCTAAAGATTCTGCTTTGCCATGACCAAAGGTGTGCTCTCGGTCTGCCGGTTGTAATGAGTACCGCACGACAACCAAATTGACCAGTGAGGCGGCAATATCAAGCATCGAGTCAATTAGTGACGCAAGAAGACTGACCGATCCCGTGACCCACCAAGCTGCGACTTTAACAATAAGTAAAACCGTAGCCACTATCGTAGCTGTCCAAGCCGCCATGGTGACAAGGCGAGCGTATTCCTGTTTCATAGTACTTTGATTAGTAAGCAAACATCCCCTAAGTATAACGCTTCACAAGTTGAATAAAAATGACATAAAAAAGGCGACCTTTCGGCCGCCTTCGAATGCGTTACTGAACAAGGTTAGTCAAAACGCTTTTGCATTTTTTCAGCACACTCAGTAGCGCGCTCTTGTTGCAGTTCAACAAACTTCGCTTTCTGCTCAGGAGTCAAAATGCTTAGCATCTTGTGCTGTCTTTCTAACATTTTCACTTTGCGTTCAGTTTGTTGTTCAACCATAGCTTTGGCTAATTCGTTTGCCGCAGCCTGATCAAAATTATCAGCAAGTAGCAACTGTTCTACTTTAGCTTTTTGAGCTAATTTCTCTGCGTGGAATACCGCTTTTTTCTGCTGGTTATTCGTTTCGCGCATCTCTTGAAGCTGAGTTTTTTGCGCATCTGTGAGGTCTAATTGACGCATAATGCCTCGGTCAAAACCACCACCACATTCGCCGTGTCGACCATTTCCACCATTATTGTGATCTTTACCACCAAATGCATATGCACTTGCTGTACCCAATGCTAGAGGAAGAACAGCGGCTGCCAATACTACTTTTTTTGCTAATTTCATAATCGTACCCTTCACGTTAATCTGTTGAATGAGCTGTCTTCACAGCGGTTAAGTGTAGAATACGACTTGCAGCGTAAAGCAACGTCTATAGAGCGTAAAGAATCGTAAAGAACAATAATGACACTAAATCAATGGACGTTTTCCCAGTAAACTAACGGTAACCAAACTAAGTTGAGACCTTGCTATGCCACATATACTGTTAATTGATGACGATACAGAACTCACAAGCCTGTTGAAAGAAGTTCTCTCTTTTGAGGGGTTCGACGTATCGGAAGCAAACAATGGTGAAGAAGGACTAGCACGACTTAGCGATGATATTGATTTAATTCTGCTTGATGTCATGATGCCTAAACTCAATGGGATGGAAACTCTCAAACGTCTCCGAGAAGATTGGCAAACCCCAGTATTGATGCTCACCGCCAAAGGTGAAGAGATTGACCGTGTTATTGGTCTTGAACTGGGTGCTGATGACTACCTACCTAAACCGTTCAGCGATCGTGAATTACTCGCGCGAATCCGAGCAATCTTACGTCGCACTCAAAGCTCAGCCAATGGCAAGCAAAGTAAAAACTCAGACTGTGTCGAATACCAAGATATTCAAATCTATCCCGGCAAGCAGGAGGCTTACTGTCAGGGCCAACTGCTTGATCTGACCACCACTGAGTTCGCATTGTTGAGCCACTTTGTTCAAAACCCGGGACAGACACTAACCAAAGAGACCCTTAGCCTCGATGTTCTGGGCAAACGTCTAGCCGCTTTTGATCGCGCTATCGATATGCATGTATCTAACTTGCGGAAAAAACTTCCGGATAGAGAAGATGGTAAATCACGTATCAAAACGCTTCGTGGTCGTGGCTATCTACTGGTTGAGGAGGACTAATGCGACTTCCAAAAATCACCAGTCTGTACGGTCGTATCTTTGCGATCTTTTGGTTTACCATGTTTCTGGTGCTGATGGCGGTACTGTCTCTGCCTCACCTTGATCCAAGGAAAGCTCGTGATATTCCCGCCGATCAGTATGATCGTCTAATCGAACTCAAAATGACGATTGAGAAGCAGTTCGTCAACGAGGAAAACCTAGCCAATATTCTATTCAAACTGGAAGGTCCTTCTCGCTCGCCTCGTGATACACGGCCGCGCTTTTTTGTTACCGACCTCGACGGCAGCCTGCTCACCACACAAGATTCAAGAGAACATAGATCGAAAGCGCTACAAAACTTCATCACGAGTGTCGAGCTTTCAGGAAAGCCAAAACAAAAACTATACGGTCACTACATGTTTGCCGGCCCCCTACCTGTGACATTAGCAAAACAGGATCTATTACTGTTTGTTGGTGTAAAGTGGAACCAGCCACCTCCTTTCTTGCTGCGAATGTTTGACCGACCGTTCCAGCTATTATTTGCGGTAATGATCGTAAGTACGCCCTTACTGCTTTGGTTAGCGTGGGCACTAAGTCAACCCGCTCGTAAGCTTGAACGAGCGGCAAAGCGTGTCGCGAAAGGTGAGTTTGTTGTCGACCCTAGCTTGGAGAAAGGCACCAGTGAATTCCGCCAAGCAGGAGCTAGCTTCAACCAAATGGTTGAGGCCGTGAACCAGATGATCTCAGGTCAACAGAGATTGCTGTCCGACATATCCCATGAACTTCGTTCTCCTCTCACTCGTCTGCGCATGGCAAACGCGCTTGCCACCAGAAAACAAGGGGAGAGCGCGGAATTAACTCGCATAGATACCGAAGCGCAACGCTTAGAGCAGATGATTGCTGAACTTCTTGAGCTGTCAAGAATGCAAGTCGACAGCCACTTAAATCGAGAGCTACAGCCCGTCAGTAGTCTATGGGAAGCCATCCTTTCTGATGCTCAATTTGAAGCAGAACAAATGGATAAAGAACTGGTTTTCACTCCCTTGCCAAGTTGTGCAATATCAGGTAATCCCAAGTTGCTGATGAGTGCGGTAGACAATATCGTCCGCAACGCCATCTACTACGGAAAGGATCGTATCGAAGTTCAAGTGGTAGAGTCCAACCAGTACATTACGATCACTGTTGATGACAACGGTGATGGGGTACCTGACCATGAACTCGATGCGATCTTCCGCCCTTTCTATCGCGTGTCAACGGCTCGTGATAGGCACAGTGGTGGTACCGGACTAGGATTAACCATCACCGAAAGTGCAGTAAGGCAGCACAGCGGAACCGTGAGTGCAACGCGCAGCAAGCTAGGTGGACTGTGCGTGACGATCACACTCCCTCTCCATCACTAAGTATCCCTACAAAATCACTACATCAGACTTGGCGGCTGTGGCAAGCCGCCTTATACTTTCAGGCCTCAATCCTGTCAGTAATTAAAGAATCACAATATGTTTGATATCGCCCTATATGAGCCTGAGATCGCACCTAATACTGGTAACATTATTCGTCTATGTGCCAACTGTGGTGCCAACTTACATTTGATTGAGCCACTAGGGTTTGATTTGGAAGAGAAGAAAGTACGTCGCGCAGGGCTCGACTATCATGATCTTGCTCGCGTTATTCGACACAAAAGCTATCAGGCATTTGTGGAATACTTAGAGAAAGAGCGCGGTGACTATCGCATCTTTGCCTGCACAACAAAAACCACAGGTCATCACGTCGACGCTCAATTCCATAAAGGTGACGTGCTGTTATTCGGCCCAGAAACTCGCGGCCTACCCGCTGATTTGATTGAAAGTATGCCTATGGAACAGCGCATCCGCATTCCAATGATGCCTGATGCACGCAGTCTCAACCTCTCCAATGCGGTGGCGATCATTGCTTTTGAAGCGTGGCGTCAAATGGGCTTTGAAGGGGCGCAATAGCGAGAAGCGAGAAGCGAGAAGCGAGAAGCGAGAAAAACTTGGAAGGGTTGACAGTGTATATCAACCCTTTTCTTTTAAAATCAGACAATTAGACTTAAGCGTTAGCCAGCGCTGCCTGCAACTTTCGACTCACTCACCACAAGAGCCTCTCGAAGGACGAAGTCCGTTCTCGGAGCGAAGCGATCTAGCATCTCGAAGGGCGTAGCCCGATCTCGAAGCGCAGCGTTCTGGCTTTTCTCAGCACTACGGGCGTGTAACGAAACCTACTGCTTGGTATGCTTTCTTCAATGTTTCAGCAGCACGAGCTGACGCTTTTTCCGCACCCTGTCTCATCACTTGATCCATGTAAGCACGATCAGCGCGGATACGATGGTATTCAGCTTGGATAGGCTCAAGCATTGCGACAAGGGCTTCGCCGACATCTTTCTTGAACGGACCATACATTTCAACGCCTTGGTACTTAGCTTCAATCTCTTCAAAGCTTAAACCCGTCGCTGCCGAGTAAAGACCCATCAAGTTAGAAATACCGGCTTTGTTATCCCAGTCATGCGCGATACGTGGTGGTGTCTCTGCGTCTGTTTGAGCTTTGTTAATCTTCTTAATGATTGACTTAGGCTCTTCCAACAGAGTAATCACGTTTTTACGGTTATCGTCTGACTTTGACATCTTCTTAGTCGCATCTTGAAGGCTCATCACGCGTGCATTCACTGTTGGAATATACGGTTCTGGTACTTGGAAGATAGGCTGCTCTGGCGAATAGATGTTGTTAAAACGGTTAGCAATATCGCGTGCTAACTCCAAGTGCTGCTTCTGATCGCTACCTACTGGCACTTGGTGAGCACCGTAAAGCAGGATGTCAGCTGCCATCAATACAGGGTAGTCAAACAAACCCACATTCACATCACCGAACTGGCTAGAGGTATCTTTTGAATAACGAGCAGACTTATCTTTAAACTGAGTCATACGACCAAGTTCACCCATCTGGGTATAGCAGTTAAGAAGCCAACCAAGTTGAGCATGCTCTGGTACATGAGACTGAACAAATAGCGTGCTCTTTTTCGGATCAACACCAACGGCAAGACAGATTGCTAATGCGTCAAGCGTCGCTTCATGCAGTGCCTTTGGATCTTGGCGGACAGTAATTGCATGAAGGTCTACTACACAGTATTGGCAATCATAATCGTCCTGCATTTGTTGCCATTGACGTAGAGCACCCAAGTAGTTACCGATACTTAGTTCACCTGATGGTTGAACACCACTCAATACAATGGGTTTGCTCATGGGAATGATTCCTTTGACTTCTTAATCTAAATATATGAAAAAACCGTGTCGATTCAGGTTCTCAATCACCTAGTGACACGGTTTACTCAGTGTACTCATTAACGAGTATTTTGGAAGATATTTTATTGCACTTACGCGCAAACCGTTACAACATCGACTAAATCTGCGATGGTGTCCGCGACGTAATCTGGCTCAGAGTCAGAGATTGGCTCACCGTGGTTGTAGCCATAAGTCAGACCAAATGAGTAACAACCTGCATTCTTCGCCGCTTTGATGTCATGGCTTGAATCGCCAACCATCAACATTTCTTCAGGCTGGCAGTTGTGCTTCTCAAGCAGCCAGTTAAGTGCGATGGGGTTAGGTTTTCTTTCAGGGAAAGTATCACCACCAATCACATCTACAAAGTATTGGCCAATGTTATGCTGAGCCAACACTTCAGGAACAAACTTGGAAGGTTTGTTGGTCACCAGCGCCATCGTAAAGCCAGCACGGTGCAGTTCAGCCAAAGTCTCTTTTACCGCTGGGTATAAATGACTTAACTTGTGCCCGCCTTGTTGGTAATAATCATCAAATAACACACGAGCCTTGGCATGCAATTGTGGGTCAAGATCAGGTGACACGGTCAAACTACGGCTAAGTGAACGCCCGATAAGAATATCAGCACCGTTACCCACATAGTCTCGAACTTGCTCTTCAGTGACAGAGGGAAAGCCCAATGCTTGAACGGCTTGATCAGCCGCTACCGCGAGATCAGGTACACTATCAAGCAAAGTACCATCCAAATCGAAGGCAATCAGTTTAATACGCTTATTCATCGAATTACTTCACCTGAGCCAATTCTGCGCGCATTTGGTCGATCACTTGTTTGTAATCTGGCTCGTTAAAGATTGCAGAACCGGCTACGAACATATCTGCGCCAGCTTCCGCGATCTCTTTGATGTTATCCACTTTCACACCACCATCGATTTCCAAACGGATATCGCGACCCGATTCGTCAATCATCTTGCGCACTGCACGTAACTTATCAAGGGTATTTGGAATGAAAGACTGACCGCCAAAGCCTGGGTTCACTGACATCAGTAGAATCATATCCACTTTGTCCATGATGTACTCAAGGTGTGACAGAGGGGTCGCAGGGTTGAGTACAACGCCCGCTTTACAGCCGTGCTCTTTAATCAGTTGTAACGTACGATCAACATGCTCTGATGCTTCGATATGGAATGTGATCATCGATGCGCCAGCTTTGGCGAAATCTGGAACGATGCTATCAACCGGCTTAACCATAAGGTGAACATCAATCGGCGCGGTAATACCGTAATCACGCAATGCTTTACAGATAGGTGCGCCAAAAGTCAGGTTTGGTACGTAGTGGTTATCCATTACGTCGAAGTGAACCACGTCAGCGCCTGCTGCGAGCACTTTTTCAACGTCTTCACCCAAGCGAGCAAAGTCTGCAGACAAAATCGATGGAGCGATAAGGAAATCTTTCATACCTGACCTCTAGTAGTAATTGGCATCATTGCATTCAAAACAGATTCTCTGAATTACAGAGCATTTTGCGCGCAATTCTACCTAAGCTAAAGGTCAGAAGATAGGAAAGCTTGATGAAATGTGATTATTCACTGTCTGTTGGCTTAAATAGCGCTAGCAGTTCATCGACTTTATTTCGCCCTGCACCATTGCGGCTTATAGTACGCTTCACCTTAACCACGTTAAGCTCTGCGCCATGATATAAGCGACGAGTGAGTGTTGTATCGTGGTTAGAGATAAGAACTGAGATTCCACGTTCTACCGCAGCTCGCTCGGCAACATCCGCCAAAGCGGCCTGATCATCTAAGCTGAACCCATTGCCTGCGTATGAGGTAAAGTTCGCTGTGTTAGATAACGGTGCATAAGGAGGATCACAATAAACCACACTGCCCTTTCGCGCACGCTTGAAGGTCTCATGGTAGCCTTCACATACGAAAGTCGCCTTCTTTGATTTTTCCGCAAAGAACTCTAGCTCTGCTTCAGGGAAGTACGGCTTCTTATACGAACCGAAAGGGACATTAAACCCACCCTTCTTATTGTAACGGCATAAGCCATTAAAACCAAAACGGTTCATATAAAGAAATGCTAAGGAGCGATACATGACATCGTCAGTGGCATTAAACTGCTGACGAATATCGAGATAAGCTTCCTTACGATTATTCTCAGCACAGAACCAACGCTTCGCTTCCGAGATGTACTCTTGTGGATTTACTTTAAGAAGGTTATACAGGTTGATCAGATCCGGATTAATGTCTGCCAGCAGGTATTGCTCGTAGTCCGTATTGAGGAAAACAGAACCAGCACCTACGAACGGCTCTACCAGTTTACGAGCTTCAGGCAAGTGACGCTGGATATCTTCGACAAGTCCGTATTTACCCCCTGCCCATTTCAGGAAGGCTCGCTGCTTCTTCATCTACTGCTCTATCTATCAACCACAAATTAAGGCTGCGGAATGTAACATATTTTGTAATTAATCTCAGGCTATTTTGCGGTGAAAAACAATCTAGTTCTCTTGGCTGCCACGATCTATCTCGCGTTGAACTTGATTCAACGACTTTGCCCACGGATCCAGTTTTTGTAACTCACTCGATAATCCAGCCACTGCATCACGTGCAACCTGAATCGTTGGGTAGTTTTGATAGGTGATAATGTACCATTCAACACCATTGCGTTCCGTTGGATAAATAAACACTTGGTTAGCAAGTTGATGCTGATCGATAAATTTCTGAACTTCTTGAAGTGAGCTAACGGCAGCAAGCTGCAAAGTGTAGCTGCGCGAAGAAAAACTCTTAAGTTCATCTTTAGTAAAGGAGAACTTAATGACCGTTTCTGTTGTTGATGGCGTCTGTTCTTGAGGCGATACCGCTTCTTCAACCGGAGTCGGTTCTTCGACCATAGATTGTTCAACCACCTCATCGATCACGCTGGTATCCACTTGTTCAGGTTTCCCTTCCATCAGCGCATCGACAACGTCTGATGTGATCACTACACGCTGTTGGGCATCATCGGCAGTACCGACACTTGTTACCTGCTCGGTGACATCGGGCGGCAAAGCCATAGAGTCATCAACCGCATTCACCAAGGTCTGATCTATAACGGGCTCTGATTCAATGATAACTGCGCTAGCTTCTGTTTCAGATTCACTTTCAGGGAGAGTAGGAATCACCGTCTGCTCCATCGACTGGGTAATTTGCTGTGCTTTGTCGTCCGCAGATGGTTGCATCATCATCCACCAGTACCCGCCACCGATTAATAACAGCAAAGTAATAACCAGTAATGCAATATTCACCGGAGAACCCACTATCGAGCGGATAATAATCCTTTTTTCCACTTTATAATCCCCTAACGCCATGATCTCGCCAGGGCGGCGAGCGACCGTCCGATACGCGTTGCGTACCCGTTTTTCCATGTCATCTTCGACAAATCGAATCACCAAATGTTCAAAAAAACGATCCGCTTCCTGCTGGCTAAGTGGTTCAATTTCAAGATCAATTGGTTTGTGTTCCTGACCATAACTTAAACGAGTTAGGAGCGCATCCATACTGTTAGACTCTGCAAACAACAGCACATTAACAGTCCAGCTCGGGTTGGTTTGCGCTTCAAGCACTAACATCCAAAGCTCAGACACAAAAGACTCACTCAGCAGATGAGCATCATCCACTGCGATAACCACATCACAGCTTTCACCTTCCATTAAGCGCGCAAAAGATTCCACAAGAGGGTCGGATGGGTTAAATAGCGGCTCGGACACGAGCTGAGTTAAGATTGTCGAGCGACGCTGGTCATCACCTTGGTTGGCATGACACATGAGTAGAGACTGGTTTTTATCTTGAGCCCACGCTTCGAGATAGCATTGCGCTAGCCAAGTTTTTCCAGCTCCCGGAGCTCCTCCTAATGTCACCAAGTTTGAGCCAAAATTAGTTAACAGCTGCAATCGTTCCAGCAGTTCTGTCTGAGAGTCTAATTCCAACACACGTGGATCATGCGCCAAGCTCATTTGCGTTATCCTAATGACAATATGAGTAGTACCAAACCAACATCATTGATGCCAGTTTGGTATTACAGACTAGAAGAATTATACGGTGCGTGCGAAGTCGATCGCTTGCTCAAGTACCGACTCAGGAACACCTTTTACTACTTCGGCTGTTCCTATACTGGTAGGCAAAACCAGTCGAAGTTCACCAGACAATACTTTCTTATCGCGCATCATGTGCTTGATAAAATCAGCAAATGACATCTGCTCCGGTGTATGGACTGGTAGTTGTGCTCTCTTCAGTATAGAAATAATTCGCTCAACTTGCTGCTCAGTGATAAGCCCTTGAAGCTGTGCGGTTTTTGCTGCCATCACGGTACCTGACGAAACGGCTTCTCCGTGTAGCCAATTACCATAACCTAACTCAGCTTCAATCGCATGACCAAATGTATGACCTAGGTTCAGCAATGCGCGAATTCCCGACTCTTTCTCATCCTGTGCAACCACTTCCGCTTTGATTTCACAACAACGTGCAATCGCGTAAGTCAGTGCTTGCTCATCCAGTTGATATAATCTGTCGAGGTTCTCTTCTAGCCAAACAAAAAATTCAGGATCGTAGATGATGCCATACTTGATGACTTCAGCCATCCCCGCCGCAAACTCACGACTCGGCAAAGTTTTCAAACAATCAGTATCAATCACGACCGCTTTAGGCTGATAAAAAGCCCCAATCATGTTCTTGCCAAGCTTATGGTTTACTGCTGTTTTTCCTCCCACCGAGGAATCAACCTGAGAGAGTAGCGTTGTTGGGATCTGAATAAAATCGACACCACGCTGATAACAAGCCGCAGAGAAACCGACCAAATCACCAATCACGCCACCGCCTAGCGCAATAACCACAACATCACGGGCATAGTTGCCTTCAAGCAAGTAACTCATGACGGTGTTAAAGGTATCGAGTGATTTGTATTGCTCTCCATCTGGTAGCTCTAACACAGAGGCTTGACAGCCAAGTTGTTCTATAAGAGAGAGGATTTTATCCGCGTATAAAGGCGCCACCGTCACATTGGTGATGACGACAACTTTTTGTTTTGCAGATAAGAAAGAAAGGTGGGCCGGATCATTAAATAATCCGGCGCCAATTGAGATTGGATAGCTACGTTCACCTAAGCTGACCGTAATCCGTTCCATGGGTATTCTCCAGTTGCTAAAAGTCTTAACTTTCTTCTAGCATTTTTACGATCTGGTTGGCTACCACTTTTGCACTTTGATCGTCTGTACGTACTGTGTAGTCCGCAATTTCTTCGTAAAGAGGGTTACGTTCACCCGCTAGGGATTCCAACACTTCACGTGGACTATCAGTTTGTAATAATGGGCGCTTCTTGTCGCGGTTAGTACGCGCAAGTTGCTTCTCAATTGTTGTCTCTAGGTAAACAACAATACCGCGAGCAGAAAGGCGATTGCGGTTTTCTTTGCTCTTGATTGAACCACCACCTGTTGCAAGTACGATACCTTGCTCTTCAGTGAGGTCATTAATCACTTTTTCCTCGCGAACGCGGAAGCCTTCTTCACCTTCTACGTCAAATACCCAAGCGATATCTGCGCCTGTGCGTTCTTCGATGACAGTATCTGAGTCAACAAACTCCATATGAAGCTGTTGAGCTAGATGTCTACCAATTGTGCTTTTGCCGGCACCCATAGGGCCAACAAGGAAAATATTGCGTTTCTCAGCCATGTTTAGCAGTAATTTACAACGTTAATTCAATGACATCGCCACAAGAAAAGCCAGTATAGTACTAGCGATGGAAAAGCTTGTGGCACCGATTCCTCACAGATAATTCGTGATAAGACCCGAAATTATCTAGATAAGGTGCCATTAATGCAAATTTATTTTCGCACCTCAGAGAAATCTGACTCAGTGACTATGGTTGGAGTGACGAAAATCAGCAACTCGCTTTTAGCGATATTTTGGTAAGTACGACGAAACAGCGTTCCCAGAATGGGAATATCACCAAGCATAGGAACCTTATCTATAGAATCAGTCACACTGTATTGATAGATCCCTCCCAGGACGACGGTTTGACCATCGTTGACCAAAACTTGCGTCTCGAGTCTCTGAGTATTGATCGCCAGCGCTTCATTTTTCCCCGCTTTGACCACATTACCTGGCCGGTCTTGAGTCACGTTCAAATCGAGTATCAATTTATCTTCAGACAAAATCTGCGGTGTGACCTCTAAGCTCAGTACCGCCTTTTTGAATTCAACACTAACCACACCTTTATCCGATGTTTCAAAATAGGGAATTTCTGTCCCTTGCTCTATGTAGGCTGCCTGTTTATTTGTGGTCATGAGTCTCGGTCTTGATATGACCTCCGCCTTCGCTTCTGATTGCATTGCTGACAACTCAAGATCGAGTAATACATCCGAGCCTAAAGTCGCAAGCTGAAAAGCGATATTGGCGGCATTAACTGAAGTCGAACCGAGGTTGACATTCAGCATTTGGTCGAGGGTAAATTCTTCAAGTGTATTTTCCTCAATACTGCCCCCTATCACCGTGTTTCGGTTTGTGCGATCTAATCCCCATCGGACGCCCAACTCGTCCAATTGCCCTTCATCCACTGTGACAATACGAGCCTCTATCTGCACCTGCTTGAGGGGAATATCCAGTGAACGTACGATGTTTCTAACGCCTATCACATTAGGTTCTAAATCATGAATAAGTAGAGCGTTGGTGCGCTCATCAACACTCAGGGTGCCTCTCTCTGATAGATACGGGTTACGGCCACTTTCATTGTTACTTAGCATCAGTAACAAATCGGCAGCCTTAGCGTATTTGACCCAAATAACCTCCGAGATCGCCTGTTGTCGTTCCCTCTCCGATCGAGTGCTATTTAGAATCTGTTTTTCCCGCTCTTCAACTTCAGATAATGGCGCAACGATGATCACCCCATCTTCGACCCATTTCCCCAGTTGTTTTGACTTGAGAATGGTATTAAACACCTGCTGCCAAGAGACCTTAGTGAGTCGTAAAGTCAGATTCCCACTAACCGAATCTGACACCACAATGTTAAAATCGCTGTGTTCCGCCAACAACTGCAATACGATTCTCACTGGAATATCTTGGAAGTTAATCGACAGTTGGTCTCCATCCACCTCTACCTCATTCCTTTGCTGGTCGCTGTATTCGTCGCGACCTGTAGACTCCAGCGCATTAGCAGTGCTATCACTTGTCCATATACATAGCATCGTGACAAGCAACCACAGTGATAGAGAGTGGATGTTGCTACTCATTTTCCTCGGCCAAGACTCACTCATAAGATACCTTCTATTTACTCAACGCAGTTTGAGAGAATGTCGAACTGACCGCCGTTCTGGTTCAGAAAGCACTTCTCGCATCACGACTGAGTCAGCCGTTATCTGCTCAACTACCATTGTTCCCGAATCGAGAGATTGCTCTGTCGTCGCACGTTTTATCTCTCCTTGAGGTGTTTGGAGAAACGCAGAGGCTGCTTTCGCACCAATGATGGTGCCTTTGAGTAACCAGTTGTTGAGCGGACAATCAATCGTGGCCTGGCACGTTGATAATTGGTTCTCGACGCTATTATTTTGAGTCTGAATCTCGATGACTGGCAGCTCAAACGGATCTCGAACCGCCCGTTTAGCACTAAGACCTTGTGCATCCCTAGCCAATAATACAGATGCCGATGCCTCAGTAAGATAATCCATCTTAGATGCCACGAGTTCTTGCTTGGCTAGGCATCCTTTTGCCATCAAGCCAACCACTAAGGCAGAGAGAACCTTAGTCTTCATTGTTCTCTCCAATCAACAACTGATAAAGATAGACCCGCAGTCGGAGTTTCAATGGCGAATTTGCCTCTGCGCTATTTTGCCAATGAACCTCTTCAACGACGATCACTTGAGGGAGTTGAGCGAGATCGCGGATAAATGCTCCGATATCAAAATAGCGCCCACTTAGCTCAATATTGATAAGCTGGCGATAGAATAACCGGTCCATGTCTTGCTCTTGCACTTCGATACGAGTGAATGTCAGGTTTCGCTCTACACCAAGCCGGTTCATTTCAACCACCACATCGGTGATATCGGGTTGAGACAAGAAGGGGGCCGAGATCTGCCTCTTTTGTTCCAGTGCCAGACGGTAGTTCGCTTTAATGTCTGCCAATTCAGCAAGTTTCACCAAACTCTCATCAATCAGCAATTGCAGTTGTTGTTGCTGTTTTTCAGTGACGACGACTTGGGCTAGTTTTGGGGTTAGATACCATTGATAACCAATACCCTGTATAAACACGAAAAAGAGTAGAGTGATGAGTAGTTGGTAACGCAATGGCCATTGTGACCATTGTTCAATGTTGAAAGTTAGCTTAGCCATTTGGGAGTCCCTCACTGCCATCTAGCGAAAATGAGAGCTCCGCTTTGTGGTAAAGAAGGCCAGAAAAGTAACTGTCATTGGTTATCGAATGAATTCGGACCTGTTGGCACCGTTGGCAATTTTCGAGTGAGTCTAGTAGTGCTCTGATATTGGCGATCTCTCTGCTGATCGCCACCATTTCAATCTTATTCCCCACCATCTGAAGGCTAACGAGATACACACGTAACGGGATATAGACAGGAAGTGATTCAATAAACTGAACGACGGTGTCGGTTCGTTGCTTCAGCTCAACTAATTCTTCATGATGCCCACGGACGTTATTCAGCTCTCGCCGCACATTGTCCAACTCTCCTTGTTGCTGTTTTGTCTGTGCTAACTCTGAGTTCAATAATGCCAAGTGAGATAGCTTGATATCAATTTGGTGATCAATATAGATACCCGCCCAACCTTGAATAGCAAGAGCCACCATAACACCTGAGTTAACTAACCACTTCAAGCGCTGCTTTTGTTGGTGCCTGCGCCATTCTCTCCAAGGAAGTAAATTAACGTTATACAGCACTCTTCGACTCCAACCAGCTAACACCTCGCAAGGCCGCTCCGGTGGCGATCGCAAATGCCCCTCCCTCTAACTCACTTCTTGGCACGCGACAAGACGACCACTCTAGTAGTTCAAAGGGATCAAGTACCTGACATTCTAGCTTTAAGTAAATGTGTAGCCATTTAGAGAGTTTTGACAGCTGCCCTGCCTCTCCGCATAACCAAATTCCCTGAATGTTGACATTGTAGATGGATGCAATGAGCTGAATTTGTCGTTTTAGCTTCTCGACTAATCCTTGCGCGAATGCCTTGAACTGGCACTGTGATAAGGCCGGCTTATGCTCATCTTCATTGCCGACATGAATATCCTTGCAATAAGGAGCATGAAGAGGAAAATCAATACACACTGTCGATAGATGCCGATCGATATTGATGAGCATCCAGTCATTGCGACCTAACTGACTCGCCGCCAGTTGCCAAACTCGGGCTAGGCTGTGTGAACGAAGGTCTATCAGCAGCGGGGACATTCCTGCGGCTCGCAGCACTTCAATTCGATTATTCACGACACCCTTTTTGGTCGCGAAAACTTGAAACAATCGAAATTGATCGGTGTTTTGCTCCTCCAGTTCAACGTAATCTAAGCACAACTCCTCTACAGGAAAGGGGGACTGAGACGAAAAAGCATCGAGAAGAGCAAATTCTATTTCATGCCGACTAGTGGCACTATCTATCTGTAATACTTTACTTATTACTGAATTATCAGCGAGAGTAAGTGCTACTTTGCGACTAATTCTTGGTAAAGTCTTCCTTAGTTCTTTGAGTTTCTTTACAATTTTCTGATAATTTAACATGTGGTTATCAGAGAAAATGCCAGCTTCAATCGGTAACTCTTGGTAACCTACCAGTGCGTATCTGCCCTTGTATGGTTTAAGTACGACCACTTTTATACTGTGGTGGCCGATATCAATACCTGAAACTACTGATTTACCCATGCTGCTAATGCCTTATAGTTGCTAAGCTCTTATGCGTAAGTGAATGGTTCAATAAGCACATAAATGATTGAGCTAACTGTTAGCTTAAAATACAAGGGTTTGCATATAGTGAACCCAATTATTCAGGGAATCTCCGGTGAAGTTCATAAAGCGTTTGTTTATTTTCACACTGATTTGCATATTTCTTGGAATCGGAACTATTTTCGGTTTCTATTTATATGTCAAACCCGAGCTACCAGATGTAGCCACCCTAAAAGACGTTAAACTGCAAACTCCGATGCAGGTATTTAGTCAAGATGGCAAACTGATCTCTCAGTTCGGCGAAAAACGTCGCATACCTGTCGCCTATGACGACATTCCCCAACATCTTATTGAAGCGCTTATCGCAACCGAAGATAGCCGTTTCTATGACCACCCAGGTATTGACCCAATTGGTATTACTCGAGCGGCGGTTGTGGTGGCACTTTCTGGCTCAGCGAAACAAGGTGCGAGTACCATTACGCAGCAGCTAGCGCGTAACTTCTTCCTCTCCAACGAGAAGAAGATAATGCGTAAAATCAAAGAGATATTCATTGCCATCCATATTGAACAGCTTCTAAGCAAAGAAGAGATCATGGAGCTGTACGTCAACAAGATTTTCTTAGGCTACCGTTCATATGGCTTTGGTGCCGCTGCACAAACCTATTTTGGCAAAGAGCTTAAAGATTTAAGCCTAAGTGAGATTGCCATTTTAGCGGGCATGCCTAAAGCTCCGTCGACAATGAACCCAATTTACTCATTAGAACGTGCCACTCATCGACGCAATGTTGTTTTACTTCGTATGCTCGATGAAAAATACATCACGCAAGATGAGTACGACCAAGCTCGTGAAGAACCGATCATGTCTCAATACCATGGCGCTGAAATTGAACTAAGTGCACCTTATGTAGCTGAACTTGCTCGTGCTTGGATGGTTGCACGCTACGGTGAAGACGAGGCATACACCTCTGGTATGAAGATCTACACCACGGTCGATTCTAAACTGCAAGCCGCAGCAAACGACTCTGCGATTAACAACCTACTCGCTTACGATGAGCGTCACGGCTACCGCGGTGCTGAGAAAGTGTTGTGGAAAGAAGACCAAGCCGCGTTTGAACAAGCCCAAATAGATAAAACTCTCAACGATGTACCAAGCTACGGTGAACTCATCCCTGCTGTTGTCACTAAGGTTGAAAACAAACAAGCAACCATCTCAGTAAAAGGACAAGGCATTCAAACCTTAACTTGGGATAACATCAAATGGGCACGTAAGTTCCTAACGGATGACCGCCAAGGTCAGTCACCATCAAACGCAAAAGAAGTGCTCAAAGCTGGTGAACAAATCTGGGTACGCCAAGTCAAGATCACCTCAGATAACGACGAAGCAACATTTGCATGGCATCTCAGTCAGGTTCCAAATGCTAACACGGCTTTCGTTGCTATGAATCCTGAAAATGGCGCTGTACTTTCTCTGGTGGGTGGCTTCAACTTTGTCCACAACAAATTTAACCGTGCGACACAATCGGTACGTCAGGTAGGTTCAAGTATTAAACCATTTATCTACTCTGCCGCGATCGACAAAGGAATGACCCTAGCATCGCTGGTCAATGACGCACCGATTAACCAATGGGATCAAAGTCAGGGAACAGCGTGGCGTCCTAAGAACTCACCACCAACCTACATTGGCCCAACTCGTCTACGTATTGGTTTAGCTCAATCGAAAAACGTGATGGCAGTGCGCGTGCTGCGTGAAGTCGGCCTTGATGAGACCCGTGAGTACCTAACGCGTTTTGGTTTTGAACTTGATCAGTTACCACGCTCAGAAACAATTGCACTCGGCGCAGGCAGCTTAACGCCAATCAAAATGGCGCAAGGCTATTCTGTTTTCGCCAACGGTGGTTACTATGTGGAACCTTTCTATATTAGTCGCGTAGAAGGACCATTTGGAGACCTAGAATTTGAGGCCACACCTAAAACCATCTGCCGTCAGGGCTGTGAGTCAGCGCAAAGCATTAGCGGCCAATTTGCTGAGCAAGACGTGACAGAACAACAGCCACCCCAGTATGCACCTCAAGTTATTTCTGAGCAGACTGCATTCTTAATGCGCGAAATGATGTACAGCAATATTTGGGGTGGCGGTAACTGGCGTGACGGTACTGGCTGGAACGGCACAGGTTGGCGAGCTCAATCGTTAGAACGTCGTGATATAGGGGGTAAAACCGGTACCACAAACGACTCTAAAGATGCTTGGTACAACGGCTATGGCCCAGGTATGGTTGCAATCGCTTGGGTTGGGTTTGATGACCACAATCGTAATCTAGGGACAACCAAGCCAAACAGCAACTTGGATAAAAATCAGATTTCAGGTGCAGAAGCGGGAGCCAAAACCGCTCAACCAGCATGGGTAGACTTTATGCACACCGCTTTAGTTGGGGTACCTGAACAAACGAAAGTCATCCCTGAAAACATTGTCCGTGTTCGCATCGACAGAGACTCAGGTCTACTTACCAATAAGTTTGATTCAAGCTCCATGTTCGAATATTTCCTTGAAGGAACAGAACCGACTGAGTTTGTCACCAATGAGCTCTCAAACAGCATCTATACCTCAGAAAATGGTGGTGAAGAGCTGTTCTAACCAATAAAAAAGAGGTTGATGTGCAGACATCAACCTCTTTTTTTATCTCAGTATTCTACGCCTGCGATTGCGCTAACTGATGTGCAATGGCTTCAGCAAGCTGCTCGAAACGAGCTCTTAAGGGAGACCCTGGGCGGTAAGCCAACACGATACTACGTGAAGGCACAGGATTGATCGCCTTAACGTAGCAAACGCCATCCTTCTGCTTCTCTTTTGGCAATGACAGCTGAGGCAAGAGTGTAATTCCCGCGCCTGCGGCAACCATGTTTCTCAGAGTTTCCAAACTGGTTGCTTTAAAGCGCTCGTCATCTTTCGCACCTGCGGCAAAACAAAAGCCCAAAGCCTGATCACGTAGACAGTGTCCATCACCCAATGCCAGCACAGTTTTGCCATTGAGTTCCAACATATCAAGTTCATCAAGATCAGCCCATTCATGGCCACAAGGAACAGCGACACTCAGTGGCTCATTGTAGATCTCAATCTCCTTGAAAGGCGCCGTTTCTGTCACAGCCGCCAGAACAAGACAGTCAAGTTTGCCATCCTCTAGCTGGCGCACCAATTGATGCGTTTGAGCCTCATGTAGAAACAGTTCTAAATCCGGAAAACGCTCTTTTAGCATAGGGACGATTTTAGGCAGCAGATAAGGTCCGACTGTCGGAATAAAACCGATATGCATTGGCCCGACCATCTCACCAGCTTGACCACTGGCCATATCTCTAAAGGTTTTCACCTCTGCGAGAATTCGCTTTGCTTGGTCAACCAATTGCAACCCCGCGTCGGTAAACAGTACCCTGCGGCTGCTTCTTTCCAGTAGGGCCGCTCCTAATTCATCTTCTAGTTTGCGGATCTGACCACTCAACGTAGGTTGACTGACGAAACACGCCTCAGCAGCTTTACGAAAATGTTTGTGCTCAGCGAGCGCGACTAAATACTCAAAATCTCGAATATTCATAATTGGTTGTTTCTCCATCCTAGTAGATAGAAATTATCTATCAAAACCATAGCATTAAACGATTAGAGCTATCAAAGGATTTTTTTAATAATAGCTTCATCGAAACGGCGCACAGTGAAAGCACTGATAAGACTTACCACCAAATTACATAAAATCAAAAGGAAACAAATATGTTTGCATCTAAAGAAGGTCAAAACGTACCACAAGTTACTTTCCCAACTCGTCAAGGTGATGCATGGATTAACGTAACCACTGATGAGCTATTTAAAGGTAAAACTGTATTAGTATTCAGCCTACCTGGTGCGTTTACTCCGACTTGTTCATCAAGCCACCTACCTCGTTACAATGAGTTGTTTCCTGTATTCAAAGAGCATGGTGTTGATGAAATCCTATGTGTATCGGTCAATGACACATTCGTTATGAACGCATGGAAACAGGATCAGGAAGCAGAAAATATTACCTTCATTCCTGACGGTAACGGTGAGTTCACAGACGGTATGGGTATGCTAGTTGACAAAAACGACCTTGGCTTCGGCAAACGTTCATGGCGCTACAGCATGCTGGTTAAAGATGGCGTAGTAGAAAAAATGTTCATCGAACCAAACGAACCAGGTGACCCGTTCAAAGTCTCTGACGCTGACACAATGCTTGCGTACATCGCTCCTGACTACAAAACACAAGAATCTATCACTGTGTTTACTAAACCAGGCTGCCCATTCTGTGCGAAAGCGAAACAAAACCTGATTGACCACGGTCTTCAGTATGAAGAAGTGGTTTTGGGTAAAGATGCGACAACCGTAAGTCTACGAGCAGTCACTGGCCGCTCTACAGTTCCTCAAGTTTTCATCGGTGGTAAACACATCGGTGGCAGCGAAGAGCTAGAAGCTTACCTAGGCTAATAAAACCCTCGGTCTCCCGCGCCACTGCGGTGCGGGGGACACCTAAATTCTACTCCTCCCCAGTCTTGATAAGTCGTTGTCTCAAGGCAGTCCCACGACTTATCCAGATTGATACAAACATAGATTCAAATCCTCAAGCTTTCTCACTCGGAAACGCTTGGAGTAAACAGCGAGACCCAATTATGAAACAGTTAAATGTCGATGTTGCCGTTATTGGTGGTGGTACAGCAGGTTTAGGCGCATACCGCGCAGCAAAAGCACATACAAACAGCGTTGTGATGATTGAAGGCGGCCCATACGGCACCACTTGTGCTCGCGTAGGTTGTATGCCTTCGAAGCTATTGATTGCTGCGGCTGAAAGCGTTCACCAAATCGAAAAAGCACCAGGTTTTGGTGTTCATCCTCAAGGCGAAATCGTGATTAACGGCCGCGAAGTGATGGATCGTGTAAAACGTGAACGTGACCGTTTTGTAGGCTTTGTACTGGAAGGTGTCGATGAGATCCCAGCAGAAGACAAGATTGCTGGTTACGCAAAATTTATCGACAACAACACCTTGATGGTGGATGACCATACTCAGATCCACGCGAAACGTATTGTTATCGCGACGGGTTCACGTCCAGCATACCCTGCGGTTTGGAACGAACTCGGGGATCGTCTCATCATTAATGACGATGTGTTTGACTGGGATGATCTTCCTCAAGCTGTTGCTGTATTTGGCCCTGGTGTTATTGGTCTTGAACTTGGACAAGCGCTGCATCGTTTAGGTGTCAACATGAAGCTGTTTGGTCTTGGTGGTCAAGTAGGCCCAATCACAGACCCTGAAGTCATGGCTTACGCAGATAAAGCCTTCAAGCAAGAGTTTTACTTGGATGCGGACGTTAAAATCGAAAGCATGAAGCGTATTGACGGCACAGACAAAGTTGAAATTCTCTTTATTAATCAAGATGGTGAATTGGAAAGCTTTATCGTTGACTATGTATTGGCAGCCACTGGACGTCGACCAAACGTTGATAAGCTAGGCTTGGAGAATACCACTCTAGAGCTGGATGAGCGCGGCGTTCCAACCGCTGAATATTACACGCTGCAAACGTCAGTAGAGAGCATCTTTATTGCTGGAGATGCCAGCAACCAAATTCCATTGCTGCACGAAGCAGCAGATCAAGCGCGTATCGCAGGGGATAACGCAGGTCGTTTCCCAGATATTCGTGCAGGCCTGCGTCGTTCACCAATATCAGCCGTCTTCTCTGACCCACAAATCGCAATGGTTGGTGAGACCTATAAGCAGCTAACCACACGTTTAGGTAATTGTGGCTGTTTCGCGACGGGTGAAGTTTCATTTGAAAACCAAGGTCGATCTCGCGTTATGTTACGCAATAAAGGCATCCTTCACGTATACGGAGAACAGGGTACTGGTCGCTTCCTCGGTGCTGAGATGATGGGACCGAATGCAGAGCACCTAGCTCACCTGCTAGCCTGGGCACACCAGAATAAAATGACTGTGTCTGAGATGTTAGATATGCCTTTCTATCATCCGGTGATCGAAGAGGGTGTACGCACAGCCTTACGTGACCTAAACGCTAAACTACATCTAGGTCCAGAGATGATCAAACACTGTCTAGATTGCGGCCCAGGCTGCTAATCCAAAATCAAAAGCGAGCCTAAATGGCTCGCTTTTTTGTATCTGGTTGTGGAACAGCACGTTCTCTCTGGGTTAGGATATAAACCACTCAATACGCTCACTAATAAGCCACCAGCATGACATGCCAGTATTGTAAAAACAGCCAATGGTTTTGGAAAAAACTTGGCCGCTGCCAAAGATGTATCGATCAACTCTCTGTGCTTTCTGTTTTATGTTGGATTGTATGGTGGTTTACGTTTAAAGATAACCCGAAAACTATCGAATCGATCGCGCTTATTTTGGCTGGTTTTGCTTTCAACGGTCTACTCTTCCTGCACCTTTGGATGCGCTTTGTGATCCTTCCATGGCGAAAACGCAATGGCAAAGAGTAGCACCATAACAGCGAAGTGCTCGAGCCAATCAAATTTAGCGATACGCTAAAAAAGAAAAAGCCCCAAAACCAATATCTGGTTTGGGGCCTTCTTAGATTCTTCTAAGAAAAAGCAGTGGTATTTTTATAGACTCTGCTTAATCTTATTAGTTCAAAAAAAGAACGATCTTTTTTGATCTTTTTTTGATACATTCAGATTCAATCACTTACGCGACGCTGACGCGTGCAATGGCTTGCTCAACCAGATTGACTTCAAGTGCCACTTCGTCACAAGCGTGTTGCCTTGGACATTGATCGCAATCTTTTAGTACCTTCTCAGGCAATAATGACTTCGATGTCGGCAAGAAGGCCTGCTTCATAAAGAACTCTGGTGTTCTCGTTAGAACAAACACTTTTTTGATTGCCATCAAACGGGCTTTTTCTACCAAATACTGAACAATCGCACTGCCTTGTCCCTGTTTTTGCCAGCCAGCTTCAACACCTAATGAGCGAATTTCAGCTAAACCCGAGTCATACACATAAAGGGATGCACAACCAGTCACTTCCCCATGATGTTCCGCGACAGCAAATGAGCCAATATCACGCACAAGTTCGCTACGTGAACGCGGTAAGTTTTCACCCATATTCGCCCAGTAAGCCACCATACCTTCCAATGCTTCAATATCCGTCAGACGTGCTGGTCTCACCTTCACCGCGGAGGTATCACGTTTAATCAAACGCCCTTCGGCCTGCTCAACCGCATAGGCAACCTGCTTAGGTGAAACCCCACCTAAAGCGCTGCGTTTTTCTAAGCACGACTCGATGGTCAGAATACTGTATACATCCTCTTCGATAACGTCTGAAAACTCTTTGAGCTCAGCGATAGAAAGCTCTTCTAGAGCACTGCCTTTAGCAATCGCACCCACGACAGCAACACCAACAATATGGTGAGCTTCACGGAATGGGATCCCTTTCGCGACCAAATAGTCAGCCAACTCAGTCGCATTCGCATAGCCTTGCTTGGCCGCTTCAAGCGTACGTTCTTTATTTACCTTGATGCCGTCAAAGCAGAGTGCAGCCATCTCCATACAATCGTTCCACGTATCGAGCGCATCGAACAAGCCTTCTTTGTCTTCCTGCATATCTTTGTTGTACGCAAGAGGCAGAGCTTTAACCGTCATCATCATGCCTGCTAATGAACCGTAAACACGACCAGTTTTGCCACGAATCAGTTCAAGAGCATCAGGGTTTTTCTTCTGTGGCATCAGTGATGAGCCAGAGGTGACGGTATCAGCCAATTCGATAAAGTTAGACTCACCCGAGTTGTAAAAGATCATATCTTCAGCAAGGCGAGACAAATGCAGCATCGAAATAGAGGCGACAGACATCAGCTCCATAACATGGTCACGATCGGAAACTGAATCAAGAGAGTTACGTGTTGCTCTGCGGAAACCCAGATTATGCGCTAACACTTCACGATCGATCGGATAAGCCGTGCCTGCTAGCGCACCTGAACCTAATGGACAGGTATCAAGACGGGTAATCGCATCATGTAAGCGCGAGTAGTCACGCTCGAACATTTCCACATACGCCAAACACCAATGAGCAAAGGTCACTGGCTGAGCACGTTGTAGATGGGTATAGCCAGGAAGAACCGTATCCTGATGCTGTTTCGCTACCGATACCATCTGAGCTTGAAGACGATCAAGCGCCATAAGTAACTGCTGCCCTTGTTGACGACACCATAGCTTTAAGTCGGTTGCGACCTGATCGTTACGCGAACGACCAGTGTGGAGCTTTTTACCTAAGTCTCCCACTTTGCCAATCAACTGCTGCTCAACCCAAGAGTGGATGTCTTCCGCATCTGAGCGCAAAATTTGGTGTGGGTCTTCCATCACCTCTAGCTTGAGTTCATTCAATGCCAGTTCGAGCTTCTGCTGCTCTTCTTCACTCAGCACGCCAACAGACATCAGAGCCTTAGACCAAGCGATTGACCCTACAATATCTTGTTCAGCTAGTCGGTAATCGAAGCGCAATGAGTCGTTAAAGTCTTTGAATCTCGTATCTGCCGCTTGGGTAAATCTTCCGCCCCATAATGCCATCGCGTTTCTCCTGATTACCTTGCTCACTATTTGTGCTAGTAGCTATATTGCTTAAAATGACTCTGAATCTGATTCAGTTTTTATGATGAATCAAAGTTACGGCAAAACCCAACAAAAATAAAGTATTAATTCATTATTTTTACATATTTATTCACGATGAAATCTATCACTCATCTGCGATGAACATATACGTAAAAAGCCCATTTGGATACCAAATGGGCTCTAACTGTTAATGCATATCTCAATTATTTTTTCTGGCTATTCAACGCACGAATACGGCTTGATAGCGAGTAGAGACGAATGAAGCCTTCCGCGTGGCTTTGATCGTACACTTCGTCTTCACCGAAGGTCGCAAACTTCTCACAGTATAGGCTGTTGTCTGAACGCTTTTGAGTCACTGTCGCTTGACCTTTGTATAGTTTAACCACTACTTCACCGTTCACGTCCTGAGCCAGCTCTTCTGATGCAGCGAGAATCGATTTACATAGCGGTGTGAACCAACGACCGTCGTACACTAGATGAGATGCTTTTAGGCCTAGCTCTTCACGGAACTCAAATGATGTTTTATCCAGCACCAGTTGCTCTACTGCACGTAGTGCTTCCATCATGATAGTGCCCCCTGGAGTTTCGTAACAACCACGTGACTTCATACCAACCAAACGGTTCTCGACGATATCAATACGCCCTACACCGTGTTTAGCACCTTTTTCATTTAGGTAAACCAGTGCGTTGTATGGCGTCATTGTTTCACCATCAACAGCAACCACTTCGCCTTTTTCAACTTTTAGCGTGACATATTCCGCTTCGTTTGGCGCTTGCTCTGGATCAACAGTCCAAACCCAGCAATCTTCATTCGGCGCATTCCAAGTCTCTTCAAGAACACCACCTTCGGTTGAGATATGCCATGCGTTTGCATCACGTGAATAAATTTTCGTTAATGATGCGGTACACGGAATATTACGCTCAGCGAGGTAGTCAAGACACTCTTCACGGCTAACAAGATCCCACTCACGCCAAGGTGCGATAACGTGCAAATCCGGGGCTAGAGCGGCGAATGCTCCTTCAAAACGAACTTGGTCATTACCTTTACCAGTACAACCGTGACACAGTGCATCCGCACCTACTTTACGTGCTACTTCTACCTGAGCCTTAGCAATGATCGGACGCGCCATTGAGGTTCCTAGTAAGTACTTACCTTCGTAGTAAGCGCCCGTTTTAAGCGTTGGATAAATGTATTCCGCGACCATCTCTTCTTTTAGATCCGCGATATAACACTCAGATGCACCAGAAGCTTTTGCTTTTGCTTCGATACCTTCTAGCTCTTCTGCACCTTGGCCAACATCTGCGACAAATGCGATAACTTCACAGTCATAGTTCTCTTTTAGCCACGGAATAATGACTGAAGTATCCAGACCGCCAGAGTATGCGACAACAACTTTATTTACTTGAACTTTGCTCATCTTTCTTTTCTCCAAAATCCCGGCTCTGCGCTTGGCGGTCAGTGCTACGGGTTACATCCTGATTGTTTTTTTTGACTGCACCGCTACATGCGTTGCAGCTAATTCATTGGTTTATTGCTTAGGTAAGAACTGAGTTCCGATGCTTTGTCCGGCAAACAGATCAACCAGCTTGTCTGGGTAACGCCAAGTCGCAACTTCAATTGGGCGACCTAAATCGTTCGCAGCTTCAAGTGCAGCGTTCACTTTGACGATCATACCGTCAGTGATCACATGCCCTTGAATTAAGCTCTGTGCTTGCTTTTCATCAAGGCTCTTGATCAAATGACCTTTTCCATCGAGAACACCACTCACGTCTGATAGCAGAACTAACTCAGCGTCGAGAGCACCTGCGACAGCAACTGCCGCTTGATCGGCATTCACATTCATCATCTGACCATTTGCTGTTAAGCCGATCGAGCTAATGATTGGCAAAGCGCCAGCGGCAAGAACAGCTTGAAGCACGGTTGAGTCGCCTGGGGTTGCTTTGCCAACCGCACCCAACTCAGGATCGAGCTCTTCAACATGGCATAGCCCGCCATCCGCAAGGCTTAGACCGACCGCATTCAGCCCATCTTTAATCGCCTGACCTTGCAGCATCTTGTTTGCCGTGCCTGCTAAAGCACCGGTAATCACTCCAATTTGATCGTAAGGAGTGACTCTTAGGCCGCCCTTTTTCACTGTTTTAAGTTGTAGGGCAGCCATTAGATCGTCCACCAGATAACCCCCTCCGTGGACGATCACAATTCGTCGCTGAGCCTGCTTTTGATAATTCGCAATTGCGCCAAATATCTGGCTAAGAGTCTCAGTACAAGACAGTGCAGCACCGCCTAATTTGATCACTAATGGAGTTGATTTGTTATCTGTCATTACTCGTCCCTTTACCTACTTGCTTAAGCGTATTTGCCTAAATAAGGGCAGTTAACTCTGGAAATCCGTAGTGGATGTTTAAACATTGCATCGCTTGACTTGATGCACCTTTTAGTAAGTTATCAATCGCAGAGACTACGATGATGTGCTCACCTTGAACCTTCCAGCCGATATCGCAGAAAGGTGTATTTTCTACATTTTGAATACTTGGTAGCACGTCAACGGTGAGACGCACTGCCGGCTTATTTTCATAAGCTGCATGAAATGCTTGAGCGACCTGCTGCTCTGTCACATTTTGAGCAAGTTTGAGCGTGATCGTGGCAAGTATCCCGCGTTTAAAGTTGCCAAGATGCGGTGTGAAAATCACCTCACGACCTAAGTGGCTAGCAATTTCTGGCTGATGACGATGATTAAATACACCGTAAGGCTGTAAGCTCACTTCGCAGTAGCTATTGGTCATGGTTGCCTTTCTACCCGCTCCAGAGACACCGCTAGTCGCATTGATCACTGGCCACTGACTTTCATCAACAAGACCCGCTTCCAATAACGGTTTAATTGCCAATTGAGACGCTGTTGGGTAACAACCAGGGACAGCGATAAGCTGACACTGCTTGATTCCGTCATCGTTCCATTCCGCTAAGCCATAAACCGAGTTATCTAGCCAAGATTCATGCTGATGCTCAAAACCGTAAAACTGGTTATAGAACCCTTCTTTCTTTACACGGAAAGCGCCAGACAAGTCGAAGACCTGACAGCCTTGAGCAAGAAAAAGAGGAGCTAGGTCGTGGCTGACTTCATGTGCGGTCGCTAAAAACACCACATCACTTCCAATTGCGACAGCTTCAACATCAGTAAGAGGAAGTACAGACTGACTAATAATCCCAGCTAACTTACCGTGTAATTGCGAGATGCATTTCCCCGCATCTAAGCTATTGGCGGAAACATACAAACCTGATAGCGTAAGTTCAGGGTGTTTGTGCACCATCAGAGCAAGCTCTGCTCCGGTATAACCGCTTGCGCCTATGATTGTGGTTTTAAGCATCTGAGACATCCAATTCGACCTAAAATCACCACTCAATGAGTGACTATAAATTTAATTAATTTCGCTTTTATTGGTTTTTTATTCAATAAAAGTGATTTAATATGTGTTTTACCTTCTTAACCGTACTCTGTCAACAGGGAATGTAAACTAAATATGAAATTACCAAGTTTTCTTGAGGTCTACAGCGGCCTGATTTCCACCTCTTCTATTAGCTCGACAGACCCAAGTTGGGATGAAGGCAACGCCAAAGTCATTGAAAAATTAGCAGGATGGCTAAAGGATGTCGGCTTCAGCGTCGAAGTCACAACCGTCGAAGAAGGGAAACTCAATCTAATTGCCAAGAAAGGCAGTGGAGAAGGTGGTCTGCTACTCGCGGGTCACAGCGATACCGTGCCATTCGATCAAGGGCGATGGAATTTTGAACCTCACGCGTTAACTGAAGCAAACAATCGCTTCTATGGTTTAGGTACGGCAGATATGAAGGGCTTTTTCGCCTTTATTATAGAAGCCGTAAAAAAAGTCGATTGGAGTAAACAGACCAAGCCTCTTTATATACTGGCTACCTGTGATGAAGAGACAACCATGCTGGGTGCACGCCACTTTACTGAGAATGCACCGTTTAAACCGGACTACTGCATTATTGGTGAGCCAACCAGCTTAGTGCCTATCCGAGGTCACAAAGGCCATGTCGCCAATGCCGTGCGAGTTACGGGGAAATCCGGGCACTCTTCAGATCCTTCATTAGGTGTGAATGCGATTGAGATCATGCATGAAGTTCTATTTGCACTAATGCAGCTACGCGATAAATTGATCAAAGAGTACCACCACCCAGGTTTTGCTATCCCTAGTCCCACTCTTAACCTTGGTCATATTCATGGTGGCGACAGTGCGAACCGCATCTGTGGTTGTTGCGAACTGCATTATGATGTACGTCCTTTACCGGGCATCAGTTTAGACGGCTTGGACAATATGTTGCGCGGCGCACTTAAAGAAGTTGAAGCTAAGTGGCCTGGCCGAATCAGCATTACTCCACTTCATGAACCCATTCCGGGTTATGAATGTCAGCATGACCACCCATTTATTGGTGGTGTGGAAGAGATCTGTGGGCTCGAATCTCAAACTGTCAACTACTGCACAGAAGCGCCTTTCCTGCAACAACTCTGCCCGACTCTCGTTCTAGGGCCGGGGTCAATCGATCAAGCGCACCAACCGGATGAATTCCTCGCGTTCGAGTTTATTGATCCAACGATCGATGTTTTGTCAAAAGCGATGCATAAGTATTGTTTTTAGAGGCAAAGAAGAAGCAATCGCTCTTGAATAGTGGATTCGGATAAATTGAAGGGTTGGCGTGTTACGCCAACCTTTTTTGTAATAAATTTTCAACATAATTAGTCAATCGCATGCATCTTTGGACGTTACATTCATTTGCACAATATTTGCAAACTTAGCCTACAGTATTTGACTCGCGGCGATATTTTTCGCTAGATTGTCTACCTAACAAAGAAACATTGGATGTAATTTTTTTACAAGGCAGGAAGATAATGAACGAGAAATACTCTGCGCTCAGAAGCAATGTGAGCATGCTAGGACACTTGCTCGGCAACACCATCAAGGACGCACATGGTGACGTACTTCTAGAGAAAGTAGAAACCATTCGTAAACTTTCCAAGTCCGCCCTCGCAGACAATCTGCAAGATAGAAAAAGCTTGATTGATGAAATAAAAAGCCTGCCAAATGATCAACTGACTCCAGTTGCTCATGCATTCAACCAATTTCTAAACCTAACGAACATGGCAGAGCAGTACCATACGATTTCACGTCACTGCGATGCTCATGTATGCGAACCAGACGCTATCAATACGCTTTTCTCAAAACTGGCTCAAAACGACATCAGTAAACTTGATACAGCCCAAGCTGTACGCGATCTAAATATTGAGTTGGTACTAACCGCGCATCCTACTGAAATCACTCGTCGAACCATGATTCACAAGCTGATTAAGATCAACAAGTGCCTTTCTAAACTGGAACTGAGTGATCTATCCGTTAAAGAGCGCCAAAAAACGGAACGTCGTCTTGAGCAGTTAATCGCACAAAGTTGGCACTAGGATACCATCCGTCAACAGCGCCCAACACCACTTGATGAGGCCAAATGGGGCTTTGCAGTGGTTGAAAACTCATTATGGGAAGCGGTACCTGATTTTTTAAGAGAACTAGACCAACGTTTGGAAGGCTATCTAGGCGAAGGGCTACCTATTGATGCACGACCAGTTCACTTCTCATCATGGATGGGTGGTGACCGAGATGGTAACCCATTTGTCACCCATACCATTACTCGTGAAGTACTACTGCTCTCACGTTGGAAAGCGGCCGATCTCTACCTAGGCGATATCAACGAACTGGTTAGCGAATTGTCGATGACCAAATGTAACGACGCGGTTCGTGCACTCGCGGGGGACGATGAACATGAACCTTACCGCGCTGTACTGAAGCAACTTCGAGAGCTGTTAAACGAAACCAAAGAGATTCTCGACGCCAAGATTCATGGTCAAAAACTGGCGGTCAAAGCGCCGCTGCAACGTGTCGAACAGTTGTGGGAACCTCTCTACGCCTGTTACCAATCCCTACACGAATGTGGCATGGGTATCATTGCTGACGGTTCATTACTCGATACCCTACGCCGAATCAAAGCTTTTGGTGTCCATCTAGTTCGTCTCGATATTCGTCAAGAAAGTACCCGTCATTCAGATGTATTGTCTGAGCTGACTCGCTACCTAGGTATTGGTGATTACAACCATTGGAGCGAGCAAGATAAGATTGCTTTTCTAACTAACGAGTTAGCCTCTAAACGTCCACTACTACCACGCGATTGGCAGCCATCTGAAGCCGTTCAAGAGGTTTTGGACACGTGTAATATCATCGCCCTTCAACCTCGTGAAGCTTTCGGTGCCTATGTCATTTCGATGGCTCGTACCGCTTCCGATGTACTCGCCGTTCACCTGTTGCTACAAGAATCGGGTTGTCCTTATCGTATGGACGTTTGTCCATTGTTTGAAACGTTAGACGACTTAAACAACGCAGAGTCTGTCATCAAACAATTGATGGGCATCGACCTATACCGTGGCTTTATTCAAAACCATCAAATGGTCATGATCGGTTATTCAGATTCGGCTAAAGACGCAGGCGTGATGTCTGCTGGCTGGGCTCAATACCATGCCATGGAATCTCTTGTAAAAGTGGCTGAAGATGAGGGCGTCGAACTGACCCTATTCCATGGCCGAGGCGGTACTATTGGTCGCGGTGGCGCACCAGCGCATGCAGCACTACTTTCTCAGCCACCAAAGAGTCTAAAAGGCGGTCTGCGTGTGACAGAGCAAGGCGAAATGATTCGCTTCAAGCTTGGGCTTCCAGAAGTTGCTGTCAATAGCTTTAGCCTCTATGCAAGTGCAATCCTTGAGGCAAACCTACTGCCACCACCAGAGCCAAAACAAGAATGGCGTGATTTGATGAACGTCTTGTCAGAGGTCAGCTGTGAAGCATACCGAAACATCGTTCGTGGCGAGCCAGATTTTGTGCCTTACTTCCGTCAAGCAACGCCAGAGTTGGAACTGGGTAAGCTACCGCTTGGTTCTCGACCAGCTAAACGTAATCCTAACGGTGGCGTAGAAAGCCTACGTGCAATTCCATGGATTTTCTCTTGGAGTCAAAACCGTCTTGTCCTTCCAGCATGGCTAGGTGCAGGTGAGGCAATTCAATACTCCGTAGACAAAGGACATCAAGCGCTATTAGAGGAAATGTGTCGCGAATGGCCATTCTTCTCTACACGTCTTGGTATGCTTGAGATGGTTTACACTAAGTGCAATATGGAAATTTCTCGTTACTATGATGAACGCTTGGTAGACCCTAAACTACTGCCACTGGGTGATCGTCTACGTGAACAACTGCAGAAAGATATCAAAGCAGTGCTTAATGTAGAGAACAACGAGAACCTGATGCAAAGTGACCCTTGGGGACAAGAGTCCATCCGCTTACGTAACATCTATGTTGAACCATTGAACATGCTGCAAGCAGAACTGCTTTACCGTACTCGTCAAGATCAAGAAGCCGCTCCAGAACTGGAAGAAGCGCTGATGGTTACGATAGCGGGTATTGCTGCGGGTATGCGAAACACGGGCTAACCCTCACAGTTAAAGGTTGGTGTCATCACACCAACCTTTTCTTTGATAGTAAATAATGTCACCCGAGAGACATTAGCAACCATAACAAAGATAAATATCCCGCAAAATAAACCTAAAGCAGTTATTTGTAACTTTTTTGGGATATTTTGTCCTTCTATTCTACTTTATGCTTATTATTTAGATATACTACTCAACCGCTGCGGTTAACTATATAATCTACAGACTGCAGCTTTCGATAATCTTTTTATCGATCCTAGGTGATAAACGGCTTTTTTAGGTGACATGACCAACTTTGTTGGTGCCACTTTAAATACTGATAATGAGTGCCTTTAGAAGCACGACTGTAAGAAGTGGTTAAGTTTTGTAGTTTATTGACCATTTGGATTGAAGACATGTCATTACCACACGTTATCTTGACCGTATTAAGCACGCGCGACGCTACTGGATACGATATCACTAAAGAATTTTCAGCGACTATTGGTTACTTCTGGAAGGCGAGCCACCAGCAAGTGTACCGTGAGCTTAATAAGATGGCTCAGAACAATCTTGTTACTTGTGTTCTTGAACCCCAAGAAGGAAAACCAGACCGTAAGGTTTACTCAATTACTGATTCGGGCCGCGCCGCTCTTGGTGAATGGTTCGACCAACCAACCGCACACCCAACGGTTCGCGACGAGTTCTCTGCAAAGCTGATGGCTTGTGCCGTGCAACCTTCTGCGCCATTCCGTACCCAGCTAGGTGAACTTGTTGAAGAGTCACGTAAGCTCGTAGCTCACTATCAAGAGATTGAAAACGCTTACTACTCAACGCCATCAACACTTGATAAGCAGCAACGTCTAGAACGTCTAACGCTTCGCAGAAACCTACTGATTCGCCAAGCATGGGTTGAGTGGGCTCAAGAAGTACTGACTGAATTGGATACGCTAGCGTAACCGAGAAGTGAGAAAAATTTAAGGGTTGGCACCTAGTGCCAACCCTTTTCTTTAAAATTCAATTAATAAAACCCAAACTCGGAACGAAGCGTTCTTAACGCTATATCCCATCGCCACCGATAAAACTTTGCGACTTGCCGTTAAATTGCTGATCCATATCCAACGACGGTTTATCGGTTGTTGGGCGACCCACAATCTTAGCAGGTACACCAGCAACGGTTGTATGGGCAGGCACTGGTTGAAGCACGACCGAGCAAGAACCAATCTTCGCCCCTTCTCCCACTTCAATATTACCCAGTATTTTGGCACCCGCACCAATCATGACACCTTCACGGATTTTAGGATGGCGATCGCCACACTCTTTACCTGTACCGCCCAACGTGACATCCTGAAGAATCGACACATCGTTCTCAACAACCGCTGTTTCACCAATGACGATCCCAGTGGCATGGTCAAGCATGATACCATAGCCAATCTTAGCCGCTGGGTGGATATCAACCTGACACGCAACAGAAATTTGATTTTGTAGATAGGTTGCTAAAGCGATACGCCCCTGCTTCCATAGCCAGTTGGCAACTCGATACCCCTGAAGCGCGTGGTAGCCTTTTAAATAGAGCAGTGGCATTGAGTACATAGCAACAGCAGGATCTCGAGTAACAGTAGCGCAGATATCACAGGCCGCTGCTGAGCTGATACTCGGATCAGCATTCAACGCTTCTTCTACCACTTCCCTAACCGCCATTGCAGGCATA
Source organism: Vibrio sp. Hep-1b-8 (assembly GCF_006124995.1). Taxonomy (GTDB): domain Bacteria; phylum Pseudomonadota; class Gammaproteobacteria; order Enterobacterales; family Vibrionaceae; genus Vibrio. Next base: position 46,457 of record NZ_QEWN01000013.1, read on the forward strand.
GAAGCCGTATTTAGCTTGTTTGCCAAAATATAGCTAAGCGCTGCGCTTAGGCTATCATGCTTAATAATGGTCGCATGATAAAAGCTGGCTAACATTGGCTCTTGCTCAGAAAGCTCACGTGCTTCCTTCACAATGGTGTGCCATACCTTCTGTTTCTCACATTGTTTCATGTCGTTTCCTAGAACTGAATCCCTAGTATCTAGATACAAATCCAGTGTTGCTGTCGTACTCTTATGCTTCCGCTTTCTTATCTCGGGCAAGTAAATCTTTGGCCGCCAAGTTGGCATCCTTTCCTTGATACAATACTTGATAAATTTGGTCAACAATCGGCATCTCTACGCCCATACGCTCAGCCAATAGGTAGACCTCTTTGGTATTGCGGTAACCTTCCACTACTTGACCAATTTCTTGCTGTGCCGTATCGACATCTTTACCCTGACCTAACGCTAAACCAAAACGACGGTTGCGCGACTGGTTATCGGTACAGGTCAGAACAAGGTCACCAAGACCAGCCATACCCATAAAGGTTTCTGGTTGAGCACCTAGCGCAGCACCAAGACGTGTCATTTCAGCAAGACCACGGGTGATGAGTGCTGTACGCGCATTGGCACCAAAGCCGATGCCATCAGACATGCCTGCACCAATCGCAATCACGTTCTTAACCGCACCACCTAATTGCATGCCGATAAAGTCACTGTTGGCATAAACTCGAAATGTCTTACTGCAATGAATTTTCTCTTGAAGATCGGCAACAAAAGCAGCATCAGGAGAAGCCACAGAAATGGCAGTCGGCATTCCCATCGCCAACTCTTTAGCAAAGGTAGGACCTGAAAGGACTGCTAACGAGTACCCTTCACCAAGCGCTTCATTTGCTACATCTTTAAGTAGCCGACCCGTTTCTGGCTCCAAACCTTTCGTCGCCCAGCAAATTCGAGAGTCTTCACGCAGGTATGGCTTGACGTTATTTAGCACAATACCAAACACATGGCTTGGAACGACCACCAAAAGATCGCGACTCGCTTGAACCGCTTTTTTTAAATCGGATTCAACGATCAGTGAATCTGGGAATTCAATCCCAGGTAAAAACTCGTGATTAGCTCGGTCGGCTTCTAGACGAGCCATATGTTCTGGTTCGTGGCCCCAAATGATTACGTTCGCACCATTTCGCGCGAGTGAGATTGCAAGTGAAGTGCCGTATGAGCCAGCACCTAGGACTGTCATTGCAATTTCTTTACCGTAAGCATTGTTGGTGTTGTCTTTCATTGTTCCGCCTGATTGTCATTAGGTTGACTAGAATCTTGTTACTACTCTCTAGCGTTTAGAAATTAGTAACAAAAACCCAGTAACTGGCACGTAAAACAAAAAATGCACATCGTATCTTGTGCAAGACACTCTGTGCATTTTATACCATACCTCTGACTGATCAGAGGTCTCACTGATTATGCTTCAGCTTGGCCTTCTTGCTGAGCTTGCTGCTGTAGGTAGTTCATAAACAGAGCGTCAAAGTTAACTGGTGCTAAGTTTAGTTGAGGGAACGTACCTTTAACGACTAAGCTTGAGATCGTCTCACGCGCGTATGGGAATAGGATGTTCGGGCAGAATGCACCTAAACAATGTGCTAGCTGGCCTGCTTCCATTTTCTCAGCAGTGAAAATACCACCTTGCTGAACTTCACATAGGAACGCTGTTTCTTCTGCGTTCTTCACTGTCACTGTTAGACGAAGAACCACTTCATAAACACCTTCACCAAGTTCACGGCTTTGAGTATCTAGATCCAGTTTAACATCTGGGTTCCAGTCTTTTTGGAACATGCTAGGTGAGTTTGGAGCTTCAAAAGAAACATCTTTAAGGAAGATGCGTTGGATTGCGAAGTTTTGCGCTTCTTGTTGTGGTGCTGCTTCAGCCATTTTAAAAATCCTTTAATCCTGCAATAAAATATCTGCTTGGAGATTAACCGAGAGAGTTGGGAATGACTAGGTTTCCAATGATTTTCGTGGAACTGTTCACATCTCTCTAAGACAAACGCTGATTTTTCAATCAGCGTTTAAGGTATTAGCGAGTTAATCTACTTTTTACCTTTAACCAAAGGCATGTTGGCTTCACTCCAAGCAATCAAACCATTTTTAAGCAGGTTGACGTTTTCAAAGCCTGCTTTGGCAAGAAGATTAGCACTCTCTTGAGCCGTTTGACCTGTCTTGCATACTACAATGATTGGGGCTGATTTGTGGTTTTCAAGACTACCCAAGTTGCCAGCCTTGATATCAGACGGCAAAATGTGAACTGCATCTGTAATATGCCCTTTGCGGTACTCATCTTTACTACGAATATCAACAACTACACCATTTTCACGGTTCATAAGTTGTGTCGTTTGTGCAGCTGTAATCTCTTTGTAAGCGGCAGTAGATGATTTAACAATGTTCATGATAAGGGCGACTAATAGACCCACCCATACCAAAGATAGAATCATGTTCTCTTGAAAAAATGCGATGTACTCTTGCATGTCCTGTGCTCTTTGATGATAGAACCGCCCACATTTCCAACAATGTGTGACTGCCCTAGGCTAAAAATTCAGATTGGAAGTATAGCGAGGTTAAGATGCCTAAGCGAGCCAATTACACTCAGAATAAGAATCTGTTGCACTTTTCGCTACGCAATTGGAAACGGAAATGCCGTCACCTGATCAATGTGATCACAGCCGAACGCAAGCATAATTAAGCGATCAATGCCTAAGGCGACTCCAGCACATTCTGGCAGCCCCGATTTCAGAGCGGCAATAAGGTGGTAGTCGATCGGCTGTGGGTTGAGCCCCATCTCTATTCGCTTAGCATTGTCTGATTCGAAGCGTTTTAGTTGTTCACTCGGATTGTCGAGCTCATGGAAGCCATTCGCCAGTTCGATACCTTTAAAGTAAACCTCGAAACGATCCGCCACTCTTGGATCTTCCGCATTGATTTTTGCCAATGCCGCTTGTGACGCTGGAAAATCGTAAACAAAAGCAGGGACATTTTGGCCAATCTTAGCTTCCACACCCACACTGAACAGCAGTTGGAGAAGCGTATCCCTATCCTGTTCTGGTTCAGCGATATCCCTTAAACCCAACTTGGCTGCAACCTCCTTCAGCTCACCCATCGTACTTTCTAAAGGGCACACTCCAAGTACATTGATGAAGGCTTGCTGGTAGGTCATGCGCTCAGCTTGGCCACATTTGAGAACAAGTTGTAGCAAATCGTCCATCTCATCCATCAATTTATGGTGGTCAAAACCCACGCGATACCACTCCAGCATAGTAAACTCCGGATTATGGTAACGACCGTTTTCTTCATTGCGAAAAGCTTTATTAATCTGATAGATACAGCCACTACCCGCTGCCAGTAGGCGTTTCATGTGAAATTCTGGACTAGTCATAAAATAGAGTTTGCTACCATCGGCATAACCAGGGCCGACAAACTCTGTTTGAAAAGTATGCAGATGAATATCGGTGACGGTGGCATGACTCATCGCGGGTGTATCGACTTCCAATACATCTCGGGCACGAAAGAATTGACGAATCTGACTCACTAGATCAGCACGTTGACGAAGCTGTTCAATTGAAGCAGTTGGCTGCCAGTCGTGGTTCATTGGAAAACTCTCTTTGGGTTAATCTGGCGAGAAAGTATCAAGTTTATCCGACTTTTCCTAGCAATAAACGTCGACATTTGTACTCTGCACAACACACCACTCTGTCTATTTTTGAAGCAAGTATTTATCGTATTACAGTGCAGAAAACATTCGCCACCAGCCTGTTATCAATCAAACAAATGTTACGCAACAGTCATTTAACAAAACACGGTGCGATCTAAGAAGAGCAAACCTTCTTTGCCGTGATTGCAATCACATAACCTATAAATTTTATGCTCTTATATGCACTACCAGAGCAAAAACCCAAATACATCAATTTTTCTGCCATGTAGCTCTTCTACACTAGCCCTACCACTTTTGGGGCATTCCCCAATTAATTATAACAAGCGGACTATTCCGCATTTTCACACTGGAGGATAACTGTGCAAATTATCACCACAGATATCGCAGTGATCGGCGCAGGCGGCGCTGGTCTTCGCACTGCTATAGCAGCAGCTGAAGCAAACCCTGACTTAGAAGTTGCACTGATTTCTAAAGTTTATCCAATGCGTTCCCATACGGTCGCTGCAGAAGGTGGCTCAGCCGCAGTTATCAAGGATGAAGATAGCCTAGACAACCATTTCAACGATACCGTTGGTGGTGGTGACTGGCTTTGTGAACAGGATGTTGTTGAGTACTTCGTGAAGAACGCAACTCGCGAAATGATTCAAATGGAACAGTGGGGTTGCCCATGGAGCCGTAAAGAGAACGGTGAAGTTAACGTTCGTCGCTTTGGCGGTATGAAGGTTGAACGTACATGGTTTGCTGCCGATAAGACTGGTTTCCATATGCTTCACACTTTGTTCCAAACCTCGATGAAGTACCAAAACATCAAACGTTTTGATGAATATTTTGTGGTAGACCTTCTTGTCGATGAAGGCGAGGTTCAGGGTCTTATCGCGATTCACATGTCAGAAGGTGAATTGGTTACGATCAAAGCCAAGTCGGTTGTTCTAGCTACTGGTGGTGCTGGCCGCGTTTACCACTGTAATACGAACGGCGGTATCGTTACGGGTGATGGTATGGCAATGGCTTACCGCCACGGCGTACCTCTACGTGATATGGAGTTCGTTCAATACCACCCAACCGGTCTACCAGGTACAGGCATCCTAATGACGGAAGGCTGTCGTGGTGAAGGCGGTATTATCGTTAACAAGAACGGCTACCGTTACCTACAAGATTACGGTATGGGACCTGAGACTCCAGTTGGTCAACCGAAGAACAAATACATGGAACTGGGTCCACGTGACAAAGTTTCTCAAGCTTTCTGGCATGAACAACAAAAAGGCAACACCATCAAGCACCCTCTGGGTGACGTGGTGCACCTAGACCTTCGCCACTTGGGTGAAGAGTACCTTCAAGAACGTCTGCCGTTCATCTGTGAACTGGCTAAAGCTTACGTAAACGTAGACCCAGCAAAAGAACCCATCCCAATTCGTCCAACCGTGCACTACACCATGGGTGGTATTGAGACTAACGGCGAATGTGAAACACGCATTAAAGGTCTGTTCGCAGTCGGTGAGTGTGCGTCTGTAGGTCTGCATGGTGCGAACCGTTTAGGTTCAAACTCACTGGCTGAGTTTGTGGTATTCGGTCGTGTAGCGGGTGAGCAAGCTGTGAAACGTGCGGCTGAATTCAAAGGCTGGAACGAAGAGTCCATCGCAGCTCAAGTTAAAGCGGTTGAAGAACGTATTGCCGCTCTGATGAACCAAGAAGGTGATGAGAACTGGGCAACAATCCGTACTGAAATGGGTCACACCATGGAAGCGGGCTGTGGTATCTACCGCCAAGAAGATCTGATGCAAGCGACGATCGACAAAATCACTGAACTAAAAGAGCGTTACAAGCGCATCAGCATCAAAGATAAGGGCAAAGTGTTTAACACTGACCTTCTATACGCTATCGAAGTGGGTTATGGCCTAGAAGTAGCAGAAGCTATGGTTCACTCAGCAATCTTACGTAAAGAGTCTCGCGGTGCCCACCAGCGTCTAGATGATGGTTGTACGGAGCGTGACGATGTGAACTTCCTCAAGCACTCTCTGGCCTTCTACAAAGAAGATGCAGCACCTGCAATCGACTACAGCACAGTGACAATCACTAAGTCACAGCCAAAAGCTCGTCTATACGGTGAAGCAGCAGAGAAAGCAGCGGCTGAAGAAGCAGCTAAAGCAGCAGAGAAGAATGCAGAGGAGCAAGCATAATGTCAGGCAATCGCATCCAAAAAGTCGAGATTCTGCGCTATGACCCTGAGCATGACGCAGAGCCGCACTTTCAAACCTTTGAAGTACCGTTTGATGAAACCATGTCTACGCTTGATGCGCTAGGCTACATCAAAGATAACCTAGACAAAGATCTGTCATACCGCTGGTCTTGTCGTATGGCTATCTGTGGTTCATGCGGCATCATGGTAAACGGTGTACCTAAGCTAGCGTGTAAGAGCTTCTTACGTGACTACCCGAACGGTGTGAAAATTGAACCACTAGCGAACTTCCCGATTGAGAAAGATCTTATCGTTGATATGACGCCGTTCATTGAGCGCCTTGAAGCGATCAAACCATACATTATCGGTAACGACCGCAAGCCAGAAGATGGGACTAACATCCAAACTCCTGAACAGATGGCGAAGTAC
>NZ_QEWN01000130.1 GCF_006124995.1 Vibrio sp. Hep-1b-8
CAGGTACTCAAGCCTGCATTTTCAAGTTGATTGGGTATAAGTTAATTACTTACATGAATCTATGCCCGTTTAACTTGAAGAGAATTGAGAGCGTTTTTGAGGCTTCAAAAACGGTGAAACCCCGATGTTGGTAGCATCGGGGTTTCGAATTTTTAGATTTCTCGGATGGTAAGGCCGATTATCTTATATGCAAAAGGCTGGATTTAATCCAACTAATTCCTTGGTCGGGAATTAGATACGGATGAAGTCCATGTGCTCAACTTTTGGCTTGAAAGCGTGACGTTGAACGTCTTGTGGCTTAACTTTAACTTCAGCACCGTCGATTACTAGAACGATACCTTCGTAGAACTCAGGCTTGTCCATTTGGTTAACGATGTCATCGTGGTTAAGAACGATAGATACAGCTGCTTCTTCACCGCCGTATACAACTGCAGGGAATTTACCAGCGTGACGTAGGCGGCGGCTCGCACCTTTACCTAGTTCAGTACGTACTACTGCTTCAAATTTCATAGTATAACTCTCAAAAATTTAAGATATTCATAATCACACTAACAATGCGACCTTGTTATGTGTGCTAACCGCTCAAGAGAAATTGGTAGTAACTCTGTAAGCGAGCGCGGATACTATCACTCTATCTGATTTCTAGCAACTGATAATCACTGAATTGGGCCATTTCAAACGTCAATGATAATCAACTGGTTAAGTTTGATTCATTAGGTACGTTCTCTTCACTTAAACATCGTCTTGTGTGAAGACTGTGACTATGTAACAGCGAGCGAGTAAAACATGGCGCCCCTTTACTTTTTTCTCAGCCATCGGGCTACTGCTTGGTGTGGGGCAGCTTACTTAAACGTAGTCATATTCGCTGGTGGAAGTGAAATCACATTAACGTCATCTACCCGGGATATCGGGCAAATTGAATCACAATTGATACTAAAGGGGAGGATCATTTTGTTAGCTTCGATGGCTGTGGCGTATCCTCGCTTGCTGGTCTATTGCTCAATAGTAGACAAATGACATTGGGCAGTTAAATGCGTTTTCTTTTGGGTTGAAGCCACCATGTACTCAAGCACCTCGTTTTACCATTCAGTTAGGTGCGAATTCTGTAACGTGAAGGTGAATAATGCTCAAGGCTTGGCTCAAAGAACAACAACCTAACAGCTTTTGGCTGGTTTGTGCACGAACTCATAATCAAGCACTAACGTCGAATGGATTTGGGTTTGATAATGCAGCTCCGCTGTTTTGGGGGAATACATTTAAAGATGTCATGGCGTTGTCACCATGGCTTATCCCAGTATCTGATGAGGTACTGGCGTTGGATGAAGGCCTGCTTAATCAGGGTTTAGGCATTGCCACAACTTGCTCAGTAACCACGATTCAACATTTACGCAGCATGCTAATGTCTGCGCTTGATGGCGAAGAAGTACTATTCCGTTTCTATGACAAGGTTGTGATAGCGCCGATGCTAAAGGCGATGATGCCATCAGAAATACAACAATTTCTCGGCAATATTGATAGCTTGGCGTTAGTTGATGACAAGTTAATTAGCTTCACACGCCACTCTCAGAGCCACTTTGAGCTAAAGAAGGAGACGTGGTGGAAACTCCAACCTCACCACCTTGCACCGATCTACAACACTAAGCATCACGCCATTGCAATAGAAAAACGTTGTTGGGAGCTGATCCCTGACATTCTCGAACAACTTGATGAACCACTACAAGTGATATCAAGCGCACTAGAGCGAGGAATTGAGTTGGGATATCCCGTTTCGGAGCTCGAGGCATGCGCGATTGTTGAGTTAGCGCAACGAAGCAATTCTCATCTATTACAGTTGTCAGAGCCATTGCGACTCACCGAGCAGGAACTAAGTCTACTTAAAGTGATTCAGGAGGGTTGGGTATGAGTATTACTGGCGCAAGCCCATATTGCTTACCCTGTGACAGGATGACTCACTGGATAGAAATCTATATTCGCGATGAGTTTAACCGTCCCTTCTTTGGAGTGCGAGGAACTCTCCTTGACTACGGAGGGAATGCATTTCCAATTTATCTTGATGATGGTCCAATTTTTATTGATCGGATGGCGCCTGGCCCCGCAACGATTCTGTTAGAGTGCGATGCTTGGATATCCGCAGCACAAGGTGACGAGCGTATTCCTAACCGCGCAACAGACAGTGATCCAACGAAAGAGTTTGCCGACAATCATCTAGGCCATAAAGGCAGTGCAACACGCTATTTTGAAGTAACCGCCGGTGACCTTACCGAATTGAGCGAAGGGCTATCTCTACCATCTAGGCACCAAAAAGGGCAGGCAGATAAGCTTAAATTAATCACCGATAAAAGCTATGTACTGAAAGTAAGAGGCTTTAACTTTATTACGTTACGCGTTGGGATGTTCTTTGATGGAACAGCCAACAACACCTATAGCGCCCAGTGGGGCAAGAGTAAGCTTGATAGCTACTACCACAAATGGTATCCATTGCATAACCTATACAAAGATAGGCCGCCGATTGAGTGGCCAGAGGAAGTGTTTAAGTTTCCCGAACAGGATAAGTTTCGCTTTTTCTGGCAAGAGGATCATGCGATTAAGAGCAGTGCAGCGAATGAATTAACCAATATTCAAAAACTATATGACTTGTACTTGCGTGATGTTTACTTCGATAAAGAACGTATTTTTGTTCATCCTGAATACATAACAGGAATCGGCACCGGTAATGAAACGGACAACACTATACCTGCCGATGAGTCTGTATTGATTGGACAAGCTATGGGGTTAGGGTTGTATGGGGTTGAAGCTAAAGTAGTAACCAGCATTGAACAGCTATGTAAGAGTCTTGAGCGCATATCAGATTTAGATAACTTTAACTCAGCTAATACTGATGGCTTGAGCGATGTCTGTTTTGACGTGTTTGGTTTTAGTCGTGGGGCAGCAGCCGCGAGGCACTTTATAAATTTAATTATTGACGGTAAACATGCAGTGTTTTCTGAAAAAATGGCTCAGGCTTGTAAGTTAAATGGCGTTGACTTAAAAGCAGGTTTTAATTGGAATAGTGATGCTTCAGTATCAATCAAATTTGTTGGTTTATTTGATACGGTTGCTGCGATGGTTGACCTTACAAAGGGTGATATATCACCGCACAACAATAACAATGGAGGTGTAAGACTGTGGCTCGATCCCGATAGAGTCAAACGGGTTGTCCATCTTACTGCCCACCAAAAAACTGAATACCGCCGCAACTTTAGTCTAAACCGTATCAATTCTGCCGAGCACTTTCATGAGTATGTGGTACCTGGTGCCCATTCTGATATCGGTGGTGGCTACCACTCCCTTAACGCCTATACAACATTATCGCGTCAACGCAGGTTAACCATACCTTATTTGTTACCTTTATTAGAGAATAAGCCAATCAAGCGAGTCATCAAGCCGGTCGGATATGGGAATATTGACGAGGTCAAACGACGAATAATAGCCAAACTTGAGCCAACTATTAAGCGCGAGCTGGCGTTAGGTTGGAATAGAAACGACTACCATATTGACTTTCAGCTACTTAGAACTGGCAATAAAGAGCGAACACGCTTACAAGGGACGCTCTATCAAAAAAGAGTGGTGAGTGGTGACTTATCCAGGCTGTACCTGCGAGTGATGTTTGGCCTAGCACAACATTACGGTGTGCCATTAAGTGATACCGACGGTCAAGTTTGGTATGAAGCAGGAGACAGCTATTATTCGGTGCCAACGAATATTGGCAAATATCGCTTTGCAGATTTTTGCGATAAAGCGCTTGCGGCGGCGAAGAGCGGTGAGTTATTGGAAGAATTAAATATAAGCAACGTTGCAGAGATTAAAGATAGCCCAATTATAAACAAGTTATTTGATGCAAATTTAATCCATCACTCTTCTGATAACACCATTGCCAATAAACCTAACAAAGTGGGCGAGGGCTATCAGCGGGAGATCTATCCATGCCAGAAGGAGTCGTGAGATGAAGAGGTTTATTGCCCTGTTAGGGCTGATCGCTTTCACAAATGCTAATGCATTTAGTCGGGTGCCTAACGTACCGGAAGATATGCCTAAATGGGTTGTGGGGTATGCTATGCCGACGCTATATCCAGTAAAAGTGAAGCAAGCGTATGGCGTTAATGAACAACAAGATTGGACCTCATTTGTCCATAACGATCAACAATATATGTTTAGAACTGACTACGCATATATTAAGCAGTCGTATCCAGATTACAATGGGTTTGGAATTCCATTAGGGGCTCCAATTGGCTACTCCACTCAAATCTCCGGTACCAATACCTTGCCCGATAGTATTTATATTCACTGGACATCAATCTCTACGCAGACTTTTTATACTACAAAATGGGACTTAACCCAGAAAGTTAAAAAGATAATGAGCACAAAAGATCAGTACACTCGTCGAGATGGTTTCAATAAAAAATGCTATCGAGTCGAGACTATTTTTGGCTTTTTACCAAATGGGAACAGCAAAGTTTGGTTGCGCGGGTGTGGCGAATATATTTTCATCGCAGAGCTTACGCCAATTGCACAACAAAAATTAGATATACCTAAAAATACAGATGGTAGTTTCAAGAATGCATACGTTGAGCGGGTTATAGAACGAGCAAAACAATTGGGTGTTACCGTTGAACCAATTCCGTGGGATAAGGTTAACAAGGTCTATTCCAAAGAAGAAATTACTAAGCTCGAACTATGATGTGTTTTGACCTTTTCCAAGATAAGTAGAGGGCACGATGCTATGAGATGTCTTGATATAAAGTGGTTTATTGCCCTGTTAGGGCTTATCCCTTATGCAAATGCTAATGCATTTAGTCGAGCGCCTAACGTACCGGAAGATATGCCTAAATGGCGTGTTGGCTATGCTATGTCGACCTTGTATCCAGTTAAAGTAACCAAAGCTTATGGAGAAAATAAGCAGGGAGGTTGGATTTCCTTTGTACATAATTATCTACAGTATTTTTATAGAACTGAATATGACTATATGACGAAATCGTATCCATCGTATGATGGGTATGGCATCGTTCTTGGCGCACCAATTGGTTACTCAAGCCAAGTCGCAGGTACAAATAACTTACCTGATAGCATCACCATTTACTGGACGTCAATAAGCAACGCAAAATCGTTTATCACTCAATTTGAGTTACCTGACCGACTAAAAGATCAAATGGTCATTAAAGATAAATACATAACATGGGATGGGGTCGAACTTGAATGTTACCGCAATGATATTGTATTTGGTTTCATACCCAACGGAATAACCAAAATATGGATACGGGGCTGTGCCGAGTACAAGTTTGTCACAGAGCTTGAACCTATTAAGGAGCTCGATATGGATTCCTTTGGCAACGATGCTGAAATCTATCGAATCAATTATGGCAAGCGGATGGCAGAAAGAGCCAAACAACTTGGTGCGACGCTCGATCCAATTCCGTGGGATAAGGTTATACCCAATCAACTTGAAAATGCAGGCTTGAGTACCTGAAAATTATCATTGATTCGAGACGTCAGTGAACCTGCGATCTCTGGAAGAGTCACAGTAAAAAATTGATCGATGGCTTCCTTGAAGTCTCGTTTATTTTTGAAGTAAACGTTATTCCTCGACTGCTCGTTCATTACCTTCCAAAGCCGCTCAATTGGGTTGAGGTTTGGACTGTAAGGTGGAAGATAATGTAGTTCGATATTTAGGACAAACGCTGCATCTTTGACTAAGTCACTGCGGTGATATCCCGCACCATCTAAGATGATATGAAGCTTATGGGCTAATGGATAACTCTCTCTTAACTTACAGAAAAAGCGAACAATATTTTCACTGTTAATACTCTCGTAATCGTGAACGATGGTGGCACCAATATCTGACAGGTTTAGTGCGCCAATAATGTTCAATCGGCTACGATTGCCCGTTGTTTCAATCACTTTAGCCTGACCAGTACGTATCCAGCCATGAGATATTTTTGTTAATAAGGTTGGGTGAACTGCATCGATAAAGAC
>NZ_QEWN01000131.1 GCF_006124995.1 Vibrio sp. Hep-1b-8
TTTCCGTGCCCAAGCAAGATAAGCGCGCTTTTTCACTTCATTAAAACCAAACTCGTCACATATATCGCGATACTGTTTAAGCGAGCAGACTCGTTCTTCACCGTATGTTTCCAACGCATAGGGGTAGCCTTCGATACTTAGCTCTTTCAAGTTTTCTATTGCTTGGTTAATGTTTCTATCTGCCAATGCTAACGCATAAATATAGCGCGCTTCCACATTTCGAGCGTCACCTATGTAAGGTTGAAGTAATTCCCTGGCTTGGCTTCTGTCATAGTAGGTCATACCAAATATCGCGGTTCGCATTTTACGGATGTCTTCTTTGGTCAGATCCGGAGACCAGGCAGCAGAACGTAGCTCAGGGAGATATTGAATATCCTCCTCATCCATCGCCCAGCTGACACTTGTTAGCAGCACCAGTGTAAGTAACCAAATTGACTTCATGATATCTCTCCGAGTAGTTCAAATAGGCGCGAGTAGTCTCCACTACCAGCCGCTTGATGTATTTCGTTTAGATTGTTGATCTTGCCCAAGCCATCGTCAATACCGGTTAACTCTTCAATTAGCTGGTTAACCTCTTGTTTCGCCTCGTCTATACGGTCACTGAACCACTGTTTTGGGTTGCTAAATAACATGGATGCATCGGCATAATCTTGGGGGAAGATCTCTTTACGTGCGAGATGGTAGTAGCCAAACTGCTGGGCTTGATCCAACCATTGCGCTGGAGCCGTTTGTTTTTCCTGCTCATTGATCTCGTTATAGATATAGTAGGTCGATTGTTGGCCTTGAACCTGGTAGGTCTTTTGCTCGTATTTGTTATAGGCGGAAAAATAGTCATTAAAATTTTTGATAATCGAAGAAACAAGTGCAATGTATCTTTGAGTCTCATCAGACATCAAATTGTCTCCATATAGACCATCACCAAGTACTTCAATATCTCGAAGCTGGCATTTAATCATCCGTTGTAGGAAGCCCTTTAATCTTTCCCATACCACGATCGGCATAATTTTATTGCCGTAGGGGTGAGCGAGCATGGTTTGCCCTCGAGAGTTAAAGCGGCTAAAGGTCTCTTCCACTTGGCGATTGAGCTTTCTGTGAACCACCATATGCTCACTGGACCATGCCTCAAGTAAGCGCGCTACGGCGACCCAGCGTTCCACTTCCTGGCCAATCCCAACTCTGAGTTGGTTTTTCTCGTACTCCTCTAACGGTTTGGCTCTTCTGCCTAAAGTATTGACCTGTTCGATGCGCTCAAAAAGCTCTGGGGTTAACGCGTCTTCCTCTTTTACTAGGGTATAGAGTAATCGGGCTCTGGCTTCTGGTGGAATATTGTTAAACCAAGGCATGGTTTTGTCTGAACGACCATTCTTTTGAAAATACAACAATACTTGTTGAGCCACCGTATCACTGTGCTGATGGAGGAGCACATTCTGCTCCTGCTCGATCACTTCGGTCATATCGAGTAAAGCCAACTGGGTGATATCAAGACCAGTTACCATGGTCATGGTGATCAAGGTGTTGAGGACTTTAAATCCGTCTAGTGTGCCGTCCTCATCTTGTTCGGTAAACATTTCCACCCGGCGAAAGTCTTCTCTGGCTAAGACTTCAGTTAGAGCATTGACTATGTCTAGTAAAGATTCCGGGTACAAGGCAATGGTGTAATCCAGTGCGCCACCAACGCCATAAGTAAAGCCTCCACCAACTTTGAGTACATACTGCTTATTGACGTAGCCAAACTGGAATGCACCGCGGATGCCGATGCCAAATCTCAATTCTACCGAACGCCCAAGGCGGCCAAGCGGTTTCCAGTTTGTATCAGGGGTCTCACTGTATCGTGTGGTATTCAATAGAGTGTTACGTTGTGCCTCACTCAGGCTGGCGATCCAATTTTTGGCGCTGGCTTGTTCATTCGGCTTGCACCATTTCACCTGAGAGCTGACTGCCTGCCCTATTCTCGCCCCGGCAAACAGGTCGACTTGTCCTTGAATAGAGCCACCATCGGGTAACTTGATAGAGGTGTCTGCGGGGATAACGGGTTGCAGATGAACCGCTGCATCGACCGAAGAGAGGTTAATGGAGCTCGCCAGCGATAACCCGACTCCAACACTGCCATAAAAGGTCATATCACAATCATTGCGCAGTTGCCCAAGGTGAAAGTAAGTTGACGTTTCACTGCCCGCCGCTTGTTTTACCGCCGGAAGCATCATTGAGAAGCCATTTCGGCTCGGTAACATTTGATGCACTTTTATAAAGCCAGCGGCAAGGTCAACTTGAGCCCTTGCGTTCAGGGAGGCGATAGTAGCGTCTTTTTCTAGCTCATCGAATGAGGCAGGATAGTCCGATTCACAACGAAATGAGTCGGAACAAAAACGCAGCAGTTCAGCCTGGGCGTTGACCGTATAGTTGAGCCCCTCTCCACCCGCTCCTGTGTAAGAGTGTTGGATTAAAGAGGTATATTGGGTGAAGTTATCCATATCCTGCTCAGAAAGCGTCGAGCTTAACGAGACGTTAGTGGATGAATTGGCTTTTGCCGCGGCCTGAGCATCGCTGATTGCACCAGACAACTTCGATTTCAACTGCGCCGAAGTCACTGGTTTTAATTGGTGAGGATCGGTATTGGTGCTCTGGGCCTTCCCCCGTTCTGTTATGTTCAGCTCGGTGATGAGACCGAGAGCAAGGTAGTCGCTTACCTTCTCTAATTCATTGCTTAACATGTAGCGGGGTTTGTTTTGCTCACTCATTAAGAAGAACTCAACAATATGGCTGTTGCTTTCTTTCCAGGCAAATTTATATTGAGTCAGTTGAATATCCTGACTTGTCCAACTGATGTCGTCGAGCGGCAAGAGCGCCGTTTTCGAGAACTGAGGTGTGTTAAGTTTGCAAAAGTGTATTTTCTCTGATTCTAGGTTCACTTTTGCTTTGTGTTTCAGGTAGTTGATCTGATAACGAAGAGCCATGAGGTAATATAACCCACCATCCGCATACCCTTGCGTGGATGCGGTTCCACCAATAATTTGTTCGACAAATTGCTTGATGTAACTGGCCAGTTGTTTATCTAGAGTTTGGGCAAGGCTGAGTAGATTGAGATACCCCATACTTTCAATAAAGTCGATTTCACGACTTTGAGTGAGCGCGCTCAATGGCTTAGGTTCGGTATTCTCGCTGTCATAATGCAGCTGATTCAAAGAGAGAGATTTGAACGTATTGCCTTTGGATATCAACTCCCCGAGTTGTTTGAAGCTGAAATCGTTATAGATTCTCTCGAACTCTTTTTGAGCCTCATCGCTGTCTGCAAATAGCTCACTTTTGTCCAAGGTTTGCTCAGGTAACGCGACCCCTCGTCGGTTTAACTCTAAGAACACGTTAAACATGTTGCTGGCGATAATGTTGTAGGATTGACCCGACTGGTGCTTTGCAAACTCTTCTTGCATGCTGCCAATGGTTGATTCATCGAGATATTGCTGATGAAAGTGGGGTAGTAACTTGAGATAACTTTTATATAGCTTTTCTAAGCGAACTTCCTCGTTTTTTACAAAACGAAATTCCTGGCTGCTGTGACTTTTATACCAGGAGTAGCCTTGTTGTTTTGAAGTTTGTTGAGCTTGATGTTCGAAGTCTTTAATCTTTTCTTCAATTGCCTTGATAACATGGTTATTGATAAACGCTACTAAGTCAGAACGTGTTGAGTTACCGATTCGCGTTGTCTGGGCAATAGTGACAAACCTTTGTATCGTTTTTATCGCCTGATTCGCTGGTGCTCCGTTGGTAAGGTCAGCTTCGGTTAAACCAAGTTGAGCGGCATAGCTTTGTATTCCTTGGTCAAAATCCTCTTTAATCAACTCAAACCTAGGTCTCTTAGATGAGTTTGATAGCAATCTGACATACGTTTTCAGTAACTCTCGCGCATAGATCGCCTGTGCATAAGCCTTTTTATCGTCAATGCTTTTTAAAAAAAACGCATGTGACAGCGTCTTATAGCTTTCCAGTACGCCTTTGTTATTTAAGTTTTGCAGGACTGACTGTTTGACTTGCTGAATTTCGTTAGCATCCGCTTTACCACTGTAAAGCGCATCAATGAGAGGCTTAACGCTTTCATCCAGTTGATTTGCGATTTCCTTTAGATTGTCTGCATATTCTTGTGGTATCAGGTACCAGCTAGCATTCTGTGGAATATAAAGCACATCGTCGTATTCTTTCGCTGCGCAAGGCGATGGTGATACACCATTACTTCCGATAGCCTCACAATGTAAGAAATCCGTATTGTTTAAATCAATATTTGTTGTGGTCATAAGGCTACCTATGAAGGGTTGAACGCGTTGGTTAGCATTGTCCACTCCGACTCAGTGAGTTGGAACCATGCTATTTCGTTTTGTGATGGCCTATTTTGCGGCGATGGGTTGAGCAGTGTTTGTTCTTTGCCACTGTAAAACCAATGGATTTGTTCTATTGGCCCTAATAGCACCGCTAACCGTTCCTCTGACAGTTTCGCCACCCATTTGTGGTACATTAGCTGTGTTATCAATGTGGTGCTCTTTAATTATCCACCAAGGCGTATTTTGATCTTGAGCCAAAGTTTGCTGGGTGGGGGTGTCTGCTTGCCAGCTTTGCCACTGCTGATTGTAGCGGATTAATACGCTGTGATTCCTGAGTAACTGACTGACTTCTTCAGGGAGTAAACGCGGCAGCATTGCGCCAATATAAGCGGGGTTATAGAAAGAAAAAAAGACGCGTTCACCAAGTAACATTGCTTGAAACAGGCTCGCAAAATGGGCGCGAAGCTCTTTTTGAACAGAGTCGGTACTGACAATAATACCGCTTTGTGCATGGTCATCTTGCTGCCACCATTCTATAAACTGTGCGTTAACAGGCAGTAACCAAGGGCCATCTTCTGGATTGGTCAGAGTATCTAAGCTCATTAGTGGCCCACCATCTTCACCACCGCACTGGTAGAAAGCGACCTGAGGTTGGTGGGGGGAGCGTGGGTCGACAATGGCGTAGAGGCCTTTGTTTAGCTCGCGTTGTTCATATAGCCATTGGGTAATATTCAACTGTTTCATTTTATCTTTCCTTGCTCACAGGGTTTGAGCAATGAGGTATTAGCGTCCACAGTAGCTTGTGCTGGCAGCGTTATCGGTTGTGGGGGCATTTGAGTTTCTAAACCATTTGGCAGCTTGCTTATCTCTCCGCCATACCCACTGCCACTACCTGGGCTACCGCCCGAGTTTAAATTCACGCTAGGGCCAACCAAGCTAACACCAGACGCGTCTAGTTTTATAAAGCTGCCACCGGCTTTCAAAGTCATTTCAGAGCCCGCTTCGATAACGACCTTCATACCGGCTTTGATGTGGAGTTCATTGCCAATTTCAAGCGCATGCAACTGAGCGATTTTTTGATGCAGACTCCCTTCCACAATCGAGGTGGTATCTTGTTTGACCAGAGTGCGGCTTTCGCCCTCCACGGTGAGGTTGTGGCGGTTTTTAATCTGAGTGAAGTGGTCGTTATCGATTGTGATATGTTGGTCGTGCTTGACATGAGTGGTCATGTCATTCAGCACCCCGTGATGATGGGCTGATCAGGGTCACCATTGAGAAATGAGACAATCACTTCGTGCCCAATGCGAGGCAAAGCGACCATGCCGTACTGGCTGCCCGCCCAACCTTGAGAAACTCGCACCCAACATGAACGATGTTCAGGGTTTCTCTCTTCGCGATCCCAGTGGAAATGGACTTTCACGCGACCATGTTCGTCACAGAAGATTTCTTCTCCCTCTAATCACTTCGTGCCCAATACGAGGTAAAGCGACCATGCCGTACTGGCTGCCCGCCCAACCTTGAGAGACTCGCACCCAACATGAACGATGTTCAGGGTTTCTCTCTTCGCGATCCCAGTGGAAATGGACTTTCACGCGACCATGTTCGTCACAGAAGATTTCCTCTCCCTCTGGGCCGACGACGGTGGCGATCATTGGGCCATCGACTCTCGGTTTGGTCTCTGGCTGCGCTTGCCAATTGAGATGAGCGGGGATGGCTTGCCATTGGTTGGCGTAGGTCGTCTTGCCTTGCGTGCCCTCTTCCTCGAGTGCTTGAGCCTGTTCGCCTTGGTGATTGACTTGAACCAGCAGCCAAGCGCGATTAAAGGATGTGTTGAGGTGGTCACTCAAGGTAAATTTATACCCTGAGCGGAGCAAAAATTCGTTGCTTTTGCCTTTGGCTAACTGGGCGTTACGGCGCAGATAACTCAAGCGAGTGCGGGTGAAGGCGATGCCATTTGGGTCACCTTTATAGCGACCTGGCGCATCAAAGTGCACGTAAGTGGGTTGTTGGTAATCCATCTCCGTGCCGTGAGCCAATTGGCTAAAGGAATACGCCGGGTTTTTAAAGCTGTAGTCTTTGAGTTCTACCTCACTAACGTGGGCCTCGGATTGATAAGAAAAATCTTGGATATACGGCACATCGCTGACACCACCCGCTAACCCGTTGTACGGAATAGGCTGAGCTAAGGAGGGCAGCAGCACAGTGGCATCACTGAACAGCAAGGTGTGTTTTCCGGCTTCATGAATAAAGCTGTAGACCATGCCTTCTTCCGCGGCGAGGCGGTGGAGAAAGTCGAGGTCACTTTCACGGTATTGGACACAAAACTCACGTTGAGCCGGCTCGCGTTGCAGTGAAAAGGCATAGTCATGAATGCCCATCTCCTGCAATAGCGTCTCGATGATGTCAGGCGTGGTCTTATGTTGGAAAATCCGGCTGTTGTGGCGCAGCGAGAGACGTTCCAGCGCAGGTACCAGCGTCAAGGCATAGCGAGTATGGTGATGACCAATGTTGCCCTGCGTGAACGCGCGCGCTATCCCATGTACGCGCTGCACCAACACTTGGTTGCGGTACATACGCAGCTCGACCTGCCGATCCACCACTTGGTCTGCGGTTAAGTCATGCCGACGGCTGGCTAAGGTGATTTGATAACAAAAACCGTAACAAGGTCGATGATGAAACACGCTGGCAGACAAGGACTCTTGCCCATCGAACTGAGTCACAACCAAGGCATCATCGCCGAGTCCTTCTATATCTATGGTGTACGCCAATGTCGCCATACGTCTCTCCTATCGTTAACCCTAAACACAAAAAACCTTC
>NZ_QEWN01000132.1 GCF_006124995.1 Vibrio sp. Hep-1b-8
CTCCTGAAGTAGGTGGTTTAGGGCTGAAAATAAAAGGCCTTGTTATACAACAAGGCCTTTCTTTTAGAGCCACCCTTTCAATCAAACGACCTATACAGTCTTAATAACTCGGTACTACTTACTGTTGGTATTCAAAAGCTGGTACAACAATCTCTACGCGACGATTTTGTTCTCGACCTTCACGAGTTTCGTTCGAAGCGATTGGGTTATTTTCCCCTTCACCACGTACTGTGATACGACGACTTTCAATCCCTTCATTGATCAAAACATCCGCGACAGATTGAGCTCGTTTTTCAGACAAAGTTTGGTTGTAAGCGGCTGCGCCAGTCGAATCGGTGTAGCCTGTCACCTCGACATTAGCCTGCGGGTACTGGTTCATAAACGCCACCAGTTCATCAAGAGTTGATTGGCTTTCTGGTTTTAGTTTGGTGCTATTTAGCTCAAAACTGCCTGAATCGACCAGTTTTGTTTCGAAAGTCTTAACTACAGGCGTGACAACAACCTCTTCCGTCACTGTCTCTTCGACGACTTTCTCTTCGATAACAACCGCTTCTTCAGGTTGTGATTCATTGGCACCAAATTTGTAGACAAGACCAAGTGTCGCACTGTTCACTGCGGCTTTAACCAAATCATTGTTCACATCGGTCAGACGCTGGTACTCAATACGTACTGCAAAATTATTATCTGACTGAATTTCTACACCAATGGCTCCTAGGTACGAATTATCATCTTTATTACCGTACTCGACGCGAGCACCACCAAGTTTACCGTACAGAGACACATCCTCAGTCAGTGGTAAATTCAGTTTTGGAGCAAAAGTAAAAGCCTTAACCTTTTCATCAGCTAAGCCATCGGCAGTAAACTCACCAAGGTAGTCATAACCTGCTTCTAGTGACAGAAAGTCGAAAAATTCATAACCCGCTATCACACCGGCTGTCATTGAATCGTCATCACAGTCATTTGTTAGCGCAGTACACGCATCATCCAGCCATGACTTTCCAACTTTACCCCCTAGATAAAACTCTGCACTTGCACTTGCTGACGCTAGTAACAATGCCCCCGACATAACCACTGCAAACTTTTTCATGAGAACTCCCTCATTAATCACATGCTTACTTATTTCTCTAAACCGGAAACCTATTGATAAGCACATTGGTAATACCGCACACCTAATAAGTATCGATATGCAAACAATATAACAATGGAATTATAGGTGCTTTTTCTTTCTCATATATAAGACAAAGCCCCAACCATGGGGTTGAGGCTCAATTACTAACGTTGTTATTTTAATAATTACTGCTGAACTTGGTACTCAAAGCTAGGTACGATCACTTCAACACGGCGGTTTTGCTGACGACCCTCACGAGTGTCATTTGATGCAATTGGGTTATTCTCACCTTCACCACGAACGGTAATACGAGACGCATCAATACCTTTTTGCTCAAGAGTAGACGCTACAGACTCTGCACGCTTCTCTGATACCACTTGGTTGTACTCAGCCGCACCAGATGAATCAGTGTAACCAATCACTTCTACTTTCGCTTGTGGGTAAGTATTAAGGAACTCTACCAGCTCATCCAGTTGAGAGGCGCTCTGTTGGTTTAGCTTTGTACTATTTAGTTCAAAACTACCTGTGCCTAGTAGCTGAGTCTCAAACGTCTTAGTCTCAACAACAGGCTCTGCTGGAGTCTCTTCAACGACTTCTTCAACCATCTCTTCTTCTACGACAACAACTGGTGCAGCTTCTTCATTGCTACCAAACTTGTAAACTACGCCTAGCGTCGCACTATTACCCATCGCACGAACCTGCTCATTGTTTGCATCAGTAATGGTTTGGTATTCAACTCGCACAGTCACGTTCTTATGTGAGTCAAATTCAACACCTGCGGCACCCATGTATGAAGCATCTTCTTTGTTGCCATATTTGACGTATGCACCACCAAATTTACCGTAAAGTGAGATATCGTCAGTAATCGGTAGGTTTAGCTTTGGAGCTAGCGTAAATGCTTCAACTTTATCGTCATTAAGACCATCAGTTGTAAACTTACCTAGGTAGTCGTAACCACCTTCGATTGATAGAAAGTCCCACATTTCGTAACCGATGAATGCACCTGCTGTTGAAGCTTCATCATCACAATTTGCTGTCGCTGTTGTGCATGCATCATCCAACCAAGATTTACCTACTTTACCACCGACATAAAGCTCTGCCAGTGAAGGCGCTGATGCAAGAAGAAGTGATGCTGAAATTACCGCTGCTAATTTTTTCATGGTGTTTTATTCCTCAAATCTGAAAGTTGTTTAGCCTTAGTGCACATTTCCATTTACCCTTAGCAAAGCCCAAATGGAAACAGAACACGAATCATCATTTTATTTTGACTAAACCAATACCCACGGCATAAACATCTAGATCCGTAAGCGAACTCAGCGAACTATATACACATTTCCTAACATTCAAAGCAGGATTTTGTCAGCGAACTGTTAGGAAATAATCCGAAAAAAAACACGAATCCACGTAAAGCTAGTTAGGATAAGGGATTGGCGTATGTATGAATTTCTCCAATAAAATTCAGTCAACTAGGGAACAAAAAACAAATTCTCAATAACGAGAAAATATATTGTAAGTACTCTCTCACATCTCTCGCTCTGGTCTTTACTAGAGACAAAAAAAAACCGCAGCGTAGTGCTGCGGTTTTCGAACTGGCAATAACCATTACGCGTTGGCTTCGCGCTCTGCGATGTATGCCAATGCCATTTTGATACGAGCAACACAACGCTCTTTACCGATAAGAGCCATAACTGCATCTACCGATGGAGACTGACCGCCACCCGTAACCGCTACACGTAGTGGCATACCAATTTTACCCATACCAATTTCAAGCTCTTCACAAACAGCGGCAATAACACCATCTTTAATGCTTTCCGTCGTCCACTCTGTTAACGCTTCTGCTTTTGCTAGTGCTAGCTCTAGTGGCTCTTTCGCTACACCACGTAGATGCTTTTTCGCCGCACCCGCTTCAAATTCAGAGAAGTCTTCATAGAAGTAGCGAATCTGTTCTGCTAGTTCAACAAGCGTATTGCAACGTTCACCAACAAGCTTGATTACTTCAGTAATAGCAGGGCCGTTAGTCGCATCTAATTTCTGCTCATCAAGATGCCATTGTAGGTGCTCTGCAACATACTCAGGTTCTGAAGTCTTAATGTAGTGGTTGTTCAACCATTGTAGTTTATCTGTGTTGAACGCAGACGCTGACTTAGACACTGCGTTTAGGCTGAATAGGTTGATCATCTCTTGTTCAGAGAAGATCTCCTGGTCACCGTGAGACCAGCCAAGACGTACCAGGTAGTTGTTTAGTGCCGCTGGTAAGTAACCCATGTCACGATATTGCATTACTGATACAGCGCCATGACGCTTAGACAGTTTCGCACCGTCATCGCCAAGAATCATTGCACAGTGAGCAAAAGTAGGTACTGGTGCACCTAGTGCTTCATAGATATTGATTTGACGAGGCGTGTTGTTGATATGGTCTTCACCACGAACAACATGAGTAATGCCCATATCCCAGTCATCAACCACAACACAGAAGTTGTATGTTGGTGAGCCGTCAGTACGACGAATAATTAGATCATCCATCTGGCTATTGCGAATTTCGATACGACCACGAATTTGGTCATCGAATACCACGCTGCCTTCCTTAGGGTTACGGAAACGGATAACGCATGGATCGCCATCTTTAGCTGCATCGTTTGCTGCTTTAATCTTAGGGTGTTCAGCATCGTAACGAGGCATTTCTTTGTTCGCTTCTTGTTCTGCACGAATTTCATCTAGCAACTCTTTCGATGCGTAACACTTGTATGCTTTGTCTTCAGCCAGCAGTTTATCAACCATCTCGTTGTAACGATCAAAACGCTGAGTTTGGAAGTAAGGCCCTTCATTCCACTCAAGACCTAGCCATTTCATACCTTCTAGAATCGCGTCTACTGCTTCTTGCGAGTTACGCTCAAGATCCGTATCTTCAATACGCAGTACGAATTCACCACCTTGGTTTTTAGCGTATAGCCAAGAGTAAAGTGCAGTACGCGCACCACCAACGTGTAGGTAGCCTGTTGGGCTAGGAGCAAAACGAGTTTTAACCGTCATGTAAAATACCTTGATTGTCTGAATGACTGCACCACGCCTTCAATATGTGCGATGGTGCTAAAATTGCGCGTTATTTTAGCACCGATATGCAAATCTACAATCAATCGTTAATATGTTTTACCGCCCAAGAGATAAACTCTTGCCGCTCTGATGGCGTCATAGAGAGAAAATCACGCTGGATCACTTTCGATTGCACTTTTTGATCCACGTTGACAGACGCCACTGACGCGGAACTCGCCTTAATGTTTGGCTCAGTAGGTGTAACAGATATCGCCGCAATACCACCAGCCAAGTTGTAGTCGTTCAGCATCGCGTCGTAATCGTGAATCAACGCAAAAGATTGATTCAAAATCTGATCCATCACGATCTGCACTGATTGTCCATTACTGGTAACTTTAACTGTTGGACTCTTTTCAAACTTACTTACCCCACGCTGATCTCGAATCGCGAAAGGCGTTTCAAACAATAGAGTTTCGTTCTGTGCGTCAAATGTGACCACCATTGGATGAGAGTTGAACTTCTTCTTGCCACCATTGCCATCAACCATTGCCGTGACTCGTAGCAATATCTGATTGTGACCATTAGCTATTTTCAGATCCCCCTTAGCCTTTTTTGGTATCTGATTGAGCTGTTGATTTACCGCTAGAATCTCTATTCGGCTATCGGTGTGAATCGTCACTTGAGCATGAGCCATACTACTCATCAAAAGCACAATTGCCGCTGCAATGATTTTTTTCATTCTCTCTTCCTCACGGTTACAAACGGAAAAAGGCGGACAAACTGTCCGCCGGGTCATAATATATTTATTAGAATGTCCACTCAGTACCGATACGAACCATTAGGTCATCATCGTACGTAGAGTCATCTTGTTGAGTTAAACGAACAAAGGTGTATACCGAACTAAATGAGTAACCCAATTCACCACTGATAGAGGTTGAATCCATATCTTTGTTGTCTACGCCATCTTGCTTACCCCTTTGGTCTGCGTAACCAACACGAATGTTTGCGTTACCAAAGAAGTAGTTCGCTTGAATCGAGTAAGCGTCGATTTCACGTTTGGTGTAACCGTAGTCACCGCCACCGTTAGTTGAGTCGTACGAACCCGTTTTGTATGCACCAAGGATATTAAAGTTGTCCATTGGACGAAGTTCGAAGCCTACAAAGTATGAATCCGTATCACCGACAGAAGCCGCTTTCCCTAGTTCTTTAATATCTAGAGGGTTACCTGGTGTTGCATTGTTTGTATCAAACACGTTGTCGGTAGCACTTTCAAATACTGTACCTTTAGCCGTTTCAAACGCTGCATGTAACGTTAGCATATCAACTGGCGCCACTGTGATAGAACCACCGAAGAAGTTAGAATCTTCGTGGTTTTCACTACCATTACCACCCGCTAGGCTGAATTTAACCATCTCACCAAACATTGGTGAATCGTAGCGTGCCATTTGGCTCTTACGGTCAAAGTGGTAACGTTCGCCGCTGCGCCATGCGCGGTCAAAAGTACGACCTAGGTTAGATGCCGAGTATGGCCAGTCAACAAGTTCATATAACGGTGTCAACATACGACCAAAACGAACCTGACCCCAATCATCGCCGCGCAGACCGACGAAAGTATCGCGGTTACCTAAATCGGCACCGTAGTCCAATACCCAACCTGACTCTACTTGAGCAAACGCAGTTACGTTATCTGTCATTGATTTAGCCGCGCGGAAACCGATGCGAGTTTCATTTTCTAGCGCCCAACCATCATCTGGACCTGTCGCTTTCGATGCACCGTAGTCCACAGCAGAGATAGAGACGACGCCGTAGACTTCTACGTTAGCATCATTCGGATCGCCCAGCATATACGCGTTAGCAGTACCAGTGGCCATGGTAGTTGCGGCGATTGCTGCGCCAAGAAGAGTCTTTTTAAAGTTAGACATAAGATTAACCCCTATTTATTTGAATTTTTCCTTGTTCCCCTCACACAAAACTAACTGGTTGTTTTGAAGGGAACTATTTATGGACAGGGTCATGGTGGCAAACTTTTTTCGCGACGAAAAAAGAATGAAAAGATAATCTGACCAGATTCAAATCAGAAAATTATAAAATTAAGCAAATCAATTTAAATCAATAAGTTAAATAGCAACATCAATAAACATAAACGTCAATACTGCTTAAGCGTTGCGTACATGGAGCGCTTGTTCGCCAAATCTGCTGACGAGATCACTGTGATTTTTTATCTATTTACGGAACTTTATATTTCCCAAATAAAAAGTTTGAATTGTCTCGCATGCTTCCTGCCCACTAATTCACGGCAATCGGTGATTTTGACGTTTTATTTAAATACTTGACCTTACCCTTGCGGTAAGGTTTACGCTTAGCCACAGTTGAATAATTAAGGTGATGTTATGACTAAGTTTGATATCCCACTCTCTGGCTTAAACTGTATGGGCTGTGCTAGAAAAGTGGAGCGAGCAATTACGGCAGAACACCAAGTCAGCATTGATCATTTGTCTCCCACTCACATCTCTTTAGAGACAGGCAGTTCTTTTGCCGCACTTGCAGATTCAATTGAGAAGCTAGGCTATCAGGCAGGCCACAAACATCATTTGTTCTTAACTGGACTCAATTGCGGTAAATGTGTCGCTAAGTTGGAACAAGCTCTTGAGCAGTCTCCACTCAATGGATCCTTTCGTGTATCGAAAACAGAGCTAGAGCTTGTATCGCTTCACTCACAACAAGAAGTCATCCAATTGATTGAGTCATTGGGTTATCAAGCAAGTCCATTCTCCCCGCACGTGGAAGCTGTACCCGCTGACGAAGAAATCGCCGCCCCTATAGAGAGAGAGCAACCATTACCCATTAAACACTCGGCGCACCTTCTTATATCGGGTATGACTTGTGCCAGTTGTGTCTCTTCGGTCGAGAAAGCCTTAATCTCAGTAAAAGGCGTAGAAAAAGCTCAAGTCAATCTTGCTGAACAAAGCGCAGTTATTTTTTCCAACCAACCCATTGAGGAGATCGAGACTCAGCTATTACGCTCGGTCTCTCAATCTGGCTATCAAGCCCAACTGATTGACGATCCTCAAAACCAGCAGCAAAAACAACTCGAATTGCAGCAAGCAGTTCAAACCCACCATAAGAAAAGTGCTTGGTTAGGTTTGATGATCGGTGCGCCACTCATGCTGTGGGGAATCGCAGGCGGTAATATGATGATTCGCAATAGCGCAGACCAAATCGCTTGGGGCATCATTGGTGTTATCTGTTTATGGCTACTTGCGACAGCAGGAAAAACATTTTTCACTAACGCATGGCAAGCGCTCACTCACAAACGAGCGACAATGGATACCTTAGTCGCCCTAGGGACAGGTGCAGCTTGGTTATTCTCAATGTTAGTGGTCACTTTCCCCAACTGGTTTCCTGCCGCATCCAGACACGTCTACTTCGAAGCAAGCGCAATGATTATTGGCCTGATATCGCTTGGTCACTATATAGAAGCCAAAGCTAAGGCGAATACCACCCGCTCACTTCAGGCTCTGATTAATCTTCAGCCTCAGGTGGCGACTCTGGTCACGGAACAAGGCGATCGAGACATCACCATCGACGAAATTAGCCTGGGAATGAGACTGCGGGTGAAACCCGGTGAAAAAATACCTGTTGATGGCATCGTTGAGTCTGGTGAATCTTATCTAGACGAGTCAATGTTGACTGGCGAGCCAATACCAGTGAATAAGCAAGTTGGGGATTCTGTATCCGCAGGAACCATTAATCAGGATGGTAGTTTAATCATTCACGCTTCAAGTGTAGGTAGCGACACCATGTTGTCGCGCATCATCACTATGGTCCGCGAGGCTCAAAGTAGCAAACCAGCTATCGCTAAACTCGCAGACCAAATTTCTTCAATTTTCGTTCCAGTTGTAGTAGCAATTGCTCTCCTATCTGCATTGGTCTGGTTTATGGTGGGTCCGGAACCTAAAGCCAGCTACATGCTCATTGTCACTACTACCGTTCTTATTATTGCGTGTCCATGCGCATTAGGGTTGGCGACCCCGCTATCTGTAACGGTTGGTATTGGTAAAGCGGCCGAGATGGGGATCTTGATTAAAGATGCCGACGTTTTGCAGTCAGCAGGCAAAATAGATACGGTGGTCTTTGACAAAACAGGCACCTTGACTCAAGGCAAGCCAAATGTTCAAAGCATCTACGCAGTCAATGGTCATAGTGACCAGTTGCTAACGCTCACAGCTTCAATAGAACAACAGTCAGAACATCCACTTGCTAAAGCGATTGTTCAACAAGCTCATCAGCAGTCTCTGCCAATGTTCGAGGTATCGGAATTTGAAAACCACCGCGGTCAGGGAGTGCTTGCAAAAGTAGAACAACAATCTATTGCCGTTACCTCACTGGCTTATGCGTGTGAGCAAGCATGGCGTTTAGATGAGGTTGATAGTGAACTTCAACAATATCTAGACAACGCTTGGACACCGATTATTGTCGCTGAAAACTCAACTGTGATTGGCGTTATCGCCATCGCAGATCCGATAAAGCCCGATGCGAAACAGGCTGTAGAAGCACTAAAAGCCATCAATATCACGCCAATTATGCTCACTGGTGATAATTCGAGTGTCGCACAAGCCATTGCACAAGAGCTGGGAATTGAGCAAGTAATCTCGCAAGTATTGCCAGATGAGAAAGCGGGCCATATTGCTGATTTACAAAGTCAAGGCCACTGCGTTGCAATGATAGGCGATGGCGTTAACGATGCGCCAGCTCTAGCCCTTGCTAATATTGGCATCGCGATGGGGGGAGGCAGCGATATCGCCATCGAGAGTGCACAGGTGACACTGCTTAACTCGTCACCACTGTCTGTTGTTCGAGCGATTGAACTCTCTAAAGCAACAGTACGTAATATGAAACAAAACTTATTTGGGGCCTTCGTCTATAACTCGCTAGGTATCCCTATTGCCGCAGGTATTCTTTATCCCAGCTTTGGCTTTTTGCTTAGCCCTGTTATTGCAGGTGCAGCGATGGCACTTTCCTCGATTACCGTAGTAAGCAACGCTAATCGTTTAAGACTTTTTAAAAGCTCGTAGAGGTTATTATGAAACGTAAATTTTTTGCCCTAGCAACACTGACTCTGATTTCTGGTCACGCATTAGCGACCGATGTACTCAACCATAAATCACCATACTGTGGCTGTTGTACTGAGTGGACGAAACATATGCAAGATGCAGGCTTTACAGTTGAAGAGAAGTTACACGAAAACATGAATCCTATTAAGCAAACGTTGGGGATTACACCTGAACTTGCTTCTTGTCATACAGCAGAAATTAATGGCTACGTATTCGAAGGTCATATTCCAGCGGAAGACATTCAAGCTTTCCTTGAAAACCCACCACGCAATGCGAAAGGACTTGCTGTTCCGGGAATGCCAATGGGTTCTCCAGGCATGGAATATGGCAATGAAAAAGACGAATATTCAGTCTACGCGTTCAACGAAAAAGGTCAGGTATTTGAGTACCGACACTATAAAGGCAACAGCGGCTCTAACAAGTAGTGTACCTGCCAAGCAAGTTTTGGCTCACTATACGAGTGAAAACAGGCAGGCTGCCTGCTTAGATTTATGGAAAAATGCGCTCTCAAACATTGACTATATCCAAATGCCAGACAGCATTCTTTGGCAGGCAGTGGAACGATTTTGCTCGCCTTTAGATGGCGCATAGATGGCAAAGCCCAGTATAGGATGCACAAAAAAAGCTGCCACTGGCAGCCCTTTTAGAATCAGTTAGCGCGCATTAACCTTGAGTAACTAATTGCGTCATCATCTCAATATGCAAGTCATCGTCATTGAGGCAAGGAATATAGGTAAATGTTTCACCACCATTCTCGGTGAAAATCTCACAACACTGCTCAGCCAGTTCTTCCAGTGTTTCCAAACAATCGACAGAAAATGCAGGCGCAAGAATATCGAGTTTTTTAATCCCTTTACTCGGTAGTGTTTCCAAGGTCTTGTCCGTATAGGGCTGTAGCCACTCTTCACGACCAAAACGAGACTGATAGGTCATACCGATTTGATTGGGTGCCAATCCTAACTCACGTGCAAGTAGCGTCGTGGTGACATCGCAATGCTGTGGGTAGATATCACCATTATCCGCATAGCGCTTAGGAATTCCATGGTAAGAACACAGCAGATAGTCACCTTTGCCGTTCTCTTGCCAAGAACGTTTTACGCTCTCTGCCAACGCTTTGATGTACAAAGGATGATCATGATAATCACGAATGAACCGATAACTTGGTACAACGGGCATCTTTTTAAATGCTTTGGTCAATCCATCCGAGACTGCCGCCGTCGTTGTACCTGAATACTGAGGATATAGAGGCAGAACAATAATGTCTTCCACACCTTGTGCCACCAGCGCTTCTAGTCCGGTTTGTAGGCTCGGGTTGCCATAAGTCATACCCAGTTCAACGGGCATATCAATTAAAGCTTGTAGCTTCTCGACCTGCCTTTTCGAATAGACCATCAATGGCGAACCTTGCTCCATCCATACTGACTGATACAGCTTAGCCACTTTCGGTGCACGGATTGGGAGTATCACACCATGCAAAATCGGACACCACAACCAGCGCGTCATATCGACCACTCGTTTGTCATGGAGGAACTGACCCAAAAACTGCTTTACTGCAGGGGACGTTGCTTCATCAGGGGTACCCAGGTTAACGAGTAGCACACCTTGTCTCTTACTATTTTGCATAGCTTCCTATCAATCCTAAAAGGGATATTTACGTAAATAAGATCTTGATAGATCAACGAATAAACATAAAAAAGCGACCCAACTTGGGTCGCTTTAACTATAACAAATTTTCAAAATTCGCTGTTAGCTATTTATGCTAGCGCTTTCTCGATATCAGCACTGACTTCAGCAACTTGCTTAGTACCATCGAATTTAAGGTATTTAGTGTTACCCGCTTCTGCTTCTTTACCGTAGTACTCGATTAGTGGCGCAGT
Source organism: Vibrio sp. Hep-1b-8 (assembly GCF_006124995.1). Taxonomy (GTDB): domain Bacteria; phylum Pseudomonadota; class Gammaproteobacteria; order Enterobacterales; family Vibrionaceae; genus Vibrio. The sequence goes on from NZ_QEWN01000132.1 coordinate 11,130, forward strand.
TTGATCATGGTAGACACCAAGACGAGCACGTACTGTCTCTTCTTTGTCGTCGTCACGAACAACAAGGTCTTCACCCGTTACGTCATCTTTACCTTCAACTTTAGGCGGGTTGTAAACAACGTGGTAAGTACGACCTGAAGCCAGGTGAGCACGACGGCCAGCCATACGCTCTACAATCACGTCATCGGCAACGTCAAATTCGATAACGTAATCGACCGCTACACCCATTTCTTTTAGACCATCAGCCTGAGGAATAGTGCGTGGGAAGCCATCTAGTAGGAAACCTTTTTCGCAGTCATCTTGAGCGATGCGCTCTTTGATTAGACCAAGGATGATTTCATCAGAAACTAGCTGACCAGCGTCAATAACAGCTTTAGCTTGCTTACCAAGCTCTGTACCTGCTTTGATAGCAGCACGTAGCATGTCACCAGTAGAGATTTGCGGAACACCGTATTTTTCCATGATGAAATTTGCTTGTGTGCCTTTACCTGCACCTGGAGCACCTAGAAGAATGATGCGCATGTTGAATCCTCTTAAGATAATGATGATTTATACCGAAGCTCACTATGGTGTCGTAAATCACACAGCCTTAGCTCACGGTAAGTTTCGGTATAACTGTTATTACAAGTTAACAATAAAACAGGCGTGCACATTACACGCCCGCTCGTTTGGTTTCAAGAATGCATTCTATCATACAATTTAAAACCAAAGCGCGAATTACGACTAAAGAATGCTTAAACACTCACATTTGCCGCTTATTTAACGCGCTTCATTCACGATTAAAGCAATTAAGCTAAAAAGCCCGCAAGATGCGAGCTTTTTACCAATTTTCAGCTATTAGCCCTTAGTCAAAAGCGCATTAATTGCACCTAAGAATTGAGATGGATCTTCCATTGAGCCACGCTCAGCTAACATCGCTTGACCAAGTAGAAGTTCAACCCAACGGCCAAAGGCTTCTTCGTCTGCTTCATCAGCCATACGCTTAACCAAGGTATGTTCAGGGTTAATTTCGAAGATGTACTTCACTTCTGGCGCAGCTTGACCTGCGGCTTCCAGCAGTTTGGCCATCTGCGTACCCATTTCAAAGTCGTCAGTCACTACAACGGCTGGCGTTGTTGCTAGCTTAAAGGTGGTACGAACCTCCTTAACACGATCACCTAAGTACTCTTTAGTACGTTCAACGACTGACTTGAACTCTTCTTCGGTTTCTTTGTGTTTCTCTTTCTCAGCTTCATCTTCAAACTTGCTAAGATCTAGCCCCGCCTTTGTGATCGACTGGAACTGTTTACCATCAAATTCGGTGAGGTAGTTCATCAGCCACTCATCAATACGGTCAAACATTAGAATGACTTCGATGCCTTTAGAACGGAACTGTTCTAAGTGTGGGCTATTCTTAGCCGCTGCATAACTATCCGCTGTTAAGTAGTAGATCTTATCTTGGCCTTCTTTCATGCGTTCAACGTATGACGCAAGGCTAACAGTCTGTTCAGAAGAGTCCACCTCCGTCGAAGCAAAACGCAACAAGGCCGCAATTTTTTCCTTATTGCTGAAGTCTTCTGCTGGGCCTTCTTTTAGCACCAAGCCAAACTCTTTCCAGAATGATTGATACTTTTCTTCATCATTCTTAGCCATGCGCTCTAGCATCGTTAGAACACGCTTAGTACAAGCATTGCGCAGAGACTGAGTCACTTTATTGTCTTGTAGGATTTCACGCGATACGTTGAGTGGCAGATCGTTGGAATCTATCAAGCCACGTACGAAACGTAGGTACGATGGCATAAACTGCTCTGCGTCATCCATAATGAATACGCGCTGTACATACAATTTCAGACCAGACTTGTGGTCACGGTTCATCATATCCCAAGGTGCTTTCGCAGGGATATAAAGTAAGCTGGTGTAGTCGTTTTTACCCTCAACACGGTTGTGGCTCCATGTTAGAGGATCGGCAAAATCGTGAGAAACGTGCTTGTAGAACTCTTGATACTCTTCTTCAGAAATATCGGATTTATTGCGAGTCCAAAGTGCTTGAGCCTTATTGATCTGCTCCCATTTTTTCTCACCTGTTTCTTTACCTTCATCATCACGAACTGACGTTTGAATCGCAACAGGAATACCAATGTGATCGGAATACTTGCCGATCACTTCACGCAGACGCCATTCGTTTAGGAACTCTTTACCTTCTTCTCGCATATGAAGAACGACATCTGTACCGCGAGTTTCTTTGGTTATGTTTTCGATGGTGTACTCACCTTCACCCGCTGAGTGCCATTGAACGGCTTGGTCACTCGCCAGGCCAGCTGCGCGAGTGCGAACCGTGACGGCATCAGCAACGATGAATGCAGAGTAAAAGCCGACACCGAATTGACCAATTAACTGAGAGTCTTTCGATTGATCTTCTGATAGCTTAGAGAAAAACTCCGCTGTGCCAGATTTCGCGATGGTGCCCAGATGCTCGATGACATCCTCACGACTCATACCAATACCGTTGTCTGAGATCGTTAAGGTATTCGCTTCTTCATTAAAGGAAAGTTTTACGCCAAGTTCAGCGTCACCTTGGTACAAGTCTGGATTTGACAGTGCTTGAAAGCGCAGTTTGTCAGAAGCGTCAGACGCATTAGAAATCAGCTCGCGAAGGAAAATCTCTTTGTTTGAATAAAGAGAATGAATCATCAAATGAAGTAATTGTTTTACCTCAGACTGAAAACCGCGAGTTTCTTTGTTTTGTGTTACTGTTTCGCTCATGATAACTCCATAAGTTCTATAGTTATCAAGCCACTACCCTAATCAAAAAAAGAGTAATTTGGCCCAAATCTGTCAGTTAACATGAGGGTGACAAATGTAAATTCAAGGTCAAGAATCATAAAAACAGTGTTTTTTTATCTCAATATTTACTATCCTTGCACTCTCTAAAAATCAAAAAATCTAAACTAGAGTAATTTTGGACTAGTCTTAGAAAGCGCCTTACTTGAATAACTGTCTGAAACTTAAATTAAATGGCCATCATTAATGAGTAATATAGGTACTAAGTTTAATCTTGCGAACAGATTTACTTTTGATCCCAATACAAACTCCCTCACAGACAAGGAATGCGAAAACGAACTGATTCGTTTAGGGAGCAACGAAAGCCGGATTCTTCTTTTACTTTGTGAAAAACCGAGTGAAATCGTCTCGCGTAATGATTTACACGATTTCGTATGGCGTAAACAAGGCTTCGAAGTCGATGATTCAAGCCTAACGCAAGCCATTTCTACACTACGTAAGCTTCTCAAAGACTCAACAAAGTCACCAATGTTCGTTAAAACGGTGCCAAAACGCGGTTACCAGCTAATCTGCTCGGTAGAACGTACAACGCCATTGATGAGTGGTGTTAACGAAGTTGAACAACCTGCTGTTGCAATGGAAGACGTAGAAATACCTCTTCAGCATGCTTCTGAACCTGTAATTGATACTGAGCTTATTTCTGCAGAACCTCAATTAGAAGCACCTATTCCAGCGCCTGAAGTAACGAAGTCTTCAAGCTTAATAGCTAAGGTGTTGGTCGCACTCGCTCTGTTACTGCCACTGTGCGTTGTTTTATTTACTAACCCGAGTGAATCAAAATTCCGCCAACTTGCTGTTTATGGCAATACTCCGGTTAAAACGCCACTCAATCATCCTGATTTAAGTCGCTGGTACCCGTCAATTGAGCAGTGTGTGAAAAAGTACAATAAAACACATACTAACGAGCTTGCGCCAGTCGAAGTCATTGCCACTGGTGGTCAGAATAATCAGTTGGTTCTCAACTACATTCATTCTCTGGATAACTCAGGCGAGAACGTGACATTACGTATCTTCGCTGAGCAACAAGATCTCAGTAAAGTTTGCCAATAGGAACCACCAAGATGAATCAGAAAATTGCAGTAGGCCTACTTATTCTGTCAGCGGTATTTAGTGGTTGGCTTTACTGGGGAAGTGACCTCAAAGTAGAGCAAGTGCTAACTTCAAATGAGTGGCAGTCAAAAATGGTTACTGTTATCGCGGCAAAGATTCCCGATGACTCAGTGGGTCCTTTACGTAAAGCGAATGTCGTCTCTAACGTTAAGTATCTGCCAAACAATACTTATATTCGTGTAGCGACAGTACGTCTCTATGGTAACGACACTGAAAATGAAAGCATTATCAACATTTCAGAGACAGGCCATTGGGACATCAGCGATAACTACTTACTCGTCTCTCCGACCGAGTTTAAAGATGTCTCTTCGGCGCAAAGTCAAGACTTTACCGAAGATCAGCTAAGTCTGATTACTCAGCTGTTTAAAATGGACGCACAGCAAAGTCGCCGTATCGATATTGTGAATGATAAAACATTACTTCTGACTAGCTTAAGTCACGGTTCTACGGTACTTTTCACCAACTAAACAATAAAGTAAAAGGGGCATGACGCCCCCTTTTTTCTAAGCATCACATGGATTGGACAAACACTGTTGGCCTATTTGTTGGCTCTCTGATTGCTAACACTCTCGCCTCACTCTCTGGCGGAGGCGCTGGACTACTTCAGTTCCCATTACTGATATTCTTAGGCCTACCTTTCTCGATTGCTCTAGCAACCCATAAGATAGCCAGCGTTGCGCTCGGCATTGGGGCCGCCTATACCCATATCAAGCACAAAAGCTTTAGCTACAAGGTTGCGTTATATCTGGTTATCGTCGGTAGCTTAGGCGTCATTATCGGCGCGAATATTGTCCTTCTCATCCCAGAGCAAATCGCGGAAACCGCTCTCGGTCTGATGATACTCGCTCTAGGAATCTACTCTCGATTTAAGCCACAACTCGGCCAGCAAGAGATCCAACGCAACCGTCATCACTTTGGCTGGGCGCTAGGTGGAATTGGTATGATGGTCATCGGCGTTATCAACGGTTCGCTGACTGCGGGTTCAGGTCTCTTAGTGACCATTTTTCTTGTTCGTTGGTTTGGATACAGCTATAAACAAGCCGTTGCGTTAACCATGTTGTGTGTTGGTTTATTCTGGAATGGGATTGGGGGTGTCGCTATGGTTCACGCTGGAGCTCCCGTTTACTGGCCTTGGTTACCCGCTTTGCTGTTAGGCTCGTTTATTGGTGGTGGGCTGGGTGCCTACCTGACGACCCGTGTGAACAATCGCGCAATCAAGCTATGTTTCGAGCTGCTTACCTTTGCTGTCGGCATTAAATTAATTATCTAGAGGGAAGGACCATGCAAAAAGCCAATATTAATATCTACTACTGTCGTCAGTGTAACTGGATGCTCCGTTCAACTTGGCTCAGTCAGGAGTTACTGCATACCTTTAGTGAAGAGATTGAGTCACTCACTCTTCACCCTGATACAGGCGGGCGATTTGAGATCCACTGCAATGGAAAGATGATTTGGGAACGTAAGCGCGATGGCGGTTTTCCGGAAGCTAAAGTGCTTAAACAACGCGTCAGGGATCTGATCGACCCTGAGCGCGATCTTGGTCATTCTGATTCTAAGTAACGACGTTCAACTAACATCAACTGCGCCATTAACGTGGCGCTATCGTTGTTTGCATCACCACTTGATTGTCAAATGTCATGACTTTCAACTGAGAGTCGTCAAGCATGCCATAGCTTGCTGCGTAACCTTGCCGAGGAAAGGTTGCAGAACCAGGATTAAAGATATACTGATCGCCATCTAACTCAGCAGACGGAATATGACTGTGCCCGTGAACAATCACATCTCCAACCTTTAGTGGTGGTCGATTAGCAGCGTTGTATAGGTGACCATGCGTTACAAATAGGCGTTGACCGCTTTCCAACATAACCCAGGCGTAATCCATCATCATGGGAAACGAAAGCAGCATCTGATCCACTTCACTATCACAATTTCCGCGAACAGCAATGATTTGCTTAGCATACTGATTAAGCCGTTCACTCACTTGCTGTGGGTTATATCCTTCTGGTACAGGGTTGCGGGGACCATGATTTAACGTGTCCCCCAACAAAAATAAGGTTTGCGCACCAGATTGCTCAAACGCATCCAAGACAAGTTCGGTTGCAGGCAAAGAACCATGCAGGTCAGAGGCAAAAAAGAGTTTCACGACATCATCTCCTCAAAAATACGCTGCAGATTCTACTCCCTGAGACCCAATTAGTCATCTCTGACCATGCCGTTTATCACTATGTTATTGTAGCTGACCATACCAACCACTTTGCCTTGTTCAATAACGGGAGCACGGCTGATACCAAAACGTTCAAACAAGCGAGCGCAATACTTCACATTCATATCAGGAGAAACAGACAACGCGGGTTTAGTCATGATTTCATAGATATTGGTGCGTTCTGGAGAACGATTCTGAGCGAGTACCTTCTTGGCTATGTCATTCATCAACACTACGCCGTACTCATCTTCATCGTTACGTTTGTCGACCACCAGCGCTTTCACTTCATGGCTGCGTGCTAGTTGAATACCCTCTTTAACGGTAGTTAAGCCATCCACAATGACATAGTTGCTAGTCATTACATCACGCACTCTGACTTTCACATGATCTCTCATATCTCATCCTCCACTACCTTAGTCAGTTTTTCTACTTGGTGGGCAACGCCTACCGCATCTTCTATATCTATCTGTATCGCAATCCCCTGGCCGGATGCCTGATCAAATTCTCCCACCTCATTAATCGTTTCTAAGATATGTCGTGACAAGTGTTCCTCGACGACAAAAAGTAGCACGTCCTTTTGGACATCCAGAGTCAGACCAAAAAAGGTTCTTTTCTGGTTAAGCCCTTCACCACGAGCATTGTTAATCACGGTGGCTCCGGTAGCTCCGGCGTTTCTCGCTGCGTCTAGAACAACATCTGTTTTACTGTCTTCGACAAATGCTATAAGTAATTTAAAGCGCATTTTCTTTGTCCTCCTGCTCAGTACCTTTGTTGAGCCACTGAGTGATTTGTGCGTATCCCATGACCGAGATCATCGGAAATAAACTAGCAAAAGCAATTAGTCCAAACCCATCTATCATTGGACTCCGTCCCGGTACGGTTGAAGCAAGCCCTAACCCTAACGCTGCCACTAAAGGAACGGTAACCGTGGATGTCGTCACCCCGCCTGAATCATAGGCGAGGGGAATGATTAATTGGGGTGCGTAGAAGGTTTGGATAACGACAATGATGTAACCAGCAATGATGTAATAGTGAATTGGGTCTCCAACAACAATGCGATAGCTTCCCAACGCAATACCAAATGCAACCCCTAGCGCAACAGCAATTCTCAAACCGTTGACGCTAATACTGCCCCCCGAGACCTGATTGGCTTTTATAGCCACCGCGATTAAAGAGGGTTCGGCTATGGTCGTGCTAAAGCCGATAAAGAATGCGAACAAATAGACCCAGTAGTAGTCGAACCACTCAATTTTCTCGCCAACTGAGACACGAAACTCAGCAATAAAATTTGGCTCAGTTAGCTGGGTTGCCATGGTTTCACCCAGTGGGAATAAGGCAAAATCAAGGCCGATAAGAAACAGCGACAATCCAAGAATGACATAGAAGAAGCCCAAAATGACCTTAGGCAAGTTGTTAACTGGTCGTCTCAATACCGCAAACTGAAAACCAAATATAATCGTCGCAATCGGTACAACATCACTTATGGTACCGATGAAAACGTCAATAAAGTGGGACCATTCGATCATGCGATCACCATTCCGTAGACCATCACGAACATCATGGGAAGTAGCGATGCAAACGCAATTAAACCGAATCCATCAATCATCGGATTGCGTCCTTTAATCGCTGATGCAAGCCCAACCCCTAAAGCCGTAACCAAAGGTACTGTAATCGTAGAAGTAGTCACACCGCCAGAGTCGTAGGCAACGCCAATAATGCTTTGAGGCGCAAACATGGTCAGAACCACGACTCCAATGTAACCACCGATGATCATGTATTGAATCGGCCAGCCTTTCAGAATTCGAAGTACACCAAGTAAAATCGCGATACCGACAGAAAGCGCAACGGTGTAACGCAATCCATTCGCGTAATCTTCCATCGCTTGCTCTTGGTGGGCAATCATACCTCCTTCAGCGGCCACTTCTGCGGCTTCATCAGCAACAGCGGTAAGTGCAGGCTCTGCGACGGTAGTACCAAAACCTAAACAAAAAGCGAAAGCCAGCAACCAAAATACACTGCCTTTGCGAGCAAATGCCTGAGCCATCGTCTCCCCTATAGGAAAGAGCCCCATTTCCAAACCAAAGATGAAGAAGGTCAGACCGAACACCACCAGCACTAAGCCAAATAGGATTGAAACTAAGTTCGGTAAGGGTTCCTGTAATACCACCAGTTGAAAGAAAGCAATTACAACCACAATAGGCATTAAATCCCTGAGACTTCCAAGTAGCGCCTTAGCTAACGCTATCATTGCCTGCACATAACCTCCTGTCCGTCGGTGCTATATCCCTACTTATTAGCATGGCAAACAAATACGACTTCGGCTGTGACTGCCCCTACGTAGAGGAATAGAAAGGTAACAAAATGTTAAAATTGTGATATTGATACATGTGATCACTTTTCATGCTAAGTCGCTATAATTAGTAACAATAGTTGTCTATGGTAAAACCTAATTTAGGTTGCCATGAATCATAAAAGGATAAGGAATGAAGGTACTGCTCACAGGTGGGACAGGTTTTATTGGCCGAGAACTCCTCAAACACTTAACCACCCATGAGATTGTGCTGCTTACTCGCGACCCCAAAAGGGCAAAAGAGAGACTCAGCCACACCGATATGGGCAACGTGACCTACGTAACGACCTTAGATCGCTTTCAACATCTCAACGATTTTGATGCGGTAATTAACTTAGCCGGTGAACCTATCGCGGATAAACGTTGGAGTAAAACGCAGAAAGACATTATTTGTGACAGTCGCTGGTCATTAACAGAGCATTTAGTTGAATTGATTCATGCCAGCACAAATCCCCCTGACGTATTGATCAGCGGTTCTGCGGTGGGCTATTACGGCGATCAGCAAGAACACCCTTTCGATGAGTCTTTGCACGTCTCCGATCGTGGATTTCCTCACCATGTGTGTAGCAAGTGGGAACAAATAGCCAATCGCGCGCGTTCCGAAATGACGCGTGTCTGTATTCTTCGCACTGGTGTCGTACTAGCCCCGCAAGGCGGTGCACTGCTTAAGATGCTACCACCCTATCGATTTGGTTTAGGTGGTCCTCTAGGAAGTGGACACCAGTATATCCCTTGGATTCATATGCTAGACATGGTGAGAGGAATCATCTATTTACTCGAAACCCCTCACGCACACGGTGAGTTTAACTTCTGTGCACCACATCCGGTGACAAACAAGCTGTTTAGTCAGACTCTAGCCAAAACCTTAAAGCGCCCTCACCTATTACGAACACCTAAATGGTTGATGTCCTTAGCGATGGGTGAAAGCTCCGTGTTGTTGTTTGACAGTATTCGAGCCAAACCTAAAAAGTTAACTGAGCTGGGTTTTCATTTTAGCTATTCACGGATTGAGCCAGCGCTAAAAAATCTGTTACAACACCAAGAGTAATCCAGTACTCTAAAATTCACTATCGCTCAACTAATTACTTGAAATGCAAAAATCCATTCTCATTACCGGTTGCTCAACAGGCATCGGGTATACGTGCGTCCATGCCTTACACAAGCGTGGTTATCAAGTCATCGCCTCTTGTCGTAAACAAGCTGACGTTGATAGGTTACGCTCCGAAGGACTGACTTGTCTGCAACTTGATCTCAATGACAGCAACAGCATCAAGCTCGCCGTCAAACGAACTCTCGAGCTAACCGATGGGAAGCTCGACGCGTTATTCAATAATGGAGCGTATGGTCAACCGGGAGCGTTGGAAGATCTACCTACTGACGGGTTACGTGAACAATTCGAGAGTAACTTTTTCGGTTGGCATCAGCTAGTGTGTGAAATCTTACCCACAATGCGCCGCCAAGGTTCAGGAAGAATCATTCAGAACAGCTCCGTGCTCGGATTTGCAGCCATGAAGTACCGAGGTGCTTACAACGCCTCTAAATTCGCACTTGAAGGTTGGAGTGATACACTACGTATAGAACTCAAAGGCAGTAACATTCATATCAGTCTTATTGAACCCGGCCCTATCGAAACTCAATTTCGAGCCAATGCCTTAAAGGCATTCCAGCGCTGGATTACCATTGAATCAAGTGTCCATCACGAGCAATATCAGCAACAAATGTCTCGGCTTGATAGCCAAAGTTCAAACAATGCTTTTGTCTTGCCAGCCGACGCATGTGTTGGTCCTCTCATCCATGCCCTTGAATCAAACAAACCAAAGATTCGTTATCGGATTACTACCCCGACTAAAGTTTTTGCCGTCCTCAAACGGATTCTGCCCACTCGGCTGTTGGATAAAATATTGTGGCATGCCGCGTAAAATAACTAACGCGGCTGTCATGATTTCGTAACATTGAGACACTATATTGAAGCTTGGGGAAACCCTTATACAGATTTTGCCAATGCTACATTATTCGGAATAACTCAATGTCTTTAATACAGTTAAACTGGCTAAGTGTAGGAGTTGCACTAACGTTGTTTATCGTTTTATAGACACCCTTCGCTTGCCCATTTGGGAAATACGAACACCGCCTACACTAGGCGGTGTTCTTGTTTTCGTCACGAGATATTTCAACTCGTTAACTTGAACTCAGCCTGTCACGCCCATATCTTGTCTATACAGACCATGTTGCAAGGAAACCTTACATGCAATCACCATTTATTGTTGAGCTCAATGAGCAGAACTTCCGCCAAGTACTTGAAGAATCGATGCAAACACCTGTGCTTATTCACTTCTGGGCGCCAATGAGCCAAGAGAGTTCACAAGTGATACCTGAACTGCAAACACTTGCCCAACAATATAACGGCGCATTTACTCTGGCACTGCTTAACTGTGAGCAAGAACAGATGATTGCAAGTCAGTTTGGCGTTCAAGCCTTGCCTACGATTGCACTGTTTATGAATGGTCAACCCGTTGATGGACTGGGCGGCCCTCAGCCGATTTCAGCAATCCAAGAGATGCTGACTAAACACCTGCCAAGCCAAGACGAACGCAACCTACAACAAGCATTTGAGTGGATCCAAACAGGTAACCATGCACAAGCGCTACCGCTATTAGAATCATTAGATGCAGCGATTCAACAAAAAGGCGACGTTAAGTTGGCTCTTGCAGATTGCTACATTGAAGGAAAAGATTACCAGCAAGCGAGAGCGCTGCTTGACCACATCCCCCTTGAATACCAAGACAACTACTACAAAGGCTTAATTGCCAAACTCGACCTGCAAGCCCAAGCTGCAAATAGCCCTGAGATCCAGTTGCTGGAACAAGCATTAGAAGCAGATCCAAACGATTTAAAGCTCACCAACGAACTCGCGCTCAGCTACCATCAGGTGAACAGAGATGAAGAGGCGCTTGAATTGTTAATGTCAGCACTAAAGGGCAACCTAAATGCCCTTGATGGTGAAATTAAAAAATCATTTATGGATATTCTTGCTGCTTTGGGACAGGGAAATGCAATCGCCAGTAAATACCGCCGACAATTGTATTCAATGCTATATTAGTGCCTTCTAAATCATAAACTTAGAGCCGGTCATTCCGGCTTTTATTTTGTCAAAACTCGCCTTTAGGTCTCACTTATGCCATTGTTTCAGTCGTTCAATTAAGCAACAATTATAAAACGACTCTCATAAGGAACTCTAATATGGCTATTGATTCATTGATTACTATTGGCGTCTTCATCATCGTCGCCATTGCCTTAGTGGTGGCAGGAGTAAAAACTGTCCCTCAAGGCAATAACTGGACGGTTGAGCGCTTTGGACGTTATACACATACCCTAAAGCCAGGTCTTAACTTAATCATTCCGTTAATCGATCTAGTTGGACATAAAATCAACATGATGGAACGAGTGTTGGATATCCCCGCACAAGAGGTCATCTCCAAAGATAACGCCAATGTCACTATTGATGCTGTTTGTTTCGTTCAAGTCATTGATGCCTCGCAGGCTGCCTATGAAGTTAACGACCTGGAACATGCCATTCGTAATTTAACCCTAACAAACATCCGTACAGTGCTAGGCTCAATGGAACTCGATGAAATGCTTAGCCAGCGCGACATGATCAACACCAAGTTACTGGCAATCGTTGATGAAGCAACCAATCCTTGGGGTGTAAAAGTAACCCGTATTGAAATCAAAGACGTACAACCACCCGCCGATCTAACCGCAGCGATGAACGCGCAAATGAAAGCAGAGCGTAACAAACGCGCTGAAGTACTTGAAGCTGAAGGGGTTCGACAAGCAGAAATCTTGCGTGCAGAAGGTCATAAACAATCTGAAATTCTTAAAGCTGAGGGCGACAAACAAGCCGCTATACTTCAAGCAGAAGCTCGTGAACGTGCTGCCGAAGCGGAGGCTCGTGCGACCACAATGGTTTCTGAAGCGATCGCCAAAGGGGACATGCAAGCCGTCAATTACTTCATTGCTCAAGGTTATACCGAGGCTTTAAAATCAATTGGTCAGGCAGAAAATGGCAAGATTATCATGTTGCCTCTCGAAGCCGCTGGCTTGATGGGTTCGATCGCTGGTATCGCTGAAATGTTTAATCACAACAAACCTACAGACAAATAGAGGTTCAATTGCTGGAATTACTTGAAACTGTTAACTACTGGCATTGGCTGGCCTTGGGGCTTGTGCTGCTCGCTTTTGAACTGCTCGGCACCGCTGGCTACTTACTTTGGTTAGGCCTGTCCGCAATGGTGGTTGGGGCTCTGCTGACTTTGATACCCATGAGTTGGCAGTTGCAGTGGGTCTCGTTTGGCGTATTTTCCTTGGTAACCACATGGCTATGGTGGCGCAGGCAATTTAAATCAGATCGCGCATCCGATGACAACCGCGAACTCAATCAAAAAAGTAAGCAGTTAGTGGGTCAAACTTTTGTCCTCGATGAAGATTTCCCTGCGGGTAAAGGTCGAGTAAAAGTCGGTGATACGACTTGGACAGCACGATCTGAGGTCAGTATAAGTGCAGGTCATTGGGTAGAGATAATCAAAATAGATGGTATTGTTTTAACTATTAAGGCTAAACCACTGAACAAAAATGATCTAATCCCCTAAAAAAGGGAGCTATATAGCTCCCTTTTTACCAATTATAGGTCGAGTAGTTTTTTTATTATCGCTTTACGTTCTTCTCGATCAGCTTTTTCGTACCAGTAACCAAACATTTCTGCCTCTTTGCTCTTACCAAAAAGCTCTGTATTTGACTCTGATCGATTCGCAACAGCCCAGTTTACCGCCTTTTGCTGTTCATCCGCTTTCATTTGTTCAAACCAATATTGGGACATTTCCAATGCTTTAGATTGCGGTTCAAAGTCCGTAGCCTGATTTGTTACTATAGCGGGGCTGCTGGCCACCTTTTTGTTGGCTAATGCACCGTTGCTACCACTTTTAACTAATGCCTCAATGTATTTCGCTGGAACAGAAAAGGTAAATATAGAGTTCTTAGATGCTGCAACATCAAATACTAAGTCCTCACCGAGTGACTCCATAAATAGGGACTGGTCGACTGGAAACTTCAGATATTGGGTTGTAGTGCAGATATCACTACATGTCTCTGCCGAAGCTGCGTAAGACTCAAGGTCTACTTTTAAATTGTTTTCACTAAAATTGACATAGCTAAACTGTGAATAATTTTTGAAATACTGTAGCTCCATTGTGATGAATGAAGCTGGAGCGCTTTGGTTTTCATATGGAGCTACATAGTTAAATTCTAAGGTTGATTTGACTAACTGACCACCTTGAATATCAATGGTTTCAGGTGTAAGCGTTTTTCCAGTAACGATCTGGTATGTTTGTTTACTTTCAATACGTTTGACCGCATCTGAAAAATCACTATTCGCGTCCAAAGTGGTACAACCAACTAATACGAAAGGAAAAGAAATCAATAATGCTTTATTCATAGAAATCACCTTGGAATTGCTTTACTACATCAAGAAACGTTGTTCGTATTTACAGCGACAAAGTAAACAACAAACGCCGGCCAATATGACCGGCGTGCGCTATTTACTAAAACTCTAATTAGAAGCCGTATTCTAAACCTACACGTACAACGAATGTCTCTGTGTTTTTACCATCTGACTTAATGTCGCGTTGAGCAACACGAACGTAAGGAACGAAGCCATTATGGACGTACATTAGCTGACCTGAAACGATGCTATCTTCGTCATTCTGCTTAACACCTGCTTTCTCTGACTCCATGTTTGCAGCGTAGCCTAGTTTAAAGCCCCATGGACCACTCCAGTACTGACCAATAACAGAGTAAGAAGCCTGTTCAGATGTTACACCTGAAGTAGTTTTAGATTCACCCGCTTTATACGCAGCTGCTAAACCAAAGCCAGCTGGTAGTGAAGCTTCAAAGCCAACGATATAACCGAAAGTATCTGCACTAACCGCGTCAGCTGCTGATGTTGACTGGTACGCGTTACCTAAAGTAATCGCATTATCATTGACATCTTTACATCCAGCTGCCACTAAACAAACTTCATAAGCTGCATCAACTTTATCAGAAACAGAACGATCCTGCTCACTCTCTAGAGCTGCATGGATGGTAAAACTATCAGCTAATTTGTAATGAAGATTTGCACCATAAAAATAGTTATCTTTAACCGATGAGTCACCACGACCTGTTGCTAAAGCAAAGCTGAAGCCGTTGTGATCCACAGAATCGTAACGCGCCATATCACCTTGACGATCACGGTTAAACGACACATCACCACCCCAGTCGAAAGCAGCACCCAGACCTGGGTTTGAGTATGGCCAGTCAATGATTTCATACATAGGTGTCAACATACGACCGAAACGAACTTTACCCCAGTCACCTTGTAAACCTAGGAATGTATCACGGTTACCAAGAGTGGCACCTGTACCGTTTTCACCAACATAACCTGATTCAATTTGCATGAAAACATTTACGTTATCGAACATATCTTTACTAGCACGGAAACCAATACGTGATTCATTCTCGTAGTCGTAACCTGTACTTTTATCGGTTACAACACCCGTGCTCATGTTTGTTTCATCTTGGTCGTAGTTAACAACAGAGATTGCCGCCACACCGTAAGCTTGAACGTTGAAGTCTGAAATAATACCGACTTGAGATGTCTCTGCTGCCATAGCGCTAGTTGAAGCGAATGCTACTGCAGCACCAAGAAGAGTACGTTTAAACATTTTGTCCATGGAAAAACTCCTAAAAATGGATATAGCTGTCTTATTTTTTCTCACCTTAAGTTGGCCGCCGAAGGGAGAAATCATTTCCTATCTGAGAGCTGCAAGTTAGTCATTAATTGTTAGCCCTCTATTTCCTGCATACACACCGTGTATCCATGGCTACAGACTAACTTCGCGGCAAAAAACATCAATCAGAACTTAATTTTCATATAAAAAAATATGACCAGCCACAAAGTTTTATCAAACGAGTGATCTAGATCGACAATAAGCATACACCGTTAATCAAAAAAACAAATTAAAATATAAAAAACAGATACTTACATATAAAAAAGTCAAAAATCACATTGAAGTGCATCGCATTTCTTTGTCAAAAGAAGATAAATTTCAATTTTATTGACCAGCTTCACAGACGCAAAAACACGCCCAACCTAGACAAAAAAGCCCTATTAATTACAAACAAAAAAAAAGCCACCATAACGGTGGCTTTCATCATTTTTTTCAGTGTTACATTAAGGCAATTAAGTCTGCTTCTGTGCGAATTTCCACACCCAGTTCCTGCGCCTTCGCGAGCTTAGAGCCGGCGTTGTCACCAGCAAAAAGAATATCCGTTTTCTTAGACACACTACCGGTCACTTTTGCGCCAAGCCCTTCTAAGGCGGCTTTTGCATCCGTTCTCGTTAGCTGCGACAACGATCCAGTTAATACAACTATCTTGCCAGCCAAAGGTTGAGGGGCACTTGAGTCTTTCACTTCAATATCTGGCCAATGAACACCTTGAGCACGCAGTTCATCTATCACCAGTTTGTTTTTATCCTGAGCAAAAAATGTCGTGATATGACTCGCAACAATGCCACCAATATCTTGAACTTCGATAAGTTCTTCATGACTCGCCGATTGCACCGCTTCCAATGATTTGAAATGTTGAGCTAGGTTTGCCGCCGTTGCCTCACCTACTTCACGGATCCCCAACGAATATAGGAATCGAGGCAAGGTGGTGGCTTTGGCTTTAGATAACGCATCCTCGACATTTTGCGCCGATTTGGGCCCCATTCGATCGAGCACGGTTATCACACCAGCAGAAAGTTTAAACAGATCCGCAGGAGTTTCGACCATCTCGCGATCCACAAGTTGCTCGATGACCTTTTCACCTAAACCATCGACATCAAGCGCCTTTCTCGATACGAAGTGTTTAAGTGCTTCCTTACGTTGAGCCTGACACACTAAGCCGCCGCTACAGCGAGCAACAGCTTCACCTTCGACACGCTCAACAGCGGAGCCACATACTGGACAAAGGGTTGGAAACACGATCTCTTGAGCGTTTTGCGGACGGCGGTCTAAAACAATTGAGACAATCTGTGGAATAACATCGCCAGCTCGGCGAATAACAACACTATCACCAATTTTTACGCCTAGACGAGCGATTTCATCCGCATTATGCAAAGTGGCATTGCTGACCGTAACACCACCGACAAAGACAGGTTCTAGTTTTGCTACTGGCGTAATGGCGCCAGTGCGTCCGACTTGGAACTCAACATCATTTAAAAGAGTAATTTCTTCTTGCGCAGGAAACTTGTAAGCAATGGCCCAGCGTGGAGCTCTAGCGACGAAGCCTAGTTGCTCTTGGATAGCAATATCATCCACTTTGATTACAACGCCATCAATTTCATACGGCAGTTGATCTCGGCGATTGAGAATATCGCGATAGTAATCCTTAACTTGATCGAGATTTGCTACCCGTCGAGTTTCTGGACACATCGGCAGCCCCCAGCCTTTTAATTGGAGAAATCGCTCGTAATGACTTTCTGATAATGACGTCCCCTCTACCACGCCCACGCTGTAGGCATAAAAGCTCAACGGGCGCTTAGCCGTAATGCGAGAATCAAGCTGACGTAAACTACCCGCTGCGGCATTGCGAGGATTGACAAAGACTTTGTCACCTTTCTTTAGTGCCTGTTCATTGAGCTTGGCAAAACCTTCTTTAGGCATAAACACTTCACCACGCACCTCAAGTCGCTCCGGCCAGCCTTCTCCTTGCAACTTCAAAGGGATCGCTTTAATCGTGCGCACATTTTCCGTGATGTTTTCTCCTGTGGCACCATCACCGCGAGTTGCAGCTTGGACAAATAGACCATTCACGTAGAGAAGACTCACCGCCAAGCCATCGAGCTTAGGCTCACAACAAAATGTGTCAATCTGAGTACCAGTGAGTCGATCAGACATACGCTTGTTAAACGCGTCAAGTTCGCCATCATCGAATGCGTTGTCGAGAGATAGCATTGGGATCTCATGGCTGACAGAATCAAAGCCATCTAATGGAGCACCGCCAACACGCTGGCTTGGAGAGTCAAGTGTTACTAGGTCAGGATGCTGGGCCTCAATGTCCATCAGCTCGCGCATCAAGCGATCATACTCGGCATCTGGAATTTCGGGACTATCCTCTACGTAATACTTTACACCGTGATAATGCAGGCTTTCACGTAACTGGTTTAGTTTTTCTTGAATCTGTTGCGACATAACTAACTCTGATTTTTATTTAGTTTGAATTACAGACCGCATTGATATGCAGTACGGCAATTTAGTTGCCATGAAGTATGACCATGCCAGTACAAGTTATCAATAGCCTCAAGCTGTAATCAAAAATAATAAAGGCTCCATTTAGGAGCCTTAAAATTGCGGTTCGTGGTAACACCACTACGCTGTAGCGGCGGCCTTAAACTTTTGGATTTGAGCTTTGTAAGCATCGATACGATTTGGCGTCATTAAGTTTCTCGCATCGTCGAGTACATTCGCACCAAGATCGTCAGCAATTTGCTGTGCCGTTTTTAGCATCAGTTTGAAGTTTGGATCTGGGTCACCGTAACATGGTAGTGTCATAAAGAACGAGATGCCTTTTGTAGAAAACTCTGCTGGATCATCATGCTGCAACGTCCCTGGCTGCATCATATTGGCAACGCTAAATAACACTTTTCCAGTCCCAGAAAGATCTGCATGTCGGTGGAAAATATCCATCTCACCGTAAATTAGGCCATTCTGCTGCATACTTTCAAACAGTTTAGTGCCAATAAAAGGCTCATCACCCGAGCAGTGCACATTAAGCACAATCACTTCTAATGGTGCTTCTTCAACACGGTCTGCTTCTTTAACTTCCAAAGCTTCAGACTCGGCAGCTATTTCGATGCTCGTGTCGCCAATCGGTTCAATCTCATCCAACACTTGAGTTGAAATGGATGGTACCTCCAGCTCTAGCTCGTCTTCTCTCTTAGCAGGTTGCACAGGCTCTGCTTGCTCAAGATCTTGATAACTATCAATCAACGGATCCGCTATCACTTCTTCCTGCGCAACAAATCCCGGCTCTTTACGCTCTTTTTTGATAATCTCGAAATCGTCTTCTGGAGCAAAGGCTCGTTCAGGTACTACGTCCGACTCTTCATTTTCGACATCTAACTTACCAAGTGGCTTACTTCCAAACTTGGTCTTACCTTCTTTTTTACTTGTCCATAAACCATGGAACAAAAGAGCGGCAATCGCTAATGCTCCAACAATTATGAGTACAAATCGCAGTTCCTGCATGTTTAGCTCTCATTTGTTCAATAAGACAATGCGATAACATTGCTTAGATTGAATCTGTTTAAACCTATATCTAAGTTACTCTACCAAAACTCTGGCCCGTTTTAGAACAACTTAATGTTAGAAGTTCTGATAATGTTGTGATTTTGAACACGCTTTTTTCTTGATAAGATAGAATACGTTCGTTTTTAAACCACTAAAAATCACTATGAATACACATATTCGACAGCGTTCTGGATTTGGCTATTTCTTTCATGGCTTGGAATTGGCGCTCACTCCTGGCATTCGCCAGTTTGTTGTTTTACCTCTGTTGACCAATGTCCTACTGGTCGGTGGTGCCCTATTTTATCTTTTCTCTCACCTAGATATGTGGATTGAGCAGTTGCTAGGGCAATTGCCAGAGTTTCTTTCTTGGTTGAGCTACCTTTTATGGCCTTTGCTTGTGTTAACTATACTGGCTACGTTTTCATACTTTTTTAGTACTCTAGCAAACTTCATCGCCGCTCCCTTTAATGGGCTGCTGGCTGAAAAAGTAGAAGTTTACCTCACTGGACAAAAAGTTAATGACGATGGAATGCTGGCCGTGGTTAAAGATACACCGCGTATCTTAGCCCGTGAATGGCGTAAACTGGTTTACGTGCTTCCTAAAGCCATTGGCCTGTTCTTGTTACTGCTCATTCCCGCGCTGGGTCAGACTGTAGGACCTGTACTTTGGTTTATCTTCACCGCTTGGATCCTGGCTATTCAGTATTGTGACTATCCGTTTGATAACCACAAAGTGCCATTTAATGAGATGCGTTACAATTTGAAACAAAAACAAGGTAAGGCATATAGCTTCGGCGCGCTTGTTTCTGTGTTTACGACAATTCCTGTCTTAAACCTTATTGTTATGCCTATTGCCGTATGCGGTGCCACGTCGATGTGGGTGGCGGAGTTTAAGAAGTAGAGGCGAGAGGCGAGAGGCGAGAGGCGAGAGGCGAGAGGCGAGAGGCGAGAGGCGAGAGGCGAGAGGCGAGAGGCGAGAGGCGAGAGGCGAGAGGCGAGAGGCGAGAGGCGAGAGGCGAGAGGCGAGAGGCGAGAATATTATCTCTGCGCTGGGACAAGTTATGTCAATGCCTTTGCACTAAAGGTTCTATCAACTCACTCCCCGCCCACACCTCTCGCAGGGCGGAGCCCGATCTAAACTCTCTCAGCAAGAAGTCCGGTCTCGTAGCGAAGCGTTCTTTAGGGCGAAGCCCGCTCCTTCCTCTCACCCTTTCATATCATATAACTATTTAATCCTTTTCTCATTTTTCAAGCTGTCCTAATCTCTACCCAATAAATTATCTCCATACATACTTCTGTTTGATAACTATCAAGCAGACCGAAACAAAGATGAAGGATCACACCATGAGCAAAATCTACGAAGACAATTCTCAAACTATTGGTAACACTCCTCTAGTACGCCTAAACAAAGTAAGTAACGGTAAGGTGTTAGCGAAAATCGAAGCACGCAACCCGAGCTTCAGCGTTAAATGTCGTATCGGTGCAAACATGATTTGGGAAGCAGAAAAGGCTGGTACTCTTAAACCAGGCGTAGAGCTTGTTGAACCAACGAGTGGTAACACTGGTGTTGCTCTAGCCTTCGTTGCAGCTGCTCGTGGTTACAAACTGACTCTTACAATGCCTGAGTCAATGAGTCTAGAACGTCGTAAGCTGCTGAAAGCTCTAGGTGCAAACTTAGAACTGACTGAAGCAGCAAAAGGGATGAAAGGGGCAATTGCTAAAGCAGAAGAAATTGTTGCTAGCAATCCTGATAAGTACTTGCTTCTTCAGCAATTCAACAACCCAGCAAACCCGCAGGTTCACGAAAAAACAACCGGACCTGAGATTTGGGATGCCACTGACGGTCAAATTGACGTATTCGTTGCGGGTGTTGGTACTGGCGGTACTATCACAGGTACGAGCCGTTACATTAAGGGCGAAAAAGGCAAGAACATTGTCTCTGTCGCGGTAGAGCCAGCTGAATCTCCAGTTATCGCTCAAGCGCTAGCGGGTGACGAAATCCAGCCTGCACCACACAAAATTCAGGGTATCGGTGCTGGTTTCATTCCAGGAAACCTCGATTTAGAGATAATTGACCGTGTTGAAGCCGTGACTTCTGATGAAGCGATTGCGATGGCTCGTCGCCTAATGGAAGAGGAAGGTATCCTAGCGGGTATCTCTTCTGGCGCGGCAGTGGTTGCAGCCAACCGCCTTGCAGAACTTCCTGAATTTGAAGGAAAAACCATCGTTACCATCCTACCAAGTTCAGGTGAACGTTACCTAAGTACAGCCCTGTTTGCTGGCATCTTTACGGAGAAAGAGAACCAACAGTAATATGTGGTTAAATCAATTTTTCGTCTAAAAAAGCCCCATTCAGGGGCTTTTTTGTTGATCCCTGCCTCACCTTTGGTAATATCAGGACTGTTTTATTTCTAGCATCAAAATAAAGGCTAGATAAGAATTTATCTCAATTGCGAAAGACAGCAAAGATTGAAAGCGCAATTGTTAAATTTACAACCAGTATCACTTCTGACACGAATTGAACGTTCTGCAACTAGCAGAATACTATAATTGGAGTTAAGCTGATTCTGGTTAAGAAACTATCAAAATATAAATCAATTGGGGTATATAACATGTACGAGAAGCAAGTAGAAATCACTGCAGAAAACGGTCTTCACACTCGTCCAGCTGCACAGTTCGTTAAAGAAGCTAAAGCATTCGACGCGGACATCACTGTGACTTCTAACGGCAAAAGCGCTAGCGCGAAGAGCCTTTTCAAGCTACAAACTCTTGGCCTAGTTAAAGGTACAGTAGTTTCTATCTCAGCTGAGGGCCCACAAGCTCAACAAGCTGTTGACCACCTAGTTGCTCTAATGGATCAACTACACTAATCCGGTCTCCTATTTTCAAAGCCATTTTGTCAACGCAAAATGGCTTTGTTGGAAATAGGCCAAAATATAAGCTACAACTATTCGTTAGCGCACTCATTATTCTCCCGTTTTAAAGTTGACCAATTTAAGGTAAGGCTATGATTTCAGGCATCCTAGCATCTCCTGGTATTGCTATCGGTAAAGCACTACTACTTCAAGAAGATGAAATTGTCCTAAACACAAATACTATTTCTGATGATCAAGTAGAAGCAGAAGTTGCGCGTTTCTTTGACGCACGTAACAAGTCATCTGCTCAACTAGAAACTATCAAGCAGAAAGCACTTGAAACCTTCGGTGAAGAGAAAGAAGCGATCTTTGAAGGTCACATCATGCTTCTTGAAGACGAAGAGCTAGAGGAAGAAATCCTAGCACTGATTAAAAATGACAAGATGCACGCTGATAACGCGATCTACACGGTTATCGAAGAGCAAGCATCGGCGCTAGAATCTCTAGACGACGAATATCTAAAAGAGCGAGCAACTGATATCCGTGATATCGGCTCTCGTTTTGTTAAAAATGCTCTAGGCATCAACATTGTTTCGCTAAGCGATATTAACGAACAAGTGATCCTAGTCGCTTACGACCTAACACCATCTGAAACAGCACAGATTAACCTGGACTACGTTCTTGGTTTTGCTTGTGACATCGGTGGTCGTACTTCTCACACTTCTATCATGGCGCGCTCTCTTGAGCTTCCAGCTATCGTTGGTACTAACGACATCACATCGCGCGTTAAGAACGGCGACATGCTGATTCTTGATGCGATGAACAACAAGATCGTTATCAACCCTTCTGATGCTGAGCTAGAAGAAGCAAAAGCTGTTAAAGCCGCTTTCATCGCTGAGAAAGAAGAACTTGCTAAACTGAAAGATCTACACGCTGAGACTCTAGACGGTCACCGCGTAGAAGTTTGCGGTAACATCGGTACTATTAAAGACTGTGACGGCATCATCCGTAACGGTGGTGAAGGTGTTGGTCTGTACCGTACTGAATTCCTATTCATGGACCGTGATGCACTTCCAACTGAGGAAGAGCAATACCAAGCTTACAAAGAAGTTGCTGAAGCTATGAACGGTGAGTCAGTGATCATCCGTACTATGGATATCGGTGGCGATAAAGATCTACCATACATGGATCTTCCTCAAGAGATGAACCCGTTCTTAGGCTGGCGCGCAGTACGTATCAGCTTAGATCGTCGTGAAATCCTACGTGACCAGCTACGCGGTATCCTGCGTGCTTCTGCACACGGTAAGCTACGCATCATGTTCCCAATGATCATCTCGGTTGAAGAGATCCGTGAACTGAAGAAAGCAATCGAAGAGTACAAAGCTGAGCTACGTGCTGAAGGTCATGCATTCGACGAAGACATCGAAATCGGTGTTATGGTTGAAACTCCAGCAGCAGCTGCAATTGCACACCACCTAGCGAAAGAAGTTGCCTTCTTCTCTATCGGTACTAACGACCTGACTCAGTACACACTAGCAGTAGACCGTGGTAACGAGATGATTTCTCACCTTTACAACCCACTATCTCCAGCAGTACTAACAGTGATTAAGCAAGTTATCGACGCTTCTCACGCTGAAGGTAAATGGACTGGTATGTGTGGTGAGCTTGCAGGTGATGAGCGCGCTACGCTACTTCTACTAGGCATGGGCTTAGATGAGTTCTCTATGAGCGGTATCTCTATTCCTAAAGTGAAGAAAGTTATTCGTAACTCTAACTTCGCTGAAGTGAAAGCGATGGCGGAAGAAGCTCTATCTCTACCAACTGCAGCTGAGATCGAAGCAGTTGTTGAGAAATTCATCGCTGAGAAAACTCAATAACCAACTAATTCCAATGAGATAGACGGTAAAAAAAGTCGTCTATCTCTCTATATTGGTATACTATAATTCGACAGAATTAAATGAAAACGTTAGGAGCATGACACAATGGGTCTGTTTGACAAACTTAAGAAGCTAGTATCTGACGACAGCGCTGACGCTGGTGCAATCGAAATCATCGCACCTCTATCTGGTGAAATCGTAAACATCGAAGATGTGCCAGATGTTGTTTTTGCTGAAAAAATCGTTGGTGATGGTATTGCTATCAAACCTGCTGGTAACAAAATGGTAGCTCCTGTAAACGGTACTATCGGTAAGATCTTCGAAACGAACCACGCGTTCTCTATCGAATCTGACGATGGTGTAGAGCTATTTGTTCACTTCGGTATCGACACTGTTGAGCTGAAAGGTGAAGGCTTCAAGCGTATCGCTGAAGAAGGTCAAGCAGTGAAAGCTGGCGACACTATCATTGAGTTCGATCTAGCACTACTTGAAGAGAAAGCAAAGTCTACTCTTACTCCAGTTGTTATCTCTAACATGGACGAAATCAAAGAGCTGAACAAGCTTTCTGGTTCTGTAACTGTTGGTGAAACTCCAGTTCTACGTGTAACTAAGTAATTTTTACTTAACTAGATATTAAAAAACGCAGCCGATGGCTGCGTTTTTTTTTGCTTATCTTGTTACTTCAACCCCAAGGCATATTTCAGCACTTGAGTTTTCAGAGGTCCAGCATTCTCAGCGACCTTAAGTGCCGCATTTCTTAACAGTTTAAGCGGCGCAAAATCATTGCTGAAACCCTTATAGAAAAAATCCATCCCGGATTGCATTAGCAAGTTGTCATAACGCCTATTACGTTCATATTGCACAAGTAAGGATTGAGTTAATACCTCGTGATTTTGAGTGGCCGTCAGCAGCGCTTCGACATCTTTAAATCCAAGATTCACACCCTGTCCAGCTAATGGATTGATAGTATGTGCAGAATCACCGACTAACACACAGCCTAATGCAGAATAGCGTTGAGCATGACGGCGCGTTAACGGAAACGAACCGTATTGAAGCACTTCGATATCGCCCAATTCCGCAGGAAAGTAAGCCAATACTTCTTCTCGAAGTTGTGCTGGCGTCATCGCACATAACTGCCTGATGCGCTTTGGTGAATCATACCAAACCAGTGAACCTTGATTGCCACATAATGGCAAAAAGGAACGAGGGCCTGATGGGGTGAACTGTTGCCACGTAATATCTTGCTGTTCGATCTCAGTTTTGACGTTGATTAGCATACAGTGCTGGCGGTAATCCCACGCGGTAACCCCTATCCCCGCTAAATCACGAACCTTTGAATTCGCTCCATCAGCGCCAACCACCAAGTCAACCACCAGTTCTTCTCCAGAGCTGAGAGTCACTTTCGATACTTCACCAAACTCAATATCAGATAAGGTATCTGGACAGCGTAAACTAATATTCGAGTAGTGGGAGAACTGAGCCCACAATCCAAGCTGAATCAGGCGATTTTCAACAATATAACCCAGACGATCCATACCAAGTTCGTCGCAATGAAAACGGGTTCGGCACTCAGGATGCTCCCACGTCTCTAAACGGCGGTATGGACACACGCGCATTTGTGATGTCGTATGCCAAGCCCCAAGCTCACTCAAAATATCGACCGAATGCTGTGATATCGCAGAAACACGTATATCCATAGGTTGCTCAGGGGAGAACTCTTCAGGTGCTGTGCCTTCGACAACAACTACCTTCCGCCCCTGTTTAGCGAAGCCCACTGCAACTGCAGCTCCAACCATACCACCACCGATAACTGCGACATCAAATCTGCTCATATTTTGCACTTCAATTACTTGATAAATTGACTGTTTTTTATTGTACGTTTTCATTACCAAAATGTAACGAAAAACCTTACCCACTATCAGGGCAAACCCCTTGCGCAATATGGGGTTTAACTGTTTTTGCACCAACACTAGTCAGTAGGTTTTTAAAGCAGTACAATACGCGGCTTACCGCCGAGATGGCGGCTAAAATAAAGTCACCCAAGCATGTAGATGCGAGTGACTCACTGGAAATATTGGGCGATTTGCTCCCTTAATTTAAACTAACGATCGAGCGAACAACATGAGTAAAAAACTGCTAATTAAAACCTGGGGCTGCCAGATGAATGAATACGATTCGTCTAAAATGGCGGATCTACTGAACGCGGCTAACGGCTATGAGCTGACAGAAGAACCAGAAGAAGCAGACGTGTTATTACTTAATACCTGTTCTATCCGGGAAAAAGCGCAAGAGAAGGTATTCCACCAGCTAGGTCGTTGGAAAACTCTAAAAGACAAAAAGCCAGGTGTTGTGATTGGTGTTGGTGGCTGTGTAGCAACACAGGAAGGCGACCACATTCGCGAACGTGCACCATTTGTAGACGTAATTTTTGGTCCTCAAACACTTCACCGCTTACCAGAGATGATTAAACAGTCTCAACTGGATGAAGCACCGGTGATGGACATTTCATTCCCTGAGATTGAAAAGTTTGACCGTCTTCCAGAACCACGTGCAGAAGGCGCAACTGCTTTCGTTTCAATCATGGAAGGCTGTTCTAAATACTGTACTTACTGTGTAGTGCCATACACTCGTGGCGAAGAAGTTAGCCGTCCAATGGATGATGTTCTGTTTGAAATTGCTCAATTGGCTGACCAAGGCGTGCGTGAAGTTAACCTACTGGGTCAAAACGTTAACGCTTACCGTGGTCCGATGCACGATGGTGAAATCTGCTCATTTGCTGAACTGCTTCGTCTTGTCGCATCGATTGATGGTATTGACCGTATCCGCTTTACTACTAGTCACCCACTAGAGTTTACTGATGACATCATTGCGGTATACGAGGACACACCAGAGCTAGTAAGTTTCTTGCACCTACCAGTGCAGAGCGGTAGTGACCGTATTCTTACGATGATGAAACGTCCACACACGGCGATTGAATACAAGTCAATCATCCGTAAGCTACGTAAAGCGCGTCCTGACATTCAAATCAGCTCAGACTTTATTGTTGGTTTCCCAGGCGAAACGGCAAAAGATCATCAAGATACAATGAAGTTAATTAAAGACGTTGATTTTGATATGAGCTTCAGCTTTATCTTCTCACCGCGCCCAGGTACGCCTGCGGCAGACTATCCATGTGATGTTCCAGAGCAAGAGAAGAAAGAGCGTCTATATGAACTACAGCAAACCATTAATGCTCAAGCAATGCGTTACTCTCGCCTAATGCTTGGTACTGAGCAACGTGTTCTTGTTGAAGGTCCTTCTAAGAAGAACCTAATGGAGTTACGTGCTCGTACAGAGAACAACCGAGTGGTTAACTTTGAAGGTAGTGCGGATCTTATCGGTCAATTTGTTGATGTTAAGATCACTGACGTATTCGCTAACTCACTACGTGGTGAGCTGGTTCGTACAGAAAAAGATATGGACCTTCGCACAGTCATCTCTCCGACTCAGATGATGGCAAAAACAAAGCGCGAAGATGAGCTAGGTGTAGCAACCTTTACGCCTTAAGCTTGAAAATCGCTGTATAAGTTACCATCTTAGAGATAGGTAACGATCGCCATTAGAAGCCCGGTCTAAATCGGGCTTTTTTAGAATGGCACACTTTGAGAGGCAACTTTGAGCAATAAAATTGTAACTCTAGAAATCAATCTAGAACCTTCTGACAATCGCCGTTTAGCCAGTCTTTGTGGTCCTTTCGACGACAACATTAAACACCTTGAGCGCCGTCTTGGCGTTGAAATCAGCTACCGTGGTAACTTCTTTACCATCGTTGGCAAACCGCACACATCTGCGGCAGCCTTAGAAATCATTAAAACACTCTACGTTAATACTGCGCCAGTCCGCGGCAACATTCCCGATATCGAACCTGATGAGATCCACTTAGCGATCAAAGAGACTGGTGTTCTAGAGCAAAATGTAGAATCCAGTATCGAACATGGCAAAGAAGTGTTCATTAAGACCAAGAAAGGGGTGATCAAACCTCGTACTCCAAATCAGGGACAGTATCTGGTCAATATGGTCACTCATGATATTTCATTTGGCGTTGGTCCAGCGGGTACGGGTAAAACCTATCTTGCTGTTGCCGCAGCCGTTGATGCGCTAGAGCGACAAGAAATTCGTCGAATCCTGCTGACTCGACCTGCTGTCGAAGCGGGTGAAAAGCTCGGTTTCCTTCCGGGAGATCTCAGCCAGAAAGTCGACCCTTACCTTCGTCCACTTTACGATGCTCTATTCGAAATGCTCGGATTCGAAAAGGTTGAAAAACTGATTGAACGAAACGTTATCGAGGTTGCACCACTGGCTTATATGCGTGGTCGTACACTAAACGACGCATTCATCATCTTGGACGAAAGCCAAAACACCACCGTAGAACAGATGAAGATGTTCTTAACACGTATCGGCTTTAACTCTCGTGCGGTGATTACTGGTGATATCACTCAAATTGATTTACCTCGCGGGGCAAAATCAGGCCTGCGTCATGCAATCGAAGTACTAAGTGATGTCGATGACATCAGCTTCAACTTCTTCTTAGCCGATGATGTTGTTCGTCACCCAGTGGTCGCACGCATCGTTAATGCTTATGAGAAGTGGGAAGCGAAAGATCAGAAAGAACGTAAAGAACGCGACCGTATCCGCCGTGAAGAGCGTGAAGCTCAGCAGGCTGCTAACCAAGCCCTAGTTGACGCAGCGGCAACGGTAAGCAATACGGTTGCAAAAGAGAGTAACTAAGCATGAGTATTGAACTGGATCTTCAATTAGCTGTCGAAGATGAAAACGGCTTACCTACTTTTGATGATATTCATCTCTGGTTAAGCTCAGCTGTGACAAGCTTTCAACCACAAGCCGAAGTAACGGTTCGTTTAGTGGATGAAGAAGAAAGCCACCAGCTTAACCATGACTATCGTGGCAAAGACAAGCCAACCAATGTACTTTCTTTTCCGTTTGAAGCGCCTCCGGGCATTGAGATCGATTTATTGGGTGATTTAATCATCTGCCGCCAAGTCGTTGAACGTGAGGCCATCGAGCAAAATAAACCTCTAATGGCTCACTGGGCGCATATGGTTGTACATGGTAGCTTGCATCTGCTAGGTTATGATCATATCGAAGATGACGAAGCTGAAGAGATGGAGTCACTCGAAACAGAAATCATGCAACGTATGGGCTTTAATGACCCCTACATTGATGAGAAAGAGTAGTGTAAGTAATCTTACTTAGCACTACTGACGTGAGCTATCACACATCTGATAGCGTTACTTAAATGAGAAACAATGAACGAAGACAATTCGCCCTCTTCTCTAGAAGGTAAGAAAGAAAAATCTGAAGGTCCGAGTAGAAAGTCCTTCTTCGGACGCCTAGGGCAAATTTTTCAAGGTGAACCAAAAGATCGCCAAGAGCTTGTGGAAGTGTTCCGCGACTCTGAAGAAAATGACCTGATCGACCACGACACCCGCGACATGCTAGAAGGTGTTATGGAGATCTCTGAAATGCGTGTGCGTGACATCATGTTACCGCGTTCGCAAATGGTTACGGTTGATCGTAGTGACGATTTAGACACTCTAATTAACCTCATCACTGATGCTCAGCACTCTCGCTACCCAGTAATCAGTGAAGATAAAGACCATGTAGAAGGCATTCTGCTTGCGAAGGACTTACTTAAATACTTAGGCTCTGGCAGCGAACCATTTGATATAGAACAAGTTATCCGCCCTGCGGTAGTTGTTCCTGAAAGTAAGCGCGTAGACCGCCTACTGAAAGAGTTCCGAGAAGAACGCTATCACATGTCTATCGTTGTCGATGAGTTTGGCGGGGTTTCTGGCCTTGTAACTATCGAGGATATTCTGGAAGAAATCGTTGGTGAAATCGAAGACGAATTCGACGACGAAGAAGAACTGGATATTCGTAAACTGAGCAAACACACATTTGCAGTAAAAGCTCTGACGACAATCGAAGAGTTCAATGACACCTTCAACACATCATTTAGTGATGAAGAGGTCGATACTGTAGGTGGCATGGTAATGACTGCGTTTGGTCATCTGCCATCACGCGGTGAAGTAGTCGAAATTGAAGGGTATAACTTCAAAGTTACCTCTGCTGACAACCGTCGTGTGTTACAGCTACAAGTGACCATCCCTGACGAAGAGCTCATTACGGACTCTACCGAAGAGTAACGCTACGCTCCCTAGCGGGAACAAAAAGAAATAATACCGATGATCAATTCCTTTTTTCATCGCCTCAAACGGCCGCTCGCGGCCGTTTTTGTTGGCGCATCCACGACACTTGCCTTTGCTCCTTACGAGCTATGGCCTATCGCTTTTATCAGCCCTGCTCTGCTGCTTTTACTTATCCACCAGCAATCCGCTAAGCGCGCGCTTTGGATTGGTTATGCTTGGGGCCTAGGTCAATTTGCAACTGGCGTCAGTTGGGTGCACGTCAGCATTGATAATTTCGGTGGCATGCCAAAGATAGCCAGTGTGTTTTTAATGTCACTGCTTATCGGCTACCTTGCCATTTACTCTGCGCTCTTTTCTTGGAGCCTGAATCGTTTCTTCCCTAACGGTAATCGTACTCGTTATTTATTAGCAGCACCGGCTCTGTGGCTCATTTTTGACTGGCTACGCGGCTGGGTGATGACTGGTTTTCCTTGGTTATGGTTGGGTTACAGTCAAATCGAAAGTCCACTGGCTAACTTTGCCCCAATTGGTGGTGTTGAGCTACTTACTTTACTCGTGGTAGTGAGTGCTGGCGCTATTGCCTACTCAGCGCTAAACCGACAATGGCTGCACCTAGTGATCCCAGCCGTTATCGTCATGACTGGCTACGGATTGCAATCGGCCCAGTGGGTGACACCTAAGCCCGAGAAAACCACTAAGGTCGCTCTTATTCAAGGTAATATTCCTCAAGAGCTAAAGTGGAAGCCTAGCGAACGCTGGCCAACCATTATGAAGTACACCGATCTGACCCGAGAAAACTGGGATGCAGATATCATCATTTGGCCTGAAGCGGCAATACCTGCTTTTGAATTCGAGATCTCCTCATTTCTAAGCAATCTCGATGCCGCAGCTCGTATGAACAACAGCGCGGTCATTACTGGAATTGTCAACCAAGGTGAAGACAAGAAGTTCTACAATAGCATTCTCACTGTAGGTCAAACGCCTTATGGTGATTATCGTTACGATATGAACCAGCGTTACCACAAACATCACCTGCTACCATTTGGGGAGTTCGTACCATTTGAGAGCATCCTGAGACCGCTTGCTCCATTCTTCAACTTACCCATGTCTTCCTTCAGCCGAGGAGATTTTATCCAACCGAATATTGATGCCAATGGTAAGCAGATGGCTCCTGCATTGTGTTACGAGATTATCTTCAACGAGCAAGTCAGGCAAAATGTCGATGACGATACAGATTTTATTTTAACGCTTTCAAATGACGCTTGGTTTGGTCGCTCTATCGGCCCACTCCAGCACATGGAGATTGCCCGTATGCGAGCTCTAGAGTTAGGTAAGCCGGTGATTCGTGCAACAAACAATGGCATCACTGCTGTGACTGATTATCGCGGTCATATCACTGCGCAAGTGCCACAATTTGAAACGGCAGTGCTGCGCGCTGAAGTTCCTGCGACAAAGGGCGAAACACCCTACCGAAACCTTGGCACCTGGCCGCTGTATATCTGGGTTGGATTAAGTCTGGTGATTGGGTGGAGAATGAGGAAGGGAGTCTCTAGTCTCTAGTCTCTAGTCTCTAGTCTCTAGTCTCTAGTCTCTAGTCTCTAGTCTCTAGTCTCTAGTCTCTAGTCTCTAGTCTCTAGTCTCTAGTCTCTAGAAAAAGCTTGAAGGGTTGGTGTGAAAGCATCAACCCTTTTTTGAGAATCGAGAAAATTATGGCTTGGTAAGGAGTCGTTCTGTCAACACCTTATGGACAAAGCTTACTTCTACTTACTACTAACATCCACCTCTCGCGCAGCGCGAAATGCGGTCTCGATTCTCGAAGCGAAGCGTTCTAGTATCTCGCAGGGCGCAGCCCGCTCTTTTTACGGTTTCAATGCCTGTCGACTAAACCCTTTATGGCCACAGTGCGTGCAAGGAATAATAACGGTGGGGTGAGTGTATTGTGTTTTATGACCACACTCATCACAGACAAGCATACCCAAACCAATCACTTCGCCCGCCTGATATAGACCTTGGTGCTCTAGATCCTGAAATAACTCGACCCACTCGACTTTCGTTCTATCCGTAATATCAAGTAGCCCTTGCCAGATGGAGTCGGCAATCATGATATAAAATGGACCACTTTTTGAGTCTTCATAATTGTCAGCAAACTCTTTTAAATCTGACTTAACATATGCAGACACAAGTGCTAACTCATCTTTGGTTAAGTCATTCGCGGCATCGACGACCTTACCAGAGGTTTCTAAAACGTGGTTAACTTCATCAGGACTATGCTTTAGAGCTTCGACAACATCTTCAAACATCTCCTCGTAACCTGCTTTGCGTTTTGCCATCGCTAACCTCCTTTCGATTCAGTGGTGCACATTCATAAAGCCCAGTTAAGGCATTAAACATCACCATCTTTACGTGATTTGAGTGGGTATTGGCTATTGTTGTGCCCCTCTCCTTTAGGTATTCTATGACGATCTATTAATGTCTGTTCTAACCGAACTCACAAATTCCAAGATAACCGGATATCATCGATGCAAGAACAATATAACCCGCAAGATATTGAACAAAAAGTTCAACAGCACTGGGATAACAACAAGACCTTTGTTGTAAGTGAAGACCCAAACAAAGAAAAATTCTACTGTCTCTCTATGTTCCCATACCCAAGTGGCCGACTGCACATGGGTCACGTGCGTAACTACACTATCGGTGATGTGGTATCTCGTTTCCAACGCCTTCAAGGTAAAAACGTAATGCAACCAATCGGTTGGGATGCGTTTGGTTTACCTGCAGAAAATGCAGCCGTTAAAAACAACACGGCACCAGCGCCTTGGACTTACGAAAACATTGAGTACATGAAGAACCAGCTTAAACTTCTAGGCTTTGGTTACGACTGGAATCGTGAGTTTGCAACCTGTACACCAGAGTACTACCGTTGGGAACAGGAATTCTTCACTAAGCTTTACAATAAAGGCTTAATTTACAAAAAAACGTCTTCAGTTAACTGGTGTCCAAACGACCAGACGGTTCTAGCTAACGAGCAGGTTGAAGACGGCTGTTGCTGGCGTTGTGACACACCTGTAGAACAAAAAGAGATCCCTCAGTGGTTCATCAAGATCACTGAATACGCTCAAGAGCTACTAGACGATCTAGACAACCTAGACGGTTGGCCTGAAATGGTTAAAACCATGCAGCGCAACTGGATTGGTCGCTCTGAGGGTGTTGAGCTTAAGTTTGAAGTGAAAGGTCAACAAGACCTAGAAGTTTACACAACACGTCCAGACACACTAATGGGTGTGACTTACGTGGGTATCGCAGCAGGTCACCCTCTTGCAGCAGTAGCAGCAGAGAGCAACCCTGAGCTTGCAGCGTTCATCGACGAGTGTAAGAACAACAAAGTAGCTGAAGCTGAGCTTGCGACAATGGAGAAGAAAGGTATGGCAACTGGCCTTACTGCTATTCACCCATTGAACGGCCGTGAAGTACCAGTATACGTAGCTAACTTCGTACTGATGGATTACGGTACAGGCGCTGTAATGGCAGTACCTGCACACGACCAACGTGATTTCGAGTTCGCAACTAAGTACGGCCTGGATATCATTCCTGTAATCAAGCCAGCTGACGACAGCGAGCTAAACATCTCTGAAGAAGCGTACACTGAGAAAGGTGTGCTGTTCGATTCAGGCGAATTTGACGGTCTTGAATTCCAAGCAGCATTTGATGCCATTGCAGCAAAACTAGAAGCTGAAGGTAAAGGCACTAAAACAGTTAACTTCCGTCTACGTGACTGGGGTGTTTCTCGTCAGCGTTACTGGGGAGCTCCAATCCCAATGGTCACAACGGAAGATGGCCAAGTTCATCCAGTGCCAGCAGACCAACTACCAGTGATTCTTCCTGAAGATGTGGTAATGGACGGTGTCACGAGTCCGATCAAAGCAGATAAAGAGTGGGCGAAGACCACGTTCAACGGTGAACCAGCACTGCGCGAAACCGATACATTTGATACCTTTATGGAATCATCTTGGTACTACGCACGTTACTGTTCTCCGCAAGCTGATGACATCTTAGATCCAGAAAAAGCAAACTACTGGCTACCAGTAGACCAATACATCGGTGGTATCGAGCACGCTTGTATGCACCTACTGTACTCTCGCTTTTTCCATAAGCTGCTACGTGACGCGGGTTACGTAACGTCTGACGAGCCGTTCAAACAGCTTCTATGTCAAGGCATGGTACTGGCAGATGCGTTCTACTTTGAGAACGAAAAAGGCGGTAAAGAGTGGGTTGCACCGACAGACGTAACCGTAGAGCGCGATGGCAAAGGCCGAATCACTTCTGCAAAAGACGACCAAGGCCGTGACGTTGAGCACTCAGGCATGATCAAGATGTCTAAGTCGAAGAACAACGGTATCGACCCACAAGAGATGGTAGACAAGTACGGCGCTGACACAGTACGCCTATTTATGATGTTTGCCTCTCCAGCAGATATGACTCTTGAGTGGCAAGAATCAGGCGTTGAAGGTGCTAACCGCTTCCTGAAACGTGTCTGGAAACTGGTTAAAGAGCACGCATCGAAAGGCGCAGCAGAAGGCGTTGATACTTCAGCTCTGTCTGGCGACCAGAAAGCACTACGTCGTGATGTTCACAAGACTATCGCTAAAGTGACTGACGATATCGCTCGTCGTCAAACATTCAACACAGCAATCGCTGCGATTATGGAACTGATGAACAAGCTAGCGAAAGCACCTCAAGAATCAGCGCAAGACCGTGCGATCCTTGATGAAGCGTTAAAAGCGGTTGTCGCAATGCTTTACCCAATCACTCCGCACATCTCATACGAACTATGGGTTGCGCTAGGTGAATCAGATATCGATAACGCGGTATGGCCAACGTTTGACGAAAAAGCACTCGTTGAAGATGAGAAAACCATCGTTGTTCAAGTTAACGGCAAACTACGTGCGAAGCTAACAGTACCGGCAGATATCTCTAAAGACGAGATTGAACAACTGGGCCTAAACGATGAGAATGTGACTAAGTTCACTGAAGATAAAACGGTACGTAAAGTTATTTACGTACCAGGTAAACTTCTAAACATCGTTGCGAACTAATCTGTTCTAATAACGTCATAAACAGGGTAGCCACCTACCCTGTTTTATTTATCTTAGAGTTTTGACTAACCAGAATTCTCAGAGCTATAAGATAAGTATTCCAATAATCGAGAGCCATCAACCTATGTTTCCTCAAGTCATGCGACTCATTTCAACTCGTTCTGTAAAGCTATCTGCGGTTGTTCTTGCTGCAAGCCTTTTATCTGCTTGTGGTTTCCACCTACGCGGTGACTACTCAATCCCTGAAGAGCTTGATACGATGTCACTGACCAGTTATGACCAGTACAGCAACTTCACGCGTATGATGAAAGGCCAACTGCGTATGAGTGAAATTAAATTGGTTTCTCCTGCGGCAGATGTTCCGAATTTGCACCTAATTAGCGAAGGCGTCGGTGAACGTACGCTCTCGCTATACCAAAACACCCGTGCAGCCGAAAAAGAGCTGACATTCCGTACCTCTTACCGTGTGACTATTCCAGAGCTAGGTTCCAAAACGTTTTCTACTAGCGTAACGCGCAGCTACTTAGATAACCCACTGACAGCTTTAGCGAAATCGGTAGAACGCGACATGATCGAAGATGAAATGCGTAAACTCGCAGCGTCACAGATCATTCGTCAGATGGCTCGCCTGAAAACCAATATTGAATCAGGCACTATGTTGAGTGAAGAAGAGCAACAGGCTCAGCTCAAAGCAGAAGAGGAACAGTACCGAATCAAGACGTTCACTACTGATGAGCCTCAGGAAGGCGTCACGACTACTTCTGAGAACCAGTAACCTGTATGCGAGTTTTCGCCGATCGACTGGTGGAGCAGTTAGCTAAACAGCTCCACCCGACCTACTTAATTTTCGGCAACGAGCCGCTACTCCTGCAAGAATCTCGTCAAGCGATCCAAAAAGCCGCCCACCAGCAAGGTTTCGAAGAAAGACACAGATTTGCAATTGATAGCTCGTTTGACTGGAATCTGGTCTATGACTGCTGTCAGGCTATGAGCCTGTTTTCGGCCAGACAGATTATTGAACTTGAGCTCCCTGAAGCAGGTGTTAACGCCGGCATAGCAAAAGAGCTGCTATCAGTATCAGATTTACTCCATAGCGATGTCATTCTGGTTCTAATTGGAAGCAAGCTGACCAAGGCCCAAGAGAGTGCCAAGTGGTTTAAAGCTCTCTCAGGAACGGGCTGCCTGATAAACTGCCTCACGCCAGATATCCAGCGCCTACCTCAGTTTGTTCAAATCCGTTGCCGCGCTCTTGGTCTTAAGCCGGACCCTGAAGCAGTTCAAATGCTGGCTCAATGGCACGAAGGTAACTTGTTTGCACTAACTCAGAGTTTGGAAAAACTGGCTCTGCTCTATCCAGATGGCGTACTTAATCTTATTCGGTTAGAAGAGTCCCTTAGCCGTCACAACCATTTTACTGCGTTTCATTGGATAGACGCCCTATTGGCGGGCAAGGCTAAGCGTTCTCAGCGCATCCTTCGCCAACTGGAAGCTGAAGGTGTAGAAACCGTCATCCTAGCCCGCACAGTACAAAAGGAACTCACACAGCTACTGACAATGTCTCAGCTTCTACAAACACTGCCTATCGGACAAGTGTTTGAGAAATACAGAATTTGGCAGTCGAAGCGTCCTCTTTACTCTGCGGCTCTAAACCGATTGACACCAGTGAGACTGATGCAACTTCTGCAGTTATTGGCACAGGCTGAGAGGACAATAAAAACTCAGTACGAACAATCTAGCTGGCCACTATTACACCAGTTGAGTACTGAGATTTGCTTACCTCAAGTTAAGCTATAAAAAGCGTGGTATACTTCGCCGCCCCAAAACACACTACCAAGTGTCAATCGATTAAATAACGAGGAAAAAACCTTGCAACTTGAACAGTTAAACGAATTTCTAGTCGACAAAGTTGATGATATGAAAGCTCAA
Source organism: Vibrio sp. Hep-1b-8 (assembly GCF_006124995.1). Classification (GTDB taxonomy): domain Bacteria; phylum Pseudomonadota; class Gammaproteobacteria; order Enterobacterales; family Vibrionaceae; genus Vibrio. The sequence goes on from NZ_QEWN01000132.1 coordinate 47,943, forward strand.
GACATTAAAACTATTGATGTTCAGGGTAAATCAAGCATTACAGATTACATGATCGTTTGTACTGGCACGTCAAAACGCCATGTTGCCTCTATTGCTGAACACGTCGCAAAAGAATCTAAACTAGCTGGTATTATTCCACTAGGTATCGATGGCGAAGCTGAAGGTGAATGGGTTGTACTTGATATGGGAACAACGATTATCCATGTTATGCAGGAAGAGCAACGCGAGCTTTACCAACTTGAAAAGCTTTGGGGCTAAGCGATGAAATTACAGCTAATAGCCGTTGGCACTAAAATGCCGAGATGGGTTGAAGAGGGCTTTCAAGAGTATCGTCGTCGTTTTCCACACGACATGCCGCTTGAACTGGTTGAAATTCCAGCCGGAAAACGTGGCAAAAACGCCGACATTGCAAGAATCTTGCAAAAAGAGGGCGAAGCGATGCTTGCAGCAGTGCCAAAAGGCAACCGAATTGTTACTCTCGATATTCCTGGCAAAAAGTGGGATACACCACAATTAGCTGAACAACTAGAGCATTGGAAACTTGATGCCAGAGACGTGTCTATTCTGATCGGTGGCCCAGAAGGTCTAGCACCGGCATGCAAAGCAGCCGCTGACCAGAGCTGGTCACTATCAGCACTAACACTACCACACCCACTGGTGCGCATTGTAATGGCAGAAAGCCTGTATAGAGCGTGGAGCATTACTGCTAACCACCCATATCATCGAGAATAACCATCAATGTTAAGGAAGCGTACCCTAATAAGGGATTACCATGAAGAAGCGCGACTATTTAAAAGCCGCGCTATCGTCGCTTTCATCGGTATTGTCGCTATGCTGGGCATCTTGGTAACCAACCTGTACAACATCCAGATTAACCAATACCAAGATTACAAAACCCGCTCTAATGACAACCGAATTAAAGTTGTCCCTATCGCGCCTAACCGCGGCTTAATCTACGACCGTAACGGTAAACTGCTAGCGGAAAACCGCCCAGTGTTCAGCCTCGAACTGACGCCGGAAATGATCAAAGATATGGATGATACCATTGCTCGTCTGCAAAAAATCTTAACCATTACTCCAGAGCAAGTAGAGCGTTTTCAAAAAGAACGCCGACAAACTCGACGCTTTAAATCTGTTCCGATCTTAAACCAACTGACACCAGAGCAAGTCGCCAAATTTTCGGTCAACCAACATAACTTTCCTGGCGTATCGGTTAATGCCGCGCTCAAACGTCACTACCCTTATGGTGAAGTGCTGACTCACGTTATTGGTTATGTGTCGCGTATCAATGACCGTGACATGCAACGTCTAGTTCGTGAAGAGAAAGATGCCAACTACCAGGCCACACGTGATATCGGTAAACTCGGCATTGAACGCTATTACGAAGATATGCTGCATGGTACGGCGGGTTATCAGGAAGTCGAGGTTAACAGTCGTGGCCGCGTCATTCGTACACTTAAGTATGTACCTCCGGTTCCGGGCAAAGACATTGTACTTAACCTAGATATTGACCTTCAGCTCTATGTTCATAAGTTGCTTGATGGGCGTCGCGGCAGCGCGGTCGTTCTCGATCCTGAAGACAACGGCGTATTAGCGATGGTGTCCAGTCCAAGTTACGACCCCAATGCTTTCGTTCATGGCATTTCAGGACAGGCATACAGCTCATTACTTAACGACAAAAACCGTCCCTTGGTGAATCGAGCAACACTCGGAATATATCCACCCGCTTCAACCATCAAACCATTTATGGCCGTGGCGGCGTTGCAAGAAGGCGTGGTTACCCCTTATACCACTAGAAATGATCCTGGGTACTGGAAGATTCCGAACTCTAAAACAAAGCCGTTCCGCGATTGGTTACGCTGGGGCCACGGCAAAGTAGATATTGTTCAGTCGATTGAAGAATCTGTTGATACCTTTTTCTATCAAATCGCTTACGATATGGGGATTGATCGCATATCGAGTTGGATGATGATGTTCGGATTCGGTGACTACACTGGCATTGATATTTACGAAGAAAGTAAAGCCAACATGCCAACCCGTGAATGGAAAATGGCACGACATCGAACGCCTTGGTATCAGGGTGACACTATTCCTGTCGGTATTGGACAAGGGTACTGGACATCGACCCCAATGCAACTTGCTAAGGCAACATCGGTACTCGTAAAACGCGGGGAGGTGGTCGCTCCTCACCTACTAAGAGCCACTATCAACAATGGTGAAATGTTTGAAAAACAACAGTTATCCGATATTGAAACTTATCCACCAATCGCTGGTGTCAAACCTCGTTACTGGGACATGGCCATTGAAGGCATGCGACTGGTTAACCATGGTAACAAGGGAACCGCTCGTCGAGCGTTCACTAAGACACCGTATGTCAGTGCGGGTAAATCCGGGACAGCGCAGGTGTTTGGGCTAGGTGAGGATGAAGAGTACAACGCAGATGAAATTGCGGAACACCTTCGCGACCATGCGCTCTTCACTGGGTTTGCTCCGATTGACAATCCAAAGGTGATTGTCACAATCGTATTAGAAAATGCTGGGGGTGGCTCTTCTCAGGGTGGCCCAGTGGTAAGAAAGATATTTGACCACGTACTCGTGGAAAACAAAGAGGCGAACTAATCATGGATTTGAATCCAGCAACGGGTCAAAACCGAGTTCTGTTTGAACGCTTCCACCTCGATCTACCTTTGTTACTAGGAATTCTGGTCCTGATGGGATTCGGCCTTGTCGTCATGTACAGCGCTAGCGGACAAAGTTTAGCCATGATGGATCGTCAAGCAATGAGAATGGCTCTCTCCCTTGGCGTTATGTTACTTCTCGCACAAATTCCACCACGCACTTATGAGGCGATGGCACCGATCATGTTTGCTGGTGGTGTGGTGCTACTACTAGGCGTGCTCTTTTTCGGTGAAGCCTCTAAGGGAGCTCAGCGCTGGTTAAACTTGGGGTTTATTCGCTTCCAGCCATCTGAACTGCTTAAACTCGCAGTGCCTCTGATGGTGGCTCGTTATATTGGTAAACGCCCTCTTCCGCCAACATTCCAGACTCTGGTCATGTCATTGGTCATGGTGTTTGTCCCGACAATTCTGATTGCTAAGCAACCTGATTTGGGTACCTCAATTCTAATTGCCGCATCAGGCATTTTCGTTATCTTTCTCGCCGGTATAAGTTGGAGAATCATTTTTGCAGCCGCCTGTGGCCTAGGTGCCTTTTTGCCTATTTTATGGTTCTTCCTGATGCGAGAGTATCAAAAGGTACGGGTGAGAACGCTATTTAACCCTGAGTCTGACCCACTTGGTGCGGGATATCACATTATTCAAAGTAAAATCGCTATCGGCTCAGGAGGCATATCAGGGAAAGGATGGCTGCAAGGTACCCAATCACAATTGGAGTTTTTGCCTGAACGTCATACTGACTTCATTTTTGCCGTCATTGCCGAAGAGTGGGGACTGATTGGTATTCTTATCCTATTAGGCTTGTACCTGTTTATTATTGGTCGAGGCTTGGTGTTAGCCAGCAAAGCACAAACCGCATTCGGTCGAATGATGGCGGGTAGTATCGTTCTCAGCTTTTTCGTTTACGTCTTCGTAAATATTGGCATGGTGAGTGGAATTTTACCTGTTGTTGGCGTACCGCTTCCTTTAATCAGTTATGGTGGTACATCCATGGTAACTCTAATGGCTGGTTTCGGGATACTGATGTCAATTCACACTCATAGAAAAGCATTTTCGAAGGCAATTTAAATGATAAACAAGCGACTACTGCTTACTCTTGTTGCAACTTGTACTATTTTGGCAGGCTGCTCTTCAGCACCATCAAAACGCTACACCATTGATGATGACATTGCGCCAGATGCACCAATTTCAGTCGATCATATTGAAGATGCTACTCCACAATACGAATCCTATAGCTTAGGAGGTAACAGTAACTACACGCTAAGAGGCAATAGCTACACCATCATTAAAGAGCCTAAAGGCTTCAAACAGGAAGGCATTGCTTCGTGGTATGGTAAAAAATTTCACGGTCACTTAACTTCCAATGGCGAAGTCTATGATATGTATTCCATGTCAGCTGCCCACAAAGAGTTGCCGATCCCTAGTTATGTCAAAGTCACAAACAAAGACAATGGAAAGACAGCGATCGTTCGCGTCAACGACCGTGGTCCATTTCACCCAGGCCGTATCATTGACCTGAGCTATGCAGCTGCAACGAAATTAGATGTGATTAAAACCGGTACTGCCAACGTCGCCATCGAAGTCATTACGGTCGATAAACCAACGCAAACCAATAAACAGGACTCCCTGACTAAGTTTGCCGTTCAGGTAGCCTCTTCACAATATCAAGATCGCGTTGAAACTTTAGCGCGAGATTTAAGTCAAAAGCTATCGGTGAAAAGCTACGTCAACTCGAGTAGTAATGTACACCGCGTCTTTTTGGGCCCTTTCGACGACTATATGTCGAGCCAAAAAGCACTAGAAAGAGTGAAAGAACTGGGTTATACCAGTGCTTTCATTAAATCCCACTAGTCCTCAATCCAGTGTACCCCTATTCCTATACTGGTTTGAGAGATTGATTCTGTTAAGATATGGACAGTTAACAATAAACCTGTAGTCAATATGAAAAAAACAACGCTAATTAAATCAGTTTTTGCGTCTTCTATTGCGCTTTCTGCAACCATCGCATCTTCTGCCTTCGCATCACCAATTGTGATGCCAGACGCGCCTCAAATCGCCGCTAAAGGCTACGTTTTGATGGATTATCATTCAGGTAAAGTTTTAGCTGAAAAAGAGATGAATACAAAACTCTCTCCAGCAAGCTTAACGAAAATGATGACCAGCTATGTTATTGGTCAAGAGTTGGAACGCGGTAACATCTCACTGCAAGACGATGTCACCATCAGCAAAAACGCTTGGGCAAAAAACTTCCCTGATTCATCGAAAATGTTCATCGAAGTTGGCACTACCGTAAAAGTAGAAGACCTCAACCGAGGAATCATTATCCAGTCTGGCAATGATGCTTGTGTTGCTATGGCTGAACATATTGCCGGATCTGAAGATGCATTTGTTGACCTAATGAACGCATGGGCTGACACAATTGGCATGAAGGACACACACTTCGCCAACGTTCATGGCCTAGACAACGCGAATCTTTACTCGACACCTTACGATATGGCACTACTTGGTACTGCGCTTATTCGCGACGTACCGGAAGAATACCGTATCTACTCTGAGAAAAAATTCACCTACAACGGCATTACTCAGTACAACCGTAACGGCCTGCTTTGGGATAAAAGCATGAACGTTGATGGTATTAAAACGGGCCACACAAGCAATGCTGGTTACAGCTTAGTAAGCTCTGCAACAGAGGGGAAAATGCGCCTTGTTGCCGTCGTGATGGGGACTAAAGATGCTAACGCTCGTAAATCAGAAAGTAAGAAGTTACTCAGCTACGGCTTCCGCTTCTTCGAAACCGTCGCGCCTCACAAAGCAGGTGAAACGTTCGTAGAAGAAAAAATCTGGATGGGTAATAAAGACACTGTGGCACTTGGGTTGGATCAAGACACCTATGTGACTTTACCTCGTGGACAAGCGAAAAATCTCAAAGCTAGCTTTATCCTTGAAAAAGAGCTTGAAGCCCCAATAATGAAGGGTGACGTAGTTGGTAAGCTATACTATCAACTAGAAGGTGAAGATATTGCCGAGTACCCACTACTTGCTCTTGAAGACGTAGAACAAGGTAGCCTATTCAGCCGCCTATGGGATTACATTGTCATGCTGTTCAAAAGCTTCTTGTAATCTATGTACTTAGCAAAAAAAAGCCGCCGTTAGCGGCTTTTTTTATTTATCTCAGTAGTGACTAGCGTGAGCCACGTCTTGAGTTCATCTCAGATAGACAGTACTATTCCGCGCTGCGAATAACGACTTTCCAACTTGGAGTTTCAACATGCTGAACATTAACTCAGATGCAAAATTGAGAGACCTGCTTGAGTTTCCTTGTTCTTTCACATACAAGGTAATGGGCTACGCTAAGCCAGAGCTACCAGAAAAGGTTCTTGAAGTCATCCAACGCCATGCTCCAGGTGATTACAGCCCAACAGTAAAACCAAGTGCTAAGGGGAATTACCACTCGGTATCAATCAACATCACTGCAACCTCGATTGAACAGGTTGAAACGCTGTATAAAGAGCTTGGTGAGATTGACATCGTGCGCATGGTGCTATAAAAAATTTGAATACACTCAAATTTTATTGAAAGCAGCGAAAGCTGCTTTCTTTTTAGATATCAATTAGATAAATATCCTACAAAAACTCTAGGGTTAAAAATGTGTTACTGGCATATAGTTCAATAACCAGAAGCAGTTTATAATCTTTCCACTTTACTAACCGACGATGGAAGAGCGGAATGCAAAACCAGCTTGTTGTGAAACATCTTGGTAGACAGGACTATAAGCCTATCTGGCAAGCGATGCACGATTTCACTGATAATCGAACAGAAGAAACGCCTGATGAAGTATGGCTTGTCGAACACAACCCTGTCTTCACACAAGGACAAGCCGGCAAAGCTGAACACCTGTTGAACACAGGGGATATTCCGGTCGTTCAAAGCGATCGTGGTGGGCAAGTCACCTACCATGGCCCCGGACAACTGGTCGCTTATTTTCTTATCAACCTTCGTCGTAAAAAGCTAGGTGTTAGAGAACTCGTTACACATATCGAGAACCTCGTAATCAACACTCTAAAAGCATACAATATCGAATCCGCTGCTCGACCTGATGCTCCTGGTGTCTACGTCGATGGCAAAAAGATTTGTTCCTTAGGGCTTAGAATTCGTAAAGGTTGTTCATTCCACGGCTTGGCACTAAACGTCAACATGGACTTGTCACCTTTCCTACGCATCAACCCATGTGGTTATGCAGGTATGGAGATGGTACAAGTCAGCCAATTAGATGGACCTGACGATATCGCTCAAGTTGAGACAAAGCTAGTCGAAGAACTGGTGACTTTACTTGGTTATGACCACGTAGAACTAGATACAGCCGCAAAATCGGCAAGCAACAACGAGAAGTAAGAGAAGCATGAGTAAACCAATCCAAATGGAAAAAGGCGTTAAGTACCGCGACGCTGACAAAATGGCTCTGATCCCGGTAAAGAACATGCCTACCGAGCAGAAAGAAGTTCTTCGTAAGCCAGAATGGATGAAGATCAAACTGCCTTCTGACAGCCAACGTATCCAAGATATCAAATCTGCAATGCGTAAAAACAACCTGCACTCCGTTTGTGAAGAAGCTTCGTGTCCAAACCTAGCAGAATGTTTTAACCACGGAACAGCAACTTTCATGATCCTTGGTGCAATCTGTACTCGTCGTTGCCCATTTTGTGACGTTGCCCATGGACGTCCACTCGCCCCAGAAAATGATGAACCACAAAAACTGGCGAAGACTATTCAAGACATGAAGCTGAAGTATGTAGTGATCACATCGGTAGACCGCGATGATCTTCGTGATGGCGGCGCTCAGCATTTTGCAGACTGTAACCGTGAAATTCGTGCTCTCAACCCTAACATCAAGATTGAAACCTTGGTTCCTGATTTCCGTGGTCGCATGGATATCGCCCTTGAACTGCTTAAAGATAACCCGCCAGATGTCTTCAACCACAACCTTGAAACAGCACCTCGCCTTTATCGTAAAGCGCGTCCAGGAGCGAACTACAAGTGGTCACTGGAGTTATTGAAAAAATTCAAAGAACAGCATCCTAGCATTCCAACTAAGTCTGGTTTGATGATGGGTCTTGGTGAGACGAAAGAAGAGATCATTGAGGTTCTTAAAGACCTTCGTGCACACGGTGTCACTATGCTGACATTGGGTCAATACCTTGCACCAAGCCGCCACCATTTACCTGTTGAACGCTATGTGCCACCATCAGAGTTTGATGAGTTAAAAGAAATTGCTCTAGAGCTTGGTTTCACACATGCAGCATGTGGACCATTTGTGCGCTCTTCGTACCATGCGGATCTTCAAGCTCAAGGTGTAGAAGTTAGCTAAATCAAACCATCTTTTGTTGCAAGGGTCGACATAATAAGTCGACCCTTTTTGTTATCGGTTGTTGAATGAATCACCACACTTCGGTAGGCTTAACCTACAACCATTACTACTAAGCGTATTCCAAGGAACTAGTATGAAAAAGTTTGGACTAGCGGCAATGACTCTGGCGGCCCTGTCTGCTGGCTGTGCTTCAAATACCGAGCAAGACAATTTTCGAGAAGCTTCATTTGAGCTTTGCAATACCGAAGTGGATATCTACTCAGTGAGTGATGACGGTCGCGTACGCATTGTTTGCTCTGACGGTTCTAAATTCGCACTGACGAATGAAAGCACGCTGGAAACGATGCGTGACATTAATATCGACTACTGTGACGGTGAAGGCTTAGGTAAATTCAACGAAAGCAGTAAGTATTACTCGTTCAAATGTAAGTCTGGCACTCTTCTTAGCCTACCTAAGTAACGGGAAATGAACAGTAAAAAGGGCCGATGTGACAACATCGGCCCTTTTTGTTTTCTCACTGTATTGGTTCTAGCTCGAGGAAAAGGTGGGAGTTTACGCTAGTAAATGAGCACCTTTGACAACAAAATAGACCAAGCCAGGCAGAACCATTATGCGTAAACTGGTAGACGCTTACAGATATCGAGCACCTTCGCTTTCGTTGCTGCGATAACTTCCTCATTACCGATGTTATCTAAAACATCACACATCCAGTTTGCTAGCTCTTTTGCGTCTTCTTCAGTGAAACCACGACGAGTGATTGCAGGAGAACCAACACGGATACCAGACGTGACAAACGGGCTACGAGGGTCATTTGGTACAGAGTTCTTGTTAACTGTAATGTTTGCTGCACCTAGTGCTGCATCTGCATCTTTACCTGTAATATCTTTGTCAATTAGGTCAACAAGGAATAGGTGGTTTTCAGTACCGTTAGAAACGATCTTGTAGCCGCGCTCTTGGAACTGAGCAACCATTGCTTTCGCGTTTTTAACTACGCGAGCTTGGTACTCTTTAAACTCTGGCTCCATCGCTTCTTTGAATGCAACCGCTTTACCAGCGATAACATGCATTAACGGGCCACCTTGACCACCAGGGAAGACAGCTGAGTTGAGTTTTTTGTACATCTCTTCACCCGCGTTAGACAAGATAAGACCACCACGTGGACCTGCTAGCGTTTTGTGAGTTGTTGTAGTGACAACGTGAGCGTGTGGTACAGGCGTTGGGTATACGCCCGCTGCGATTAGACCCGCAACGTGAGCCATATCGACAAATAGGTACGCGCCTGCTTTATCTGCGATTTGACGCATGCGAGCCCAATCTACGATCTGTGAGTAAGCAGAGAAACCACCGATGATCATCTTCGGTTTGTGTTCTAGAGCAAGTGCTTCCATTTCGTCGTAGTTGATTTGACCAGCTTCGTCGATACCGTAAGGAATAACGTTGTAGTGTTTACCAGAGAAGTTGACTGGAGAACCGTGTGTAAGGTGACCACCGTGCGCTAAGCTCATACCAAGAACAGTATCACCAGGGTTAAGTAGAGCCATGTAAACAGCACTGTTTGCCTGTGAGCCTGAGTGAGGCTGTACGTTTGCGTATTCACAGCCAAATAGCTGACATGCACGATCAATTGCCAGAGATTCAGCTTTATCAACGTACTCACAGCCACCGTAGTAGCGCTTGCCTGGGTAACCTTCAGCGTACTTATTTGTAAGCTGAGAACCTTGAGCTTCCATTACACGTGGACTTGTGTAGTTTTCTGAAGCAATAAGTTCAATGTGTTCTTCCTGGCGAAGAGTTTCTTCTTGAATTGCTGCGAACAGTTCCGCATCGTAATCTGCGATGTTCATATCACGCTTTAGCATCTGTATCTCCTGACTCAGATTGAGACTTTAAATTGCAAAAAAACCGACCTTTGACACTCACGCAAACGTTTGCATCAAGCTAATGACGCGCATTCTACATAATTTGATCTTTGTCATAAAGAGAAAATTTCAGTTTTTCTCATGCAGTTTTTTCATAATGCTTTACAGGGAATCTCATGTTGAGCACTTATCCGAACATTTCGCCAGCTAAGTGTCAATTCCATCCTTTACACCCCGTAAAACGATAATTACATAGGTTTACCTTAAATTTCACTCTCAAGCTACCGAAATCCTATTTTTTTAAATAGTATGCACGCCATTATTTACTTGTTAAATTTCAAATTGATGGAAAAACACTCAAGACGAGAAGATTGGGTCGCAATTTTGACCGGCACCTTTTTAGTCGCCCAAGGCTTCTTTTTCCTCCAATCAGCATCACTGTTGACTGGAGGCACAGCAGGACTGGCACTTTTAGCCAGCCAGATGACCCACTTTTCACTCGGCACTCTGTACTTTATTGCCAACTGTCCATTCTATTTATTAGCATGGAAGCGTTTCGGTACTCGATTTGCAATTAATAGTGCGATTTCTGGTGCTCTTGTGTCACTGATTACTGATCACCTCTATTTAGTCATCAGTCTAGAGACCATCAATCAAGTCTACTGCGCGATCGCTGGAGGCCTTTTGATGGGATTAGGGATGCTGATTCTTTTTCGCCATCGTTCGAGTTTGGGGGGCTTCAATGTGTTGTGCCTGTTCATTCAGGACAAATTCGGCATTTCAGTGGGTAAGTTTCAGCTGGCTATAGATTGTGCGATTCTTTTTGCTTCGTTCTTTTTTGTCTCTCCAGAAGTGATTGGTTTATCGATTCTCGGGGCTGTCGCTCTAAATCTTGTCTTAGCAATGAACCACAAACCAACTCGCTACTCGGTGACTTACGGTTAGTCGTTAACTTCTACTACAAATACAATTAAGCCCGCGATCACTCGCGGGCTTATTGCGTTATTTAGTTCAATTCACCATGTGAGCTTCTCGCTTTCACATCATGGCTTAACTCTTTATTCAGTTCAGCCTCAACATGACCAGGTGATTGTGTGCCTTGCGAAATCAGACGATACATTGCAGGAATGACAAACAAGGTAACAAAGGTCGCAAAGCCCATACCGAAGAATATCACTGTCCCTACCGCAACACGGCTCTCATAACCAGCACCCGTCGAGAGAATCAACGGTATCGCTCCCGCTAATGTGGTGAATGCGGTCATCATAATCGGGCGTAAACGACGCGCAGAGGCATCAAGAATCGCTTTTTCGAACTCAATCCCACGGTCACGCAGTTGGTTAGCGAACTCTACAATCAAAATACCGTTCTTAGTGACCATGCCGATAAGCATAATCATTCCGATCTGGCTGTAGATATTCATTCCCTGCCCCATCAGAAATAGACCAAGAAAACCACCGAATACCCCCATAGGAACCGTAAACATCACCACCAATGGGTTTATAAAGCTTTCAAACTGCGCGGCCAGTACCAGATAAGCGACTAAAAGTGCTAACGCAAACACCAATAGAATGCTCGATTGGTTCTCTTTGTAATCTTTCGATTCCCCAGAATAGCTAACTGAAATATCACTAGGTAGTAGTTCAATCGCTTGCTGGTCAAGGAAATCGAGCGCCTCACCAAGAGTGTAACCGTCCGATAAGTTCGCTGTTATCGTGACCGCTTTTTGCTTGTTGTAGTGAGAGAGTCGAATCGACGAAGCCACTTCTTCAATCTTCGTTACCGCATCAAGCGTAACAAGTTCGCCTGATGATGTACGCATGTAGATTTGGCTCAAGTCTGACGCATTGTTAAAGCTATTTTCATCACCACGCAGATAAACATCATACTCTTCACCTCGTTCGACAAAGGTCGTCTCGCTCTTACCGCCCAGCATGATCTCCAAAGTATCGGAAATGTCTTGTACGCTGATCCCTAGTTCAGCCGCACGCTGTTTGTCTACGCTCACCACCAGCTCAGGTGTTTTCTCAGAGTAGTTAATGTCGCTGCCTTCCATATACGGAGAGTCTTCCGCGATCTGCTCCAATTTCTCCGCCCAGGTTTTCAGTTCACTGTAATCTGAACCGCCAAGTACGAATTGAACAGGTTCACTTGACCCCCCTCTAAATCCTGGCATAAATGGGAACACGCGCACATCCGCCATGCCAGCCAACGCCTTACGCACTTCACCTAACGCCTGCTGTGCTGTGACTTGGCGATCATTCCAATCTTCCAGAATCATAATAACGAAGCCGGTCTGATCCCCCGCATTGCCACCAAACGCAGGCGATTGGATACTGAAAGACTTCAGAAAACCTTGCCCAAGCAGAGGCATTAGTCTGTCTTCGACAATGTCCATATTTGCCGCCATGCGATTGTAACTGGTCGCATCGGCACCACGAACAAACGCAAAAATTACGCCACGGTCCTCAGAGGGTGTTAACTGTGCAGGTACTTGTTGCATCAGCCCCCAGCTGCCACCGATACAGGAGACAATAATCAGCGGTGCAGCCCATTGCCATTTCAATGCCCCTTTCAATACTCGACGGTATAGCAACTCCAAACGACCAAATATTTGGTCAATAAACAGATTAAATCGATTCGGTTTGACGTTCGCTTTAAGCAGTTTACTTCCCAAAACAGGTGTCAACGTCAATGCGATGAGCGAAGAAAAAATCACCGACATCGCAAGCAAAACAGAAAACTCAGTAAATAGCAGACCTACCATGCCGTCCATAAAAGAGATAGGCAGGAACACCATAACCAAAACCAACGTGGTAGCTATAACCGCAAAACCCACTTCGCGGGTCCCTTTGTATGCCGCAAGCAATGGCTTTTCACCATTTTCGATATGATGGAAAATGTTCTCTACAACAACGATAGCATCATCGACAACCAGACCAATCGATAGAATCAACGCCATCAAGGTAATCAAGTTAATCGAGAAACCAAAATAGTAAGCCGCGATAAACGATGAAATCAAAGAGACAGGAACGGTTACCGCAGGGATAAGGGTCGCCCTTGCCTGACCAATAAAGATGTAGAGCACTAAGATGACTAAACCACCGGTAATAAACAAGGTGCTGTACACTTCTGCAATCGAGCGTTCAATGAACACTGTCGAATCATAATCGATCGCTAAACGAGTGCCTTGCGGTAGAAACTTCTGGATGTTTTCAACTTCTTGATGAACTAAGTCCGCCACTTCTAGTGGGTTGGCATCTGACTGCGGCACAATCCCCATACTGACGTTAACCACACCATCACTCTTAAAAGTCGAGTTCTCGTTTTCTGCACCTATGTAGACATCAGCAACATCTTTTAGGTAGATAGGTGTGTTATCTGATGCGCGCTTGACCACCAGATACTCAAAATCTTCTGCCTTGTTATAACTACGAGCCGTACGTACCGACATCACAATCTGATCGTTACGCACTTCACCTCCAGGGCTTTCAATATTCTCACTACGAAGAGCGGAAGTAATATCAGAAGTGGTTACGCCTCGGCCTGCCATCTGTTCTGGCTTCAACTTGACGTACATAACTTTGTATAAGCCACCCGAGATATCGACAGAGCTGACACCTGAGATAAGACTGAACCTGTCAATCAATACGCGTTCAACGTAGTCCGTTAACTGAGTTCTATCCATCTCAGAAGAACTGAGGTTGATATAGAGTGAAGCTTCACCTGAACCGTTGTTTTTGAACACAACGGGATCATCCGCTTCATCGGGTAGTGAACGCTGCGCACGGGCAACGGCATCACGAACATCACTTACGCCCGTATTAAGGTCATAACCAAGATCAAAAGTGATGGTAATACGCGACATACTGTTGCGGGTTGTCGACGATATCTCATCAATACCACTGATACCCGACAGTTGGTCTTCTAATACTGAGGTTATCTGGCTTTCAATAATGGTCGCCGAAGCACCTTCGTAACGAGTACTAATAGAGACAACAGGACTTTCAATGTCCGGCATTTCTCGTACGGCCAGCTTATTAAAGGAAACAATACCGAAAACGCACAACAACAAACTTAAAACAACCGCGGCAACGGGTCGCTTAACTGAAACATCCGACAGCAGCATTAGTTAGCCCCTTCTTGCGGCTTTGCTTTCTCTTTAGGGCGGTCATCGCTACCTAACTCAGAAACCACTACGCCATCACGCATATTCACTATGCCCTGCACGACAATTTTGTCGCCAATCGATAATCCTTGCTCTATGACCACTAAATTGTCGACGCGAGCGCCCAGCAATACCTCGGTTCGTTTAGCATTGTTGTCTTGATCAATAACATAGACGTAACGCTTAGTGCCCGAATACTCCAGAGCCTGGACTGGAATAATTGGCGCTTCTATAGCAGGAAAATCCATATTGGCTGATACCAGCATGCCGGGTTTTAGCTCTTCGGATGGATTACTAAAGTGAATACGCACTCTAAGATTAAGCGTTTCTTGGTTAATACGAGAGTCAATAGCAACAACTTGTCCCTCAAGCACTTTATTCTGCCAAGCAGCCGTAGTCGCCGTCACTTTCATGCCTTCAGAGAGCTGTGACAGGTAACGCTCTGGCACCTGAAGATCCAACTGCATCACGGATAGATTATCCAGTGTGAGTAACGCCTCGCCTGCCGTCACCATTTTTCCGCGACTAAAATCGATAAAACCAACGGTGCCTGCAAACGGGGAGGTAATATGAAGATCTTTAAGGTTTGCGTTGGCCGCATCTAGGCGAGCCTGAGCAATTTCCACACTGGCTTTTTGCGCATCGATCTCTGTCTGCGTAATGGCATTGCGTTTAACAAGACGCTCGAATTCTTTCAACTTACGTTGTTCATCTTTCAAATACGCTTTTGCCTCAGCGACAGAAGCGCGAGCTTTATCATCATTAAGCTGAATGATCATTTGACCTTGACGCACAGCTTGATTCGCTTTGACAGCAATAGTGTCGACTTTTCCGGCGACTTCGGTAGAGATCTCTACCGATTGCTCAGCTTCCAACTTACCGACCAAGACAAGGGACTGAGAGACATTGTGTGTTTGAACAAGCTCAGTGACGACTGTAACTGTCGAAGGTCCTTGCCTCTTTGCATAAGAGAGTGGTGCTGCTGTAAGAATAGACAGAGACAAAAGACTCAAAACAATTTTATTTTTCATAGTGAGATTCTGCATAGATAAACTAGATATATTGTATCCGCTAAAGTCCATTATGAACGTCAAGTAATGTAAAGAGCGAGAAATATTCTGTAAGTGAAGCCGTTGATTGTTTGAGCTTTATGCTCATTTCCTAGCTCCTTTGTCCAAAAAGGCATCATTCAATTCAAAAATACAAGAAAAGTCTTTACAGCATTTACGAGTTTGCTATGATGCGCTCCGCACTTGAGCAATGTGTTGGGAAAACATTACTTAAGCTATTCCTTAATGAGAATAGAAAACACCCTGGAGGGGTTCCCGAGTGGCCAAAGGGATCAGACTGTAAATCTGCTGGCACTGCCTTCGATGGTTCGAATCCGTCCCCCTCCACCATATTTCTTCTTGGAATCTGACTTTGGTGAATAACCTTGGGATAGATTGTGAGAAACACTTGATTAACGTGTTGGGAAAACATTAGTTAAGTATAAAAATACTCTGGAGGGGTTCCCGAGTGGCCAAAGGGATCAGACTGTAAATCTGCTGGCACTGCCTTCGATGGTTCGAATCCGTCCCCCTCCACCATATTTTTCTTACACTTACCCTTCGGTGAATAAACCTCTGGATAAACTGTAAGAAGCACTTGATTAACGTGTTGGGAAAACATTAGTTAAGTATAAAAATACCCTGGAGGGGTTCCCGAGTGGCCAAAGGGATCAGACTGTAAATCTGCTGGCACTGCCTTCGATGGTTCGAATCCGTCCCCCTCCACCATATTCTTCTTACACTTAGCCTTACGGTGAATAAACCTCTGGATAAACTGTGAGAAACACTTGATTAACGTGTTGGGAAAACATTAGTTAAGTATAAAAATACCCTGGAGGGGTTCCCGAGTGGCCAAAGGGATCAGACTGTAAATCTGCTGGCACTGCCTTCGATGGTTCGAATCCGTCCCCCTCCACCATATTCTTCTTACACTTAGCCTTACGGTGAATAAACCTCTGGATAAACTGTGAGAAACACTTGATTAACGTGTTGGGAAAACATTAGTTAAGTATAAAAATACCCTGGAGGGGTTCCCGAGTGGCCAAAGGGATCAGACTGTAAATCTGCTGGCACTGCCTTCGATGGTTCGAATCCGTCCCCCTCCACCATATTCTTCTTACACTTAGCCTTACGGTGAATAAACCTCTGGATAAACTGTGAGAAACACTTGATTAACGTGTTGGGAAAACATTAGTTAAGTATAAAAATACCCTGGAGGGGTTCCCGAGTGGCCAAAGGGATCAGACTGTAAATCTGCTGGCACTGCCTTCGATGGTTCGAATCCGTCCCCCTCCACCATATTGAAGAAACCAGCTCATCGAGCTGGTTTTTTTCGTCTCTACAAAGTCACATCCATCTCTATCTATTAAGAGTCCAACAAAAAAGCCCCGACAATGCGGGGCAAGTATCAGAACCAATAGGATCTGATGAAGCAAACACGACTAGGGGGTGTTAGCTTTCCACTAAAATAATACGTGTTTCGTAAGGTCTGAGTTTCTGCACCTTGTCTACCTGCGGTCTAAGCTCAGCATAGTTAGCCAACAGGTACCTAGCACGTGACACATCGAAGTTGTCAGGCAAGATACACTCTGTCTCTTGACCATAATAGTTGTTTAGACAGATCAAAGTGGCGGTTTGGCTTTGACGTCGATAACCGAATATCGCTTCATGATTCGGGTAAAGGTCCAGATAATCACCTGTCGTGATCACATCCCACTCTTTACGTAACTCAATCAGCTTGTGATAGAAATAAAATACCGAGTTTTCGTCCTCTACGGCCGACTTGGCATTCACTTCACGGTAGTTTTCTGCCACTTCTAGCCACGGTGTCGTTTTGGAGAAACCAGCAAACTTATCATCATTCCACTGCATTGGTGTGCGGGAATTGTCGCGAGACTTTTGTGCCAGAATAGCCATCATATCGTCGTGTGAGACGCCTTGCTGATTGACCATAATGTCGTACATATTGGTACTTTCAACATCACGGTACTGATCAATGCGGGTATAGCCAGGATTGGTCATTCCAATCTCTTCGCCTTGATAAATATAAGGCGTCCCCTGCATCATGTGTATTGATGCGCCTAACATTTTTGCGGATTCAACCCGATACAGTTTATCATTACCTAAACGGCTTACCACTCGAGGTTGGTCATGGTTACACCAGAATAGCGCCCCCCACCCTTTGCCATTAAGACCCGTTTGCCAGTGGTTGAAAATTTGTTTTAACTGGATAAAGTCAAAAGGCGCCTTGGTCCACTTTTCTCCATTTGGGTAATCCGCTTTCAAATGGTGGAAGTTGAACACCATCGACAACTCTTTGTTATCTAATGACGAGTATTGCTGACAATGCTCCAGTGTTGTCGAAGACATCTCACCAACGGTAACGCTGCCATACTTTTGAAATACCGCTGAACTGATCTCTCGGAGATATTCATGAACACGAGGGCCGTCGGTGTAAAAACGACGTCCATCACCAATATCATCGTTCGGAAAGTCTTGCTGCTTAGAAATCAGGTTAATCACATCAAGACGGAAGCCATCGACCCCTTTTTCAGCCCAGAAGCTGATCACCTGTTTGACTTCAGCACGAACCTGAGGGTTCTCCCAGTTCAGATCGGCTTGCTGCTGAGCAAATAGATGCAGAAAATACTGTCCCGTTTGTTGATCGAGTTCCCAAGCACTTCCGCCAAATTTTGATTGCCAGTTATTTGGTCGCTCTCCATCAACCGGATCTCGCCAAATATAGTAGTCACGATATGGGCTGTTCTTGTCGCCCAACGCAGACTGGAACCAGTGGTGATCAGTTGAGGTGTGATTCACGACGATATCCATAATGATACGAATACCACGTTGATGGGCTTGCTCAAGCAACTGATCAAAATCGGCCATAGTGCCAAAGTCTGAGTTAATGGCGTAGTAATCCGAAATATCATAGCCATTATCAATCATTGGTGACTGGTAAATTGGAGTCAGCCAGATTGCATCGACACCAAGGCGCTTTAGATAGTCGAGCTTAGAAATAATGCCTTGAATATCTCCCGTTCCCTTACTTCCGCTATCACAGAAACTTTTGGGATAAATTTGATAGATCGAAGCGGTTTTCCACCAATTTGGATCTTTAGCCATAGCTGTCATTTCTAAACTCACTTACCAAATAAAAATTGAATCTTTAAAAAAAGGAGCGGTGACTGCCCGCTCCTAAATGTATTGCTGAATTACGCGTTCACAGGCTCCAATTCGCCCTTCATTTGTGCGCGCTTATAGAAGAACAGAGTTAACACTGCTGGAAGAGCGATTGCGACGATCATCGCGACAGCATAAATGCCCCAAAACTGTGGTTGGATTGAGAGAATGCCAGGTAAGCCACCCACACCAATACCATTTGCCATCACGCCAGCGCCACCACAGATTGCCGCGGCAACTGCACTACCAATCATGGCACTAAGCATAGGGAATTTGTATTTAAGGTTAATACCGTACATTGCGGGTTCCGTGACACCTAGGTATGCAGAGATTGCTGCTGGTACCGAGATATCACGCTCGCCATGTTTTTTACTGATGATAATGATTCCAACAACTGCTGAGGCCTGAGCGATGTTTGACAGAGCAATCAAAGGCCAGATAGGGGTACCACCAAGATCTTGCATCAACTGAAGATCCACGGCATTGGTCGTATGGTGAATACCCGTGATAACGAGTGGCGCATAGAGGAAACCAAATACCATTGAACCAATGACTGCAAAGTCACCCGTCATTGCTGCTTTTGCGGCAAAAGCCACACCATCACCCAGAACTCGACCAAATGGACCAATTAGCGAGTGCGCCAGAACCACAGAAACGATAATGGATACAAATGGGACAACAACTAGGTAGAGGTAAGACGGAACAATACGTTTCAAATTGGTTTCGATAAAGGCGAGTGCAACACCCGCTAACATCGCAGGGATAACCTGAGCTTGATAACCCACCTTCTCAATGACAAAGAGGCCGAAGTCCCATGCTTCTGGTACTTGCTTACCAATCAAATACGCATTCATCAACTGAGGAGAGACAAGCGTCACACCCAATGTGATGCCTAAAATCGGTGTACCCCCCAGCTTTTTCACCGTAGACCAACACACACCAACGGGAAGGAAGAAGAAAATGGCTTCGCCAATTAACCACAAGAAGCTGTGTACCGTTGCCCAAAATTGACTGATTTCAGTCAGAGTCTGGCCATCAAACATCTTGATGTCACCAATGACATTACGGAAGCCTAAAATTAAACCACCCGTAATAATCGCAGGTAGAAGCGGAACAAAAATTTCAGCTAAATGGGAGATTCCACGTTCTAGGATGTTCATGTTTTGGCGAGCCGCGAGTTTAGCCTCATCTTTCGATGCCGCTTTTTGTCCGGTCAGTTCAATCAGAACTTTATACACTTCATCGACTTCAGTACCGATAACCACTTGAAACTGCCCCGCATTGGTAAAGCAACCTTTTACCATTGGCAGCGCTTCTAATGCTTTCTCATCGGCTTGCTCAGTATTGTTTAGTACAAAGCGAAGACGCGTTAAACAGTGGCTTACGCTCGCGATATTGTCGCGTCCACCGACTAACTCAATCAGACGCTCAACTTCTTGTTTCGCAATCTTACTCATATCCATGTCCACCCTAATTGGATTCTCATTCATGTCTAAATCAACATCAGACTTACAAACTGACCTGCTTTTATAATTATGGGAATGTTCCCATTTATACTTATTATACTGTCAGATCCAATACTAGATAAAAATGGGAACAGTCCCATTAATTGAATGAGATCACAGTATAATTTTAATTCACTTTGAAAATAACGGCTTAGAGAGCAAGCGGCTGCTGAGTGATATGAACCTGTTTCAGCTCACCATTTATTTGAGAGATCAATAAATTAGCGGCTTTTTCTCCCGCAAGGGAATAACCTGGATCAATGCTAAAGACTTTTGGAAAAAGGAAAGAAAGTAGTTCATTTCCCCCTACCCCTGTCACCACGACATCTTCTCTGTCGAGCTCTTGAAGGCGTTTTATCACACCAAGTGCCAACGTATCACTGGCACAAACAATCGCTTCTGTTCGGGCGTCGAGTACGCTATCAACCAGTAAGTAGGCACTTTCATGATTGAGTTGTCCTGTTTGATAATGGGCTTTAATTGCGTGCTGTTCACACCAATTTAGGTATGCCTCTAAACGTAGCTTTCCCGTTGTTTTATCGCTCGGTGAGACTCCGATAAATGCGATGTGTTGGAGTGACTTTTTCTGCAAATATTCCAGAGCTTTGGTGATCACTTGCGTGTTGTCGTAGTTGATAGAAGAGACTTGATCTGTATCCATGGCAATAACGACTGAGCAGTTTTTCCAGCTCGCCAGCTTGGAAATATCGAAATCGCTAAAGCCAAACACAATAACACCATCTACATTTCGTTTTTTCAGGACATCGAGATGTTCATTGGTTTTCTCGCGATCAAACTGGCTCTCCATAATAACAACATCATAGCCTGCATCGTATAAGGTACTTAGCATGCTACCGACGGCTTTATTTTCTGATGGCGAATCGAGGCGAGATATGATGACCCCAACCACCTTCTGGCTGCCTCCACGCATGGCTTGTGCAGATTTTGATGGCACATAACCACACTCTTGAATCACCTGCTCAACTTTGGCTCGAGTTTCAGGCTTCACCTTAGGATCATTGGTCAAAACGCGAGACACCGTCGACTTGCCGACACCAGACAGCTTAGCTATATCAAGAATGGTTAATTTTTTGCTCATAGGTTATTTATTGGGTCTAATAGTTAAATGTTAAAAGGAGGCGAACGCCTCCTTAATACTATCCGAACACATTTATTGGCTGATACAATTTTTATACACGACACGCCCTAGCTCTAAGCGAGCTTCACTGCCCTTAGTAAAGAGGGTCACTGGGTTGAGGGCCTGCGCCGTGCCATCATCAAGAATGTATTTTGTCCCTGAGCCAGAAGGAACTTGAACCAGTCTATAGTCATGCTCTGGTAACCTCAGTAATGCCAAAGGTTGATTGGGCATAAAGGCGACTTTGAAGGTTTTATCTGCACTGCACTGATAAAACTCGAAATCACCTTGATAGGCACTATCACGCTCTACAGCATTATAGGAACACGCTGTTAAAACGAGTCCAATCATCGCCGTGAGTAACACTCTAGATTTCATGATTCCCTCCTGACAAGATTACAGCGGACAACCTGATTTTGTTTACTTGACGAGATAGTCTGGTACTTGCTTAATGCTATCGAGTACCACTGAGGCTAACGCTTCACCTTTCTCAGTCACTGGTTTGCCAGTACGAACAAGAATCTTAGTTCCGACACCAGCAGCGTCAGCCGCCATCATGTCTTCC
This sequence comes from Vibrio sp. Hep-1b-8, assembly GCF_006124995.1. Taxonomy (GTDB): domain Bacteria; phylum Pseudomonadota; class Gammaproteobacteria; order Enterobacterales; family Vibrionaceae; genus Vibrio. Next base: position 69,451 of record NZ_QEWN01000132.1, read on the forward strand.
GCCTTATCACCAACCATCACTGAGCTGGCCATATCAATGTTTAAAAAGTCACGAGCAGAGATAAACATCCCAGGTTTTGGCTTACGACAATCACAATCTTCCTTATATTTACCCTGACCTTGCTCTGCATGGTGAGGGCAGTAATAGATCCCATCTAGCTCAACGCCATTATCAACGAAATTCCAATCCATCCACTGAGTTAGTGATAGAAAACGATCTTCACTGAACATGCCACGTGCAATACCAGACTGGTTAGTCACAAGGACAAGCAGATAGCCCATCTCTTGGAGCTTTTTCGTCGCTTCAAACACACCTTCAATAAACTCAAAATCGTGTTCGTCATGCACATAGCCGTGGTCAACGTTGATTACGCCATCTCGGTCTAGAAAGACTGCAGGTTTTGCCAAAATATGCTTCTCATTTTTGCTTTGATTAATAAGAATTATTGCACGCTTTATTTCTTTCATCACTATCTAATTACTAAACGATTGGGCAAAAAATACGTTTAGACGTCTAGACGTAAAAATATCTATTGACACCAATCACGCAAACCCATAGCATCCTCTAGTAAATGAGATGTGGCTCAAAATAATCTTCTGCTGCTCATCCAATCTGATAGTGGGTTTCTCGATGATTGAAATTAATCAAGTTAATAAGGTTTTCTTCCAAGGCACTAAGGAAATTCACGCCTTGAAAGAGATAAACCTTCATATTCCTCAAGGAACAATCTTTGGTGTTATTGGCTCATCAGGAGCAGGGAAAAGTACGCTTATTCGTTGTGTCAACATGCTAGAAGCACCAACGACAGGCTCGATCGTGGTTGATGGCGTGGATCTCACTAAGCTGTCTAAATCTCAGTTGAGTGAAGCTCGTCGTAATATTGGGATGATCTTCCAGCATTTTAATCTGCTGTCGTCACGCTCTGTGTATGACAACGTGGCACTACCGTTAGAGCTCGCGGGCAAAGATAAAGCGCATATCAACCAAAAAGTGACTGAGCTACTTAAGTTGGTAGGCCTTGAAGATAAACACGAAAGCTACCCTGCTAACCTTAGCGGTGGTCAAAAGCAGCGTGTTGCCATCGCTCGCGCACTGGCTTGCGATCCTAAAGTACTTTTATGTGATGAAGCCACCAGTGCACTAGATCCAGCGACAACTCAGTCTATTTTAGAGCTGCTCAGAGAGATTAACCGCAAGCTCAACATCACCATTCTCCTGATCACTCACGAGATGGATGTTGTGAAAAGTATTTGCCACCAAGTAGCTATTATTGGGGGTGGTGAATTGGTAGAGAAAGGCAGTGTTGGTGAGATCTTCGCGCACCCTAAAACCGAGCTAGCTCACCAGTTTATTCGTTCAACATTGGATCTTTCTATTCCTGAAGATTACCAAGCTCGTCTACAGGACACGCGCGTTGAGAACAGCTACCCACTAGTGCGTTTAGAGTTTACTGGCGCGACTGTTGATGCACCACTCATGAGCCAGATTGCTCGTAAATTCAATATTGATGTCAGCATTTTGAGTTCCGATCTCGATTACGCTGGCGGCGTTAAGTTTGGCATGATGGTCGCCGAACTGTTCGGCAACGAACAAGACGATAATGCTGCCATTGAATTCCTGCGCGAACACAACGTAAAAGTAGAGGTACTGGGTTATGTCCTTTAATGAAATTTCACAGTGGCTGAACTTAAACAGCAACCTACTTATTGGCGCAACACTTGACACTCTCTATATGGTCGCTGTCGCTGGTATTGTCGGCTTTGCAATAGGCATCCCGTTAGGCGTTGTTTTACACACGACTAAAAAAGATGGCCTGCTCGAAAACACTAAGCTCAATAGTGCGCTTGGTGCCATCGTAAACATTGGTCGCTCTGTACCATTCCTTGTCTTGATGGTAGCGATCATTCCAGTCACTAAGTTATTAGTGGGAACCTTTATCGGCACAACAGCGGCAATTGTTCCTTTGACCATAGGTGCGATTCCATTTGTCGCTCGTCTTATCGAAGGCGCATTGCTTGAAGTCCCAACGGGACTTGTCGAAGCTGCGCAGTCTATGGGCGCGACACCGTTGCAGATCATCTCAAAGGTATTACTCCCAGAAGCAATGCCAACTATCGTCAACTCCGTCACTATCACGCTAGTCACTCTAGTGAGTTACTCTGCAATGGCGGGAACGGTCGGAGGTGGAGGTTTGGGTGACGTAGCCATTCGCTACGGATTCCACCGCTACGATGTGGTGATCATGGCAGTGACAGTCGTCATGCTCATCGTACTGGTACAAATTATTCAATCTATTGGTGATGCGATTGTGCGTCGCGTCGATCACCGTTAATAATAAATTAAACGTTAATCACAGATTTTATTTATAAGGAGATAGTGATGAAATTCAGTCTTAAAGGTATTTTGGCTATCGCTGCAGTAGCGTCTGCACTGGTTCTGGCAGGTTGTGGCGATAAAGAAGCAGACACAAGCAAAATCAAAGTTGGTGTTATGGCAGGTGCTGAAGCACAAGTTGCTGAAGTAGCAGCAAAAGTGGCTAAAGAAAAATTCGGCCTAGAGGTTGAGTTAGTGACTTTCACCGATTACGTAACACCAAATGCAGCGTTGGATGACGGTTCAATCGATATCAATGCATTCCAACATAAACCATACCTTGATCAGCAAGTAGCAGACCGCGGTTACAAACTGACAATTGCGGGTAACACCTTTGTTTACCCGATTGCAGGTTACTCTAAGCAAGTAACATCTGTTGAAGAGATCCAAGATGGTGCTCGTATTGCGGTACCAAACGATCCAACAAACCTTGGTCGTTCTTTACTGCTTCTTGAGCAACAAGGTCTTCTGAAACTTCGCGAAGACGTCGGTCTACTAGCAACGGTTCGTGATATCGTTGAAAACCCAAAAAACATCACAATTGTAGAACTTGATGCGGCTCAACTACCACGTTCACTTGATGACGTTGCACTTTCAGTGATCAACACTACATACGCGAGCTCAATCAATCTGACACCACAAAAAGACGGTATCTTCGTTGAAGACAAAGAGTCTCCATACGTAAACCTTATCGTCGCTCGTGAAGACAATGTCCAAGCTGAAAACGTACAAAACTTCGTTAAGTCTTACCAAACTGAAGAAGTGTACAACGCAGCATCAGACATCTTCCAAGGTGGTGTAGTTAAAGGCTGGTAATCCACAACTCGCTTAAACATTCGCTAAGGGCTGACGAGATTCGTCAGCCCTTTTATTTTTGTTCCGGCTTTTTGATACGTTCAAAATAGTTATCAATAATGGCTTAATAGCGACCATCTTGTTTCATTTCTCGCAATGCCTCGTCGAATCGCTCTCGCAGCCAAGCATGTTCCCTCAACTTAGAAAAAGCGATATAGCTGGGTGTCGCTTCAATAGGAGGAGAGAGGATTTCTAACACCTTATCCATCCCCTCACTAGCAATGATACTTCGAGCACCAAAACTGTTATTCACCCATATATCTGCCCGTCCGGTTCTCACCAGATGCGCACAGTCGCGAGTATGGTTACGCCTAAAAACCATTTTGAAACGGCTCTCTGCAAGTAAAGCGTCCATTCTTGCGCCGTAACTCACTCGGTTAACAACGCAGATAGTTGAATTGGATAAATCAGAGGTTAAGAATAAGTCACTAGAGATATTACTGTTTGTCTTCACGACTAAGCTGATGTTTTGTGTGAACAATATCTGGTGACTAAAATCGGCAAACTGTTCTCTTTGTGGATTTTTAAATGCTGTAAAAATTGCATCGGCTCGACCAAATTGGACATTACTTAACGCCCTCGCCCATGGCAATACTTCGATAGAAATTGGAACATTGAGTTGTTTAAATACCGCTTCTACTAATTCGACCGCCACTCCGGAAAGTTCATCTTCGTGACTGACAATATACGGTGGGTATTCAAGGGTAACGAGTTGAATTGGCGCTTCACTACGAACGTTAAAAGCGAGCCCAAAAAACAATGCAGATAACGCGATACGTCGAATCATGAACAAAGAAACTCAAAAGAGTTGAGCGATTCTGTTAAGCGCCGTTTAGCCGCAAGAGATACCACTGTCTGATTTTCATTTAACCTCCGAACTCACTGCTATAGTGGTAAGTAAAGTTCACCGCATTCACTTGTCAACTCGAATTGCACGAATCATCATTGACAAAAAAGCCAGAGCGAATGCTCTGGCTTTGAAATTAACCAATATCTGTATCGTGGTTAAGGTGTGTAATACGTTGCCGCACCTGGACCTACAGGTAGACCCAAGACAAATACCCACACATAGAACAGCAGACTCCAACCTACGATGAAACAAATAGAGTAAGGAAGCATAGTTGCGATAAGTGTACCAATACCTAGATTCTTCATGTAGCGAGTCGCTACGGCTAGGATAAGACCAAAGTAACTCATCATAGGTGTAATGATATTGGTGGTCGAATCACCGATACGGTATGCAGCTTGAATCGTTTCTGGCGCATAACCCACTAGCATTAGCATTGGAACAAAGATAGGTGCTGTTACTGCCCACTGAGCCGACGCTGAGCCGATCATTAGGTTAATGAAGCCACACATCAAGATGAATGCGAAGAACAACATTGGGCCTGTCAGACCAATATCTTGTAGGAAGTTAGCACCTGCAACAGCAAATACCTGACCAAAGTTCGTCCACTTAAAGAATGCAACAAACTGAGCAGCGAAGAACACCAACACAATGTACATACCCATAGAAGACATCGATTTAGCCATCGCATCGATCACGTCGCGATCCGTCTTCATCGTGCCCGTTACTTTGCCGTAAACAAAGCCTGGGATGGCAAAGAAGACAAAGATAAACGCTACGATACTCTTAAGGAATGGCGAACCAGCAACGGTACCCGCATCTGAACGAAGTACACCATCTGCAGGAACAATCGTCCAAGCAAGAAGCGCCGAAACGACAACAACAGCAAGACCAGCTAATTTAAGACCTTTCTTTTCAATATCCGTCAGTTTACCCATAGAGTCGTTTGACAGATCTTCCGATGCTTCCTCATCATTGTATTTGCCAAGTTTAGGCTCAACAATTTTCTCAGTAACAAACGCACCCATTGCAGCAATAAAGAACGTCGACACAAACATGAAGTACCAGTTAACTTCTGGACCAACTGTATAAGTCGGATCAATCATTTGTGCTGCGGTTTCAGTAATACCAGAAAGTAGCGGGTCAACGGTACCAATCAGTAGGTTCGCAGAGTAACCACCAGAAACACCGGCAAACGCTGCTGCAAGACCAGCAAGAGGGTGACGACCTAAAGAGTGGAATAGCATTGCAGCTAGTGGGATTAGAACCACATAGCCAAGCTCAGACGCGGTATTTGAAATGATACCAGCGAAGACTACCGTTACTGTAACCATGCGCTTTGACGCACCCATTACCATGCCGCGCATTGCAGCTGATAGAAGGCCAGAGTGCTCTGCGATTGCCACACCTAACATAGCAACAAGTACTGTACCTAACGGGGCAAAGCCTACGAAGTTCTTAACCAGGTTAGTAACGATCAGTTGTAGACCTTCAGCATTGAGTAGGCTGACAACATGGATCATGCCATCTGCTGAACGACCTTTCGCGCCTTCAGGGCGAGGATCCATAACAGATACTTCAAAGTAACCAGCAATACCGGAAGTGACCAGGATTGCTAAACAGAAGATGGCGAAAAGAGTGATTGGGTGGGGTAAAAGGTTCCCCAAATATTCAACAGTATCAAGAAAGCGCGTGAACAACGGCTTTTTTGGCGAGTTTTGTTTAATCGAAGCAGATGAACTCATCTGTTCCCTCCTTGTAGTTATTCCTGTGCAAATGTGACAAAAATGTTCCAAATGCCGGCAGAGATTACTCGACAAAACTCTCAATTTGAAATTCAAAATGTTACAAAGTGTGTAACACCCAATTCAATTTAACCAAAAATAAACAAAAAATCAGCAAACATGGCTAATTTTAAATCAAAATCCAGAATTATAGTTCAATGTCACGCATTTACTATCAGAATGAAACAAAATCTAACCTCTTGATTCGATTAAGGGTGATAGGAAAGCGCCCAAGATGAGAGTGACCTATTGCACACCATCTTGGACGATTAAAACCCTTGTTGAGGAAAAAGAGTCAACTGACGATTTTTAAACCAACCTCAAACATCCGTCGCACTATTTTTGCACTGCTTTAAACCTTGGGTTCGATTTACATATCACATAGAGTCGCCCACGACGTTTTACGATCTGGCAATCAGGATGACGACTCTTGGCACTCTTTAATGATTTCACTACTTTCATCTATTGGTCCCCTTTTTCAAACTGACCGAAACGACGTCTAAAGTTCGCCACACGACCCTCTTTTTGAATCACTCGTTGCTTACCTGTATAGAAAGGATGAGACTTCGAAGAGACTTCAACGGTGAAATAAGGGTAGGTTTTCCCATCACTCCATTCGATTGTTCGATATGTTTGTAGCGTAGAACCAATCAGAAAATACTCATCGACACTGGTGTCGTGAAAAACAACTGTTCGATATTGGGGGTGGATATTTGCTTGCATGATAAGCCCTTTCAAATCGTTATGTTATAACATATTAATTAGTAATCATTCTCAACAATCATTGCAAGCTTTTTTTGTGTTACTTTTGCTGAATCAGTAGTCCCCGAGTGAAAAGACCATGTATTCCGTAGAGCCGATCGGTTTTATTGAAAGCCCATACAAAGAGAAATTTGCCGTTCCCCGTCAACCAGGTTTAGTGTCCGCTGCCCGCTCTCGTGTCAGATTAACAGGAGCAGCAAACAGCCCTGAATCACTGCGTGGCATTGAGCAGTTCTCTCATGTTTGGTTGCTATTTTTGTTCGATCAGAATCTAGACGCAGGCTGGAAGCCAACCGTTCGTCCACCTCGTCTTGGCGGCAATGAACGAATTGGTGTCTTTGCTTCACGTTCAACTTTTAGACCAAACGGTATAGGTATGTCTGCGGTGAAAATAAAGGGAGTCACCAAACAAGGTGATCAGATCTACTTAGAGCTCGGAAATGTCGATTTGGTTGATGGCACACCTATCATCGATATCAAACCCTACATCCCCTACTCCGATGCGATTACGGCGGCAAGTGAAGGCTATGCTGAAGGAGAACCCGATACTTATCCCGTCAACTTTTCGGCCGCCGCCTTATCTCAGTTGCAGCAGCACAACGAGGCTGAGTATGTTACAGCGGTGATAGAACAGGTTTTGGCACAGGATCCTCGCCCAGCCTACAAAAAGAATAAGCCCGACAGTAAGGAATATGCGGTAAATTTGTTCGATCTTAACGTTAAGTTCATGGTCACCGATAACTTAATAACGGTTACTGCGATTGAAAGCTTTTGACAAAGGCAATTGGCTGATATTATAAGCGGCTAACAATTTTCCCTTTTGGGACTTCCATACTTCAATCCATTGCGGCTTGAGTATCTAACTTTAATAAACGGATAAGTTAAATGCGTACCAGTAATTATCTTCTTTCTACTCTGAAGGAGACTCCAAACGACGCAGAAGTAGTGAGCCACCAGCTCATGCTACGTGCAGGTATGATCCGTAAGCTGGCTTCAGGTCTATACACCTGGCTACCTACCGGTCTACGTGTTCTGCGTAAAGTCGAAAACATCGTTCGTCAAGAGATCGACAATGCAGGCGCTGTCGAAACTTTGATGCCCGTTGTTCAGCCGTTTGAACTATGGGAAGAAACAGGTCGCAGCGAGAAGATGGGCCCTGAGCTATTACGCTTTACTGACCGTCACACTCGTCCGTTTGTACTTAGCCCAACGGCTGAAGAAGTGATCACTAGCCTAGTGCGTAATGAAGTGAGCTCTTACAAGCAGTTACCGCTAAACCTGTACCAAATCCAAACTAAGTTCCGTGATGAACGTCGCCCACGTTTCGGCGTAATGCGTGCTCGTGAATTCTGCATGATGGATGCGTACAGCTTCGATATCGACAAAGCGGGTCTAGAGAAATCTTACCAAGCTATGCATGACGCTTACTGTAAAGCTTTTGACCGCATGGGTCTTGAGTACCGTCCTGTATTGGCAGATTCTGGTGCTATTGGTGGTAGTGGTTCTCAAGAGTTCCACGTGCTGGCTGAAAGCGGCGAAGACCTCATCGCCTTCTCGACTGAGTCTGATTACGCAGCGAACATCGAGAAAGCAGAAGCGGCAGCGCCTGCTGGCGATCGCGCAGAACCAACACAAGAGATGACGCTAGTCGACACTCCAAACGCGAAAACTATCGCTGAACTAGTAGAGCAATTCGATCTACCAATCGAGAAAACGGTTAAAACTCTATTCGTTAAAGCATCTGATGAAGTAGACGCTGAGATCATCGCACTTATCATCCGTGGCGACCACGAACTGAACGAAGTGAAAGCGGAAAACCTACCGCAAGTTGCAGCGCCTCTAGAGATGGCAACCGAAGAGCAAATTCGTGCGCTTATCGGTGCAGGTCCCGGCTCTTTAGGCCCTGTTGGTCTTGAGCTACCATTCATCGTTGACCGCACTGTAGCGGTAATGAGCGACTTTGGTGCTGGTGCGAACATTGATGATAAACACTACTTCGGTATCAACTGGGGTCGTGATGTTGAGCTAGGCCAAGTTGAAGATCTGCGTAACGTTGTTGAAGGTGATCCAAGCCCATGTGGTCAAGGTACCCTAATGCTAAAACGCGGTATCGAAGTCGGTCATATCTTCCAGCTAGGTAACGTTTACTCGGAAGCAATGAACTGTGGCGTTCTTGGTCCTGATGGTAAGAACGTCATCTTAGAGATGGGGTGTTACGGTATTGGTGTATCACGAGTAGTGGCTTCTGCAATCGAGCAAAACCACGATAAATACGGCATCATCTGGCCTGACGCTCTAGCACCTTTCCAAGTTGCTATCGTGCCAATGAACATGCACAAGTCTGAAGAAGTGAAAGAAGCGGCTGAGAAGCTGTACGCTGAACTGACTGCTATGGGTATCGAAGTGCTATTCGATGACCGTAAAGAGCGCCCAGGCGTGATGTTCTCGGATATGGAGCTTATCGGTATTCCTCATACTATCGTGATCGGTGACCGTTCTATGAAAGAAGGCAACTTCGAGTACAAGAACCGCCGCAACGGTGAGAAAACGGCAGTAGCGATGGCCGATATTGTTGAATACGTAAAAGCTCAGCTAGCATAAGCTTTCGCTAAGATATAGGAAGGCCGATGGAGACATCGGCCTTTTTTTTGAGCTGGATTATTATCTCTTCCAGGGAAGAAGTACTGTCAACACCTTTGTACTAAAGGTTCTTTCACCGTTCTACCAACCCCAACCTCTCGCAGGACGAAGTCCGGTCTCGTATTCCTACTCCAACGGCTCTGTAGGTGCCTGACTGGCGACCTTTTTGGGAGCAAAAGCAACATCCCTTAGCGCCGCAGAATTGCCATCGATAAGTTCACCAAAATGGAAAATACCAAACTCACCGGGTTTCATACGATGCCACTCTTCGTTATCAGTCAATGGTTGCGTCGCAATAACCGAAACTATGTCATTAGGCGTTGTTTCTTCTTGGAAATTGATCTCTACATCTTCATCAATCAGTGACGCTTTACCAAACGGAGCGCGACGCGTTATCCAATAAAGATGGTTGGTACAATATGTCATGATAAACTCACCGTCTGACAGCAGCATATTGAAGACACCTTTCTCTTTCAGTTGTTTGCAACACTCGGCAATAAAACGAAATACGCCGACCATATCTTGTGGAGGCTGTGGATAACGCAGCTCCATTTGATTCAATAACCAGCAAAATGACAGTTCACTATCTGTTTGGCCGACAGGGCGATGACGACCCGAATCTAAGCCTTGATAGTCAGTGAGTTGCCCATTATGGGCAAAAGTCCAGTAACGTCCCCAAAGCTCTCGGGTAAATGGGTGGGTGTTTTCAAGGTTCACTGCTCCACGATTCGCTTGGCGAATATGGCTAATCACTGCACAGCTTTTAATTGGATAGTTCTGGACCAGTTCAGCAATTTTTGAGTCACAGCTAGGGTTGGGATCTTTAAAATTACGAAAGCCCTTGCCTTCGTAAAAAGTAATGCCCCAACCATCACGATGCGGACCGGTGTTGCCACCACGTTGCATAAGACCGGTAAAACTAAAACAGATATCGGTTGGCACATTGGCGCTCATTCCGAGCAGTTCACACATGGTTTTAAAAACTCCCTATACAGCAACCGTATTAGTGCAAAGCACTAATACGGTTTACAACCCTTGATAAAGGGTTAATTTTCCATTTCTTTTTCAATCAGTTGGATCACAATGTGAATAATCTTGATGTGAATCTCTTGGATGCGGTCTGCGTAACCAAAATGAGGTACACGGATTTCAATATCCGCCAGACCTGCCATTTTACCACCATCCTTACCGGTTAGAGCGATGGTCTTCATACCCTTAGCGTGCGCAGCTTCAATCGCTTTAAGGATATTGCCAGAGTTACCTGAAGTCGACAGGCCAAATAGCACGTCACCTTTTGAACCTACCGCTTCTACATAACGAGAGAAGACATACTCATAACCAAAGTCATTGCTGACACAAGATAAATGGCTTGGGTCCGAAATCGCAATGCCTGGCAAACCAGGACGATTTTCGCGGTAACGGCCTGTCAGTTCTTCTGCAAAATGCATCGCATCACAGTGTGAACCACCATTACCACATGACAGTACTTTACCGCCTTGCTTAAATGAATCCGCAATCATTTTCGCCGCAGCTTCAATTTGAGCGATGTTATTCTCGTCGCTCAAGAACTTGTTTAGAACATCAGCAGCTTCATTCAATTCGCTTTTAATCAGGTCCTGGTACATAGGTTTTTCTCTAATTTTTGTAATAAATAGTTCTGTGAACAAGACAGAAACGGTTATCTACAGAGTTTACTCAAACAATTCTCACTGTCGATAGCTTGCCGATAACATTTACCGCTTTCTTGCCATTCTCCGCTCACAATTTCCGCACAGCTCGCCATTTTTAGACCTTTGACTCTACTTAGATCACTTTTTGAACAAATATAGGTTTTACATTTCATTAATATTTTGATTACACTTAACTGGTTAGACCTCTTACCCGTCACCGGCGAATAACCAACTATAAATCGCCGCAAAAGGAATATACATATGGACATTTTGCTCTCTATTCTTGGCTTTACCACGGTACTGGCAGTCTGCCTCTATCATCGCACCTCACTGCTAGTGTCGATTGCTGCACTGACTGTAACCATGGTTGCGCTTTCAATTTTCGGTTCTGCTGGTTCACTTAGTTGGATACTGTTTATCGCGGCAATTGCTACCTTAGCGGTTCCATCAATCCGTCAATCTCTGATTAGCAAGAAAGCGTTATCGCTGTTTAAAAAAGTGTTGCCTGCTATGTCTCAAACAGAGAAAGAAGCACTCGATGCAGGTACGGTTTGGTGGGAAGCAGAACTCTTCAAAGGCAAGCCAGATTGGAAAAAGCTTCACGACATCAAAGCCCCTCAATTGAGCGCAGAAGAACAAGCATTCCTAGACGGCCCTGTGAACGAAGTCTGTGCCATGGTCAATGATTACCAAGTCACTCATGAGCTTGCCGATTTACCACCTGAAGTTTGGCAATACCTAAAAGACAACAAATTCTTCGCGATGATCATTAAGAAAAAATATGGTGGCCTAGAGTTTTCAGCGTATGCACAATCCCTAGTATTGCAGAAACTGACCGGTGTCTCTGGTGTGCTGTCTTCAACGGTTGGCGTTCCTAACTCATTGGGTCCAGGTGAACTGCTGCAACATTACGGTACCACTGAGCAAAAAGAATACTACTTGCCTCGACTTGCAGAAGGTAAAGAGATCCCATGTTTTGCCCTAACTAGCCCTGAAGCGGGTTCAGATGCGGGCTCAATTCCAGATTTTGGTATTGTCTGCAAAGGTGAGTGGCAAGGTAAAGAAGTGCTTGGTATGCGTCTGACGTGGAACAAACGCTACATCACGCTGGCACCGGTTGCGACTGTGTTGGGTCTAGCGTTTAAACTGCGCGACCCAGATGGCCTACTTGGTGATCAACAAGATATTGGCATCACCTGTGCCCTTATTCCAACACATTTAGAAGGTGTTGAAATTGGCAACCGCCATTTCCCACTTAACGTGCCTTTCCAAAATGGTCCAACACGTGGCCAAGACCTGTTTGTTCCTCTTGATTTCATCATCGGCGGTCCAAAAATGGCTGGCCAAGGCTGGCGTATGTTGGTTGAGTGTCTGTCGGTAGGTCGTGGTATCACTCTGCCTTCAAACTCGACGGGTGGCATTAAGTCCGCCGCTTTAGCCACGGGAGCCTACGCTCGTATTCGCCGTCAGTTTAAGCAACCAATCGGCCACATGGAAGGTATCGAAGAGCCATTGGCACGCCTTGGCGGCAATGCTTATGTCATGGATGCTGCAAGTAACCTAACAGTCGCGGGTATTGACCTTGGTGAGAAACCATCCGTCATCTCTGCGATTGTAAAATACCACTGTACTCACCGTGGTCAGCAAAGCATCATCGACGCTATGGACATTGTCGGCGGAAAAGGCATCTGTCTTGGCCCTTCTAACTTCCTTGCTCGTGGTTACCAAGGTGCGCCCATTGCGGTGACAGTTGAAGGTGCAAACATTCTGACTCGCTCTATGATCATCTTTGGTCAAGGTGCTATTCGTTGTCACCCTTACGTATTGGAAGAGATGAATGCAGCCTACTCAGAAGCCTCAGACGCGCTAGACAAGTTTGACTCTGCGCTGGCTGGACACGTCAGCTTTACCATGAGTAATCTTGTTCGCAGCTTCTGGCTTGGTTTAACAGATGGTCGTTTCTCGGATGCACCGGTCAAAGATGCCACAACGCGTTACTACCAGAAGCTTAACCGATACAGTGCCAACATTGCCTTCCTTTCTGATATTTCAATGGCAGTGCTTGGCGGTTCCCTGAAACGCAAGGAACGTCTATCTGCTCGCTTGGGCGATATTTTGAGCCAGTTGTACTTAAGCTCTGCAACATTAAAACGCTTTGAGAGTGACGGCCGTATTGCAGATGACCTACCTTTAGTACATTGGGGACTACAAGATAGTCTGAAACAAACTGAGTTGGCGATTGATGAGTTTTTAGCAAACTTCCCGAACAAAGTCCTCGGTAAAGCCCTGCGTCTAGTCATCATGCCGTTTGGTCGAGTTCGTAAAGCACCGAGTGATAAGCTGGATAGCCAAGTGGCTCAAATTCTGCAAACACCGAGCGAAACTCGTTCACGTATTGGCCGTAACCAATACTTGGCAGCAACTGAATTCAACGCGGCAGGTCGTATTGAGCAGGCTCTAGAAGTGATTCTGCAAGCAGAGCCAGTATTCAACAAAATCTGTGAGCAGCTAGGTCAACGTCGCCCATTCTTGCGTCTAGATGAAGTCGCTCAACTGGGCCTAGAAAAAGGCATCATTGATGCTGACGATGCGAAACTACTGACTGAAGCAGAGCAACATCGCTTATACGTCATTAACGTTGATGACTTCAGCCCAGAGGAACTGGCTGCAAAGCCAATGCCTCTGCTTCAACCAGAGATGGATGAAGTGGCGTAACCCAACTTAAAACTGAAACAAAGGGCTGCAATCGCAGCCCTTTGTTTATTCTTGTATCAAAGAATGCCTAGAGGAAAGACGGTAGCCCCATTAACGCGGGTCCCATTAACGACTCACTACTTTTTAGGCATATCGAGTTGCATTTCCGGCAGTGCTTGTCTGCTTGCCTTTAGCTTACGCATAACAAACCAAACCGCGATACCCAATATCAGTACCACCAAATTACCCACACCAATTAGAATCATGGTACGAGTGCGTTTAGCTTCGCGCATCTCCATCATTTGAATTTCTTCCAGCATTTTTTGCTGCTTGAGACGCTCTTCTTCCTGCAAACGACGGGTTTCGGCAATATCTACCTCTTCTACCACGCTGTATGTGTGTTCACTGATCGGGAAAATCAGTGGTCGCTCAGAGCCCATTTCGGTTGCAAAGGCTTTACCATGCCAAGCATAGAGACCAAGATCGGCACTGTAAGGAATCTCAAGCGTCAGCTTATTGCTCTCTTCGCCCGCACTGCCCTGAACGGTGGTCAACGCACCATTAGGAGAGGTATGCTCAACGTGACCGGCAATCGAGCCTGGTTTAATCATTCCCTGCTCACCTGCAAAGACAATCTGGTTAGGACTCATTTCTTCACGAGACTGAATAAAGGTAGCCAACAGGGGCGATGGGTAGACTAAAACCTCTTGCTCTTGAGCACGCAAGAACACGCCATTACCAGAAGTGATTCTGACACGATACTTGCCTGGCTCACTGGTAATAGGCAAAGCAACGGTGAAAATACCATCGCCAGCAACCTCATCAAGATCCTTACCATCATCAGCGAACTCACCAATTACTTCAGGTAATGGACGTGCCTCCTTCACCAACGACTCTTCATTCTCGACATATTTCGTAAAGGTCACTTTCAGTTTCACACGATCAAGAAAATCTCTTAATACGAGTGGCTGATTGTCTGAGGTCAAGCGGGCATTAAACTTAATCGACTCTCCTTGATACAATCGAGTCGGCAGCGTGTCCGTGGACAGCTCAAGATGAGAAATCAGCTTTATCTTGTTCTTGGGAGTCACTTTACCAATTGCTTGCCAAGGGCCAGGCATAGGATTATCAATGGAAACGATGTCCATTGAAGGTTCTTGGTACCAGCGAACATTGTCTGGACTACGCCAGGCATAATATTTCTTGCCGTCGGGTCTCACTAAGACCACTGGTTGAGAACTTTGCGCTCGGTAGATAACAAAGGTAATTTGCTTAATCGACGGGTCGACTCTAAAGCGATTATCCAACAACGACATTGAGGTTCCTTCGGCAGCATAGCCTAACGAACTAAATACAAAACCTAAAATGGCAATCCAAAACCTCAACATCCTTTCTCCTACTGACGCCAGAGACAGCTACCGCTGTTCTCTACTATGTCTAATCTACTTTGGTGGGCTTCTAATTCATCGGCTGTTGCACGTAAAACCTTTAGCGATTTTCGACCACTTGCCGCACGTTTTATGACTTCGCCCTCTTCACCTCCAGAGCTCCCTGCATTGAACTGCAGCGAAGTCTGTCCACCCGTCATTAGCAGGTAAACATCTGCCAGAATCTCGGCATCGAGTAATGCCCCGTGGAGAGTACGGTGAGAGTTATCTATACCGTAACGATCACAAAGTACGTCAAGGTTGTTTCGCTTGCCAGGGAAGATTTTCTTCGCCATAGCCAGCGTATCGGTCACTTTACAATAGTCAATCGTCTTGCCGATGCTAGGGTCAAGCATCCGAAACTCATTGTCCATGAAGCCAACGTCGAAGGGCGCATTGTGCGCCACCAGCTCAGCCCCTTTGATGAAGTCTAGAAATTCAGCATGGACATCACGATAGTCTGGTTTGTCGACCAAAAACTCATCGGTAATACCGTGAACTTCTACCGCATCAGGCTGAATTTCACGATCGGGTTTGATGTAGACATGGAAATGACGCCCTGTCAGTTTGCGGTTTATGATCTCCACAGCACCGATTTCAATGATTCGGTGATCCTGATAGTGAGGTCCACCCTCACGGTTCATACCTGTGGTTTCTGTATCGAGTACAACGATACGATGTTGATTAGAATTGTTGCTGGTATTCATAACAATATGTGTGTCAGACTATGTCAATAATGTGCTTAACCCAATAGTATCAAATCATGACGAAACAGGTGGAAATTTTCACTGATGGTTCTTGTTTAGGTAACCCAGGTCCTGGTGGTTACGGAATCGTACTCCGCTATAAACAGGTCGAAAAAACGCTCGCCAAAGGTTTTACCCTTACCACAAACAACCGTATGGAAATGATGGCTACCATTGTCGCCTTGCAAGCTTTAAAAGAGCCATGCGACGTAATTCTAACGACCGACAGTCAATATGTTCGTCAAGGTATTACTCAGTGGATACACAACTGGAAAAAGCGCGGCTGGAAAACAGCAGACAAGAAACCCGTTAAGAATGCCGATCTTTGGCAAGCGCTTGATACAGAAACCCAGCGCCATAGCATCGATTGGCGCTGGGTCAAAGGTCACGCAGGGCATAGAGAAAACGAAATGTGTGATGAATTAGCCCGTACCGCAGCGGAAAACCCAACCGATGAAGATGTCGGTTATCAGCCTAGCTAGTTGGAGCTAGACTGTCGGCTCGACACTTTGTAATTGACGCCAACTGGCGTCAATTTTCGTTTTAACTTCCAGTGAGGCTTAATTAGCTTGAGTGGATAAGTACGTTTTCGTGCCACGATAAAATAGAGACTTCCCGCAGGTGCCGCCCAATCGCCAAGACTGTTCTCCAACCAAGTCCACATAGTGCGATATTTCTGCATAGGGAACAGTGCGTAACTGTCGCACTCCAACACCTGATAGTTTAATAGCCCAAGCCAATCTTTAACTCGATTGGGCGTAAACATCCGACCGCTCCATGGTAAATTGTTACGTCGCCAAGGCATTAAGCTCGCAAGCCCAGTAAAACTGATTGGGTTGAAACCCGTTATAATCAGGTAACCATCATCAATCATGACTCGGTCAACTTCTCGTAACATACGATGAGGATCGTTACAGTAGTCAAGTTGATGGGACATCAGCACAGCATCGAAACTTTTTTCCAGAAAGGGCAAATCGTAACCATCTGCAATCACATTGTGCAAAGGGTTCTGGATATCTAAGTGAACTTGATGTTGAATGTTACAGTTGAAGCTGGTTAACTCGCAGCTCAACCCGCCCAGCTTAAGTAGGTGATATCCGAATAGTTTTGGGCACCATTCGTCAATGCGGGTTTGAATTGAATCACTGACCCACTGGCCATTTTTTAGCTGAGACCATGAATGAGGCTTTTCAAGCTTTTTTCTGCTAAGTGCTGGTTTCATATATAACCTGCTTCACCCTGGTAACTGGAGACACAACCATGTTGAATATCAAAAGCATACCCGCATTTAATGATAATTACATCTGGGTAATTGAAAATAGCGATCGTCGTTGTGCTGTGGTTGATCCAGGTGACGCGACCCCAGTCCTCACTTACCTAAAAGAGCACGAACTGAATTTAGAGGCAATTCTCATTACTCACCACCACAATGACCATATTGGTGGTGTTGCTGAGCTGGTACGACAGTTTCCTAACGTCGATGTTGTCGGACCCGCCAACGAACCTGTACCCACCTTAACTCATGCCGTCGATGCAGGAGATCAAATAGAGCTATTTGATGAAATCTTTTTTGTTCTAGGTTTAGAAGGCCATACTAGTGGCCATATCGGCTATGTCGGAGATGGAAAGTTATTCTGTGGTGACGTGCTGTTCTCTGCCGGATGTGGGCGCGTATTTGAGGGAACGATGGAACAGATGCATAACTCTCTCAACAAACTCGCAGCCTTGCCAGAAGAGACGGAGGTCTACTGTGCACACGAGTACACCACCAGCAATCTGGCCTTTGCACTGGCCGTTGAACCAGATAATAGTCAGTTGCAACAATATCGAGACGAAGTAAACCGCTTAAGAGCGCAAAACAAACCGACGTTACCGACTACCATTCGCCGAGAAAAGTGGATCAATCCATTTTTGCGTACCGATCAGCCTAGCGTTATCCGTTCCGTATCAAATAGAACCTCTCAAACTGATCCACTCGCGATTTTTACGGCATTACGTGAGTGGAAGAACGAATTTTAACGATTTGCTGCTTGTCACCTACTGAGAGAGGCAAGTATTATCAGCAGCCAAATAGAAAAAGGGCTGTGCAATGCGAGTTAAACACAGCTGGGTATTGGCATTACTCTTAGCAGGTTGTCAGCTTACCCAGCCGACCGATTCTGGAGAAGCCGTCTCTCCAGATACCAACAATCCAACCATAACACCGACTGAGCCTGTAGCTCAGCCAGAAAAACCGGTAGTCAAAGTCGAGCCGGTGGTCACACCGCAAACTCAGCAAGACGTCTGGCAGCGTATCGCGATGCAACTCGATATGCCGATCCCTGATCACCAACTGGTCGATTACTACCGCACATGGTATTTGAAGCATCCAAATCATTTAAAAACGGTTTCGCAACGCGCCGAACCTTTCCTATATTTGATTACAGAGAAGATCGAACAACGTGGCTTGCCACTGGAACTGGCACTTCTTCCTGTCGTTGAAAGTTCATTTGATGCCTTCGCTTACTCTCATGGTAGTGCCGCTGGTTTATGGCAGTTTGTTCCCGGTACGGGCGAGATGTACGGTCTCAAACAAAACTTCTGGTACGATGGTCGTCGCGATGTCCCCGCTGCGACAGATGCTGCACTCGATTACCTGACTTACCTAAATAAGCGTTTTGATGGCGATTGGACACACGCGATTGCCGCGTACAACAGCGGTGGCGGCCGTGTCTCCAGCGCTATCCGCAAAAACAACAAACTCGGTAAGCCAATCGACTTCTTCTCTCTCGACTTACCAAAAGAAACCAGTGGTTATGTGCCAAAATTACTGGCTCTGGCAGACATTGTCGCCAATCAAGAAAAATACGGTATTGAAATCCCACCTATCGCCAACCGACAGGTTGTGGAATTGGTCAATCCCAAAGAACAGCTCGACCTTGCTATCGCGGCTAACTACGCTGGTATCAGTGTCAAAGAGCTGCAAAGCTTGAATCCAGCATACAACCAATGGGCTACAGCACCAGATGGTCCACACCAGTTGCTGCTACCTATGGACAACGTCGCTCAGTTTAACAGTGCGGCTAGCAAAAACCGTGGTAAAGGGATGAAAGTGGTACGCTACAAAGTGAAATCCGGCGATACTTTGAGTGTTTTGGCTGAGAAATATAACACGACAGCCCAAGTCATCCGCACTGCGAATAATATTAGCGGCAATAACATCCGAATCGGCCAACACATAATGATTCCGACCTCAACTCGTGACGACAAAGCGTATGCCCTCAGCGCATCAAACCGCTTAGCTAAAACGCAGTCTGAAAGTCGAGGTCAGTACAAACAGACTCATACGGTACGTTCTGGCGATAGCTTATGGTCCATTGCCAAAGCCAACAAAGTGTCTCACCAATCTCTTGCGAAATGGAATGGAATGGGACCAAGAGATACCCTGCGAGTTGGGCAGAAACTGGTTATTTGGAAAAATAGCTCTGATGGCGCCGTCGTCAGAACCGTCTTCTATAGCGTTCGCTCAGGAGACACGATCAGTGGTATTGCCACCAAATTTAAAGTGAAGTCCAATGACATCGTCAAATGGAATGATCTGAGCAATCAGAAGTACCTCAAACCAGGTCAAAAGCTGAAGCTGTATGTTGATGTAACTAAGGTAAGTGTATGAGCCCCTCAAGTAACCCTATTATTATGCTGGTCGATATCTTCCGTTCGCCTAGCGCCTGTTTTCTCGCTCTCTACCAACGTGGAGCTTGGGGCTGGCAACCATACATTTTCTTGATTCTCTCTCCATTTTTATTTTGGGGAGCGTACTTTGATATGGTCAACTTTGATTGGCTGAGAGAAACGCTTGCGGCTCAGTTGGCGGTCACGAATCCTAAGCAACTTGAGCTTATAGACGCAAACACCCTTATGGCCAGCGAAATCATCAGCGATATTGCAGGCAGAACCCTGACTATCTTGATGCTAGCATTTTGGTTCAACCTAGCAACGAAGCCAAGCCAGCATCAACATGGCTTTTGGAAGTGGTTCGCCGCGAGTGCAGTCATTACCTTCCCTGCTATCATTGGCGACTTAGCAAGTTACGTAAGTGCGCTACTGAAACATGGTCAGGTGTTAGTTTATGCCGCAGATCTCAATAGCCTTAATGGTTTTCTCAAGCTGCCACTCACCAATCCTTGGTCTCAATTTGCCAGTTCATTCCCAATACTGCTCCCTTGGTACATTGCCTTGGGCTATGCCGCGGTCGGGACTTGGACTGAGTTTGAACGAGGTCAGGCTCTTGCCATTTCAGCGCTTCCATGGCTAGCCTACTACCTGATCTGGGCACTTTATATTGTCATTTTTTAATCGGTTATAAGTGAAAAGTCACTAAGATTGGATTGTGATCAGAGGCGTCAGAGACTGGCGCCTCTGCTTTTTCTAACGTAAGTCCACGATAGAAAACATGATCCAAAGGTAGGCCGGTCATAAACTGAGTCCGGTTATCACTGTCATAGGTCACCTCCTTTAATCCCAATGAACTTAGCGCTTCGGACATCACTCTCAAACGCTCTTGGCTCCAGCTATTAAAATCGCCTGCCACAATCACTGGCCCCTGATGTTCACTGAGTTCCTGTGCCAATACGTTTAACTGACGATGATATTCTTCAGTGCCATAGGTAAAGTTGACCGCATGGATATTCACGACCGCAAGTTGTTGCCCATTTGACAGCGGATAGAGTACGTAGAGTGCCGATTTAGGTAGACGAAGCCAAGGTTCAAGTTCTGTATATGCACAAGCTTTTAGTGGTGTATTCAAAGATAAATTCAGCACCCCAGCCGTGGTATCAAACGCTTTAAAAGCATCAACTTGGCTACCAAACCACCGCCCTTGCTTCAGCCACTCTCTCAGCTCCCCCGTCATGCTGGCTTCCTGCAGCAAGACCAGTTGTTTACCTTGAGCATAGTTGCTCAAGCTAGAGCTCCAGTTAGATCGATTTTGCTTATAGATATTCCACACTAACAAGCTAATTTGCTGGTTTTGATCAAGCTGTTTGGCCGTTGGGTTTTCGTAGCATGTCAGGGATAGCTGTTCTGAATCATGGTCATATGACGTTATTTGAGCCTGAGAAGGCAAACTAAAAACGCTCTTATATCCAATCAGTGCTGTACCAACGAAAAGCAGAGCAACTACAAACCAATGAGCTTTTTTCATTTCTCACTATCCAAAAAAATAAAAAAGAGCCATGCGGCTCTTTTCCCAAGGTGTATCTTTAAATTGCGTCTTCGTCTTCTTCGCCAGTTCGGATTCGAACGATACGCTCAACATCGGTGATAAAGATTTTACCGTCGCCAATTTTACCCGTTTGCGCTGTCTCAATAATGGTGTCGACACACTGATCAGCCACTTCGTCAGTGACAACAATTTCAAGCTTTACTTTAGGTAGAAAGTCGACCATATACTCAGCGCCACGATATAGCTCAGTATGACCTTTCTGACGTCCGAAGCCTTTTACTTCTGATACCGTCATGCCTGTAATGCCTACTTCCGCCAGTGCCTCACGGACATCATCTAATTTGAATGGCTTAATGATGGCTTCAATCTTTTTCATGTTCATCCCTTAAACTATTGTTACTTGCGCCATTATCCCACGATAACTAGGTAATAAAAAGCCCGAGCGAATCATGCTCGGGCTGATTTCTCACAACTCGGTTACTTCAAGCTTGCGTAGTATGCAGCAAGGTTAGCGATATCAGCATCACTTAATGCTGCAGCCTGCGCTTGCATCACAGCCGCTAAACCGCCGTTACGCTCTTTATTTTTGTACGCATTGATTGCAGACACAAGGTACTGTTCATTCTGACCTTTTAGATTCGGATAACCAGGGATAATTGCAATACCATCAGCACCATGACACGCAGCACATACCGCGGCTTTTGCTTGCCCTGCTGCTGCATCACCAGCTGCCAACGCCTGACCACTTAGCAACCCCATTCCTAATACCAATCCAATTGCGAATTTCTTCATTGCTCTTCCTTATAATTCCATGTTAGTTGTGCGTTCTTATGTATACAATTTTACATAAACAACAATGGCTTGTCCCAGACGAGTTCACAATCCTGACCTGCAAAATGGCGATCAATAAATAAATCACCCACCGCCACAACTTGCTGATCACAAATTACTATAGGTATTCTACGTCGTAGCCAGCTAGGTACATCATATTCTTGGAACAATTTTTTGAGCTTTCTGCTGTGCCCACGCTCAACGGGATGCGCACTTAATCCCTGAGGTTCAAAAATTACCTGTAGCTTTCCCTGACTTAGTGCTTGTTTTGATAATTGTCCATGCGACGAACTGCGAAGAACTAAGCGGCCTAAATCTTCTGGTAATACACACGCTTGATCGAATCGAAGATCTTGCCGCCACTCCATCAAAGGTTGCCACTCTCTGACGAAATAGAGCCGATTGGCGTGACGTCTGATTTGTCCGTCAATCAACGCGAACTGAGGATTTGCATCTTGCTGAGCACAAGCAACCTGTGGCCATACAAGCTTCAACTGTTCACGCGAAGGCATACGAACGTTTTGCCGAGCTAACCACATACGCAATGCTCGAGTTCGAACTAACTCACTATAGGTGGCCAACGTATTGATATCGAGACTCGCATCACTGTGAAGCGCACTGTTCAACTTGTCACTCATCAATTCATCAAGCAATGCCTCTTGCTCCGCACACAGTTCTGCGCTCCGCTGGACAGCTTGATTGAAGTAAGGCCACCGCTCCGTCAGCGGTGGAGAGACAGTATGTCGGATAAAATTACGCTCAAAGCGCTGGTCAAGATTACTCTCATCTTCCACCCAAGTTAGCTGCTTCTGCTCAGCGTAACCTTCTATCTGTTGACGGCTTATCGTCAATAGTGGTCTGACAATCTTAGCGTGTGCAAATGGCATCGCCTCTGCCATCGCAGACAAGCCTTTAGGTCCACTTCCCCGTTTGAGAGCGAGTAGGAATGTTTCTACTTGGTCATCGGCATGCTGTCCTGTCAGCAATAGATCATCGTTCTCGAGATGGTTAACTAACGCCTGATATCTCGCTTCTCTGGCACTCTCTTCTAAACTACGCCCTTTGCGATCCAGTTGTACTTTTTCAATTACTAAAGGCACATTGAGTTGCTGACACCATTGCTGACACTGTCGCGCCCACTGATCGGCATTGACACTTAATCCGTGATGAACATGCACCGCTAGACACTCAGTCTGCTGACTCCGACTGTACTCGGCCATCAAGTCGAGCATAACCCGTGAATCCAATCCGCCACTTAACCCAAGCACAAGACGACCTTGAGCTTGAGCGTGACGTTCAATAACAGTGGCAAAGTGGGACTTAAGACTCATAAATAGAAAGCATTTGACGATTCAAAACACCAGTTTATCACTGGAAACAAAAAAGGCTGAACCCTAGTTCAGCCTTTAAGCAAAATCCGTATAGATTAACAGTAACCGTAGCTCATTAGGCGTTGGTAACGACGTTCAAGAAGCGTGTCATTATCGAACTGTTCTAACTCTTCAAGCTGACGAACTAACGTATCTTTCATGTTCTTAGCCATCTGAAGGTGATCACGGTGCGCGCCGCCTAGTGGCTCTTCGATGATTTCGTCAATCAATTCAAGCTCTTTTAAGCGAGGAGCGATAAGACCCATTGCTTCTGCAGCTTGTGGCGCTTTGTCAGAATCACGCCATAGGATTGAAGCACAACCTTCTGGAGAAATCACTGAGTAAGTAGAGTACTGAAGCATGTTTACGTAGTCGCCTACACCGATAGCAAGTGCACCACCAGAACCACCTTCACCTACAACGTTACAAATAACAGGCACTTTCAAACCCGCCATCACTTTTAGGTTGGTCGCGATAGCTTCAGATTGACCACGCTCTTCTGCACCAACACCTGGGTACGCGCCCGCGGTATCGATGAAAGTAATGATCGGCATATTAAAACGTTCTGCCGTTTGCATTAGACGTAGCGCTTTGCGGTAACCTTCTGGTTTTGGCATACCAAAGTTACGTTTCACTTTCTCTTTTGTTTCACGACCTTTCTGATGACCAATAACCATGACTGGACGGCCGTTTAGACGAGCCATACCACCTACAATCGCCTTGTCATCAGCGTAGTGACGGTCACCTGCCAACTCATCAAACTCAGTGAAAACATGCTCGATGTAATCAAGTGTATAAGGACGTAATGGGTGACGAGCAAGTTGGGCAGTTTCCCAAGCACCAAGGTCGCTAAATGTTTTCTTCTTTAGTTCTAAGCTTTTTTTCTCTAGCTGTTCGATCTCTTTATCAAGATCAACACCAGAATCACCACCGTGACGAGAGACATCACGTAGTGCTTCAATTTTTGCTTCTAGCTCTGCGATTGGTTTTTCAAATTCTAAAAAATTCAGGCTCATCTATAGATCCTTTCTTATTCGGTAACCTTCTACCGAACTTAGTTAAATTCGAGTTCTACCTGGCCTTTCCCAAGTAGTTGTTTTAAATCATCTAATAATGCGTCGCTTGGCGTAACTCGCCATTCTGTACCCAACGTTAAACGCGCTCGCGCATCTGAGCGTTGGTAGTATACATGGACAGGAACGCTCCCCGCCCTATGAGGCTCTAGTATTTGACTAAACCGCTCAAAAAATCGGTCATTAATTTGAGATTCATCAATTGAAACCGATAGGCCCCGTGCATATTTTTCACGAGCGGTTCCGAGATCCATGACCTCGCGCGCGGACATTTTAAGACCACCATTGAAATCATCAAAGCTGACCTGTCCTGAAACGACCAATATTTTATCTTTTTCTAACAATTCTGCGTAGCGATCGAGCGCATCAGAAAACAGCATGACCTCCATTCGGCCACTGCGATCATCCAGCGTCATAAGACCGATACGGGTACCACGTTTAGTTGTCATGACACGAGCAGCAATAACCAGACCAGCCAGAGTCACGCTCTGATCGCGCCTTGTTGGTGTTGCATCTTTTAATCGACAACTGGTGTACTTGCCAAGTTCCTTACTATACGCATTTATAGGGTGCCCTGTTAAATAAAGGCCAAGTGTGTCACGTTCTCCCTCTAGCCAGACTTTCTCAGGCCATGGCTCAACTTTGATGTACTTGTGCTCAACTTCTTCAGGAGCTTCTGTCAGAACGCCAAAAAGATCACTTTGCCCAAATGCTTCCGCTTGGTGGTGTTGGCTGGCTGCTTTTACGGCATCTGCAAGTGATGCCATCATCGCAGCTCGGTGCGGCCCAAGGCGATCAAGAGCACCTGCATAGATAAGTTTTTCAATAACTCGCTTATTCACTTTCTTGAGGTCAATACGCGCACAGAAATCAAACAGATCTTTGAAGTAGCCACCTTTATTCCGCGCTTCAAGAATGGCTTCAATCGGGCCTTCACCCACCCCTTTAATTGCGCCGATACCGTAAACGATAGCCCCCGTTTCATCGACATTAAAGCGGTATAGACCCGCATTAATATCGGGTGGAAGCACCTTTAGCTTCATACGGAAACACTCATCGACTAGGCCAACGACCTTCTCTGTGTTATCCATATCAGCAGTCATTACCGCGGCCATAAATTCGGCTGGGTAATGCGTCTTTAACCAAAGCGTCTGGTAAGAGACAAGCGCATAGGCTGCTGAGTGAGATTTGTTAAAGCCGTAGCCCGCGAACTTCTCCACAAGGTCGAAGATCTTCATCGCCAGCTCGCCATCAACTCCGTTCTTCTCCGCGCCCTCTTTGAAGGTGCCGCGCTGCTTAGCCATCTCTTCCGGTTTTTTCTTACCCATCGCACGACGCAGCATATCTGCGCCACCCAGAGTATAACCCGCAAGGATCTGGGCAATTTGCATTACCTGTTCTTGATACAGGATGATGCCGTAGGTTGGGTCAAGCGTCTCTTTTAAAGACTCGTGCTGCCAAGTTTCATCTGGGTATGAGATTGCCTCTCGACCATGCTTACGGTCAATAAAGTTATCTACCATGCCCGATTGCAACGGACCAGGTCGGAACAGGGCTACTAGTGCGATGATATCTTCAAAACAGTCTGGCTGAAGTCGCTTGATCAACTCTTTCATACCGCGTGATTCCAACTGGAATACCGCTGTCGTCTCTGAATTTTGCAGTACGTTAAATGACGCCTGATCGTCAAGAGGGATCGACTCAATGGCGACGGCTGGCTTACCTTCGCGCTCAAGACGAGGGTTGATCAAGCCTAAAGCCCAGTCGATGATGGTCAGTGTCCGCAGACCCAAGAAGTCAAACTTAACCAGACCCGCCGTTTCTACGTCATTCTTGTCAAACTGAGTAACTGGAAAGTTACCTTCTGCATCCGCGTATATCGGAGCAAAGTCAGTAATAGTCGTCGGAGAGATAACTACGCCACCCGCGTGCTTACCGGCATTTCGTGTACACCCTTCTAGAATGCGACACATGTCGATAAGCTCTTTTACCTCTTCGTCGTTTTCATACAATTCAGGTAATGCTGGCTCTGCTTTAAATGCCTTTTCGAGGGTCATACCTGGATCGGGTGGTACCAGCTTGGAGATTCGATCAACGAAACCAAAACCATGCCCAAGCACACGACCTACATCGCGGATTACCGCTTTTGCCGCCATCGTACCAAAGGTAATAATCTGAGACACGGCGTCACGACCGTACATTTCTGCGACGTGATCAATCACCTGATCGCGCTTGTCCATACAGAAGTCGACGTCGAAGTCGGGCATGGAGACACGCTCTGGGTTAAGAAATCGTTCGAAAAGTAGGTCATACTCAAGTGGGTCAAGATCGGTGATCTTCAACGCGTAAGCAACGAGAGAGCCCGCACCAGAACCACGGCCAGGCCCTACTGGAATACTGTTATCTTTTGACCACTGGATAAACTCCATTACGATCAAGAAGTAACCAGGGAAGCCCATGTTATTGATAACTTCCAGTTCAACATCAAGACGCTCATCATACTCAGGTCGTCGTTGTGCACGAACTTGAGGATCAGGGAAAAGGAACTCAAGTCGCTCTTCTAAGCCCTCTTTTGACTTCATGACCAAAAACTCGGTCTCTTTCATCCCTTCAGTTGGGAAGGCGGGTAGGAAGTACTCGCCAAGACGTACCGTGACGTTACAACGCTTAGCAATTTCAACACTGTTTTCAAGCGCTTCAGGAATATCTGAGAAAAGTTCACACATTTCTTGTTCGCTACGCAAATATTGCTGAGGGCTGTAGTTTTTTGGTCGACGAGGGTCTTCTAGAGTGTAGCCATCGTGAATGGCAACACGAATTTCATGGGCATCAAACAGGGACTCATCGAGAATAACCACATCATTGGTCGCAACGACAGGTAGCTCCGCTTGTTCCGCTAGCTCCAACGCGAAGTGAAGATAAGTCTCTTCATCGGCGCGTCCGGTTCTCGTCAGCTCAAGATAAAAGCGATCTGGGAAATGGGTTTGATAAAACTCAACACACTCAGACACTACTTTGTGGTTGCCCTTCAATAACGCCTTACCAATTTCGCCATTTTTACCGCCTGACAGTAAGATAACACCTTCAGACAGTTCAACTAGCCACTCTCTATCAATGACAGGCTGGTGCTGAACATGACCACGCAAATACGCTTTTGAGATAAGCAACGTTAGGTTCTTGTAACCGACATTGTCAGCCGCTAGAGCCGTCAACTTTGTTAACTCATCACCAAACCCAGCCGACTGCATCAAGAAATCGGCACCGATGATCGGCTTAACCCCACAACCATGCGCGGTACCGTAAAACTTAACCAAACCACAGAGGTTGGTAAAATCGGTCAACGCCACCGCTGGCATGCCCAATTCAGCCACTTTCTTCACCAATGGTGGTACTTTTGACAAGCCGTCAACCATGGAAAAGTCACTATGAACTCGAAGGTGGATAAACTTAGGGTCTGACATGAATATCGTCCAGAAAGATAACTAATTTGGGAAGACAATTGGGTATTTTAAGTGAAAAACGCGTACTTATATACCCCTTAACAGGGCTTTCTACTCGATGCCAAGAGCCCGTTTAACGGGTTTAAAACTCTTGCGGTGCTGATCGATCACGCCATGCTGCTCAATCGCATCAAAATGCGCCTTAGTCGGATAGCCTTTATGTTTTGCAAACCCAAACTCTGGATACTGCTTGTCCAGCTCTTCCATCTCTTGGTCACGAACCACTTTTGCAATAATGGAAGCAGCACTGATCTCCGCAACTCGTAGGTCACCTTTTACAACCGCCTGTGAGTCCATAGGGAGCTGTGGGCAGCGGTTTCCATCAATAAGCACGAGATCGGGTTGAATTGACAGCCCTGCGATGGCGCGCTGCATGGCAACCATGGTCGCTTGCAAAATGTTTAACTGGTCAATTTCTTGCGGGCTGCAACGGCCAACTGACCATGCCAACGCCTTCTCTTGAATTTCAGGTAATAAGGCGAGGCGTTTTTTCTCTGACAGCTTTTTTGAGTCATTCAAGCCTTCAATTGGATTCTTAGGATCAAGAATAACAGCGGCCGTCACCACATCACCAACAAGAGGACCACGCCCTACTTCGTCAACCCCCGCGATTAACTGATAACCCATTGGGTATTCAAATGGCGGGAGTTCTTTTGTCTGTTTTGTCATTGTCTTACTCTCTGCCGATCAGTTTAAGCACCGCTTGAGCGGCTTGGTTATCGGCATCTTTACGGATCCAGTGATGCATTTCAGTGAACTTTTCAATCATCTTTTCACCACCATTTTCAATTAGACGAGTGACTTCGCGAGAGAGATTCTCCGGTGTGCACTCTTCAAGCAGGTACTCTTTGACTAACTCTTGATCAGCAAGAATATTGGGGAGTGAAACGTATTTGGTCTTGACTAGACGACGAGCAATGAACGCGGTAATCGCATTGACTCGGTAGCCAACTACCATTGGTCGTTTAAGCAGCATACATTCAAGTGCGACCGTTCCTGATGCCAGCATCACAGTATCCGCTGCGGTTATGACGTTTTTCGCCGTGTCATTAACCAATTTAAAATCGAGTTCTGGCGCGATTTGTTGCCAAGCTTGTTCAAATTGCTCACGGCGTTTTTCATTGACCAAGGCAACGACAAAACCTAACTCTGGATATTGCTTATGCAGCAACTGACAAGCTTTGATAAATGGCTCAGCCAGCATCTTAAGTTCACTGCCACGGCTACCTGGCAATACCGCTAGCCATTGCTTATCTTGTTGTAAACCTAATAGCTCGCGTGCTGGTGCCTTAGCCGATTCCATAGGAATGGCATCCGCTAATGTGTGGCCAATAAACTCACATGGAACATTAAACTTGTCATAGAAGGCTTTTTCGAATGGTAAGAAAGCCAGCACTAAGTTGGTTGCAGCTTCAATCTTGAAGATACGCTTTTGACGCCACGCCCAAACCGACGGGCTAACATAATGGACGGTTTTAATTCCCGCTTGCTTTAGATCTAACTCAAGTCGCAAGTTGAAGTCCGGTGCATCAATGCCAACGAATACATCTGGAGGGTTATCGGTGAAGAACTTAACTAACTCAGCTTTGACTTTTAGCAAACGCGGCAGTCGACCTAATACTTCAACCAATCCCATCACCGCGAGCTCTTCCATCTCAAACAGTGATTGGCACCCTTGAGCGATCATCTTCGGCCCGCCGATCCCAACGAATTCTGCATCTGGGTATTTCGCTTTTATCGCCTTGATAAAGCCTTCACCCAACGTGTCCCCTGACAATTCGCCTGCGACAATTCCAATTCGTAATGGTTTTTCCATTGCTGACTGACCTATCTGATTTATTGCTTTAAAACGCAAAAAAGACCGCAGCCGAAAGACTACGATCTTTTACCATTCATTTGACTGCTGGGTTAGCGAATAACACCACGCTCAGACGTTTCCACAAACTCAATGAAGTGCTTGATTGAAGGCCAGTCTTTAGCCATCTCTTCAAGAACGACTTTCGCTTCAGCCTGCGTCTTGCCTGCACGGTAAAACTCTTTGTAAGCATTACGTAGTGCACGCAATTCTGCTTTTTCAAAGCCATTACGCTGCAGACCTACAAGGTTCAGACCAAATGGTGTCGCGTGGTTTCCTTGAGCAAGAACGTATGGTGGTACATCTTTCACTACTGCTGAACAACCACCAATGTAGCTGTAAGCACCCACTTTACAGAATGGGTGAATCGCAGAAAGAGCCATAACACCCGCGTAATCTTCAACCGTTACGTGTCCGCCCAGAATAGCGTTGTTACCCACGTGTGTGTGGTTACCAACGATAACGTCATGGGCGATGTGCGCATTAACACACAGTAGGTTGTCATTGCCAATCACAGTTGTAGCTTTGTCTTGAGTCGTACCACGGTGAATCTGTACCGCTTCACGAATAACGTTACGATCACCAATCACAACCGTTGTCGCTTCGCCACCATACTTCTTGTCTTGGTTCTCTTCACCAATAACAGCGTGTGGGAAAATACGGTTGTCTTTACCAATGGTAGTATGACCTTTAATGACAACGTGAGACATGATTTCAGTACCTTCACCAATCTCAATATTACCTGAGATATAGGTAAACGGACCAACCGTCACGTTGGCAGCAATCTTTACATCTCCTTCAATCACTGCTGAAGGATGAATTTGAGCCGTTTCATGAATCATATTAAAACTCTCGACGAGCACATTTTAGCTCTGCAGAACAGACAACGTCACCATCCACTTTTGCAATGCCTTTGAATGCAGCAATGCCGCGACGCTCTTTGATAAATTCTACTTCGATCACTAGCTGGTCACCTGGAACAACCGGTTTACGGAATTTCGCACCATCAACACTAGCAAAATAGTAAAGTTCGTTTTCTGAAGGAGCACCAAATGATTTGAATGCGAGTAAACCTGTCGCCTGTGCCATCGCTTCAAGGATCAGTACGCCAGGAAATACAGGTAGTTGAGGGAAATGACCTGTAAACTGAGGTTCATTCACTGAAACGTTTTTAATCGCAGTAAGGTATTTCTCTTCTTGAAAGTCAATAACACGATCAATCAGCAAAAATGGGTAGCGATGAGGGAGTAATTCCTGAATTTCAGTGATGTTCATCGTTTTGTTTTCAGTAGTCAAAGTCATATTCCTATGTTGAATGCTAATTTGTATCTGAGAGGCATTATAGATGAAAAAGACCCGCAATACGCGAGCCTTTTTAGTTTCATCTAGAACTAGGCGTCTTCTTTATTTTCTAGCTGTTTTTCCACAGCTTTCAAGCGCTTGTTCATATCGTCAATTCGATGAACACGTGCCGCAGTTTTTCGCCACTCTTTGTTGGTTTGTAGCGGAATACCTGAAGAGTACATACCTTTCTCTTCAATACCACGCATTACCATCCCCATTCCTGTGATAGTAACGCCATCGACAATGTCAATATGACCATTGATCACAGCGCCGCCGCCGATGATGCAGTATTTTCCGATCTTAGTACTGCCCGCAACAATGGTACCACCAGCTATGGCAGTACCATATCCGATGTGTACGTTATGAGCGATCTGCAACTGGTTATCGAGAATAACATTATCTTCAATCACAGTGTCATCCAGTGCACCACGATCAATCGTCGTACATGAGCCGATTTCAACACGGTTTCCAATACGAACAGTGCCAAGTTGAGGGATCTTAATCCACTCACCTTTTTCATTCGCATATCCAAAACCATCAGCACCGATCACTGTATTGGCTTGCACTAAGCAATCTGAACCTAGCTCAACACTGTGGTAAATGCTCACGTTTGACCAAAGTTTGGTATTGGCACCAATTTTGGCGTTTTTGCCAATAAAGCATCCAGCACCAATCACAACGTTATCGCCCAGTTCCACACCGGATTCAATCACAGCATTGGCACCAACAGACACATTGGTACCCAACTTAGCGTCACTCGCAATCACAGCAGACGGAGCGATTGATTCCGCTGGCATCGGAGTGGTATCCAGCGCTTGAGCGACTCTTGCAAACGCGACATACGGATCGGCGACGACCAGTACATTACCCACGCAAAGTTCACGTTGCGCTTCTTTTACCATCACAACTGTTGCTTGGCAGTCTGATAAGTGTTTTGCATACTTAGGATTAGACAGGAAGGTAACGTGACCTGCCTGTGCTTTATCCATCGGCGCTACCATGGTCACTGTCGCGTTCGCGTCACCATGTAGCTCGCCCCCGGTAATCGTCGCCAATTCGGCTAAAGAAAGTGTCGCCATAATCAATTATTTTAGTTGTTTAATTACTTTTTCTGTCACGTTGAATTCAGGTTTGCCGTATTGCATAGTTTGAATATCAACAATAATGTCGTAGCCTTCTTTTTCAGCCACTTTTTTCACTGCATCCTGAATAGTTATAAACAGTTTTTGCTTCTCTTCTGCTTCACGACGTGCGCTAGCTTGTTCCAAAGCTTGGCCCTTGATCTTGTACTTGCTATCAAGCTGACCAATTTCAATACGTAGTTTCTCTACTTCTTCCTGACCAAGTAGTTCACCATCACGCTGCAACTTCTCAATCTTCGTTTTTGCTTGCGCCTTGATCGCCTTTAGCTCGTCAGCTTTGTCCTTGAACTCTTCTTGCATTTTTTGCAATACGACTTCACGTTGAGGAAGCGCTTGAAATACTTGAGCTGTATTCACATAGCCGATCTTTTGCGCCGCTTCAGCAGCATTTGCAAAAAAAGAAGACATCATCACAACAAGGCTTAGACCAGCCGCTTTAATCGTTTTATTCACTTTTATTTCCTCTAGATTAGAAGGTTCTGCCGATGGTGAAAGTGAAGAACTCTTCATCATCACCTTCGTAACTTTCAATAGGTTTCGCAATGGAGAAGACTAATGGTCCCATTGGAGACATCCACTGCAACGCCGCACCATAAGACGCACGATAGTTTGTCGGGTCAGAGAAGTCACCATAGTATGGATCATTCGCATACTTAGGATCGTAGACAAACTCAGTGTCCCATACACTCGCGGCATCAATAAACACACTGGTACGGATTTGACTTCTCACTTCTTCAGAAGCGAAAGGCGTTGGTACGATAAGCTCTAGGCTTGCAAGAGCAACTGCGTTACCACCGACTGAATCGTCGGTTGCTGACACACAACTGCTGCTATTACAGGTATCTGGGTTGCCGTTGGTTGTGTAAACCGCTTTAGGACCCGCACTGTTCGAGCCAAAACCACGTAGGGTTGTAAAACCACCCGCATAGTAGTTTTCATAGAACGGGAATAAGTTGTCGTTGCCGTCGGTTTTGCCATAGCCATTACCATAGCCCAAGCGACCACGCATCAGTAACGTAAACTCATGCTTCTTAGTGATCGGCACGTACTGTCTTACATCATACTGGAGTTTGAAGTACTGTGCGTCTGAGCTCGGTACTGTTGCCTTAGCAAATGCACGTTGATAGTTACCAGCAGTCGGGAAGTAACCACGGTTAAGGTTATTTCGCGTCCACGCAATGTTCATATCAAAGTCATTGGTAATGATATCACCGTCGGCTTGACCGATACTTTGAGCAAAACGTTGGGCTTGGTCGTACGTCGGAACATTACCAATCTTGTTGTGAGTGTAGCCGACACCAATTTCAAAACGGTTCAGCTCATCGAATGGGAAACCCCAAGTTAAGCTGGCACCATAACTTTCGTTGGTGTAGTCAACGATACCCGCTTCCGATGCTTCAAACTCGTTGTAGAAGATCTTTCCGCCCAAACTAACACCATCAAGGTTCCAGTATGGATCACGGTAATCTAAGCTGATGTTTTTCTGGTAGTCGTTCATCATTGCATTGATACCAACGCGGTTACCACTACCCGCAAAGTTATCTTGCTGAAGACCAACCTGGAAACTCACACCAGACTCGGTACCATAACCGATACCAAAGTTAACGCTGCCTGAGTTCGCTTCTTTTACGCTGTAGACCAAATCCACTTGGTCTTCACTACCGGGGACGCGAACGGTCTGCACATCAACGGTTTCAAAGAAACCTAAACGGCTAAGACGGTTTTTACCCGTTTCAATCGATTTGGAGTTAAGCCAACTGCCTTCCATTTGACGCATTTCACGACGTAAAACTTCATCTTTCGTCGCATTGTTGCCCACAAAACGGATATCGCGAACATAGATACGGTTACCCGCTTCCACGTTCACCACCAGCGAAACAGATTGATTTTCATCATCGAATTCAGGAACGGTACGAACTTGAGGATAAGCATAACCTGCTTCGCCTAGCAGGCGTTTAACGCCTTCTTCCAATCCAGTTACCGCAGAACCGTTGTAGGTTTCACCCGGTTCAAAAGTAACTAGATTTTCAAATTCTTGCTCTTTGCCTAGCAGCTCACCACGGAATTTCACATCTTTTACTGTGTAAGGCAGGCCTTCATTAAGACCGAGTGTGATGTAAACACCCTTCTTATCAGGAGAGATAGCGACTTGAGTTGAGTCAATTTGGAATTTCAGATAACCACGGTCAAGGTAGTAAGACTTCAGTGCTTCAATATCACCAGCCAGTACCTGTTTCTGGTACTTGTCGTCAGACAAGAAGTTCCACCAGGCAACATCAACATTCAGCTCAAAACGGCTTAACAGCTCTTCGTCGGTATATTCTTTATTACCGATGAAGTTAATCTGTTTGATCTTAGCGGAAACGCCTTCTGTGAAGACAAATTTCAAATCTGAACGGTTACGAGGAAGAGGAGTAACCACCGCTTTTACGTTCGCATTGTACTTACCAACACTGTAGTAAAAGTCTTCTAGACCTTTTTCAATGGTAGATAGCGTTGTGCGGTCAAGAGCTTCACCGACACGTACACCAGACGCATCAAGATTTTGTTGTAGTTGCTCTTCTTTGATTGCCTTGTTGCCAGAAAAAGAAATACTCGCAATGGTTGGCCTTTCTTTAACCTGAACCACAAGTACGTCATTGTCTCTTAAGACTTTAATATCTTCGAAGTTGCCTGTCGCATAAAGAGCTCGAATCATTTCAGAGACATCTTGGTTATCAACCGTGTCACCGATTCGAACTGGCATTTTAAGCAGAGCGGCACCGAGTGCAACGCGCTGTAAGCCTTCAATTTTAATATCTTGAACTACGAAGTTCTCGGCACCGTTTGCACTCACGCTTGTTGCTAGCAGCGTGGCAAACAGAATATTTTTCATCGCCATATTTGTTTTAGTTATTCCTTACTTCAACCTTTACTCAGCTATAGACGAGCAAAATCATTG
The DNA here is from genome assembly GCF_006124995.1 of Vibrio sp. Hep-1b-8. Taxonomy (GTDB): domain Bacteria; phylum Pseudomonadota; class Gammaproteobacteria; order Enterobacterales; family Vibrionaceae; genus Vibrio. The sequence continues at coordinate 104,508 of NZ_QEWN01000132.1, forward strand.
AAAATTGCCACTGCCATAAGAGAGAAGATAATAGCCCCGCCAATGCGGTAGCCCATTTCCTGTACCTTTTCCGGTACTGGGCGTCTGATTACAGCCTCAATAGCAAAAAACAATAGATGTCCGCCATCTAACATAGGCAGCGGTACAAGGTTAATAATCCCTAAGTTCACACTGATTAATGCGAGGAAACCCAAGAAATACACTAAGCCGTAATCGGCCGTTGTTCCGGCTCCTTTCGCGATAGAAATAGGTCCACTTAAGTTATTCAATCCTACATCACCTACTATCAGCTTCTTCAACATGCTGATAGTGAGATTGATTACTTGACCTGTTTTCTCAACCGCTTTACCGATTGATTCAATTACACCAAATTGTAAGTCGAAGCGATAATTTTCTGGCCATTCTGCGACTTCAGGTGCGATTCCCGCAAAACCTATCACTTTATCGCCAGATAGCTCGCGACTATCAGGAATCAGAGTCAGTGTCAGAGGCTGACCATTTCGCTCGACCTCTAGCTCTACAGGAGCATTCGGATGTTGCTGAATACTGTTAACAACCTGCTGCCAATCAGTTATTTCAACCTCATCGATCTTAGTCAGAACGTCACCGACTTCCAGACCTGCTCGCGCAGCCGCTCCCTGTTCAGATACGCTGGTAAGTCGCGGAGTAATCTCTGGTGTATAGGGTCTAAACCCTAACGCTGACATAGAAGACTCTTTCTCAGGGTCAAAGTTCCAATTGGTAAGGTCAAAGTATTTAACTTCTTCGATCCCAATGCCCTCTGCCGGAGCGACCGTCATGGTCAGTTGTTTATCACCAATATGGGAAATCAGCCCCATGTTGACCGATTCCCAATCCGCAGTTTTGACGCCGGAAATTGCTTTTAGTTCCATGCCCTGTTGTAAACCTGCTTCGGCTGCAATCGAATGGGGCGTTACGTGACCAACAACGGGTTTCACCGCCGGAACACCGATCAGAAATACTAACCAGTAAGCAAAGATGGCAAACAGGAAGTTAAATGCCGGCCCCGCCGCAACAATCGCTGTTCGCTTCCACAGCGGCTTTTTATCAAAAGCAAATTGCTGCTCACCCTCGGCCAGATCATCGACTCGGCCATCAAGCATTTTGACGTAACCACCTAGCGGAATAACAGACACACTGTACTCAGTGCCATCTTGTCCCACTTTACTCCATATCGATTTACCAAAACCGATAGAAAACTTTTCAACTTTTACACCACAACGACGTGCTACCCAAAAGTGACCAAACTCATGGACTGCAACTAAGATGCCTAGTGCAATAATGAAGGAAACAAAGTTCCATAAAATACCGGTCATAGCTTACGCTCACTCACCCAATTGGTGGCTAATTCTCTTGCCATTCTATCGACCTCAAGAATGGTTTCCAAGTCGCTACAGTGCGACTGATTGGTATCAGCGCAGACTTTGTTCAGAACCTGCTGATTTACTTGCGCAATATCGGTAAATGACAGCTGTCGATTTAAGAAAGCAGCCACCGCGATCTCATTAGCAGCATTCAGTGCAGTAGTGGCGTGCTGACCTTCATAACAAGCATCGATCGCCAGTTTTAAACATGGATAACGAGCGTAATCAGGTTCGAGGAAGGTCAATTGGCCCACTTTCGTAAAATCAAGTGGAGCAACCCCGGCAGAAACGCGCTCAGGGTAAGAAAGAGTCAGGGCAATTGGTGTCGCCATATCCGGTTCCCCCATCTGCGCCAATACTGAACCATCCTTGTACTGAACCATAGAGTGGATAACAGATTGAGGATGAATCAATACCTTTAATTGTTCACGCGAGGTGTTAAACAGCCACTTAGCCTCGATATATTCCAATCCCTTATTCATCATGGTCGCTGAATCTACCGAAATTTTCGGCCCCATTGACCAGTTAGGATGAGCGATAGCCTCTTCAGGTGTAACACGACTTAGTGTATCAATATCGCTGTAACGGAATGGGCCACCTGAACCAGTAAGCAGGATATTTGAGATACCATGCTGATTTAAATCACAGCGGCCTAAATTGGTTTGAATCTCGCTCGGTAAACATTGGAATATTGCATTGTGCTCACTGTCAACAGGCATTAGCTCTGCGCCATGCTGTTTGACGGCATCAATAAACAGTTGCCCAGACATGACTAAGGCTTCTTTGTTGGCAAGCAGCACGCGTTTACCCGCTTTCACCGCCGCCATCGTTGGCAATAGACCAGCTGCACCAACGATCGCAGCCATAACGGTATCAACTTCATCAAAGGAAGAGACATGACACATTGCATTAACGCCTGAAAGTACTTCAGTAGCAATGTTCAGCTCTGCCAATTGCTGTTTTAGCGTCATGGCTGCACCGTCGTTTGCCATGACGGCATACTTAGGCTGCCATCTCTGGCACAATTCGCGCATTTTCGCGACGTTGTTACCCGCGGCAAGCGCGACAACAGAAAATTGTTGTGGGTTCTGTTCGATGACTTTAAACGTGCTTGCACCGATAGAGCCAGTAGCACCCAAAATTGTTAGCTTACGCATAGCAAGAAACCGATTTATGACTTAGGCAAGCCGAAGCTCGCCTAGAAAATGAAGTAAAGAAATGCAAAAACAGGGAATGCCGCTGTTAAGCTATCGATGCGATCTAACACACCGCCATGGCCTGGGATAATATTACTACTATCCTTTATACCTGATACGCGCTTAAACATGCTTTCGACTAGGTCACCTAATACAGAAATCACTACCGTCACTAAAGTAATTGCAATCATGACCAGTGGACTGGAAAATTCTATATCGAACCAATCAGCTGCTAACCAGCCAATAACCACAGCAGTGATAATACCGCCGATCAGACCTTCAATGGTTTTATTCGGACTCACATGGGGAGCCATCTTGCGTTTGCCCAAGCTCTTGCCGGCAAAATAGGCACCGCTATCGGCAGCCCATACGATCAAACATACATACAACACAAGCTTGGCACCGTGGTACGCATCACTATCAATGCCTTCAGCGCGCAGCAGTAACACGCTCCAGAAGAAAGGTAATAGTGTGAGAATACCAAATGCGTGTCGGAGTAATGTTGAGTTTTGCCACAACGCCGAAGACTTGGGATAGGTAATCGCTAATAAGCTTGAGACAATCCACCAAACACAGCCCACTGCTAATACCATATAGTGCGGCTCTACAACTTGGTTGAGACTGATGGCATCAAACGGAATAAAGGCCATACTTAGCGCACTAACTAGTACTGCAGGAATAAGTGCCATCCAACGAGATTTCGGTTCTACAAACTGAGTCCACTCCCAATAGCCAATCAACATTACAGCAGCAATGGCTAGTGTAAACAGTGGCAGCGAGAGTTCAAAAATCCCCAAAATCACTAAAGGAGCAAGGATAAGCGCAGTTATAATTCTTTGTTTCAAACTTAGGTCCTTTATTCGCTTTCCATCAATGCCTTGATCTGTTCGCCAGTGCAACCAAAACGTCGCTCACGATTGACAAACCAAGTCACTGCTTCGATCAAGCTGTTTTCATCAAACTCGGGCCAGTATATCGGTGTAAAGTACATTTCTGCGTAGGCCATCTGCCAAAGCATGAAATTACTGATCCTACATTCACCGCTGGTCCGAATCATTAAATCAACTTCAGGTAAATCTGCCATGGTTAAGTGTTGAGTGATCAGCTCTTCGCTAATCTCATCACACGTTAGTTCACCGGCGGCAACCTTAGCTGAAATTGCTTTTGTTGCCTGCATAATATCCCACTTACCGCCATAATTCGCTGCAATGTTAATGACCATTCCTGTATTTGAGGCAGTCATTGCTTCAGCTTGAGCGATTTTCTTTTGCAAGCGGTCATTGAAACGAGAGGTTTCACCAATCACTCGTAGACGTAAGTTGTTCTTATGCAGTTTTTTCACTTCCGTTGAAAGCACTGTAATGAACAGTTCCATCAAGACGCCAACTTCTTCTTCTGGCCTTCTCCAGTTTTCACTGCTAAACGCAAAAAGAGTAATAGCCTTGATTCCGAGCTTTGCCGAAGTCGCAATGGCTTTTCGTACCGCTGCAACACCATTTTTATGGCCAAACACACGAGGTTTACCTTGTGCCTTTGCCCAACGGCCATTGCCATCCATAATGATTGCGATATGTTTTGGAAGTAAATCAGGGGAGAGTTGTGAATTATGCATAAGACGTTGGTAGATAATCGGCAGGGACAAAGAGTAGCATAAAAAAACGCTGTGCTGCGAGCACAGCGCCAATTATGCGTTAAGTTTATGGAGAATTAGACTTCCATCAACTCTTTTTCTTTTGCCGCTAGCACTTCGTCAACAAGTTTAACTGCTGCATCAGTAAGTTTTTGAATCTCTTCCTGACCTTTACGATCTTCATCTTCAGAGATTTCTTTGTCTTTAAGTAGTGCTTTTAGCTCACCGTTTGCATCACGACGGATGTTACGGATCGCAACACGACCACCTTCAGCTTCACCACGAACGATCTTAACAAGGTCTTTACGACGCTCTTCTGTTAGCGGTGGAAGTGGAACGCGAATGATAGTACCCGCAGACATTGGGTTTAAACCCAAATCAGACATCATGATTGCTTTCTCAACTTTTTGAGTCAGCTCTTTATCAAATACCGTGATTGCTAGCGTACGAGCATCTTCTGCAATAACGTTCGCTACTTGGTTAAGAGGTGTTGATGCGCCGTAGTACTCGACCGAGATACCAGATAATAGGCTTGGGTGCGCACGACCTGTGCGAACTTTAGAAAGGTTGTTCTTTAGCGCTTCAACGCTTTTTTCCATGCGCTCTTGAGCGTCTTGTTTGATTTCGTTAATCACAATATCACCTTAATGTGTAAATCTTTCTCGAAGAAAGCCTAATCGGGAGTCTTCAAAAGGCAATACCGCAGCATTAAATCTGCTGCGGCGATTGGAATTACTCTGCGTCGCTGATTAGCGTGCCTTCTGCTTCACCCATAACCACGCGACGTAGTGCGCCTGGCTTATTCATGTTGAATACGCGAATTGGCATTTTGTGGTCACGAGCTAACGTGAACGCTGCCAAGTCCATCACTTTCAGTTCTTTATCAAGAACAGCATTGAATGAGAGCTTATCATACAGTTCTGCGTCTGGGTTTGCTACAGGGTCAGCACTAAATACGCCATCCACTTTTGTCGCTTTTAGAACTACGTCCGCTTCAATTTCAATACCGCGCAAACAAGCAGCAGAATCCGTCGTGAAGAATGGGTTACCAGTACCTGCTGAGAAAATAACCACGCGGCCTTGGCGAAGTTCGCGGATAGCATCAGCCCAGTTATAGTCGTCACACACACCTTTCAAAGGAATTGCTGACATTACGCGAGCATTCACGTAAGCACGGTGCAGTGCATCGCGCATTGCTAGACCATTCATTACTGTTGCAAGCATACCCATGTGGTCGCCCACAACTCGGTTCATACCCGCTTCAGCTAGACCTGCGCCACGGAAAAGGTTACCACCACCGATTACCACACCCACTTGAACACCAAGTTCAACCAGCTCTTTTACTTCTTGTGCCATACGATCAAGGATCGCAGGATCGATGCCGAAACCTTCATTGCCTTGAAGAGCTTCACCACTCAGTTTTAACAGAATACGTTGATACGCTGGTTTAGGGTTCGTTGTCATGGAGTTTACCTTCCAAAAAGAGAGTTATTGATTAACAGTCATGGATAGAGGAAAGAACCTAGTGATTCGTTCTAAGTCGCTAGAGAAGACCTTGGCACTCTAGGGACTTGACACTAACATCTAGGCGTTGTTTCCCCTATTCATCACGGCTAACCGTTTACTACCGTTATCGTAAAAAGACCGCAGCCAAGGCCACGGTCTAATATTTGCACAATTCGCTAAGGATTAACCTTTTTGAGCTAGTGCTACTTCTTCAGCGAAGCTCATTTCTTCAGCTTTCTCGATACCTTCACCTACTTCTAGGCGAACGAATGTAGCAACTGAAGCGCCTTTTTCTTTCAGCATTTCGCCTACAGATTTCTTAGGCTCCATGATGAACGCTTGACCAGTTAGAGAGATTTCGCCTGTGAATTTCTTCATACGGCCAACAACCATCTTCTCTGCGATCTCAGCAGGCTTGCCTTCGTTCATAGCGATTTCAACTTGAACTTCTTTCTCTTTAGCAACTACGTCAGCTGGTACGTCTTCTGGGTTAACGTACTCTGGCTTAGAAGCAGCAACGTGCATTGCAACGTGCTTAAGAGTTTCAGCGTCACCTTCACCAGCAACAACTACACCGATCTTCTCGCCGTGACGGTAAGAAGCTAGAGCAGCGCCTTCAACGTATTGAACGCGACGGATGTTGATGTTCTCACCGATTTTAGCTACTAGAGCAACGCGAGTTTCTTCGAACTTAGCTTGTAGTTCTTCAACAGAAGCTTTAGAAGCTAGAGCTTCAGCTGCAACTTCGTCAGCGAATGCTGTGAAGTTACCATCTTTAGCAACAAAGTCAGTTTGGCAGTTAACTTCAAGAAGAACAGCAACGCCGTTTTCTTCTTTAATGATGATTGCGCCTTCAGCCGCTACGTTACCTGCTTTTTTAGCAGCTTTTGCAGCGCCTGATTTACGCATGTTTTCGATTGCTAGTTCGATGTCAGCGTTTGCTTCAACAAGCGCTTTCTTACATTCCATCATACCTGCGCCAGTACGTTCGCGCAGTTCTTTAACTAGAGCAGCAGTAACAGCCATTCTAAATTCCTCAGTTGATTCTGGATTTGGTAAAAAACAGGGGCCTACATTTTCGGCCCCTGCTGATAACTATAACTCAGTTTATGCTACAACTAAGTTGCACATAGACTAAGTGTGACTAGGAGCCGCTATTATTCAGCTTCTACGAAACCGTCTTTTTCAGCAGCTGCAGCTACGTCTTTGTTACGGCCTTCAGTTACTGAAGTTGCAACAGCGTTTAGGTATAGCTGTACCGCACGGATCGCATCGTCGTTACCTGGGATGATGTAGTCAACGCCGTCTGGGTTAGAGTTAGTATCTACTACAGCGTATACTGGAATACCTAGGTTGTTAGCTTCTTTAATCGCAATGTGTTCGTGATCAGCGTCGATTACGAATAGAGCGTCTGGTAGGCCGCCCATATCTTTGATACCACCAAGAGATTTCTCTAGCTTCTCCATTTCACGAGTACGCATTAGAGCTTCTTTCTTAGTTAGTTTGTCAAAAGTACCGTCTTGAGCTTGAGCTTCAAGATCTTTTAGACGTTTGATTGACTGACGAACAGTTTTGTAGTTTGTAAGCATACCGCCTAACCAGCGGTTGTTTACGTAGTACTGGTTGCTTGCGATTGCAGCTTCTTTAACAGCTTCAGATGCAGCGCGCTTAGTACCAACAAATAGAACTTTACCTTTCTTCTCGCCAACTTTAGCTAGTTCAGCTAGAGCTTCGTTGAACATTGGTACAGTTTTTTCTAGGTTGATGATATGAACCTTGTTACGAGCACCAAAGATGAATGGCTTCATTTTTGGGTTCCAGTAACGAGTCTGGTGACCGAAGTGAACACCAGCTTTTAGCATATCGCGCATTGATACAGTTGCCATTTTAAAATCCTCTATGGGGTTAGGCCTCCACATCCCCCATAACTCCGACTAGGCTTCTGCCCAGCACCCCGGAATATGTGACGGAATGTGTGTGATTTAAAGATATAAGTTAGTTGGAAGTAATCAGTTTCGCCAGTTAACAAATTTAACCGAAGAGAACAGACCACATTCCGGCGCGCTTTATACCATATTTTCATGTCTTCTGGCTAGTAAAAAAACATATTGCAGTGATTTCACTCTCGCCTTCTCTCGTATCAAAAGTGAAGAATAATTCTCATTATGTAGTGTTCCTGTTAGAATGCGCCCAATCGCACCAACGAGCGCAACTGAATAAAGTAGAGAAAACCGATGTCAATCAAGATTAAAACAGCTGAAGAAATCGAACGTATGCGACTAGCGGGCGCGTTGGCCGCTGAAATCCTAGAGATGATCGAACCTCACATCAAAGAAGGTGTGACAACAGATGAGCTAAACCAAATCTGTCACGATTACGGGATTGAAAAAGGCGCATATTCTGCACCTCTTGATTACCATGGGTTCCCTAAATCAATCTGTACGTCAATCAACCACATTGTATGTCACGGTATTCCAGCTTCAGCAGACGAAGTAGGCAGCAATGGGCAACTGAAACCTGCTGTGCTCAAAAATGGCGACATCATTAACGTTGATATTACCGTTATCATCCCTAACGATGCTGACGCTGATTTGTCTGTCCGCCCAGAGGGTTACCATGGTGATACATCGAAGATGTTCTTTGTCGGCGAAGTATCTCCTGCTGACAAACGTCTATGTATGGTCACCCAAGAAGCGCTATACATTGGTATGCGTCAAGTGAAACCAGGCGCAACCGTTGGTGATATTGGTACGGCAATTGAGAAATACATCAAAACTAACAACAAGAACAATCCACGCAATAAGTTCTCTATTGTTAAAGATTTCTGTGGTCACGGTATTGGTAACGAGTTCCACGAAGAGCCTCAAATCGTTCACTACAAAAATAACGACCGCCGAGTACTAAAAGAAGGCATGTGTTTTACCATTGAACCAATGATTAACGAAGGTAAGTTTGGCGTGACTGTTGATGCCGAAGATGATTGGACGGTTTACACTGGTGATGGTAAGAAGTCAGCCCAGTATGAACACACCATCTTGGTGACGAAAAACGGCTGTGAAGTGTTAACGCTGCGTAGCGATGACACCATCCCTCGCCTAATGAACAACGCTTAATCACAACGCTTTGAAAATATCCCCGCTCAGTCGGGGATATTTTTTTATCTGCTCCATTTTGATAGATTGGTACCTAATGGACCTTCTGCACGGATTTGCTGTATGCCCTTTCAATCTCCACTGACGTTCGACAAAGACCAACTTTCAATTGCTGATCTCAAAAATCAGTTAGAAAAATTCGCGCTCTATCAGAAGCAAGAATTTCTCAATCATCACCCTGTGACCGATTTGGTTCTAGGCCGAGCTGAATATATCGATCTGCTACTCAACCGTTTGTGGATTCACTTTGGCTTTGGTGCTTTACCTAACATCAGTCTCGTGGCGGTCGGTGGCTATGGACGAGGTGAACTCCATCCATTGTCAGACATTGATATCTTGATTGTCTCAAGAAAGGCACTACCAGAATCACTGGCAGGGAAAGTCAGTGAGTTCATTACCCTGCTGTGGGATTTACGTTTAGAAGTCGGCCATGCGGTTCGCTCGGTTGAAGAGTGTGCGGAGATCGGCCGCGATGATTTGACCGTTGCCACCAACCTACAGGAAGCAAGACTTTTATGTGGTTGCGAAGATACCTTTCACCAGCTAAAAATGGTGATTCATTCAGAATCATTTTGGCCAAGTGAGATTTTCTACAAGGCCAAGGTTCAAGAGCAGCGCGACCGACATGCTCGCTACCACGATACGACTTACAATCTAGAGCCGGATATTAAGTCTACGCCAGGTGGTTTACGTGATATACACACTCTGAGTTGGGTCGCACGTCGTCACTTTGGTGCAACGTCGCTACTCGAAATGAGTCGCTATGGATTTCTAACCGATGCCGAGTACCGAGAACTGGTCGAGTGTCAGGACTTTTTATGGCGAGTGCGTTTTGCCCTGCACATTGAACTAAAACGCTATGACAATCGGCTTACTTTTGCTCATCAAGCCCAAGTCGCCGAAAACCTTGGCTATAGTGGTGAAGGCAATCGTGGCGTTGAAATGATGATGAAAGAGTTCTATCGCACGCTGCGCCGTGTGGCCGAACTGAATAAAATGTTACTCAAGCTGTTTGATCAGGCGATCCTCAACAATGGCATCGAAGCTGAGCCGCAAATATTGAGTGACGATTTCCAACGCCGCGGTCACTTGATCGAAGCTCGTAAGCCTGCGTTATTCCAAGCAAGGCCTGAGACAATTTTGGATATGTTTTTGCACATCGCCAACGACTCAACGATTGAAGGTGTGGCTCCGCCAACACTGCGTCAGCTTAGAACCGCGCGCAGAAGGCTAAATAAGTTCCTACATACCATCCCTGAAGCACGTGAAAAATTCATGGATCTCTGCCGCCACCCTAATGCACTGCATAAAGCGTTTAGCCTGATGCACAAATTGGGCGTTCTAGCGGCCTACCTGCCTCAGTGGAGTCAGATTGTTGGCCAAATGCAGTTCGATCTGTTTCATGTCTATACGGTTGATGAGCACAGTGTACGACTGCTCAAACATATCAACACGTTTAGCTATGCTAAAAACCACGATAAACACCCTATCTGCTGCGAAGTCTATCCGAGAATTCAGAAAAAAGAGCTATTGATCATCGCGGCCATTTTCCATGACATAGGCAAAGGTCGTGGGGGAGATCACTCAGTTATTGGTGAAGGTGAAGCGTACGATTTTTGTATCGAACACGGTTTATCTAAGCCTGAAGCAAAGCTAGTTTCTTGGTTAGTTAGAAACCATCTACTGATGTCAGTGACTGCTCAGCGCCGTGACATCTACGATCCTGAAGTCATTACAGAGTTCGCCAAGCAGGTACGAGATGAAGAGTACCTCGAATACTTAGTATGCCTAACGGTCGCAGATATCTGTGCGACTAACCCAGAGCTTTGGAACAGTTGGAAACGCACCCTACTCGCTGAGCTATTTTATTCGACTCAGCGAGCACTGCGTCGCGGCTTAGAGAATCCGGTCGATGTTCGAGAGCGAATTCGCCACAATCAACAGCTCGCCTCAGCGCTACTGCGTAAAGAGGGCTTCAGCGCACGTGAAATTGAAGTATTGTGGCAGCGCTTTAAGGCAGATTATTTTTTACGCCATACACACAAACAGATCGCTTGGCACTGTATGCACTTACTTCGCCATGAAGACCATACCAAGCCACTGATCCTGATGTCTAAAAAAGCCACTCGCGGTGGTACAGAAGTGTTTGTCTATAGTAAAGACCAGCATGCGCTTTTCGCCACTGTGGTCGCAGAACTTGACCGACGTAACTTCAACGTTCATGACGCGCAAGTCATGACCAGCAAGGATGGTTACGTACTCGATACCTTTATGGTTCTAGATCAGCATGGTGAAGTGATTGACGAAAGCCGCCATAAAGCAGTGATTAAACATCTGGCACACGTACTTGAAGATGGAAGACCAACTAAAATCAAGACACGCCGGATTCCGCGTAACCTGCAACATTTTCAGGTGAAGACGACGGTCAATTTCCTACCGACAAAGAGCAAAAAGCGTACCTTACTCGAGTTTGTTGCTCTGGATACTCCTGGATTACTGGCAACGGTAGGAGCAACCTTTGCCGATTTGGGGATTGATCTGCACGCTGCGAAGATCACAACCATTGGCGAACGTGCCGAAGACTTGTTCATCATTACTAGCCAAAATGGTGGCAAATTAACAGAGGAAGAACAGCAAGAATTGCGCGAAAACTTGATTAAAAACATCGCTGAACTGGCACCGTAAGCGATCTCGACCACAAGTTATTAACTTGGTTAAAAAAGCGCTGTCTACCACGAATATTGACTGCTACATTAATAGTGAATTGTTTAATCCCTACTCGCTTTGAGTAGGGATAGTCACTGCAACACAATAGAGGTAGCCTATGTATCCACACCTCACTGGTTTAGGTATTCACGATCCTAAACAAATTGAGCGCTATTCCCTTCGTCAAGAAGCGCACAAGGATGTGTTAAAAATCTATTTTCACAAACAAAAAGGTGAGTTGTTTGCGAAAAGCGTCAAGTTCAAATACCCACGACAAGTCAAAAACGTTTTGGTTGATAGCGGAAGCCATCAATACAAAGAAGTGACTGAAATAAACCGCAACTTGACTCTAGTTATTGATGAGCTGAATAAGTTGACCAAGCCGGTTAGCAGCAATGAAGTCGACGTAAAACAGAAGATTCTTACCGACTTACGCCACTTAGAGAAAGTGGTCTCAAGTAAGATTGCAGAGATCGAAGCGGATTTAGAGAAGCTGAAATAGAAGCGAGAAATTTTTGAAGGGTTGACAGACAGTGTCAACCCTTTTCTTTTAAATTCAGGTAATTAAGCTTAAATATCAGCAAGCGCTGCCTGAAAATTTCGATTCACTCATCACAAACTCCTCTCGAAGGACGAAGTCCGCTCTAAATTCTCGTAGGACGAAGTCCGTTCTCGAAGCGCAGCGTTCTAATTTCTCGTAGGGCGAAGCCCGGTCTCGAATCTTTAAACAAGCCAACCCGCATATTTGCCAACCAGATAAAGTGCCACACCCGCCATCACACCAGCGACAATATCATCCAGCATAATACCTAACCCGCCATGTACTCGCTTATCCAACCAGCCAATAGGCCATGGTTTTACCATGTCGAAGAATCGGAACAGAACAAAACCTGTCAGCAGCCATTTCCAGTCAAATGCAGATAAATTAAATAGCGGCACCACCAGCATGGTAATCCAAAAACCAGCAAACTCATCCCAAACAATAGAGCCGTGATCGTGGACCCCCATATCATCTGACGTTACCTGACAAATCTTAATACCAACGATGCAAGAGATAACGACAGCGATGATATAGAGCGGTAACGGCAATTGCACTAACAGCAGATAAAACGGGATTGCTGCCAGTGTTCCCATGGTTCCGGGTACAAGTGGCGACAAACCACTACCGAACCCCGTTGCCAGTAAGTGCCATGGATTTTTTAAAGAGATGAGAGAAAGAGGATTTGTCATAACTGGTTATATCTTACTTAAAGTGATCGTAGCCGCTTAGGTGCCAGTCGATTGGTTGCCCATTACTGTGCAGTTCAAAGGTTCCCTGAGGACGAATCTGGCCGATACATGTTACCTTAGCGCCACAATGTGCGAGTGCACTTTCAATCGATCCCTTGTTCTGCTCAGGGACGGTAAAGCACAGTTCATACTCTTCACCACTTGATAACGCATATTGCAGAGCAAGCTCTGCACTGCCTACAAACTGAGTAAGTTCATTAGAAACAGGAAGTTGTGCTACGTCAAGGCTTACCCCAACGTGTGAGCGATTCAATATATGCTTGATATCAGAAATCAGTCCGTCAGAAATATCGATAGCGGAACTAGCCAAATTGAGTAGTGCTTGCCCCACCAGCACTCTTGGTGTTGCTAGGTAATGACGCTGCTCCAGTTGCTCGGCAAAAGGCTTACGACGCAAACTGTTATCAAGCATCACATCTAAGCCTGCTTTGCTGTCACCGAGCACCCCGGTAACGTAGACCCAATCTCCAACCTGAGCACCATCTCGACGTAATGCTTTATCTGCATCCACTAAACCCTGCACGGTTAAAGTGATACTTAAAGGCCCTTTAGTGGTATCACCACCAATTAACTGGATTCCGTAGTAATCCGCCAACTCAAAGAAAGCATCACAGAAGGGCGCCAGCCATAACTCATCTGGGCTCGGCATAGTTAACGCAAGTGATACCCAACTCGGGGTCGCCCCCATTGCTGCAAGATCACTAATATTGGACGCTAATGCCTTGTGCGCAACCCAGCTAGGGTTTGCATCAGCCAGGAAGTGTGTCCCTGCAACTAAAGTATCGGTACTGATCGCCACAGAAAGGTTCTCTGGTACTTTTACCAATGCACAATCGTCACCTGCGGCAAGCACAACGTCTTTCCGTTGCTTCTGACGATTAACAAAATATTTTTCAATCAGATTAAATTCACCAGACATACTATGACCGTTAAATTATTGAATGTTTGGACATAAAAAAGGTCAGCATTTGCTGACCTTTAGATAATCAAAACCGATTATTTCTTACGTACATGAGGTGCCGCTTTATCTAGCACACCATTAACGAATTTGTGGCTATCTTCTGCCGCGAACACTTTTGCAAGTTCAATCGCTTCGTTAATGACCACTTTGTAAGGCACGTCTTCACGACGTGTCATTTCATACATTGCTAAACGAAGAAGCGCTAGCTCCATCATATCCAAATCTTGCATTGGACGAGCAGTGTATGGACGAATCTTACTATCTAGCTCTGTGTGACTTAGCACAACACCTGTTAGTAGGTCACGGAAGTATGCGACATCTGTATCCGGAGTAGATAGTGCAGGTTCTGATGCATGATGTTCTTCTTCATCATACTTGCCACCTGACAAAAACTGCTCCTCAATCGTAGCAACATTTTCTTTAGTAATTTGCCAAGAGTAGATCGCTTGTAGAGCGAATCGACGTGCATTACGACGTGCGGCTGGTTTCACACTGGCCCCCATTAGGAATCGATTTCTGAAAGAACGTTAATCATCTCAAGTGCGCTTAGTGCAGCCTCTGCACCTTTATTACCAGCCTTGGTTCCTGCGCGCTCAATTGCTTGGTCAATTGTATCAACAGTCAATACACCAAATGCGACTGGAAGACTGTATTCCAGAGACACCTGCGCAAGCCCCTTGTTACATTCACTACAAACATAGTCAAAGTGTGGTGTACCACCGCGAATTACTGTACCTAGTGATACAATCGCATCGTACTTACCGGTTTTAGCTACGCGCTGAGCAACAAGTGGAAGCTCTACTGCACCAGGACAGCGAACGATAGTGATATTATCTTCGCTTACTTGACCGTGACGCTTTAAAGTATCGATTGCACCAGACAATAGACTTTCGTTAATAAAACTGTTGAAACGAGAAATAACGATAGCAATTTTTGCGTTTGGCGCTGGGAAGCCACCCTCGATCACTTTCATAAGCCTTCCTTTAACTATGTTCATCAAGTGAGAATCGCCGGATTCTAGCACAAATCTGTGAGCAATATCTAATAGAAATTTAACAGAACTCGTACCCAGCAGCTAAAGCATTTGGCTAGTACAAGTTTTAGGCCTTGCACTAACTACAAGGCCTGATTGAGCAGGTAGAACAAGGTCAGTGACCAAGATTACTCACATACATATTCAACGACGTTCAAGCCAAAACCGCCAAGCGCATGGTACTTTTTGTTGGTTGATGACAATAGACGCATATCATGTACGCCAAGATCCGCAAGAATCTGCGATCCCACCCCCACGCGGCGAGAGGTACCTTGTTTTTTCGCTAATGTTGGTGCTTGACCTTTGTCCTGTGCTTCGAACATTTTAACGCGATGGATCAACAGTTCCGTTGACTCCTCGTTACCAAGAATAACCAAAACACCGCCCTGTTCACCGATACGTTTCATGGCCGCATCAAGCGTCCAACTGCGCTCAGCATTTCTATCGCTATGCAGTAAGTCAGTAAAAGTATCTTGCAAATGAACACGGACTAACGGTGCACCTGCGGTTAACTCACCTTTGCAAAGTGCATAGTGGATTTGGTTGTCTATGGTGTCACGGTAAGTCACTAAGTTAAATTCACCAAACTCGGTAGGCAATTGACATTCAGCGACACGCTCAATGGTCGTTTCCGTGTTATTGCGGTATTCAATCAGATCCGCAATCGTACCCAGTTTAAGGCCATGCTTTTCAGCAAAAACCTCCAAGTCAGGACGGCGTGCCATAGTGCCATCGTCATTGAGAATCTCGACAATCACACCCGCTGGCTCTAGCCCAGCAAGACGAGCTAAATCACAACCTGCTTCTGTATGCCCGGCACGTGTTAAAACTCCGCCTTCTTGCGCCGCTAAAGGAAAGATGTGGCCTGGCTGAACAAGATCTGCGGCTTTGGCATCTTTCGCAACTGCCGCCTGAACTGTACGCGCGCGGTCTGCGGCAGAAATACCCGTCGTTACGCCTTCCGCAGCTTCGATTGAAACCGTAAAGTTGGTGGTGTATTGAGCATTGTTGTCTTGAACCATAGGAGGCAAACCAAGACGCTCACAACGCGCTTTAGTCATGGTTAAGCAGATCAAGCCACGACCGTGAGTCGCCATGAAGTTAATCGCTTCTGGAGTCACATGCTCAGCAGCCATGATTAAATCGCCTTCATTCTCACGATCTTCGTCATCCATCAGGATAACCATTTTACCTAAACGAATATCATCAATAATTTCTTGTGGCGTACTAATTGGCATCTTTATATTCCTATCTTGGCTTCTAGCGGCTAATTAAATCGGTCAGACCATTGCCTAACCTAGGCAAATCCATTTTGCTGTAAAAATTCCATGGTGATGCTGGATTGTGTTTGTTGCTCTTCTCGACTGGTCAGTAAACGTTCCATATAGCGAGCAAGTACATCAACTTCGAGGTTCACTTTTCGACCCACATGGAAGTCGGCAATTGTCGTCTCTTCGCCCGTATGCGGAACTATGGTGAGTTTGAACGCGTTCTTGCGTAGAGCGTTCACTGTCAAGCTGATACCATCAACCGTAATCGAACCTTTTTCCGCAACGTATTTCGACAGCTCCTCTGGCATTGATACCCAGAATTCAATCGCACGCCCTATCATATTTCTTTCAACGATTTGGCCGACTCCATCAACATGCCCAGAGACAATGTGCCCGCCAAACCGGGTCGTTGGTAACATCGCCTTTTCTAAGTTAACTTTGTCACCCGCTTGGTAATCAGTAAATCCTGTTTTATCAAGGGTTTCTAGTGACAAATCTGCGGTATAACTGGTGGAAGTAAAGGCGACGACCGTTAAGCAGACACCATTGGTGGCAATACTATCGCCAAGCTTGACATCACTCATATCAAGCTTGCCAACATCAACCGTCACACTAATGTCTTCGCCCTTTGGCGTGATTGCAGTCAAGGTACCGACTGCTTCTACAATACCTGTAAACATGATTAGGATTCTTTCTTTTCAATTGTGGCAACGATGCGTACATCGCGACCAACTAGTCTGATATCTTTAAAATTAAGATCAATAACATCGGCCATTGACGCCAGCCCAAGTGCGCCGAGCAATCCTCGACCATCACTTCCCATAATCTTAGGAGCCAGATAGAGCACCAGCTCATCAACTAGATTTTGCTGAATAAGACTAGACGCTAATGTCGCTCCAGCTTCGACCCAGAGATGGTTAATGTTATGAGCAGTCGCCAATTGAGAAAATGTCGCGGCTAAATCCACTTGCTGATTTGAGTTTAGCGTTGGCTGCACATCACCTTGTGGTGAAACAATTAAACGCTCCCCTTCAGTATGAAATAACTTTAAATCTGGTGTCAGTTGGCTTTGTCTATCGAGAATAACTCTAACTGGCTGGCGCAATTGCTGATGTGGGTACTTCGTCTGTACTGAAATAGGTAATTCTTCCCAACGTACATTCAATGAAGCATTGTCTTCAATAACGGTTTTACTGGTTGAGAGTATCGCGCCGCTTTGTGCGCGGTAGTTTTGTACGTCCTGACGCGCTTGCGCAGATGTGATCCACTGACTTTGGCCATTAGACAAGGCTGTCTGACCATCTAAGCTAGCGGCCATTTTTAATTGAACAAACGGCATTCCGCTTTTCATTCGTTTGATAAATGCCGGATTTAGATTGATCGCATCTTGTTCCAGCAGGCCGACTTCAACTTCTATGCCCGCATCGCGCAGCATTTTAATCCCGCGCCCTGCGACTTGGGGGTTGGGGTCTTGCATCGCGCAAATGACTTTAGCCACTTTGGCCTTGATCAGCCCCTCTGCACATGGTGGAGTTCTGCCGTAATGAGAGCAAGGCTCTAACGTCACGTATGCAGTGGCACCCACTGACTTTTCACCTGCCATTCGAAGGGCGTGTACTTCAGCGTGGGGTTCACCAGCGCGCAAGTGAAAGCCTTCGCCCACGACTTCACCATCAAGGGTGATAACACAGCCTACATTGGGATTTGGAGCCGTGGTATAGATGCCCCCTTTTGCTAACTCAATAGCGCGGGACATCATGATAAAATCTTGCCGAGTAAAGGTAGTCATAGAGAAACGGCCTTAATCTTCTAACCTTGCAATCTCTTCACCAAATTCTCGAATGTCTTCGAAGCTACGGTAAACAGAAGCAAAGCGAATGTACGCAACCTTATCTAGCTCTTTGAGTTGATCCATCACCAAGTTACCTATCATTTCACTAGGTACTTCGCGTTCACCTGTTGCGCGAAGTTGTGACTTAATCATACTAATCGCAACATCGACTGCGTCGGCACTTACGGGGCGTTTTTCTAATGCCCGCTGAAGACCACCCACCATTTTGTCTTCATTAAATGGTTCACGATTCCCGTTAGATTTAATCACACGAGGCATCACCAGTTCAGCGGTTTCGAAAGTTGTGAAACGTTCATTACACGCAAGACACTGCCTACGGCGACGAACCTGATGGCCATCAGCAACCAAGCGAGAATCGATCACTTTAGTATCATTCTCAGAGCAAAAAGGACAATGCATATCACCTCCATATAAGTGACAGACAGTTTAGCGGATTAAGTAATCTTAATAAAAGCAAAAGGGGCCCGTTAGCCCCTTTTTCAACCAATGTTAACCGATATTTGTTAACTGCGCGGCAAGTAGTTCGCCTTACCAACCCATTTATAACTGGTTAGCTCTTCTAGACCCATTGGACCACGAGCGTGAAGTTTTTGGGTTGATACCGCAACTTCCGCACCCAGACCAAACTGAGCACCGTCAGTGAAACGCGTAGAGGCATTCACATAAACCGCAGCCGAACCAGCAGAGTTTATAAACAACTCCGAGTTAACAAGACTGTTGGTCATGATGGCATCTGAGTGGCTAGCATTGTGCACACGCATGTGGTTAATCGCTTCTTTAACATCCGCCACTACCTTAACACCCAGAGTGTAGCTCAGCCATTCAGTATCAAAGTCACCCTCTACCGCATCGCGCTGCTGTTTGGCTGCACTCATAAAAGGCTTCGCACTTGCTTCGACAACAAAGGTAACTTGGTCGTTGATTCGCTCGATCAGCATTGGCAAGAATTCGGCCGCCACTTTCTCATGTACTAACAGAGTATCAAGTGCATTACAGGCGGAAGGACGTTGAACTTTAGCGTTTTCTACCACATCCAGAGACTTCACCAAATCAGCGCTCTCATCCACAAAAATATGGCTGATACCAAAACCACCAATAATCACAGGGATAGTGCTGTTTTCTTTACACATCTTGTGCAAGCCAGCACCACCACGTGGAATGATCATATCAACATAATCATCAAGCTTAAGCAGTTGTGAGACAAGTTCACGATCTGGCTTTTCAATGTACTGGACTGATGCCGCAGGCAGACCCGCTTTTGCCAGCGCAGACTGAATCACTTTAACCAGTTCCATGTTAGAGAAGAATGTCTCTTTACCGCCACGTAGGATGCTTGCGTTACCTGTCTTTAGACAAAGAGCAGCGATATCGATCGTTACGTTAGGGCGAGCTTCATAAATCACACCAACCACACCAAGTGGTACACGACGGCGTGATAGCGACATTCCATTTTCTAGTACTTTACTGTCTAGTTCGCTACCTACAGGATCGTTTAGGCTAATCACGTTACGTACATCGTTAGCAATCCCAGTAAGGCGCTCTGGGTTTAGCAATAGTCGATCAAGCAGTGCCTCGGTTAGACCAGCTTCGCGGCCTTGTTCGATATCTTTCGCATTCGCCGCTAAGATATCTTCAGCGTTTGCTTCAAGCTCATCGGCAATAATCGCCAATGCTTGGTTTTTTTGTGCTGTTGATGCTGTTGCCAGTTGGAAAGCCGCTTCTTTAGCAGCGATACCCATAGAAATCAGTTCCACTTTTCTTTCCTTATTCTTGGATTACGACCATATCGTCACGGTGCAATACTTCACTGCCGTAGTCATAACCTAAAATTCCAATAATATCTTTACTGTGCTTGCCGACAATTTTTGCCATGTCTTGGCTTGAGTAACTGGCGATACCACGTGCAACCAACTTACCTTGTGTGTCAGTCACGCGTACAACGTCACCGCGAGCGAACTCGCCGCTCACTTTAGTTAAGCCTTTAGCAAGCAGGCTACTGCCCTTACCGACCACAGCGTTAACGGCACCATCATCAATCACAATATCACCTGACGCGGCTGGTCCTGCTAGAATCCAACGCTTACGGTTTTCTAATGCTTCTTCACACGGTAAGAAACGTGTGCCTTGTGGGTTATCACCAAGTGAATCAAACACCACATTTGGCGCGCTACCCGCGGCAATGATCACCTCAATACCTGCGCGACGTGCAATATCTGCCGCTTGCAACTTAGTTGCCATACCACCAGTACCTAGCGTGGTACCACTACCACCAGCAATTTTGCGCAGTGTATCGTCAATGGTCTTAACTTCTTTAATCAGCTCTGCATTTGGGTCTTTGCGAGGATCAGCAGTAAATAAGCCTTTTTGGTCAGTCAGTAGCAGCAGCTTATCTGCGCCACACAAAATACCGACTAAAGCAGACAAGTTATCGTTGTCGCCTACTTTGATTTCGCTCGTCGCTACCGCATCGTTTTCGTTAACAACAGGAATAATATCGTTTTCAACTAACGCATTGATGGTGTCACGCGCATTTAAGAAGCGCTCACGGTCTTCAAGATCGGCACGTGTTAACAGCATTTGTCCGATTTTTAGTCCATAAATAGCGAACAATGACTCCCAAGTCTGAATTAACTGACTTTGTCCAACAGCCGCTAGTAGCTGCTTACTTGCCATTGAGTTGGGCAGTGCGGGGTATCCTAGGTGTTCGCGTCCTGCTGCAATCGCGCCAGACGAGACCATCACGACAGAGTGGCCTTGCTTTTTCAGTTCTGCACATTGACGAACCAACTCAACCATATGAGCTCGGTCCAAAGCCAGAGTGCCACCAGTTAAAACACTTGTACCTAATTTAACCACCACGGTCTGAGACTGTGATGCTTTTCCGCTTTCTTGATTCATTGCCTTTCTACTATGAAATAAATAAAAAACCGTCACGACCCTAGCGCAAGAAGATGGGCTAACAAGATCGATTAGACCTGATGTTTTAGCAATCAAATGGCAAATTCACAAGCAGAAAAGGCGCTAAAAAGCGCCTTTTTGATGAACAGCAATAATAAGCAACGAAAATTAGACGAACTCTACCGACTCTTTATGCATTGCCACTGGTATTTCGAACTCCTTACCCAGTGTTTCTATCAGTTTCTGATGGAAGGCCTCCTGAGTGCGCGTCACATCTTCGACCGTTTTTTTCGGTAATGCTTTCTCCTTCCACTCACCTGCCACATCGTACAATCCAGTTCGATAGCGAGCTTCAAATAGATCGCCGTTTTTCTCGAGCTCTAACCACCAGCCCCAAAACTCCCTTTGTTCAGGAGATTTTTTGTCGTTTACACACACAGACAAGCAATCAAAGATATACATGCCATCCGTGCTCTGTGATTCTCGTAGATAAGGACCAATAGCTCTTAGGGTTGATAACAAGCGGTAGTGCGTTGGACTTTTCGTCGGTTCAGACATAATGAATCTCCATATTCATTGACTTATTATAATCGCCTACTAGAAAGGACTTAAAAGTCTGGGTAGTCGATATGATTAAGTGTTGTCTAAATTAGCTGAAATGTCATCTAATTAGCTCGTCTTCCAACCACTTTATCGCTAAATCGAGGGATTGCTCATAGCCTTGTGTAATTGTTTTAGCACTAATTTTCTTAGCTTTACCGTAATCACTAAAAAGTGCCACTAACTGATTGTCACTATAGGGTGAGACTGGATCATTCTCTAAACTCATGGCGAGAATCGGTACACGAGTTTTACGGCTAGACAAAATCCCCTGAACCTTAAGAGACCATGCCATCAACTGACCTGCGAGACTATTAATATCCACCACACTTTTGCCCAGACGCGATGCCAAGACATCTAAATACATTTTGGGCATCTGCTTTAACTTGGCTGGCGAAGACAAGACATCGTGAATAGGTGCTCCTAATGATACGCACGCTTTGATTTTATCTTGCTCCATAAATGACAAACGCACCATCGCATTGCCGCCAAATCGAAAACCAATCAGACCAACTCTATGATGATCGACCCACGGAATACTGTACAACTCATTCAGCACTGCCTGATGCAAACACGACGTGTCCTCTGTCAGGTTCCAATGGATGTTGTGTCCAATCGAAGGCATATCGACAGTGAGCATAGCGATGTTTTTCTTCGCCAAATGATCGCGGAACAAACTCCACAAATCTGTTTGTAGGCTATCTAAGCCAGCACTGACCATCACTACAGGCTGAGGCTTTTCCGTACTGGTCAGATGGAGATGAGCAACGATACTCTTCTTCTGATATGGCACTTCAATCCGCTTAACGATAAAGCCGGTCTTTTTAGTGGCTTCAGTATAAGCGTTACTTGCCAGTACCTGCGCTTGAGTCGCAAGGCGGTCATTTTTCAAATGTGGGTAGCCAGCGATACTAAAACAGAGCGATGCATTAAATAGCTCATCCGCCGCCATTTCACCCTTTAGCTCGGCCGAACGCTTCTGGTGTAGCATCCCCAATTTCGTCCACTCGTATGTCCAGTTACCACTGTGATATCCCATCACAGTGTCGAGCCACTCATCATGAGTACGAGAATGTTTTGAAGCCGCAATTTTAGCGAGGACAGATTCTATTTCGATAGGATCTAATCCCTGCCACGCCCACTGCATTCTGCGCAAGTTTCGGTACCACTTGTAACCATCTTCCAACTGTTTCTCTTCAAGAAGCTTCTCGCTTGTTGGCATGTATTGGGTCAACGCAGAAGTCTCTTTCGCTTGCTTATGGTTAGCGAATAAGGTTTCTGAGAGGTTCTTACTGACTTCCTCGGACATTAGTACAACCTAATTAAAATCATTTTCTAAATAGTAATAAAAAAAATGACCCAATAAAGGGTCATCCATCAATTATTTGCCGAGATATCAATCTAGCGACTACTTTTGCTTACGGTTGATTGGCTCTACGTACTGAATTGACATATCCCAAGGTTGCTCAATCCATGTGTCTTGAGCAATATCGACAACGTAGTCATCCAGCAGTTCAACACCCGCTGGCTTAGCACATACTGCGATCAGTTTGGCTTTTGGGTACATTTCACGCAGTTTACGTGCCGTGTCACCGCTATCGACAAGATCTTCAACAATAAGGAAGCCTTCACCATCGCCTTGAGGTGCTTTAACAACCGTCATATCACGCTGGTGATCATGGTCGTAGCTAGAAATACAGATAGTATCAACATGACGAATACCCAGCTCACGAGCTAGGATTGCACCAGGAACAAGACCACCACGGCTCACAGCCCAAATTCCTTTCCACTGCTCTGCTGGCATCTGTTTTTCAGCAAGTTCGCGACAGAACGTGTGCATTTGGTCCCAAGTGATGATGAATTTTTTACTCATTGTAATAACCTAATAATTTTTAAAATCTGCATCCCAGCAACACGTCAAGAATCTCAGGACGATTGCACCAGACATATCTGGGGGAAAAGCTACGCAAACGATTATTTTAACGGATGCGACATACAATACCAATGGGGAATTTGTCTCTACTACAAAAATAATCGCCATAACAGAGCAACTGTTATGGCGAAAAATAGCGTATTTGAGGTTAACTAGCGAACTAAATCACTGAGTTAGCGCTTAAGCTACTAGGTATTTAATAATGAATACCGCAGCAAGAACCCAAACACTCATAGAAACATCACGACCTTTGCCACTTAGCAGTTTGATCGCTGCGTAAGAGATAAAGCCAAGAGCAATACCTTCAGCAATGGAATAAGTCAGTGGCATAAGAAGACAGGTCACAACAACCGGAGCCGCTTCTGTGAGGTCACGCCAGTCAACGCTTACTAAACCTGACATCATTAGAATCGCAACGTAGAACAGAGCTCCAGCCGTTGCGTAGGCAGGGATCATACCAGCCAATGGTGAGAAGAATAACGCCAGTAGGAACAACACACCAACAACCACAGCAGTAAGACCTGTACGGCCACCGGCCGCAACACCTGCTGTTGATTCAACGTAAGAGGTTGTGCTTGAAGTACCTAGCATCGCACCTACTGAAGTTGCTGTTGAGTCAGCAAGCAGCGCTTTACTTAAGCGAGGAAGCTTACCATCTTCTTTGATTAGGTCCGCTTTTGTTGCCACACCAACTAGCGTGCCCGCTGTGTCAAATAGGTCAACAAATAGGAAAGCAAATACAACCGAGATCATGCCAACTTCAAATACATCAGCGATGTTCATCTGCATTAGCGTTGGAGCAATGCTTGGTGGTGTAGACATAACGCCCCCCCACTGAACATCCCCCATGAGTAGGCCAATAGCTGTGATCACTAGGATAGCAATCATTACCGCGCCACGTACGCCACGGTAAACTAGTGCAATCGTTAAGAAGAAACCAAGTGCGGCAAGCGCTTGTTGCAGACCAGTAATGTCACCAAGGCTAACCAAAGTCGCTGGGTTATCAACAACAATACCTGAGTTTTGTAGGCCGATAAACGCAAGGAAAAGACCAATACCTGCCGAAATACCCGTTCTTAAAGACATTGGGATCGAGTTAATGATCCACTCACGTACCTTAAATACGCTTAATGCCATAAAGATAATACCCGATACGAAAACCGCTCCTAGCGCTACTTGCCATGAGTGCCCCATGCCAAGAACAACACCATAAGTGAAGAACGCATTTAGACCCATACCCGGAGCTAGTGCGATTGGGTAGTTAGCGACAAAGCCCATGATGAAACAGCCGATCGCAGCTGCAAGACAGGTTGCTACGAACACAGCACCTTTGTCCATACCTGCATCTGCAAGCATTGCTGGGTTGACAAAAATGATGTAAGCCATCGTCAGGAAAGTAGTAATACCAGCGATGATCTCAGTTTTAACGTTGGTGCCGTTTTCACTGAGCTTGAACAGTTTTTCGAACATGATCGAATCCTAAAAGGGTAAAAGTAAACGGTTGCGTAATCGATTGGCTCGAATTATAAAGTCATCAAATAGTAAATTCCAGATAGAATTATGACTCTAATCAATATTTCTAACTGTAAAACGACATTTCAAACAAACAACAATGAGAGGCAAGCGTGTTTTCTTGTTTTATTTCAGTCAATAAACATCATTGAGTAGAGAGTTTTCAAAAGGCACTTTTTTACTCTAACGGAAAACTCTTCTTAGGAAACTCGCGCGAAAAGCAAACAAATACACACCCAAATGCATAATAACTAGGTAGATGGCTCGATACACCTAAATCAAGAAATATATCGAGTAGAGGAAAAGGATAGATAAAAAAAACGCCACTCAGATTGAGTGGCGGTTGAATCATGTCAGCTATATAGGAGCCGTAAAGAATTCCAATAATAGGGGTGAACAAACTGTTCGAGAGTGACAAGCTTAGGGTTAGTAACCGAAGCTTGTTGGGTAAGTAAAGCTGCCTGTGTAAACAGAGCTGTTTAGCCAGAACGCTGCACTTGGTAAACCTTTCATAACTATCACCTTCTAAATCAATTGAAACAGATTACAAATATTGATTTCTCGGTTCCTTGGAGGCGACAAATCGGACTCATCCTTTGAGCATTTCTTTCTTCGCTTGGGAAGTTGGTTACAAATATACCTCAAGGAAATTTAATTACAAGCATTAAAGTGATTAAAGTCACAAAAAATTTAAAACCTGATAAAGATCATTATAATTCCGTAATTAAATTACAGAATTATCAGCTTGTTGTTTTATTTTCCTACATTTTATACGAATCTAGCCACATAGCGTAGTCGAAACAATTCCGTATTCTGTGATAGCCACAAGATAATTCAGCTGCGGTTTCACTACACCCGCGACTCTGGGAGTGATATTCTGTGCCTCTATTTAATAGGTCAGATTTAGCTTTTTGTTCTGCTAGCACAACCGCGCCGCACAACAAAATCTGGCATTATTCTTTTTAAGGAGTCATCCGTGTCTGAATTCCATTCTGAAATCAGCAACTTATCACCTGCTCCGCTATGGCAGTTTTTCGATAAGATCTGTTCTATCCCTCACCCTTCTAAGCATGAAGAAGCGCTAGCACAGTACATTGTGAAATGGGCTACTGAGCAAGGCCTACCAGTTCGCCGCGATCCAACAGGCAACGTTTTCATTAAAAAGCCGGCAACACCGGGTATGGAAAACAAAAAGGGTGTTGTTCTACAAGCGCACATTGATATGGTGCCGCAAAAGAACGAAGACACGGATCATGACTTCACTAAAGATCCTATCCAGCCATACATTGATGGTGAGTGGGTTACTGCTAAAGGTACTACCCTAGGTGCTGACAACGGTATGGGTATGGCTTCTTGTCTAGCAGTACTGGCATCGACTGAGATCAAGCATGGTCCAATCGAAGTGCTACTCACTATCGATGAAGAAGCAGGCATGACTGGCGCATTTGGTCTTGAAGCGGGTTGGTTAGAAGGCGATATCCTGCTTAATACTGACTCAGAGCAAGAAGGCGAAGTCTACATGGGCTGTGCTGGCGGCATTGATGGCGAAATGACTTTTGACATCAAACGTGAAGCAATCCCTGCAGGTTATGTGACTCGTCAGCTAATCTTAAAAGGCTTAAAAGGCGGTCACTCTGGCTGTGATATTCACACCGGCCGTGGTAACGCAAACAAACTCGTTGCACGTTTCCTAGCGGGCCACGCACAAGAGCTTGACCTTCGTCTAGTTGAATTCCGCGGTGGTAGCCTACGTAATGCGATTCCTCGCGAAGCATTCGTAACGGTAGCGGTTCCTGCTGAAAACGAAGCGAAACTTGCAGAGCTGTTTGAGTTCTACACTAACCTGCTTAAAACAGAGCTAGGTAAAGTGGAAACTGACATTGTTTCTTTCAATGAAACTATCGAAACAGACGCACAGGTTTTAATCGTTTCGGACCAACAACGCTTTATTGCTGCGCTAAACGCATGTCCAAATGGCGTGATTCGTATGAGCGATGAAATTGAAGGTGTGGTTGAGACTTCTCTTAACGTTGGTGTTATCACAACACAAGAAAACCAAATTCAAGTACTATGTCTAGTACGCTCACTGATTGACTCTGGTCGTCAGCAAGTAGAAGGCATGCTTGCTTCTGTTGCAGAGCTAGCAGGTGCACAGATTGAATTCTCTGGTGCTTACCCAGGTTGGAAGCCAGACGCAGATTCAGAAATCATGGCGATCTTCCGTGATATGTATGAAGGCATCTACGGCCACAAGCCAAACATCATGGTAATCCACGCAGGTCTTGAGTGTGGTCTATTTAAAGAACCTTACCCAAATATGGATATGGTTTCTTTCGGCCCGACCATCAAGTTCCCTCACTCACCTGATGAGAAAGTGAAGATTGATACTGTAGCCCTATTCTGGGATCAAATGGTTGCGCTATTAGAAGCAATTCCAGAAAAAGCATAATATGTATAAGATCAAAGAAGCCGAGTTTGAACTCGGCTTTTTTATTTCACTCGATTAAGCTTTAGAAGCCGCCAACTCTTGCAGCTGCTCTAACGTTGTCTCACCAACTAGCTCTCCATCAATAAAGTATTGGATGTTTTCATCCATCTTCACACCACGCAGGATGGATTTATCGCCATTGCTGTAAGTAATATCGATTTCGAAGGTTTCGTCGTCAATGCGCTTCATTTCCCCTTGCTCAAACGTACGATACATAGAAATTGGAGCAATAGGCGCCTCTTTAAGTGAGTCATCTAGATCGTCGTTTATATCTAGCATGGTCTCAGTCTTGGTATCAAAGATGTGAGGAGAGCCATTAATCGGGTTTTTACCTGTCCAAAACTCCAATGAGTTGAATACAATATAGTCAGCTGCTGTCGTAATGGCGTATACCGGTGCGAGTAAAAAGTTGACCCCGGCACGCGCATATCGGTTATCAACCACTTCAACGTTAAACTGCATAAGCTTGCCTGTAACGGCCATGCTACCTACACAGCCCGTCATGCTTGCTACTACAGCTGCAATTGCCACTACTTTTGCTATTGTTGTTTTCATAAATCCCTCTAACTATTGACGATAATGTTCATCAACAACTTTAGCGCACTTGTTAAGTTGCATATGTTACAGACGTCAATAACCTATGATTAATCCTAAGAATTGGGCTTACAGTCCCAAATTTTAGACGATTAATTTCCCACCACTATCGATAAATTGAATTTGTCGTCATGGATATTTTATTTCGTTAGTCAGCAGTCAAGGTGACTGATACAGTCCGCCTCCTTGAAGCTTCTTGGGCTCATCACAAACGCCCTCTTCAAGCGATAACTCAAATTTAAATAAACATTTTAAGTTGTATCGGTGGACTGAGTTTATCCCTAACTGAGTCTGTAATTCTCTCTAATAAAATTTGTACTGCGATGAAAGAAAAACTATTAGTCGGTTGGCGAGAAACTCTTAGCCTGCCAGGTTTAGGTATTGAAGAAATTAATGCAAAAATTGATACCGGAGCCAGGACCTCATGCTTACACGCATTCAAAGTAGAGAGCTTTAAGAAGGACGAAGCTCTATGGGTCCGCTTCTGGATTCACCCAAAACAACACGACACGGAATTCGAAAAAGTTTGTGAAGCTAAAGTAATTGATGAGCGCACAGTGCGCGACTCAGGTGGTCATGAAGAATCACGTTATGTCATCGAATCAGAACTGAGCATTGGCGGAAAAAGTTGGCCAATTGAAATTACTTTAACTAATCGCGAAAACATGGCTTTTCGCATGCTATTAGGTCGCACTGCAATGCACGATCGCATCATTGTCGACCCTGTTGAATCGTTTTTAGTCCCTTTCGAGGAAAGCAAATAATGAAAATTGGTATTCTGTCTCGCAACGCGAACCTGTACTCAACCAAGCGTCTAATTGAAGCGGCAGAAAGCCGTGGTCACGAAGTAAAAGTGATCGATGCGCTACGTTGTTACATGAATATCAACTCAGAGAAACCAGAGATCCACTTCAAAGGTGAAGAACTGTCTGGCTTTGACGCGATTGTTCCTCGAATCGGTGCGTCTGTAACATTCTACGGTACTGCGGTATTACGCCAGTTCGAAATGATGGGTGTTTACCCAGTCAACGAATCTGTTGCGATCACGCGTTCTCGTGACAAGCTACGCTCAATGCAGTTGCTATCACGCAAAGGTATCGGCATGCCAATCACAGGTTTTGCAAGCAAGCCTGACGATGTAAAAGACCTTTTAGACATGGTTGGTGGTGCTCCAGTAGTGATAAAACTACTTGAAGGTACTCAAGGTATTGGTGTTGTTTTAGCTGAAACTCGTAAAGCGGCGGAAAGTGTTATTGAAGCCTTTATGGGTCTTAAAGCAAACATCATGGTGCAAGAGTACATTAAAGAAGCCGGCGGTGCTGACATTCGCTGTTTCGTCATTGGCGATAAAGTGATTGCGTCTATGAAGCGTCAAGGTGCAGAGGGTGAGTTCCGCTCCAACCTACATCGTGGTGGTAGCGCATCATTAGTAAAAATCACCCCAACTGAACGCCGTACAGCAGTTGCAGCCGCTAAAATTATGGGTCTAAATGTGGCTGGGGTGGATCTACTAAGATCAGACCGTGGTCCATTAGTCATGGAAGTAAACTCATCTCCAGGTCTTGAAGGTATTGAGGCCGCAACTGGTAAAGACATTGCTGGAATGATTGTCGAATTTATTGAGAAGAATGCGGCAAGCAAAAGGACTAAAACTCGTGGCAAAGGCTAAGAAGAATAGCGCATTTGAATTTCTCGGCGAGTCTATCTCGCCGGGAGAACGTAAGGTTGTTGAGTTAGAAGCTGCGAAGCTTTATACCCATTCGCCTTTATCGATCCCTGTTGAGATCATCAATGGTAAGCAAGCAGGACCCATATTAATGGTCAACGCAGCTATCCATGGTGATGAGCTTAACGGCGTTGAAATTGTACGCCAGTTGATCAACACCATTGATGCTAGCAAGCTCAAAGGTACCGTGATTGCTGTGCCAATCGTCAACGTATTTGGCTTTATTCATAAATCGCGTTACCTACCGGATCGACGCGATCTAAACCGCTGCTTCCCAGGAAGTGAGAAAGGTTCATTGGCATCACGTATGGCCAATACTTTCTTCTCTCAGGTCGCTAAGCGCTGTGATTACATTCTGGACTTACACACGGGTGCAATTCACCGCACTAACCTGCCACAAATTCGTGCAGATTTAAGTAACCCAGAAACACTTCGTATTGCTCAGGCGTTCGCTACGCCAGTGATAGTCGATGCTCCACTACGTGATGGTTCTCTGCGTAGCGAGGCTGAACGCCTGGGCATTCCGGTTCTGACTTACGAAGCGGGCGAAGCATTACGCTTTGAGCCAATTTGTATCAGTGCAGGTTTCATCGGTGTACAACGTGTAATGCAGGCAATTGGCATGCTGCGCTCAAGCCGTAAAAAGCTGCCAACACCAGTGATTGCCAAGTCCACTAGCTGGCTACGTGCTGAAAGTGATGGCATCTTGCGTACAGTTGTAACACTGGGTGAGAAAGTTGAAAAAGGCCAAGTATTGGCTTACATCAGCGCCCCACTCGGCCACAGTGAGATTGAACTCACCGCTCGTAAAGGCGGCATTGTTATCGGCCAACAGACCCTACCTTTGGTCAACGAAGGCGATGCAATCTTCCACTTAGCTTACTTTGAGCAAGATGATGAAGAAGTGGAACAAGTGGTTGAGGAGTTCATTGAGAAAGTGAATGATCTGGATGTTGACCCTCTTACAACGGGTCAAATCTCCATGTCATAATTGACTAAGTATCTCAGTCTGTCTACTAGGACTGAGATACTTGTTAGCATCGCCCCCCTATCTTGGTCCAACATCAAATGGACCTTTACAGGTTTCCAACCAAATTTTTAGCCAAATCATTATTATGTTTTTCCATAATGACTTTGTTAGGCGAAACCGTTGCTGAAGCGAGGCCACCGTTAGTTGTAAATACGCTAACACTGGCACTTGCGATACCAGAAAATAGCGCAATGAATAATAGTAAAAACCTACTCATAATTAGCCCTTAAAATTACTCTAGCCTAAGATCGAAAATAATGATGCGTTTTAGAAATTAGTAGTTAGCACATTCATATGATATTAATATAGCCTTCAAACAAATTGCTTTAGTAAGCATTATTATTAGTGACATTAACTCATAACCAAGCTAAGAACCTAATTAGAGTAATCAACAACATACTGAATTTCAGGCATACCTAGTCCTGTAAGCTTGATTTAGTTCCATCGATTTAAGCAACAAAGCCATTTCCACTCTCTATCAAAGTGAACATTTGTAATATCTTTCTTATAAATGGTGATTTACCTTACACAACCAAACCAATTATCTTATTAAAAAAGAGAACAAACACAATGCAAACCAACAAACAATCCTATAGGAATTAAATTTATTATCAAAAACAACAATTTATTAATTGACCCCTATTCATATTAGAAAATAAAAACAACATCAATCTAAAAAAGAACTAATTAATAAGTTAAATAACGACTAAAATAAGCAACCATCAATTAAGCAAATAACAATTAAGATCAAAGGACAACTATGGACATAATAAAACTACGCAACCACAGGCAAAATTGTAGAACACAAACTCATCTGGTCGCCACAGCAAATCACATATGACACAGCAATTTGCACGCGTCTTAATTAGTCATTGGTATTTGGAGTCGGCAAGTAATTTTCATATGACTTTGCTATCCACTACAAGAGAAAAATAATGAAGCAGTTCATCCTACTATTATTTATTAGTATTTGTTCTAGCTGGGTACACGCCAGCGAAGTAACGATACAAAATAGACAAGACATCATGCTTACAGGCATGATCGATCAAGAAATTGCCACCAACTTTGATTCATCTTCAACCTTTCGATCTATCTATTGGCAGACACGTTCCGGCTCTATCGTATCGAGTAAGCCTTACTATATCGCCAACAATTCACACTTATCTTCAGTCAGATTTTGTGTACGTAAAGGCTACCGAGCCCCTAAGTGTTCCGACTATTACAGACCTGCTAGCCCGGCAAGTAGAAACATTCAGGCTAACTCAGGGAATCTTACCGACACCATCAACGGTGGAGAGAACCTAAATGTAGGCGATACATTCTGGGCAACAAGTGAGTTTACTATTTTACAAGGTCAGTTTTCGTTCCTGTACCATCAAGTTGAAGACCAAGACGGTAACGTTTTAAGGGCCAAATTCTCTAATAGTGTAGTGAGCACCCTAAATGGTATCTCTCTGCCCACTGGTACAGATTCTGTGCGCTCTTGCTCGATAGGCGGTTTTGCCCATGGCTTCCCAATATATATCTCAAACTGCTCTCAGTCCGTAGCGGTTATATACGGGCCAACTCAGCCTGTTTATGAGACGTATCGCCACATGTACTACACACAATGGGGGCCATTCTACAACCGTCAGCAAGGAAGGAATGCATGTTCCAATTCAACCTACGCAGGTTACTCCGACTGGCGACTCATCAGATCGAATGAACGCCCGATGACAAGACCACTAAGACGTGCAAGAGAAGCGCCATATAATCTCTACTACACCGGTTACTCCGAGGTAGGATTTGGCATGGCTGATGATGTGTTTTTTAAATGGAAATACTGGTGGCCAGGAAAAATGATGGAACTCCGCTTTGCTTGGTTTTGGCAATGGTTCCCAATCACCTATCAGACCGCCGTTTGTATCAGATCGAAGTAACGGTGGCGTGACTCACTAACGTAGCCCGCATTACGCGGGCTACGTTAACAAATTGAGCTTTGCTTTAACCAAATGATGCCCATATCACGGTGGAGACCAGTACTGGACAAACGAACTTGACATAAATTGGCCATATTTTACCAAACCAGCTTTGAGTGAACTCAGGATACCCTTGTTCTAGCTCTTTAACTTTGCTATTTCGGCTCCACACCCAGCCACCAAACAGACAGAACAACAGCGCTGCGGCAGGTTGCAAGTATTGAGTCGCCACCGTTGCTACCGCCCCAAACATAGCGCCAAAATTGTAAACAATAACAATACTGAACAGAGCGATAAGCCCAGCTAAAACCCAGCTTGTTGTCTTGCGTTTGGTATTGAAACGCTCACTGACCAACGCCACTGGACACTCCAACATAGATATTGATGACGTCAAAGCCGCGATAGTCAACAGTAAGAAAAAGACAATGGCAAATAATTGGCCCAACAAACCTAAACTATCGAACATCAGAGGTAATACGGTGAAAACTAATGTATCCGAGCTTAATAACGCCCCATCTTGCGCGTAAATCTGCACACCCTTTTGCATTGCAACAAACATAGCAGGCATAACCACTAGACCGGCGATAAACGCCACGGCTGTATCAACTAAGGTGACATTCATCGCCATCTTTGGCAGATTTTCCTTCTTGCTTAAATAAGAGCCGTAAATAAGCATTGAACAGCCACCAATCGTGAGCGAGAAAAAGCCTTGCCCCATCGCGGCCAAAATGAGTTTTCGATCCATTACCTTTTCAAAGTCAGGTATCAAATAGTGTTTTAACCCCTCAATCGCACCGCTTTGAGTTATGATATAGATAAATAGCAGACCAAATAGAACAAATAGTGCTGGCATCAAGCGGGTTGACCACTTTTCAATCCCCTGCTTCACTCCACCTTGAACGATTAATACGGTTAGAACATAGAATGCAATCGTACCGAACAAATTGCGCTCTACGCTAAATCCCTTAAACCAAGCGGTTGCCTGCTCAAACCCCAGAACGTCGGTTATTGCTCCCAGTAAAAAGCAAATTAGCCAACCGCCTACAATGCTATAGAATGCCAATACCGCACTTGGCACACTCAATCCAATCCAACCTACCGTTGCCCCTACTTTTTTACCTAAAGGGTTGCTAGTAAGTGAGCGCATACTATCTACCGGATTTGCCTGACCATATCGACCGATTGCCATTTCAACGACCAACATGGGAAATGCAACCACTAGAATCATCACTAGGTAAACTAGCAGAAATGCACCACCACCATTGCTCGCGGCTTGCGTAGGGAAGCCCCAAATGTTGCCAAGACCAACCGCAGCGCCTGCCGCAGCGAGAATAAAACCAAGACGAGAACCAAAATGCTCACGTGTTTGTGTGTAATTTGTTTGAGCCATACAACTTATTCGCACCAATGAACTAGCTAACTAGTACACAAGTATAAAACACTAGCCAAAACTAAACAATCAACACACACGGGCAGTTCTCAGCGTATTTACAACAAATCAGTCTCAAATGAGCAAAAATCAAACAACAATTCACTACTCCAGTACTCAAGACATAAAAAAGCGCCATACAGGCGCTCTTTATTCAATACAATCGAAAAAGTAAATCGGATTAGATGGTGAAGATTTGGTAATCCTTCAATTGCGGGATCTTATCGTGAAGTTGCTGCTCTTGTTCAACCATTTGATCAAGAGAATCACAAAAGTCTTCACTTTGTTGCTCAACTTCAGCCGCATGCTCGGCAAGACGTTTAGCAACTCGTTCTTTAAGTTCCGCCATTGAGTTGGCCATTTCAGTTAAGTTCAGCCCACCCTCTGCCTTCATTTTCGCTGACATTGCATCAAAGGCACTCGTAATGAACTCTTCATTAAACAGTGCTTTGGCTTTTTCTAAGTCTTCAGCCCATGTTTCATTTAGCGATCCAAAGCTTTCGGCAGGTAAAACCAAATCACCATTCTTGTAGTATCGAGCTTCAATATCGGCATAAAACTGCTTCATAGCCTCTTTGACGCTATCAAACGCCTCTGGCGCGTCAAAGCTCTCTGCCACATCATCAACAATATCATTCGCGAGTGCTAAGCCATCTTGGGCGATTTGCTTCGCTCTAGGCAAATAGTCATTAATATTCTCTCGATATTGGGCAATAGCTTGTTTCTGGCTATCATCCAACTCAATTTTTTCACCATGAATCGTTAGGCCATTGTCTGCATCGACAACCGCGGTTTCACCACCAACTTGGTGAATTTCAATTCTCTCACCATTCAAGTGAATTTCGTTTTTTAAGTCAACTTTACACTGTGCAGCATAAACTTGGCTGGAAAGTAATAAAGGTAATGTCAGTAATACTTTTTTCATTGTTACCTCTCGAGCAGTTATTGATGCCTACCATAGCAGAAATCATTTGATGTTTGTCAGCTTATGGTTTCAATCTCGTAACAATGTCCTACACCGGCAACCTTGTAAGTCACTTCATCTCCAACTTTCTTGGACTTGAGAGCCTGACCTAATGGCGAATCAAACGTTACTAATGTGACGCTCTCATCGTCGATTGACACTTTTAAACCACCCGCACGTGGTGAGATAAAAAAGCGTTTGATCTGATCGTCATCGTCCAGTAATGAAATCACACATCCAAGTACCACTTTTTCGGGCTCGATAGGCAAAACAAGTTCTTTCATCACGCGAATTTCTTGTTCACATTCCTGTAAGCGCATTGCCTGACCATGGGCAAGATAAGATGCTTCAAGGGCTAAAGTGTCATACTTATGCTCAGGAACCGTTTCTTCGTCCGTCGCCGATTCAATTGCCCTTTGAACTGAGCTTTGCGCGATTTGCCATTTTTGTTCTAGCAAATCCTGAATAATGCGTTTTAGTTCCAACTTATTCATACTAAAACCATGTTCCAATCATTTTAATACCCTTAGAATAGAGCTCATTGCCCTTTAAAGATACTGGAATCAAGTATTATGTTTAGCCCCAACCAAGAATTCGATCTTCAGCAGACACTCCATCACACCTTTGGTTTCGAATCACTTCGTACAGGGCAG
Source organism: Vibrio sp. Hep-1b-8 (assembly GCF_006124995.1). GTDB lineage: Bacteria > Pseudomonadota > Gammaproteobacteria > Enterobacterales > Vibrionaceae > Vibrio. Next base: position 140,275 of record NZ_QEWN01000132.1, read on the forward strand.
CAAGCGGTTATCGAAAAAGTGATGCAAGGGCAATCATGTGCAGCAATTTTCCCTACCGGTTCAGGCAAATCTCTCTGTTATCAACTTCCCGCTGTCGTCTTGCCTCATCTGACTTTGGTGGTTTCTCCTCTGCTGGCATTGATGAAGGATCAGCTCGCCTTCCTAAGCAGCAAACAAATTCCCGCAGCATCCATTGACTCTAGCCAAACCCGTGAAGAGTCCTTACAGATCATGAATCAGGTAAAACAAGGACATACCAAGGTTTTGATGATATCTGTCGAAAGGCTGAAGAATGAACGCTTTAGGCAGTTTATTTCCCAAGTACCGATATCTTTGCTGGTCGTCGATGAGGCTCATTGTATCTCTGAGTGGGGCCACAACTTCCGCCCGGACTACCTCAAACTGCCGCACTACCTGAAAGAATTGAATATACCTCAAGTCCTATTGCTTACCGCGACAGCCACACAAACGGTTATCGAAGATATGCAGAGCAAGTTCTCCATTGAACCTGATGATGTTGTTGTCACTGGCTTTTATCGTCCTAATCTCGATATTTCTGTCTCACCATGCCTGGACGAAAACAAGCCTGAAGCGCTACTGAGTTTAATTAAATCAAACTGCAAACTGCCCACCATTGTCTATGTGACCCTGCAAAATACCGCCGAGCAGGTTGCCCGTTTACTGGCTGATAATAACCTTAACGTCAGTGCCTATCATGCAGGCATGGGCAATGAAACGCGTGAGCAGATTCAAAATCAATTTATGCAGGGGCAGCTAGATTGTATTGTCGCAACAATCGCTTTTGGAATGGGAGTGGACAAATCTGATATTCGCCGAGTCATTCACTTCGATCTGCCTAAATCCATCGAAAACTATGCGCAAGAAATAGGTCGAGCAGGACGAGACGGGCATCCGTCCCAATGCGTATTACTCGCGAACCAAAATAGTATCAGCACCTTAGAGAACTTTATTTTTGGCGACACGCCTGAGACAAGCGAAATAGAGTTTGTCCTCAAACAAGCGATTGACTCATCTCCTCAATGGGAAGTCGTGCTCAGCAGACTCTCGACAGAAAGCAATATTCGTCAGCTTCCTTTGAAAACGTTATTAGTGTACATGGAAATGGAAGGTGTCATCGAGTCACAATACAGCTATTTCGCAGACTATCGTTTTAAGTTTCTCACCGATAAACAAAACATTGTCAATCATTTTGATCCACAACGTCGTGAGTTTATTAGCGCGCTATTTAACTGTTCACCCCAAGCTCGCACTTGGTGTCAGGTCGATTTTGAGACCTTATGGCAAGAGTTCCAAGGCGATCGTTCAAGAGCCATAGCCGCACTCAACTATTTCAACGAGAAAGGCTGGATAGAGCTAGAAAGTAAACTGATGACTGAGGTCTATCGAGTTTCGTCAAAAGCCAACACTACCGCTGAACTCGCTGAGAAACTATCCTCTCTGTTTAAAAATAAAGAAACCAATGATGTGAATCGTATTCGCGAACTGCTGGATTTCTTTGAATCAAGTCAATGCCTTAGTGCAAGGTTGGCCAAGTATTTTGGCGATAAACACGCACCTTCCAATTGTAACCACTGTAGTGTCTGTCGTGGCGAAGTCGCACACTTACCCAAGTTAGTACAACGCGAGACTGATCAAGAGCAAGTTCGTGAATGGTTGGTTCAATTGGAAACCAAAGCTCGTGCGCCTTTGTCGCTCAATCTAAGAACGAAATTTCTTTGTGGGATCACTACACCAGTATTTACCAAGATCAAAGCACGCTCTTTAGCTGGGTTTGGTCAACTTGAAGCCATCCCCTTCAGTGAGGTTAGGCTGTGGGTAGAAAGCCTAGATTAAAAAAAACTCAGTTGTTTACTCTGTTCCTCGGGTTTAAGCATCACGCTTAGACCCAGTAATCGGATTTCTCGGCCTTGTTGACGTTTAAGAATGTCATGCAATAGCTGTTTAAAATATTCCAACTCCAACTGCGAGTGAATATGTTCTATCGTCGTTAATTGAAAATCAGCAAATTTAACTTTAATCCCCTGCTTGATGATCGCCTTGTCTGGCAATGCTCTTTCTAGCCTTTGTTCTAATTCAGGAAACAACTTGTCTTCTATGACACGCCAACATTCATCATATGAAAAAATATTTTCGGCAAATGTACGCTCGACCCCAACCGATTTTCTTTCCCTTTCAACCACGACTTCACGATCATCAACACCATGGCTCTTGTTCCACAACGAGGCTCCAAGCCGGCCGAACTTGAGTAGTAAATCGCGATAGTCACTGTTTTTGACGTCTTGCCCTACATACAACCCAGCTTGATGGAGTTTTTCCAGACTCACTTTGCCAACCCCCGGAATTTTCTCTAACGGCAAATTGTCTATCTCACTTTGAACTCTATCCGGAGGAATCACATACTGACCATTGGGCTTATTCATATCGGAAGCAATCTTGGCGAGAAACTTTACTGGCGCGATACCCGCAGATGCCGTTAGCTGTAGCTCATTCCAAATATCGCTACGAATAGCTTCAGCAATCAGGGTTGCCGAGCCTTTATGTAAAGGACAATCCGTCACATCGAGGTACGCTTCATCAAGAGACAGGGGCTCAATAAGTGCTGTGTAACGCGAAAAGATAGCGTGGATCTGTTTTGAAACCGCTTTGTAGATCTGCATTCTTCCCGGTACGACAAGTAACTGAGGGCATAACTGCAATGCTCTAGAGGTTGGCATTGCACTACGGATGCCGAACTTTCTCGCTTCATAATTGCAGGTACTTAGCACGCCACGTTGTTTTTCATGCCCCCCGACGGCGAGTGGCCGTCCACGATATGAAGGGTTATCACGCATTTCCACTGCCGCGTAAAAACAATCCATGTCTATATGTATGATTTTTCGCGTTTTCTTATCCACTTTCGAAGACCAGAACAGACTGTACATATAAACAGTATAATAAATCACATATATATCTCAAAGTACAAATTGTCTGCAAATTTGTCCTGTTCGACACTCGCAAGTTTGTTGGATGCAGTTATTATTAATTCTATAGGTAACAAAAGAGGCACCGCTTTGAACAATAAAGTCTTGGTTGTAGAGGATAGTCGCGCTTACCAAAATTTCTTAAAACAGCAGCTTACTACTTTAGGCTGTCATGTCTGCTGTGCAGAATCTTTTGCACAGGCCGAACAGTTATTGCAAAGGGGGTTCTGGACTACATATTGAAAGACAGCATGGCATCCATCTCCTACCTACTTCCTCTAGCTAAACGGCTTATTAATAACAGCAAACACCATGCCCTCATTGTTGATGACTCAGCGACAGTCCGACGCTATGTGACACAGTTGCTCGAACATCAGTACATTCGCACCACGCAGGCGGAAAACGGTCAAGTTGCACTCGAAAAACTGCAAAGCTGTTCCGATATCACCTTTGTTATCACTGATCACGACATGCCGGTTAAAGATGGCATATCCATGACTCGTGAAATGCGCCAGATGTACGATAAGAACCAACTCGCCATCATAGGGCTATCTGGCAACGAATCGAAAACCCTTACCGCCCAGTTTCTAAAAGCGGGAGCGAATGACTTTCTCACCAAGCCATTTAATCAAGAAGAGTTTTACTGTCGGGTTCACCAGTTGCTTGATATGAAGGAAGCAACCGATGAGTTACACAAACTCGCTAATCAAGACGTTCTCACAGGGTTGTGGAATCGAAGATTTCTCTTTAGTCAGGCTTGCTCTGGTTGTCAGCTACGTAACATTGCAATGATTGATATCGACCTATTCAAACAGGTCAATGACAATTATGGTCATGACGGGGGCGATGCTGCTCTTAAAACAGTCGCAAATATCCTGAAGATATATTTTCCTGATGATATCGTGGTGCGTTTTGGTGGTGAAGAGTTTTGTATTCAATCGTGCACGCCATACGATGATTTCATCAATCGCATTGAAAACATGAGACAACGTGTCGAGAAAACCCCCGTAAAGCATAATGGAAATATCATACTTGTTACTGTCAGCATAGGCATAAGTAGTATCACTGGGGACATTCATGACCAAATTAAGATCGCTGATGATCGCTTATATTTAGCGAAGAAGTTGGGACGTAACCGGACTATTTTCACCGACGAAATGTTAAAAAAAACACCAGTCGAGTGACTAGTGTTTGTGTTTTGTATTAACAGGACGGGACTAAGCGATGCGGTCTTTTTCCCATGCGGCTAGCTTTTCTTGACGGGCCGCTTCACGTGCTTCACGCTTCTTACGTGCATCACATGGTTCAGGACAATTACATACCTTTTCGATACCAACCGCCCCTAAGCCACCACAGCTACCTTTAACAACTTTCTTCTGAATGATATAGCCTATGGACATCGCTGCAATCACGGCCATAAACACACCAAATGTAATCAAAAATGTACTCATAATGACATGCTCGCTCGAGTTATTATTTATTCGTATAAGGCTTATAGGCAGAAGAGGCTAGTTCTTTAAAGCCCTCTTCCGTTTTTACGATCATAAACACAGGAATATTATTTTGCTCAGCGATTTTCATACCTTGCTCTTCGCCAAGAACCATCAGTCCAGTCGCTAAGCCATCTGCCGTCATTGAAGAGGCATCTAAAACAGTGACCGACACTACTTTATGATTGATCGGCTTGCCTGTCGCTGGATTAATAATATGCGAGTAGCGTACACCATCACGCTCAAAGTAGTTACGGTAATCACCTGACGTCGCAACTGCCATATCACCCGGTTCAATAATCTCTTGAATCGCACGTTCTTCTACAGAAGGCTTCTCAATAGCAATACGCCAAGCCACACCTTCGCGGTTTAAGCCTTTAAGACGCATCTCACCGCCGACTTCTACCATGTAATTCTGGATGCCTTGAGACTGGATGTAATCAGCCACAACATCAACACCCCACCCTTTAGCAATTGTAGACAAATCTACGTAAAGGTTAGGAATGTCTTTAGATAGGGTATTACCCTCAACACTTAGATGTTGAATACCTGTTCTCGCTTTGCGCGCAGATAGTTCTTCATCTGAAGGCACAACTTCTGGTCTACCTTCAGGACCAAAGCCCCATAGGTTAACTAGTGGACCGACGGTAACATCAAGAGCGCCTTGAGTTAGACCGTTGAGACGAATCGCTTCTTTCACAACGGTTGCCGTTTGTGGTGACACTTCAAATGCCTCTAGCGATTCGCTTTGATTGAAACGGCTTAGCTCAGAGTCTTTACGGTAAGTCGACATCTGATCGTTTACTTCTTCAAGTAATCGATCGATTTCAACTTGTAGATCTTGGGGAGAGGGCTGACCTTCGGCCGCAATGTATTTAATGTTGTAAGTTGTACCCATTGTTGGGCCACTTAAATGAATCTGCTCTACTGGTTTTTCACAACCAGCCAGTACCAACAGAGAAGCAAATGCAACAAGCCATTTTTTCACTTGTTAAACTCCTGTATTTTTGGGGAACGGGAATAGCTCATACGTCTTTATCTAACGTATCGACTATTACCATTCTTAAAAAAATAATGGCTGACTCTAGCGAGTCAGCCATAACATTCAGAGATTTAAGGTAGATTAACCACCAAAATCATCTAGAAGAATGTTCTCATCTTCTACACCGAGATCTTTAAGCATGCCGATAACAGCTGCGTTCATCATCGGTGGACCACACATGTAGTACTCACAGTCTTCAGGAGCTTCGTGATCCTTCAGGTAGTTTTCGTACAATACGTTGTGGATGAAGCCTGTGTAACCATCCCAGTTATCTTCTGGCATAGGGTCAGACAGAGCACAGTGCCATACGAAGTTGTCGTTTTCAGCTTGTAGGCCGTCAAAGTCTTCAACGTAGAACATTTCGCGCTTAGAACGTGCACCGTACCAGAAAGACATCTTACGAGTAGACTTAAGACGCTTAAGTTGGTCGAAGATATGTGAACGCATTGGCGCCATACCTGCACCACCACCAACGAATACCATTTCGTTGTCAGTATCTTTAGCGAAGAACTCACCAAATGGACCAGAGATCGTACACTTATCGCCCTCTTTAAGAGACCAGATAAATGAAGACATGATACCAGGTGGTACGTCAGGATTATTAGGCGGCGGCGTAGCGATACGCACGTTCAGCATAATAATACCTTCTTCTTCAGGGTAGTTCGCCATTGAGTAAGCACGGATCGTCTCTTCGTTTACCTTAGACTCGTAACGGAACAGATTGAATTTATCCCAATCTTCACGGTACTCATCTGGTACATCGAAGTCAGCGTATTTCACGTGGTGAGCAGGTGCTTCAATCTGGATGTAACCACCAGCACGGAAAGGTACTGATTCGCCATCTGGGATTTGTAGCTTAAGCTCTTTGATGAATGTTGCTTTGTTATCGTTAGAGATAACTGTACATTCCCACTTCTTAACACCGAAGATCTCTTCAGGAAGCTCGATATCCATGTCAGTTTTCATTGCAACCTGACACGCTAGACGCTCACCTTCACGTGCTTCACCTTTAGTAATATGGTCAAGCTCGGTAGGTAGGATGTCGCCACCACCTGATTTAACTTTTACGCGACACTGACCACAAGAGCCACCGCCACCACAAGCAGAAGATACGAATACGCCAGCACCTGCTAGAGCACCCAGTAGCTTGCTACCTGGTTGTGTAACGATCGCCAGTGAAGGGTCATCGTTCACAGAAATTGTAATGTCACCTGATGGTACTAGTTTAGATTTAGCGAAAAGAATCACTAAAACTAGCGCCAAAATAATCAGGGTAAACATCACTACACCAAAAATAATAGTATTCATGACTATTCCTTTAATTGCTGCCGTTTACCCGACTTACAGTTGAACACCAGAGAAAGACATAAAGCCTAACGCCATAAGACCAACTGTGATGAACGTAATACCAAGACCGCGTAGACCTGGAGGTACATCAGAGTACTTCATCTTCTCGCGGATACCTGCTAACGCAACGATAGCTAGCATCCAGCCCACACCAGAACCAAAGCCGTAAACAACAGATTCAGCAAAGTTGTAGTCACGTGTAACCATGAAAGACACGCCACCGAAGATCGCACAGTTTACTGTGATTAGCGGTAGGAATATGCCTAGCGCGTTGTACAGAGGTGGGAAGAAACGGTCTAAGATCATTTCTAGAATCTGTACAAGTGCTGCGATTACACCGATAAAGGTGATGAAGTTCAGGAAGCTAAGATCCACGCCTTCAACTAACGCATTCTCTTTAAGAATGAAAGTGTAAAGCAGGTTGTTCACTGGTACTGCTACTGTCAGTACGAATACAACCGCAACACCAAGACCGAAAGAGGTCTTAACTTTCTTAGATACAGCAAGGAATGTACACATACCTAAGAAGAACGATAGTGCTAAGTTTTCGATGAAAATCGATTTAACTAGCAAACTAATGTAATGTTCCATGACGTCCTTACTCCTTCGCTTCTACTTGTTCTGGTTTCAGAATACGGATTGCCCAGATTAGGAAGCCGATTAGGAAGAATGCTGATGGCGCTAGAAGCATCAGACCGTTTGGTTGATACCAACCGCCGTTGCTCACTAGAGGAAGCACTTCCATACCGAACAGTTTGCCTGAACCAAATAGTTCACGGAAAAAGCCAACAGTGATAAGAACGAAACCGTAACCAAGACCGTTACCGATACCATCGATTAGAGATGGGATTGGCTCAGACTTCATTGCGAATGCTTCAGCACGACCCATTACAATACAGTTTGTAATGATTAGGCCTACGAATACCGATAGCTGCTTAGAGATATCGTATAGGTATGCTTTCAACACTTGGTCTACCACGATTACTAGCGATGCGATGATTGCCATCTGTACGATGATACGCACGCTGTTTGGAATGTGGTTACGGATTACTGAAACGAAGAAGTTAGACAGTGCAGTTACAAAGATAACCGCTAGTGTCATTACAAAAGCCGTTTCTAGTTTGGTGGTTACTGCAAGAGCAGAACAAACACCAAGAACCTGAAGCGCGATTGGGTTGTTATCCAATACTGGTGCTAACAGACTCTTCTTAACGTTTTGTGCGCTAGACATTAGTTCAGACCTCCGTCACGAACTTTTGCTAGGAATGGACCAAAGCCCATATCGCCTAACCAGAAATCAAATGTACCTTGAACACCGTTACCTGTTAGTGTCGCACCTGATAGGCCATCAACACCGTGTTCAGAACCGGCTGGGGCACCACCTTTAACAACTTTGATAGCTGGCTTGAAGTTTTCATCATAAAGCTTCTTGCCAATAAATTGATCACGCCAAGATGGGTTCTCAACTTCACCACCAAGTCCAGGAGTTTCACCCTGCTCGTAGTAAGTGATCGCAGATACAGTGTTACCGTCAGTTTCAACCGCAACAAATGCATACATCATTGACCAAAGACCATTACCGTGTACCGGTAGGATGATCTTAGATACAGCGTCGCCATCTTTCACTAGGTATACAACACCCGTGTTAGCACGACGAAGGATCTTAGCTTTGTCTTGGTCAGCGGTTAGCTTGATAGACTCTGCTGGATCTTTTGCTGCTTTACGCTGATCGTAAGTTGCAGCATCGCCGTCAACAAACGCACCAGTTTCAAAGTCAACTAGACGAGGTTCGATGTACTCAGCAAACAACTCAGGTACTTTCTTACCGTCAGCGTCAATACCAGCAACTTCAACGATCTTAGTTTGCTTATCTAGTACAGCGTTAGCTTTTTGCTTGTCACGTAGACCTACCGCTGCTGTTGATACGATGATTGAACAAACAAGGCTCAACCCGACAACAACACCCAGCGTCTTTTTAATGCTGTCGTTATTACTTGCCATAGCGTGCTAGTCTCCGCTTGATGTTCTTCTCGATAACCACATGGTCGAACAGAGGTGCAAACAGGTTCGCGAATAGAATCGCCAGCATCATGCCTTCTGGGTATGCTGGGTTCACAACACGGATTAGTACACACATCACGCCGATTAGCGCGCCGTACCACCATTTACCTTTGTTAGTAAATGAAGCTGATACAGGGTCTGTTGCCATAAAGAACATACCGAACGCAAAGCCACCAAGAACTAGGTGCCAGTGCCATGGCATGTTGAACATTGGGTTAGTGTCAGAGCCGATAACGTTGAACAGCGTAGCTGTTGCAATCATACCGATCATCACACCTGCGATGATACGCCAAGATGCAATACGCATGTAGACGATCATTGCTGCACCGATCATGAGAGCAAGAGTCGATACTTCACCAATTGAACCTGGAATATTACCGATGAATGCATCCATCCAAGTAATAGGAGCGCCAGTGATGTTGTTGATCAACGCGCCGCTACCACCGTGAGCCCATTGGCTAAGAGCCGTTGCACCAGAGAAGCCGTCAGCTGCTGTCCATACTACGTCACCCGAGATTTGAGCTGGGTAAGCGAAGAATAGGAATGCACGACCAGCAAGTGCTGGGTTAAGGAAGTTACGACCCGTACCACCAAAGATCTCCTTAGCAACGACAACACCGAAGGTAATACCTAGCGCTGCTTGCCATAGAGGTAGCGTTGGTGGAACGATAAGTGCAAACAGGATAGAAGTAACAAAGAAACCTTCGTTAACTTCGTGCTTACGCACCATACAGAACAGTACTTCCCAAAAACCACCAACGATGAATACCGTCGCGTAGATAGGTAGGAAGTAAGTTGCACCCAAGATCATCTTACTGCCAACGCCTGCGTCGGCGGCTAAGGTGCCACCCAGCATTTCAGTTAGCCAGTAGTGCCAGTTACCTGCTACTACTGCTGCAAGTTGGTCACCAACATACATGTGGTTAAGTGCAGCGATAGCTTGGCCACCTGCGTTGTACATACCCCAGAACATTGCTGGGAATACCGCAAACCAAACCATGATCATGATGCGTTTTAAGTCAACGCTATCACGAACGTGAGAGCTTTTTTTCGTTACTAAGCCTGGTGTGTAGAAAAGTGTTGCTGCAGCTTCGTAAAGCGCAAACCACTTCTCATGTTTTCCACCTGGCTCAAAATGATGCTCGATGTCTTCAATAAACTTTTTAAGGCCCATGAAAAATTACCCTTCCTTCTCAATGGTATCTAGGCATTCACGAAGGAGTACACCGTATTCGTATTTACCAGGACACACAAAGGTACACAATGCTAAATCATCTTCATCCAGTTCAAGTGCACCTAGTGCTGCTGCACTGTCAGTATCACCTGCACATAGATCACGAAGTAGCAGAGTCGGTTCCATATCTAATGGCATTACGCGTTCGTAGCTACCAATTGGAACCATAGAACGATCACTACCGTTAGTCGTTGTTGTCATGTTGAACAACTGACCTTTGAAGATATGACCAAGGAATGAGCGAGTTACCGAGAACTTGTTCTTACCAGGCGTAGCCCAGCCAAACAGTTCTTTTTCACGGCCTTCACGTAATACAGAAACCTGAACGTGGTAACGACCTAGGTATGCGTGAGGTCCAGTTGCATGAGTACCAGAAAGTACCGAACCAGAAATCACACGAACTTCACCTGGCATCAGCTCGCTGTCCGTTACGTCTTCTAGGCTTGCACCTACAGTTGTACGAACTAAACGAGGGTTATTTACTACTGGGCCAGCCAGAGAAATAACACGATCAGTGTAAAGCTCACCAGTAAGGAACAACTTACCAAACGCAATAACATCTTGGTAGTTGATGCTCCACGCCACATTTTCTACATTCACTGGGTATAGGAAATGCATGTGGGTGCCAGCAAGACCTGCTGGGTGAGGGCCATCAAATACATGCTCTTCAACATTTGACTGAGAAGAACGAGGCAGACTTGTACCAGATTTACATACGTAAACCTTGCCATCTGTCAGGGTTGAAAGCAGGTCTAAACCGGCAACGAATGCTTCTTGCTGTTCGTTGATGATCAACTCAGGCTGAGCTGCTAACGGATTAGTATCCATTGCAGTTACGAAGATAGCCTGTGTAGAAGACTCAATTGCTGGAACCTTGCTGAACGGACGAGTACGTAAAGCTGTCCAAAGACCTGAATCAACAAGCTGAGTTTTAACCGCTTCACGGTCAAGACTTGCTAGTTGGCCAGCTTCAAACTTATCGAAAGTAACCTGCTCTTCGCCTGCCACTTCAATCACTACAGACTGAAGTACACGCTTAGCGCCACGGTTAACCTCGATCACTTTACCAGCTGCTGGTGAAGTAAATTTCACACCTGGGTTCTTCTTATCTTCAAAAAGAACTTGAGCTTTCTTTACTTCATCGCCTACGCGGACATGCATAGTAGGACGCATGCCGACGTACTCTTCGCCAAGCAAGGCGACTTTTTTGATGGTCTTACCATCATTAATCACCTGGGATGGAGTTCCTGCGATTGGCAGGTCCAAACCCTTCTTTATTGTAATCATACGCACTTGCACTACTTTTATCGGGAAAAAGATTCTTAGATTGCGTAACTTTTAGACACGACACTAGTGTCCGGTTTTGGCGCTGTTTAAAACACCAAAATCGCAACATCCTCTTAAAAATCTCGTCACAAGAAATCATCGAGATTTATCAGGTGCGATAGTCTATCATCTTTTTAGAAGTTGATGCCATGATGAATCCTATGAATAACCGAGATATTTCGAAGGAATTGAGTTTAAAAGGCTAAGGAATAGTCATAAGTTTGAGCCACCGCACAAACCCTTTTCTGCATATCATTTTGTATAGCTCATTACATTCACATCGTGAAACAATCTTATTTAAAACTTACTACTGCATTTATTTGTTTCTACGTTGTTAACAACACCCCTTAAGCACTAACTAAAAAGGGTAGCCGTTGCTACCCTCTCATTTTATTATTTTGAACTGCCCAAGCACATTGGGCTATCTGGAGCGAGTTGGTTCTGCTCTTTCCATTCACTCGCGGTATAGGTGTGCATAGAGAGCGCATGAATATGATTCGCCAGCTCCTCAGCCAACACTTGATTAACTTGGCGGTGACGACCAATAAGTCTTTGCCCTTCAAATTTTTCACTCACAATCACAACTTTAAAGTGGCTTTCTGAACCGGCTGGCACATTGTGCATATAGCTCTCGTTCACAACACTTAGGTAGCTAGGTTCAAATGTATCTGTAAGTTTGCTTTCTATTATTTCCTGCAGCATTGCACTTTACCATCAGACTAAACAACATAATGGGCTAGATAATAGTCGCCTTAAGCGGAAAGCTAAAGGTTTTAGTTTTCACAACCGCAGCGTTTTGCGACAATTCCCCAATGACCGATAACCTTGCGTTGCTATTATGATTACTGAGCTTTCACTGCATGAGCGAACCCTTTCTTTATTCCGATACCCAAAGAGAAACAACGAAACTCTTCAGGCATGGGATGCGGGAGACGAATACCTAATCAACCATGTTGAAGATATGGGACTCGAGCCCAACCAGCATATCTTAATCGTCAACGACAACTTTGGAGCACTCAGTTGCTGGTTTAGTGACAAACATCGTATCACTATGATGAGTGACTCGTTTATTTCTCAGCAAGGTACTCTTGCAAACATACAACACAATCAGTGCCCTAACGTCGACTTCATAACAACTATGGATGAAGTACCAGCCGACGTAGATTTGGTTTTGCTTCAGTTACCCAAAAGCAATAGGCACCTAATTTGGCAACTCAGTCAGTTGCGTCAAACACTGAACGAGACAATTCCTGTTATTGCTGTCAACAAAGCAAAAGAGATCCACTCCTCGACACTTAAGCTTTTTGAAAAACATCTGGGTGAAACAAAAACCTCACTTGCTTGGAAAAAACACCGTCTAGTCTTTAGTTCAGCAAATAGTGCTAATGCCACCCAAGTCTCTGCCAATACTCAATGGTCAGTAGAAAAAGAGAACATTACGCTAAACAATCTGCCAAATGTCTATTCAGGAGAAAGCTTAGATTTGGGCGCTCGCTTTATGCTTGAGCACTTACCAAAAAACCAAAATCTTAAACATGTGGTCGATCTAGGTTGCGGTAACGGTGTCCTTTCCGTAAAAATGGGGCAATTAAACCCACAAATTAAATTAACCTGTGTTGATGAGAGCTTTATGGCGGTCGAGTCGGCTCGACACAACCTCCTAACCAATCTTGGTAGTGATAGAGAAATAGAGTGCGTTGCGAATAACTGTTTAGATGGAATGACGGCGAGCGATGTGGATATGGTCATGTGTAATCCCCCATTTCATCAGCAGCAAGCTGTCACCGATCATATTGCATGGCAGATGTTCTGTGATGCAAAGCAAATTCTTACTGTTGGTGGGCAATTATTAGTTATCGGTAACCGTCACCTCAGCTACGATGGAAAGCTATCTAGGCTATTTGGTAAGTCAAACGTCAAAGTGGTTGCTGCCAATAAGAAATTTGTTATTTTACAAGCGACTAAATAGTCCTCTATTATCTGTTTACGTTTGTATAAGCTCGCAGAGTTACAAAGAAAGGAAATTACAATGAGAAAACTGGTTCTAGTCGCGTCAATGGCACTACTTACTGCGTGTTCAGCTCCGCAGCAAGAGCAAATTAATTTTATGCCTAAGGCTGTCCTTAGCAACAGCGTTCTTGTTCAAGATGCGGCATTTACGCTAACCAGTAAAGACGTGCGTTCTGCACAATACGTTGCTCTTGTCGATAGCGGTCGTTCAAATATTGAACCGATTCATTCTAAACAAAACGTACGTATCTCAATTGAAAATGCGCTATTGGAGCAGTTCCAGTCACAAGGTTTCCGCAGTACCGTCAATAGTGAAAACTCAATTGAAGTCGAAGTTCAAGAAGCCTTAGTGTCCGTTCAGCACACTGTGATGGAAAACCAGATGGATGGTAAGGTAGTCATTGAAATCACGGCTGAAACGCCACAAGGTAAACTGGTTAAGACCTACACTGGTACAGCGAAGCGCACCGGGGCGCTCAGTGCTTCTAACGAAGAAATTGAAGTTGTTCTTAATGACGTCATCAACTTAGTTCTTCAAGAAGTGGCCAACGACCGTGAACTTCAGAATTACATGCAGGAGCGTTTCTAATGTTGAAAATGGTATTTGCCTCACTCGCATTAGTCAGTTCACTTGCGCTAGCGGGTCCGAAGGTAGAGTTTGAAACAAACCTAGGCTCTTTTACAGTCGAGCTAAATGAAAACAAAGCACCGATTACCGTTGCTAACTTTATTAAGTATGTCAACGATGGCAGCTATGTCGGTTCTCAGTTCCATCGAGTCATTCCTGGCTTTATGGCTCAGGGAGGAGGTTTTGATGAGAATATGAACCCCCTACCGACATACGCTCCGATCAAAAACGAAGCGTATAACGGGCTTAAAAATGATAGTGCGACCATTGCCATGGCACGTACTAATAACCCGGATTCAGCGACTCGACAGTTCTTTATCAATTATAACGACAATAGCTTCTTGGATTATGATCAACGTCCACCTGGCTACGCTGTATTTGGCAAAGTGACTCAAGGGTTTGACGTTATCCAAACTATGGCGAGCAAGCCAACAACAACCAAAGGGCGCTACCGCGATGTACCAGTAGAACCCATCATTATCACCAAAGCCACACTCATCAAATAATCATATTAGGCTCTACTTTGTTAGAGCCTTCTGTTTTCTTGCTGACCAAACACTCAAACAAGGATTTGTGTATGTCTTCAGACTCTCCTTCTATGTCTTGGCTAGAGACGATTCGCAGTTATATGGACAAGCGCCTAATGTGGGTATTTATGCTTGGCTGTTCGAGCGGCTTTCCTTGGGTTCTGATCGGTTCAAATATGTCAGGTTGGTTAAAAGACGCCGGACTCACACGTGCAGCAATAGGCTACTTTGGTAGCGTATTTGCCGTTTACGCCATTAATTTCCTGTGGGCACCACTCGTTGACCGAGTCCGTATTCCTCTTCTGCATGGAATGCTCGGACAGCGAAGAAGTTGGGTCTTTGTTTGTCAATCAATTGTGCTAGTTTGTACCCTATTAATAGCCGGTGTCGACCCATCACAAAACCTAATGCTCACTTCAATGCTTGCTCTGGGTATCGCTATCTCGTCGGCCACTCAGGACATCGCCATTGATGCCTTTCGTATCGATACATTCCCTAAATCAGAGCCCTCTAAATTGCCACAAGCGTCAGCGATGGCGGTTATCGGTTGGTGGACGGGCTACTCGGTGCCAGGTTACTTAGCTTTTATCAACGCTGACTCTATTGGCTGGAATGGGGTTTACTATGGAATGGCAGCGATTGTCGTCCTACTAATGATTTTCACGCTCTTAGTTGGTGAACCCAAAACTCAACGTGACGCGTTGCAAGCGCAAGCCGAACAACGTCACAGCAAAGTCGTTGGCAATCGTATCGTCGCATGGATCACGGTCACTGTCGTTGAGCCTTTCCTCGATTTCTTCAGAAGTAACGGATTTAGAGTCGCAATCACCCTACTACTGTTTGTTTTCCTCTTTAAGATTGGAGAAGCTTTCTTAGGTCGAATGTCGATTACCTTCTATAAAGAAGTAGGCTTTACTAACGAGCAGATTGGTTACTATTCAAAACTGATTGGTTGGGGGCTCACAATTGTGTTCACCTTGATCGGCAGTATGGTTAACGTGAAGTTCGGTATCGTACGTGGCTTAATGATCGGTGGCATTGCCATGGCGTCAAGTAACCTCATGTTTGCTTGGATAGCAAAAGTAGGGCCGAGCGAGCAATTATTCTTAGCCACTTTGGTTGTCGATAACTTCACTTCTGCATTCTCAACCGTTGCCTTTGTGTCATTCTTGACAGTGGTCACAGGTCAAGCGTTCTCTGCTACTCAGTACGCTTTACTCGCCTCTTTAGGCAACTTCGGTAGAACAACACTCGCCTCTTTCTCGGGAGAACTGGTTGACTACCTCAACGACTGGTCAACCTTCTTCGTCCTGACGGCACTGATGGTAATACCGAGTTTGATTATGCTCTATTCGTTGCGTCATTATTTCACGGATATGTTAAACAGAGCTCAGCAGAGAGATTCTCAACAGGCAGATCAACAGGACACAGCACAACAATAAAAATAAAGGCTTGGTTTCTCACCAAGCCTTTTTTCTCGCATCAATTTTCTGACTAGGGATAAAGCCCCTTACCAAATAAATTGAATACTCTGGCGACACCTTGAGTGAATATCATCGGCTGTGTGAGTACAGTCAAACACAAACAATCTTCACCCTGTTTAGTGTATGGACTGTGTTTTACTGTTCCATCTTTGAACAAGAAGTCCCCCACTCCATAGTGCCCATCTTCATCGCTAAAGCTACCGTGAAGAACCAAGGTCGACTCCGTGCCTTTATGAGTGTGCTGGGGAATAGCCACATTTTCGCTAATGTACATCAGGTTAATTCTAGCATCTGGCGAGATATCTATTGCCGCGCTAAATACCTTGCCTCCATAGCTCTTCCAATCACTGATCCGGTCTCTAAAACGCGATAGCGACAGAGGAAGACGAAAAGACTTGCCATTCACTTCAACAAACGTCGGCATACGAGGAAGCCTCATAGGGTCACTGTTTTGTTCAAGAGCGACAATTTTGTCGAACATAGCATCGAAGTCATCTTTGACGCTAATATCGCTCGCCATTAGCTCTTCGCCGTATAGCTGTTCAAACCCGTTAACTTGGCTTCGACAGCGTGGACAACTTTCGATGTGGGTGGCTATCGTAAAAGCGCTCACATCATCCAACGTGCCTTGAGCGTATGCTTGCAAAACGGATGCATCTGGATGGTAACTCATAGTGTATCTGCCTCTATCGAAATTCGAAGTTTCTCTACTGCTAAGCGCAACCGTGACTTAACCGTTCCAAGGGGAATATCAAACATCTCTGCGACTTGCTGATGCGGTAACTCTTCCAAGTAAACTGCCTGTACGACTTTGCGTTGAGATTCCGGCAGCAAATCCAAATATTTAACCACCTGTAGTTTAAGTAGTTCGGCCTCAGGAGAATAATGTTCCACCATATCTGGCGGACAATAATCATTAGGCCAAAGATCCTCAGAATGTATATGCGCATCCCTACCTTTCTGTTTGCGCAAAATGTCAAAACAAAGGTTACGGGCTATCGTAAAAATCCATGTAGAAAGCGAACTCTTACTGCTATCAAATAACGCGCTTTTTTGCCATACGGTTGTCATCGCTTCTTGAACGACTTCTACGGCAATCTGCTCATTGCCCATATGCCTGAATGCAAATTGCTTGAGACGTGGAGAAAAATGACTAAAAACCAATGCAAACGCATGTTTGTCCTGCTGTTTCACTTTTTCCATACACTCAGCCCAATCTGCTTTGGTGAAAGCTTGGCTATCTGAATTGGCCATTTCGATATCCTTAAACGGTGCCCTTAGACAGTATATACGCTTCAATTCATGGAAAGATCATTTAGCTATTGGCTAAAGAGCGCTTTATTTAAAAACTGTATCGCCTCACGACAATCACGCGCAGCAGCAAGATGATCAAACTGGCCTTTGGACAGCGGCAATATCTCAAGCCATCTTTGACTAACCCAGCTTGCATCATCCAGAAACTTTTGGTCATACAAGTTGCTCACTTCGGGAAAACGCTCATAAACCTGCGCGAGATGCTGAGCGACAGACTCCGTCTCGATACTAAGCTGTTCAACTTGCCAGTTGGGTAGCTTAGTCACTTTCGCATAGCGAAGACCATCATATTCAACACGCACCTGATCTATCTCGAATCTTTCTAATCCTGTCACTGTGATTCCTAATAGACCCGCGTCTAGCACTTCAAAATCGACGATTTGTGCCAGCGTCCCAATCTTAGATAGCTCATTTTCACCAGACTCTTTCGCCTTTTCAAACATACAGATGCCAAAAGTGCCATCCGCACGCATCGCTTGAGAGACTAAACGTTTATATCTCGACTCAAAAATTCTTAGTCGCATTTTTCCCTCAGGGAGAACTATTGAACTTAGAGGAAAAAGCATTACTTCGGCCATATAAAATCACTCCCAACCATTTTATTAACAGTTACGTTACAGGTCGCAAAAGCGATCATTAACCGAATGTGTTGAATAGTTGATAGACATTAAATTTAGAGTAAACGCTTGCGTAATCGATACCTGTTTCACTTTTTGTGCAACGGGATGAAAGTTCCATTGGAACGTTATTTTTTGCTTATTAATGGGATTCAGATCACTTGTTTTATGTTTTTTTACATCAGTTGCACATGGCTTTTGAGATTTTTATCGATATTATTCACATCCATAAAGCACAGCTAAGATTGTGCAACTAAGTAAATATCGAATGAATATTGAAATTAACAAACATAGAGAGTTCCCATTATGCGTAAATCACTTTTAGCTCTAGGTGTTGTTGCAGCGGTATCAGCTGTACCAGCTCAAGCAGAATACTTATTCGGTTTCGGTGGTATGTATGTTGACTACCAAGCATGGAACCACGGTATCGGTAACGATAACGATAACTTCAATGCAGATATCGAAGATCGTAACCAAGCGGTAATCGGTATTGAAGGTGGTGCCGTATTTGACTGGGGGCAAATCTACGGTTTCTACGACTATGAAGGTGTTGATCGCGCTGGTGACGATCGTGGTGCTTCCACTAAAGGCACAATCCACTATAACCTAACTGATTCTGGTATCTCTTTATACGCTCAGGTCTACAACACTGATAAAGACAACGACGGTAATGGTGGTGCCTTACATGAACAAAACCGTGTAATCGGTCTTGGCTATACAGGTCTTAAAGGTGACGGTTGGGGTTTCACGCCATTTATCGGTATTCACCAAATCAACAGTGGCAACATCCGTGGTAACAACGGTGGTATGTTCGGTTACGTAGGTTACTACAACACCGACATCGCTGGTCAAAACTTTACCTTCTCAACTTGGAATGAGCTTGAATTTGCGCGTAACGACGAGTACTCAAATCTGCAAAGCACTGATTTCAACAGCGGTGTTAATGCAGAAAGTTGGGGGCTAAACGGTAGCCTAAACGCAATGTGGAACATTAACCAAAATTGGTCAACTGGTGTTCTATACCGCTATACAGTTAACAAACTAGCACGTAAAGATTACCAAGATCTTGTAATCTACCGTGTACAGTACAACTTCTAATTGTTGATGTTTTGACTAAAAATGGCACCTTCGGGTGCCATTTTTATTGCTTTCCCCTTCACTGACATTATCCTTGGTGCAAAGTTATCTACTTGCGAGCATTCAGTGAATATTCTCATCTTAGGCCCGGGGGCAATTGGCTCTTTATGGGCAACCAAGTTTGAAGCATCAGGGCACAGTGTTTCTCTCTGGTCGACCTCTAGCGAACCAAGACTCACGCTTCAACTTGATCAGCAACCGCCGCAAACCTTTTCTAACCGCAGCATCAACAGTGTTGAACAAGCCGATCTGATTCTTGTTACAGTAAAAGCGTGGCAAGTTGATACCGCACTGCACCCGCTTATGCGACACATAAGCCCAGATGCCATCATAGTGCTAATGCATAACGGCATGGGCACAGCTGAAGCCGTGGGGCATAAAATGCCTAACAACCCGTTAGTACTGGCTACAACCACCCACGGGGCGTATAAGCCAAGTAAACAACAAGTTTTGCATACTGGCATAGGACAAACGCAGCTCGGTGGTTTTAATTCACTCGGCAACAAATGTTCATTTCTTGAAGAAGTCTTTACTCATGCATTTCCTGTCGTAGCTTGGAATAACAATATTCACCACGCACTATGGACTAAGCTCGCGATAAATTGTGCGATTAACCCCCTCACGGCCATTAATCAAATCAAAAATGGTCAGCTTGCCGCTCAAGATCACCAGCTTGAAATCAATGGACTACTGGATGAAATCTATCCAGTGTTAGCCGCTGAACAGATCCCGCTTTCACGTGAGCAACTGTCGCAAACAATCAATCACGTCATCGAGGTAACCGCTGCAAATCACTCTTCTATGCAGCAAGATATTTTCCATCGCCGCCCAAGCGAGATAGACTTTATTACTGGATACTTACTTGAGCGCGCGCAACACCATGGCATCTCGACGCCCAAAAATCACAAACTGTATCAAGCCATCAAAAACATAGAACAAAGTTGGAATCAATAATGACAAAGAAAGTCCTCGTCCCTATCGCACCCGGCACAGAAGAAATGGAAGCCGTTACCATCATCGATACGATGGTCAGGGCTGGCTATGAAACCATTGTTGCGAGTGCAGATTTCGATGGTCAGTTAACCATGAAAGCATCACGAGGAGTAACGCTGACCGCTGATTGCAAGTTGGTTGATATCGCTGACGATGAATTTGATGCGGTGATCCTGCCAGGCGGAGTGCAAGGCGCAGAAACATTCCGTGACAGTACGGTGCTGGTTGAAATTGTTCGACAACAAATGTACGAAGGCAAGCTCGTCGCTGCGATTTGTGCTGCACCCGCTTTAGTCCTTGCCCACCATGGTCTTTATCCCGACGCACTCATGACTTGCCACCCTAGTTTTGAAAGCCACATCCCCGCTCAAAACTGGCGTGTAAAGCGCGTGACTTACGATACCAATCATAACCTTTTAACCAGCCAAGGACCGGGGACCGCACTTGAGTTCGCGATGGAAGTAATCATTAATCTCTCAGGTAAAGCACACGCATGGAGTGTCGCAGAACCAATGGTCACTATGCCTACCTTGCAGTACCACAAACTAGGTGAAGAGTAATGTTTGATGTCCAGCAAATCGCAGCGCAGTTTCCTGCACTGAAGCAGCAGATCAATCAACAAAGGCTAGTTTATCTAGATAGTGCAGCGACTA
Organism: Vibrio sp. Hep-1b-8; assembly: GCF_006124995.1. Lineage (GTDB taxonomy): Bacteria > Pseudomonadota > Gammaproteobacteria > Enterobacterales > Vibrionaceae > Vibrio. The sequence continues at coordinate 161,119 of NZ_QEWN01000132.1, forward strand.
CACAAAAACCTCAATGTGTCATAGACGCCATCTCTCACTATTACAGCCAGCAAAATGCCAACGTTCACCGCGGCAGCCACAGCTTGACCGCTCAAGCCACCAGCCAATTTGAGAGTGCTCGTGAAACAGTGGCCCGCTTTATCGGAGCGAACTCAAGTAAAGAGATAATCTGGACACGCGGAGCGACAGAAGCACTAAACCTGATCGCACAGACCTATGCCCGAAACATCTTGCAGCCTGATGATGAGATTTTGGTTAGTGAAATGGAACACCACGCTAATATTGTTCCCTGGCAGATTGTCGCGCAGCAGACTGGTGCTAAAGTAGTTAAGATCCCGATGACAGATCAATGCCAGTTTGATCTTAACGCTTTTGAAACTTTACTATCGGATAAGAGCAAGATCGTCGCCCTGGCTCATATCACTAATGTCACTGGCACTCGCCAACCGATTGAAGAGGTTATAGCTCGCGCTCATCAAGCTGGATCGGTTGTGGTCGTTGATGGTGCACAAGGTATTGTTCATGAATCTGTTGATGTTGCACAGTTAGATGCCGACTTCTATGTTTTCTCTGGACATAAGATCTTTGCTCCTGCGGGAATTGGTGTGCTTTACGGTAAGCAAGCGATCCTCGAAGCCATGCCTCCATGGCACGGTGGCGGCAAGATGGTAGAGAAAGTTTCTTTTGATGGCACTACCTTTAGTGAGCTTCCTGGTAAGTTCGAAGCTGGCACACCAAACGTTGCCGGTGCTATTGCGCTATCCACGGCAATTCAGTGGTACCAAGGATTAGATCATCAATCACTTGAAGATCACATCCACTCCTTAGTTAACCAAGCCAAGGCTGGATTAGAGCAACTGGATGACGTTCGCATCTTAGGTTTTCAGGCTAACTCATCGGTGCTGTCATTTATCATTGAAGGCGTTCACCATCAGGATGTTGCTACACTACTCGATCAGCAAGGCATTGCAGTCAGAGCCGGAAATCACTGTGCTCACCCGCTAATGGACGCTCTGGGTGTAAAAGGCACTATCCGCGCCTCATTTGCCGCCTACAACACAGTTGAAGATGTCGAGAGACTCGTTGCAGCTGTAGCGAAAGCGGTAGATATGTTGTAGCGAGAAGCGAGAAGCGAGAAGCGAGAAGCGAGAAGCGAGAAGCGAGAAGCGAGAAGCGAGAAGCGAGAAGCGAGAAGCGAGAAAATCTTGGAAGGGTTGACAGTGTGCGTCAACCCTTTTCTTTTAAATTCATACAATTAAGCTTAAATCTCATCCAGCTTTGCCTGCAACTTTCGACTCGCTCATCACAAGCTCCTCTCGAAGGGCGCAGCCCGATCTCGACGCGAAGCGTTCTAGATTCTCGCAGGGCGAAGCCCCTCTGTTTAAAGCTCATCAAACGCTTCAATCGCTTCGCTAAGCTTTTTAACCCCATGAATCTGCATTCCAGCAATACCACCTTTAGGCATATTTGCCGCAGGCACTATCGCTCGCTTAAAGCCGTGTTTAAAGGCTTCGTTAAGTCGCTCTTGACCACTGGGAACAGGGCGAATCTCACCAGCCAATCCAACTTCTCCAAACACCACCACATCCTTAGGCAATGGTCGATCACGGAAGCTAGAGAGTAGTGCCATCACTAACGCTAAATCGGCACTGGTTTCTGTCACTTTTACCCCGCCGACGACATTGACGAAAACATCTTGATCCGCCATCTGTAGACCACCATGCTTGTGCAGCACTGCAAGTAAAAGCGATAAACGATTCTGTTCGAGACCAACAGCAACACGACGTGGATTGGCCAACTGTGAATAATCAACCAACGCCTGTATCTCAACAAGAAGTGGGCGTGTTCCTTCCCAAACAACCATCACCGAGCTGCCTGACGTCTCTTCCTCGCCGCGAGAAAGGAAGATTGCAGATGGATTGCTCACCTCTTTTAAGCCTTGACCCGTCATAGCGAAGACCCCCAGCTCATTCACCGCACCAAAACGGTTTTTATGGCTGCGTAAAGTACGAAAACGACTGTCTGCCCCGCCATCGAGCAATACGGAGCAGTCAATAATATGTTCCAATACTTTTGGCCCCGCCAACGTACCATCTTTGGTAACATGACCAACGATAAATACCGCGACATTGTTTTGTTTAGCGTACCGTGTGAGCGCAGTAGCAGACTCTCGTACCTGAGCCACACTACCTGGTGAAGATTGAACATCTGATACATGCATAACTTGAATAGAGTCAATCACCATAATTTTGGGCTGCTCTTTTTCAGCGATCTGACAAATTCGGTCAACATTGGTCTCCGAAAGCATTTTTAGATTATCTTTCGGCAGACCTAACCGAGAAGCGCGCATCGCGACCTGTTGCAGTGACTCTTCACCAGTCACATATAAGGTCGGCATTTGTGATGCCAAATAGCACATAGTTTGTAGTAGCAGTGTGGATTTACCAGCCCCCGGATTACCACCGATAAGGATCGCAGCCCCAGGAACGACACCGCCACCCAGAACTCGGTCGAGTTCTTTAAAGCCGCTCGTAAAGCGAGGGACTTCTTGCAGATCGATCTCTGACAGTGTCTGAACTTTGGTTTCCGTAGTTGAACCTGCATATCCCGATAGACGTTCGTTACGAGCAACACTTGGAGATGCTGCCAATCGGACTTCGCTGATAGTGTTCCACGCGCCACAGGCGTTGCACTGTCCTTGCCAACGTGGGAAATCTGCACCGCAGTCATTACATACGTACGCTGTTTTCGCTTTTGCCATGTAACCTCAGGTCTTAAATTATGTATTTGTGACATAAACTACGACGGAAGTAGCTTATATCATCTTCTCTACTTGATTCGCAGTAACATATCACTAAAGATCTTTATATCAAGGCCGATATGAAATGAGTAAGGGATACTCTAACAAAAAATATGCAGCAGCCAGAAATACTCTCTCTCGCGGAACGTCTAATTCCCGTTTATCACTCAGAAGACTTCGATTATCTTCTCGGTCAAATGACAGAGGGGGATCCTCCTTCCGTTAAGATCCTAGTAAAAATGGAGCTTAACCGTGTTATGGCGCCTTGCACTAAACCCATCGATTTACGCGGACGAGTCAAGGGAGAGTGCCGCGAATACGAACTCGATGGTCTCAAGCACTGGTTAGATGATGTCGCTTTCAACGCCTATCATAAGAACACCCGTAAATTTGGTGGGTATACTGAGGGTGTTTGGGAAGCGCTATGTAACACCCATAATAATTTCCGCGTCATGCAAAAGCGTGGCAAGCCCCTAGGCACTGAAGTCAGCATAGAAACGAATGGCATCAACGTCGAAGCAATCACGTTAGGCTATGATCTTAAGCGTAAAGAGAACCGCCTAAAACTGTCTTCTCAAATAAAACTCAAGTTGGCCAATAGACAAGTGGTCCACGCGGTCACCATCGATCTCTCTCCTTCAGGCGCTAAGTTTAAAGTCCCTTCCGCGTTTGATTACAAACTCGGTGAAGTGATCGATGTTCGTCTAGTAGAACTGAGTAAAAATGTCGACATTGGTGGTATTGATTCCGTGATCCCATATCGCATTGTTGGAATTGATGAGTCATACGAAAACGATGCGGTTAAGTTCCTTCGCCTACTAAAGCTTGATACGTCAAACATCATTGAGCAAGTTATCGACTACGTAGTGAAAAGTGACACGCAGAAAGCTCGTCATGACAATCAAGACAAGATTATCCGTGCTCGTTCACGAGGTTTCGAGCACACCTATTTAAAACACACTTGCAACTTGCCTGTCTTTTTTAGCGGCAATGAGCTTAAGCTCGTACTGATGACGGAAAATAATCAACCTATCTGGCAGTACTGGCATGACGAGCGCAATCAACAGACACTAAGCAGCCTTTTTCACGAGCAGCGTATGACGCAGTTAACGGCTGAAGGCATGAGAGGCAGTAATAATGTACTTTACTCGTTCACTCATGAACATAAAGATAAAACCCTCTTCTTCTCAATGATGATGCCGGAAGCGACTCGTGAATTGCGTCAGTTGTTTTGGCATATTGGAGCCAAAAAGGAGAGCTGGAAGGCATTCCGCCTGTCTGTGTTTGAGTTGTCTGAAGCAGAAAAACAGACACTGGCAAATCACTCCAGTGAGTTGGAAACAGAGTCTTTGACTCACTGCGGTATCTTACAAGAGATCGCCGACGAAAGTAGCCGACAGGACTACCTGCTAACGGATAAACCTCAGCTCGCAAGCAACGATCTCAATCGTTTTCGACATGCTCGAAACCCTAAAAGCAATCCTGCTTGTGTCTACTTTGATGCAAAATCTCGACGCAAAGAACCTAGGTATCAGTTCCGTTCCCCTATTACGCTTTCACATCCAAGTGGTGAAAGTATTGATGGCGTCAGTGTCGATATTTCCAAGCACGGTATGAACATCGCATTAACACAACCATGCAGCTTAAAAGCGGGGGATACTTGTACGATTAACTTCAAAGAACTTCAGCTTTACGACAAGAAGCTGCCTTTGGATGTGGTGCCATACACCATTATTCGTGTCAGCCCAGGCGAAAAAACGCTCCAACTTGCTATCATTGAAGATAGCCAGATGATGCGAACTATTGCCTTTTTCGGCAAGTTAATCGAACACAACCAAGATAAACTCATCGCTAAAAAAGAGTTGCTCCCAAGTAATGAGCTATTGGAAGGTTTACACAACATCCTACTCGATAAGATGGTCAGCACGCCTCTCTACGTAGAGAAGAAAGAGGGAAGTCTCAGACCTAAAGCGATTGGAGTGAACTATCCACTCAAGTCTTATCTCGCAATCTTAGCGAAACTAGGCGATGAAAAGAGCTTCTCCTTAGCACCAATCTATAAGGGACGGACAAATACGCTGCTAGCACAACCAATGAAGCGTATCGAGGGTGCAGAGCCTCAATACCACGAACTCTACCTAGCGACAGTCAAGTTCGGCACTCGAATCCAATCTGTCGAATCAAAGCTGAGCAGTGAATTTGCCAATATCAAAGAACGCATTATGTTTATCAAAAAGTCACAAGCGATGGGTGAGTTTTATGCCATCCGTATTTGTGGTGCCCCTGTATTTGACCCGATAACAGCTTTAGTGCGCAAAGACTTAAACGAGCTGGCTCAAGTCAGCATGCATCAAGCTCGAAGCTTAGAAAAAGAGATGCATAGTATTGTTGGCTACGGTGAACTTATCGACATCACTGAAGAAGTCTTAATCCGACTGGAGTTAACTCGATAAAAAAGCGAGACAATGTCTCGCTTTTCTTTAAGGTTGAGGCTTAAAGCTAACCCGTTTCTGCTTAACTAGGATTGCAGATAGAATGCAGATTATGCCGCCCAGCCCAGCGTAACGCACGGCACTTCTTGCTTGCTGCTCTACCTTAGGTTTAGCGTGATAAGCAACACCCAATCCAGCCGCTTCCATCATCACTAGATCATTAGCGCCATCACCAACCGCAATCGTATTGTGCGCTTCAATATCATACTGCTCAGCTAATTCGAGTAGGATGTCAGCCTTCGTCTGTGCAGATACCACGTCACCAACGACCTTACCGGTTAGCTTGCCGTCGACAATCTCTAGTTGATTTGACTGTGCATGGTCTAGCTCAAGGCGCTGCTGAAGGTGATCGGAAAAGTAGGTAAAGCCACCGGATGCGATAGCTGTCTTCCAACCATACTGCTTTAGTGTACCGATCAGTTCAGGCAAATCAGACATTAAAGGGAGTGTTTGGCGTACCTCAGACAATATAGATTCATCTGCGCCCTCAAGTTTGGCAACGCGCTGACGCAAGCTCTGCTCAAAATCGAGCTCGCCTTGCATTGCACATTCGGTCACTTCTGCCACTTCCTCGCCAACACCTGCTAGCTTAGCGATCTCATCGATACACTCAATCTGAATTGCCGTTGAGTCCATATCGAGTACCACCAAACCCGGCTTAGTCAAATCGGGCATATCATGCAGAGCGGAATAGTCTAATTTCAGAGCTTGTAAAATTTCCTCATGCTCTGCGGTGAGCTCCCCTGCCATTAATGCAACTTCGTAGTTTCCAACTTTCCATACATCAACAACGGCATTGTTATAGCCGACGAAGAAATCAATATCATTAAACTGATCTGGGCATAGATAGTCAGCAAAAACGACCCATCCAGCTTTCGCCTTGTCAAATTGCGTTGCTAGTCGGGTTTCAGGTAAGCGGTTAATTAAAGGGGTATGTTTACGAATAGAGAGAGTCTTCAACGTGTCCATGTTTGCAATTCCTATAAAATCTCCCATCACGTTAACCTATTGCAATTTGGATGCGCAAGTCTCAATATGCTCTAAAGTACAATTAAGCTCGATTTAGGTGAAAAATGGACACCTCCCTATTCTCATTTCGAATGGCCATGAAGGTGCTAGGAATTATCTCCTTAATTGCGATGGTGGCGTCTATCGCGATCAACAGCGTCAAAATAACCAAGGGCAATGAACAGATTCAGGCTAATCAGTTAGAAACGCTAACCAATATTCTGATTTCACAGGCTTCACTTTCCGCTAGCGATATGATCGTTAATCAGGATCAAGAGCGCCTACTGAGACTGACTAATCAGCTGGCTAAAGACAATCTGGTTGTTGATGCAACCATTTATGATGCTGAGGGTGTAAAACTGGCAGCCAGTGATCACGCCAAATCCGTTCGAGAAATGCTCGGCCTTGATACACCTCTACAGACTGCACGTATTGGTAAACAGCAACTGGTAGAACCGGTTTTGCACGATGGTTCTGTTATCGGGTTTGTGCGCATTACCTTTGAAACCGGTAAATTAACCGCCTTCTCTGATCACTATTACCGTAAAAGTGACCGCTATATGTACACCATGGTTGGTCTTAGCTTTGTGGCGGGATTGCTTCTCACACTGATCGTGCGACGTAAGCCGAACAAACGCAAAGGCGAGAATTTGTTGTTGAAGGATATGTAAGCGAGAAAATCTTGGAAGGTTGACGTGAAAGCGTCAACCTTTTTTCTGGATTTTAGACGTAAGTCCCTAACAAAAAACTCTGTATCAGATACCTACTCAGCATCTATAACGTGCACCTCTCGAAGGGCGCAGCCCGTTCTAAATTCTCGTAGGACGAAGTCCGTTCTCGAAGCGCAGCGTTCTAAATTCTCGCAGGGCGCAGCCCGCTCTTAATTACTCTGCGTCACCTAGTAGCACTGAATCCAACGCAATGATCATCATATCGTTGAAAGTCGTCTGACGCTCATCTGAAGTCGTTTGCTCACCCGTCTTGATATGGTCAGAAACAGTACAGATGGTTAGCGCTTTCGCGCCGTACTCAGCACATACGCCGTAGATACCAGCGGCTTCCATCTCAACACCTACGATGCCGTACTTGTCCATTACATCGAACATTTCAGGATCTGGCGTGTAGAAGAGTTCTGCCGAAAATAGGTTACCTACTTTTACTTCAATGCCACGAGCTTTCGCTGCATCTTCAGCTGCACGAACCATCTTGTAATCAGCGATTGCAGCAAAGTCATGACCTTTAAAACGGATACGGTTCACTTTCGAGTCAGTACACGCGCCCATACCGATAACAACGTCGCGAACTTTAATGTCTTCGCTTACTGCACCACAACTGCCTACGCGGATAATTTTTTTCACGCCGAAGTCTTTGATAAGTTCCGTCGCGTAGATCGAGCATGATGGGATACCCATACCGTGACCCATTACTGATACTTTACGGCCCTTGTAAGTGCCCGTGAAGCCGTACATGTTTCGTACGTCACATACCTGTACAACATCTTCCAAGAAGGTTTCTGCAATGTATTTGGCACGTAGCGGGTCACCCGGCATTAGAACAACATCTGCGAATGCACCCATTTCTGCGTTGATATGTGGAGTTGCCATGATTCAATTTCCTTAGTTAGAAATGACAAAATAATAGAGGGACTAGCCCTCTATTTTTCAATTAAACTGCTTGGATTACAGGAAGTTTTTACCGTAATCCATTGGCGAAATACCAAAGTGACTCGCCAGTGTCTGACCGATGTCAGCGAATGTGTCACGTAGACCAAGAGAGCCCGCTGGAACTTTTGGACCGTAAACAATCACTGGAATGTGTTCACGAGTGTGGTCAGTACCTGGCCAAGTTGGGTCACAACCGTGGTCAGCCGTCAGGATAAGAACATCATCTTGCTCCATTAACTCTAGTACTTCGTTGATTCGTCCATCGAAATATTCTAGTGCGGCTGCATAACCCGCCACATCACGACGGTGACCGTATGCAGAGTCAAAGTCTACAAAGTTAGTGAACACGATAGTGTTGTCGCCAGCGTCTTTGATTTGCTCAAGAGTCGCTTCGAACAACGCAGGGATACCTGTTGCTTTCACTTTCTTCGTAATACCGCAGTTAGCGTAGATATCAGCAATCTTACCGATTGAAACAACATTGCCTTGCTTCTCTTCTACCAGTTTTTGTAGAACAGTGGCTGAAGGTGGTTCAACTGATAAATCGCGACGGTTACCAGTACGCTCAAACTGACCTTTACCAGGGCCAATGAAAGGACGAGCGATAACACGACCAATGTTGTAATCTTCCAGCTCTTCACGCGCAATTTGGCACAGTTCAAGTAGGCGGTCTAAACCAAATGTCTCTTCGTGACACGCAATTTGAAATACTGAATCAGCCGAAGTATAGAAGATCGGTTGACCCGTTTTCATGTGCTCTTCACCAAGATCATCAAGAACTTGTGTTCCTGATGCGTGACAGTTACCTAAGAAACCATCTAAGCCTGCACGCTCAAGAATTCGGTCCGTCAGTTCTTTAGGGAAACTGTTTTGTTTATCTGTGAAGTAACCCCAGTCGAAAAGTACAGGCACACCTGCAATTTCCCAGTGACCAGATGGCGTGTCTTTGCCTGAAGATAGCTCGGCAGCATGGCCGTAAGCGCCAATGATTTCTGCATCAGCGTCAAGGCCCGGAGCAAAACTACCTGTCGACTCTTTATGTGCCATCGCAAGACCAAGTTTAGACAAGTTTGGTAGACGAAGAGGACCACTACGCTCTGCGTTATCCGCTAAACCTTTCTCACACTGCTCTGCAATATGACCTAATGTGTCAGAACCGACATCACCAAAGTCTTTTGCATCTGCAGTTGCACCGATGCCAAATGAGTCTAGGACTAAAATAAATGCTCTTTTCATTGCTCTTTCCTTAGGCCCACTCAACTTTGACTATTTGTGGTGCAAGCAGGCCTTTGTGTAATTTAATTAAACGTCTTCCGCGCGAATCTGGCAGTAAACTTCTGGCGTTGCAATGTACTCACCGCCAATCGTAATTGCTTTCTTCAGCGCATCTGCCGCTTCCTGCCATTGCTCTTCACTACGTGCGTGAATAACAGCGAGAGGTTTATCATTCGAAGCTTGTTCGCCTAAACGAATAAAATGATCGAAACCGACAGCATAATCAATCGTATCAGTTGCAACTCGGCGTCCACCGCCCATCGCAACCACGGCCATACCAATTGCTCGAGTATCCATAGCAGAGACTACGCCCGATTGTTCCGCATAAACCGGCTTAATAATTTCTGCTTTATCTAGGTAGCTATCATAGTTTTCTACGAAGTCAGCAGGACCACCAAGACCAGCGACCATTTTACCGAAGCATTCCGCCGCTTTACCGTTATCAAGTACTTCCATCAGTTTAGCGCGTGCTTGTTCAGTATTGTCAGCGAGTTTAGCCAACACCAACATTTCAGCACATGACGCCATCGTCACTTCAAGAAGACGCGGGTTACGATACTCGCCAGTCAGGAACTGAACGGCTTCACGCACTTCTACTGCGTTACCAGCAGAGGAGGCTAGAACTTGGTTCATATCCGTTAAGATTGCCGTTGTCTTAGTACCCGCACCGTTTGCAACCGCTACAATAGATTTAGCTAATTCTTCAGATGCTTCATAAGTTGGCATAAAAGCGCCAGAACCCACTTTGACATCCATAACAAGCGACTCTAGACCAGCAGCAAGTTTCTTCGAAAGAATCGATGCTGTGATCAGAGAAATGTTGTCAACGGTTGCTGTGATATCGCGAGTGGCGTATACACGTTTATCGGCAGGAGCGAGATCACCCGTCTGGCCAATAATCGCCACACCAGCATCTTTAGTAACATCACCAAACACTTCATTGGTCGGCGTGATATTGTAGCCAGGAATCGATTCAAGCTTATCGAGAGTTCCCCCCGTATGACCAAGACCACGGCCTGAGATCATCGGAACGAAACCACCACATGCTGCAACCATAGGGCCAAGCATTAGTGAAGTGACGTCACCGACACCACCGGTTGAGTGTTTATCAACAATCGGGCCGCCAAACTCTTTGTGGCTCCAGTCAATGACCATACCTGAGTCACGCATAGCACAAGTGAGTGCGATACGTTCTGGCATGGTCATCTCGTTGAAGAAAATAGCCATGGCAAACGCTGCAATCTGACCTTCAGATACAGTGTTTTTTGCTACGCCTTGGATAAAGAAGTTGATTTCGTCGGCAGTCAGAACTTCGCCGTCACGTTTTTTACGAATCACTTCTTGTGGTAAGAAAGCTTGAGGTAAATACATTAGATCCTCCCATGCTTTTTTAGCAATGGTTGTAAGGTAAAGAGGTAATGGGGAGCAGCATCAATACTGCTCCACCTGACAGACTATTTAGAATTAGTAAGCTGCTGGATCAGCAGTTTCGTCTGTTACTTCTAATGTATTAAGTAGGTTCGTCAGCAAGCTTGACGCACCAAAACGGTAGTGACGAGCATCTACCCAGTTGTCACCAAGGATTTCGTCAGCCATTGCTAAGTATGCTTGCGCATCTTCCGCAGTACGCACACCACCCGCTGGTTTGAAACCAACCGTTTGTGCAACGCCCATGTCACGAATCACTTCTAACATCATGCGAGCGTACTCTGGAGTTGCATTTACTGGCACTTTACCCGTTGAAGTTTTAATGAAATCTGCACCCGCTTTAATACAAATTTCTGATGCTTTCTTGATAAGTGCTTCTTCTTTCAGCTCACCCGTTTCGATGATAACTTTTAGAAGGATATCGCCACACGCTTCTTTACATTGCTTAACCAGCTCGAAACCCACTTCTTCGTTACCCGCCATTAGGGCACGGTATGGGAATACTACGTCAACTTCATCAGCACCGTAAGCAACGGCGGCTTTTGTTTCAGCAACTGCGATTTCGATATCGTCATTACCGTGAGGGAAGTTTGTTACTGTTGCAATGCGAACGTCTGGCGTACCTTGCTCACGAAGCGTCTTCTTAGCAATAGGAATAAAGCGAGGGTAAATACAAATTGCAGCCGTGTTACCTACTGCTGATTTTGCGTCATGACATAGAGAAATAACTTTCGCATCAGTGTCATCATCATTCAGCGTAGTTAGGTCCATTAGTTTAAGTGCACGTAGTGCTGCTGCTTTTAAATCGCTCATTTCTATCTCCGATCAATATTCAAAAAAGTTACTGCTCTGCATCGTTTGCAGAACTGCAGTCATTTATGAACGGACTTGGTTCCTTGAAGACTCGGCATATACAGCGAATTTTAATATGCCAATTGCTATCCTTGTCACCGCACAGTACCAGCTTGGTCTATGGCACAACAATCTACGATTGCGGTGTCTAACGTATATGGGCTTTAACCCAAGCAACGGTCAGTTGCTGCCAGCGCCAATCATACTCCTTGTATTAATTATCGCTAGCTAAAAAACCTTTCAATAATCCATTGATAGGCTACACCACCTAAGTACACTCCGACGATGCCCATAACGCCTGCCAAAACAGGTGGCGCAGGTACCGGAAGCTTGATGGCGGAAAACAGGACTCCAACGACAAAACCCGCTAAGGTTGCGAGGATAACTTCGTTCATAAGTTTAACCCTACTTTCTATAGATACCTACATTATAGCTATTTGTCGTAGAACTGTAGTGGCTCATAGAGCGCAAACGGTTTGTATCTCAAAAAAGATTCTGCTTAACGTTTGCTCAGTATCAAACACTGGCAAACTCAGCGAATCCCCTAGCCTAAATCAAACCTAGGCTTGTGGCTCATTCCGCTCATACCGTCGGTAATCACAGTGTGCCAAGGTCTATATTCTCCAGTACAGTGGCCGCGATACGCACTTGCTGATAGCTCATACCTTTGACGCTTTCACTACACCGAAAAATAAAAAAGCCCCGCAGTAACAGAGTTACTACGGGGCTTGATAAAACGGCGTCTATATAATCTTTCGCTTACTAAATTAGAAAGATAGGAAGAAGCCAGCGATTGTCGCTGCCATTAGGTTAGATAGCGTACCAGCACAAACCGCTTTAACACCCATACGAGCGATGTCGTGACGACGGTTTGGAGCTAGACCACCTAGACCACCTAGTAGGATCGCGATAGAAGAAAGGTTCGCGAAACCACATAGAGCAAATGCGATGATAGCTTGAGTCTTCTCAGACATTACTGCACCTGTTGCTGCTACAACTTGAGCGTTCTCGCCAACGTAAGGTACGAAGTTTAGGTAAGCTACGAATTCGTTAACAACCAGTTTCTGACCGATGAAAGAACCAGCAACTGTTGCTTCAGCCCATGGCACACCGATTAGGAATGCTAGAGGAGCGAATAGCCAACCTAGAAGAAGTTCTAGAGTTAGGTTTTCCATACCGAACCAACCGCCAACGCCACCTAGGATACCGTTGATTAGAGCGATTAGACCGATGAATGCTAGTAGCATTGCACCTACGTTTAGAGCAAGTTGTAGACCAACTGATGCGCCGCCTGCTGCTGCGTCGATAACGTTAGCTGGCTTGTCGTCACCACCGTCGATGTCATCACCTAGATTCTCATCTGGCGTGTCAGTTTCAGGTTTAATGATTTTAGCGAATAGTAGACCACCAGGTGCTGCCATGAATGATGCTGCTACAAGGTACTCTAGAGGTACACCCATAGATGCGTAACCTGCTAGTACACCACCAGCAACAGACGCTAGACCACCACACATTACTGCAAATAGCTCAGACTGAGTCATTTTTGGTACAAACGGACGAACCACTAGAGGTGCTTCAGTTTGACCAACGAAGATGTTAGCTGCTGCAGACATTGACTCGGCACGTGAAGTACCTAGTGCTTTTTGTAGACCGCCACCAAGAATCTTGATAACCCACTGCATTACACCAATGTAGTAAAGTACAGAGATAAGTGCAGAGAAGAAGATTAGCGTTGGAAGTACTTGGAAAGCAAAGATGAAACCGATACCGTCAACTGAGAAGTTAACTAGGCTGCCGAATAGGAAACCAGTACCGTCTTTACCGTAGTCGATAACGTTCTGTACACCAGCTGAGAAACCAGCTAGTAGGTCGCGACCCCATGGTACGTAAAGAACGAAACCACCGATGATGAATTGGATAGCAAATGCGCCACCCACAGTTCTTAGATTGATAGCTTTGCGGTTATCAGACAGTAGTAATGCAATTCCTAGCAATACTGCCATACCGACTAGGCTCATAAACAGGCTCATAGTTTATGACTTCCTTATATGTTATTTGTTGGCGTGTTACAAAATGGAGCTCAAAAGCGGAGGCAATTATACTCATCCGTCCATTGATAAAGTAATGCCGTCCTCACAGTTTCTAATAAGATTCATCATGTGCTCACTCATTTACGTGAACAAGATCACCATTCACAACCTCTTCAATCATCATATGAACAATTTATTTCGAAATTATTCACAAATATCGAAGGCAGAATTGCTATTTTTCCAAACGATTTCAGCAATCGTTTGCTCTGGCAATCCTTTCAAGCTTGCGAGACAGGACAATATTTCACCTATCATCTTAGGATGATTGGCCTTGCCTTGATGTCCGTTTAATGGCATGTCGGGTGCATCCGTTTCCAGAACGAGATTTTCGACCGCTAACTGCGCAATAGCCTGACGAGTTTTATTCGCTCTTGGATAAGTGATTACCCCTCCGACGCCAATATAAAAACCACGTTCAACAAACTGCATCGCTTGCTGATAACTTCCAGAAAAACCATGCAGCACACCGCCAAATTCAAACTGCTTTTGCTTAAGAATCTGCAACAAACGATTGTGTGTCTTACGACTATGTAAGATGAGCGGAAGCTTAAACTCATTGGCAAAGTCAACTTGCTGAACGAAAATCCGCTCCTGCAGTTCCATATCAACATCTATCATGGCATCCAAGCCACACTCACCCACAGCAACACACAAACCTTGATGTTGCTCTAATAGTAGACGCAATTCGGTAAAAGAGTACTGACTTTGTTGATCGATAAATAGTGGATGAACTCCTAACGCGTAATACAGCCCTGAATATTGTTGCGAGAGAGCGATCAGTTTTTGCCAGTTCGACGAGCCGATTGCAGGCAAAATAAAACGCTCAACTCCGTGCTGTTGGGCACTCTCTATATGCTGCCTGAAGTCAGCAGAGAAACAGTCGAAATCAAGATGGCAGTGGGTATCAAAAAGGCGCATCATCGCTGCGCCTTTTGGTAGTTTCTACTGAAGACTGTTCTGGTTCACTTCGGTAAGGAACACAGCTACGTTTATGCTCTGGTGTCAATCCCAATGACAAACACCACTGATCATACTTGGCTAACCATCGCTTAAACCAGTTCAACATTTCAGTGCCTTCTATTACTGTTCTTCTCGTTTGAAAACTAACTCTGTTGGTGTTGACTCATCTTCAACAAAGTAATAGCCCGCAGTGTCAAATTTCGTTAAATCAGCCACACTAGAGATACGTTGCTCAATAATATAACGCGCCATCATTCCCCGTGCTTTTTTGGCGTAAAAACTGATCACTTTATACTGGCCGTTTTTACAATCTTTAAAGACAGGCATGATCACCTGCGCGTCCAACAACTTAGGTTTTACTGCTTTAAAATATTCATTTGATGCTAAGTTGATAAGTACATTGTCACCTTGGGCAGTAATCGCCTCATTGAGCTTATCGGTAATCACATTACCCCAAAACTGGTACAAGTTGCTCCCTTTACCATTGGCGAGTTTGGTGCCCATCTCTAAACGGTAGGGTTGCATCAAATCAAGTGGTTTTAACAAGCCATAGAGACCCGATAGCATACGCAGATGTTTTTGCGCGTATTCAAAGTCCTCTTCACTTAGTGACTCCGCATCCAATCCCGTGTACACATCCCCTTTAAACGCGAGAATTGCTTGGCGTGCGTTGTCAGTCGTGAACTCTTCACTCCACTCTTGAAAACGGCCTACATTCAAATCAGCAATCTTATCGCTGACCTTCATTAAGCTGGCGACATCTGCAGGAGTCAGCTTGCGACAAACATCAATTAACTCTTTGGAATATTCAACTAACTCCGGCTGAGTAAACTTCTCAATCGCCAGAGGAGATTCATAATCTAACGTTTTCGCAGGAGAAACGACAATTAACATGACTTTATACTCTATCCATTTATCTGTTTTATTGAGTTTAGGGTACAAAAAAACACCCTTAACATAAAGTGATAACAGCGATGTTTATCAGGCCCGAACAAGTACCTTGATACAAACACCATTATTAAACCAGCTGATGAAAACAGCCAAAAACCAGATTGATAAATAGCATCATCTTCTACGACTAATAAGAACAACGGGAATAGTGAGCCAGCCAATATCGCTGTGCACCACTCTATTAAGTGACTATACTTCCCCTCTCCACCTATATATTCCCAAGAGTAGGCTATCTCAGCGTTATAAAGTTGTTCCTTAAGGGACTCGATGCCTTGTTTACTATTCATTCGTCGATTCTCACTTCAATAATACGAGTGCCAAATTCTTTTGGCGCAGGCTCTACGGTTAAATCACCTTGTTTTTTACCTGACGCTATATAGCCCAGTTGTTGATGTTTTGAGGCTTGCTAGTTAAACGGCATGCTAAAAAGTACGGTTATGGTATCGACCAGTGCTGCCGCCCAAATTTAATCACTCTGTGAGAAAGCAAGAAAGTTACTCTGTAGCACTCTCTTCATCTTGCTGATAAATCGGGTGCTTATACTTATCATTCAGCTTTTTTATTTCGACTATTTCAATTTCAGGGAAAGCCGACTGTAGATGAGAAAGTAACGCTGTTTTTTGATCAAGCGTCGAAATAAAAACAGTCCCTATATATACCCCTGATCATTGAAAATGCTTGATTTTATTTAGAATCAGGATCATGCTACGAACCATGAAAATTACACTGACTCCTCAGCAGAAACTGCAACTCGAACAAATGCACGATTCTACTCGTGA
>NZ_QEWN01000133.1 GCF_006124995.1 Vibrio sp. Hep-1b-8
AAGACCGCCTCTAGCATCGCTGTGTTCATCATACAACGCTTCTGTTTTCCAACGATACTGAGTTTAGTCGGCTCTGTGCGCAACATATTCAACCCTATATGGCGAAGGCAAGCTAGGTTTTCGGCTCCGTGGTCTTTATAGATTTGGCAGGCATCCTCAGCCATCGTCACATCTAAGACCCAGTGCATTGACTCGATACCCCAGTGCTCCCTTACTGCGCTTGCCGCTTGCTCCGCACTCAATTGCTTTGAGCTGATGTAGTATCGATACTCTAGCTCTGCTACTTTGCCTTTATGGTAACGGAAGTTTTCCACCATAATGACCGATTTTAATCCTTTCCAACGAGAGAAGTTACCTTCGAGCGTTTCACTGCTTAACACATAGCTTTGACGGACTTCAATACGGCCGTGACCCTGCTCGATTTTGATATTTTTGGGCTTTGATACTCGTTGTTTTGCAAAAGCCTGCTCTATTGCTTTGCGTAACTTTCCTTGATTATTTTTAACCGCAAGTAAGTAGTTAGCATCTTGTTCGATGATAGTTTTGGCTATTTCCGTTTGGCATGCCATCGCATCAATTGTGACTAGAGCGCCTTTGATATCAAGAAGTTTGATGAGCTCAGGTATTGCTGTGATCTCGTTGCTCTTTTCTTCTGTTTTGAGCTGTCCAAGTACGAGCTTATTGGACGAAGCGTAGGCGCTAATCATATGGATAGTACTAGCTCGGTCATCTCGGTTGTAGGAGCCCCGAAGTGTTTTACCATCAATCGCAACGACTTGCCCCTCAGTAAGGGAATGTACTGCTGACATCCAGTTTATAAAGCAAGTATGAAAGGGCTCTGGTTCTATCTTAGAGATAATGCGAGCAATCGTATCATCGGCAGGAATATCATTAACAAACATACCATTACGTTTAAACCACTCATGATGACCAAGGATGTACTCACGAATATCAAACCAACCTTTGGCACCAGCAATAACAGCGCACAATGAGCCGAACAGAACCTCAAACAAGCAATACGTAACCTTTGCTGACTGGCGCTTATCTGCGACTAAATGGAAGTGCTCTTTAAACTCGTCGATATGCATTGTGGCTAGCTCTCTTTGTTAAAAGAGAGTATATGATCACAGCTAGATATGATCGTCAAACCGATCATTCTAAGTGGTTAGAAAATGTTCGCGATCTCACCCTGGCAGGAGTATTAACGTTTGGAGTATTAACGTTTGTCGTGTCGGCGAGTATTGCAACTAGTGATTTAGTGTTCAAGGATGATTATCACCTTGTGAACTGGTTTGGTAATGTTGGTTCCGATATGTTTAAGGCGCTATTGCAGTACGGTGTTGGAGAGGCAGCTTTGTTCGCGGTTGTAACTATGACGGGCTCATTATTAGCTGGAGGGGTTATGTGTGCGTTCGCTTATTTAGCCATTGAATTTGTGTGGGGTAAGTACAATATTTCAAAGTCAATTGTAGCGGAGCTTGAAAATACAGTCGAAAACTAGGGTGAGATTGTCTGTAATATTCATGTGGGTACTTGGATTCGGTACTTGGTACTTTATATCTAATGACGTACTTAATAACTATTTAGACTTGTTGAACCATGCACCAGTTGTTACGTTTTCTCCAATAGCTTTACTCCTTTCCATCGGTGGGTTTGGGATGGTTCTATATTTACTCTTTATGACGCCAAAAGCGTTTTACTATGGAAAGACTATCGTTCAAATAGAGTCACAACAAACACGAGCTAAATGGGACAAAATAATATTGTTCTTCATTTTGATTGGCGTGGCGTTTGCTGCTGGTTGGACATACCACACATTTGATCTAATGGATAAATATGGCTACGTATACAGTGATGATTTGAACAAGCATGCGGGGACAAGCATTTACCGCAAATGGGTACGGGTGCTACCGTCTATTTAGAAACAATAAAGGCTCCCTATAAAAACAAAAAGGATACACGCCATAAAGAAGGTATACCTCAATGAAACTAGATCTGACAGGTTGCCCAAAATGAGCTCGCTGAATAACACTGTAGCTTTCATCATCAAAATTTTGGCCGACCTTTGCTAATCCGAGCCTTATAAATTTCGGTGTAAGCTCAAACTAGCCTATAACCCAGAAATAAGAGGCTATCGCTAACCTCTTATTCGGTAACGCGGGTGATTTTAGTTAAAGTAACTTGGTTACACTCGATTGATTAGTACTATCGTTAACTTCATATCCCAAAGCTCGAATTTGCTCTCGGATTGTATCTGCTTCAACATATCGCCCCTGTTGTTTCAAACATTGACGTTGTTCTACGAGCTGGTGAACTTGTTTGGGGATTGTAAACTCTTCCACCTTATCAAGGTTAAGGCCAAATACTTGATCAAAATAAAGTAGTGTCGCTTTTTTATTGGCAGGCTCTATGGAACTATCAGTGACCTCCCATAATAAGGCGAGTGCTTGCGGCATGTTCAAATCGCGGCTGATACGTGTAAGAAATTCAGCTTTGAACTGGTTGTCAACGTTACCACCGTTAGGCATATCAGTGATTTTCTTTCTTAATCTACGCAGTGCCTTTTGTGCGCCATTCAACCCTTCCCAAGTAAAACTGAGCTGGCTACGATAGTGACTGGTTAAGGTTAAATAACGATAAGCTAGAGGATCATAACCTTTGTCGATTAGGCTTTCTAAACGCAGTGTAGAACCTGACTTAGATATTTTCTCATTGTTAATATTTAAGAAGTAACCATGCAACCAAAAGTTTGCTTGTACATGTCCGTTTTTAGCTTGGCATTGTGCAATTTCATTGGTGTGGTGGACAGGAATGTGATCTTCACCACCGATATGTATATCGAAGGTCTCTCCCAAGTACTTCTCTGCCATTGCTGAACATTCAATATGCCACCCTGGGAAGCCATTTCCCCATGGACTTGTCCACTCCATTTGCCGTTTTTGTTCGCTAGTGAATTTCCAAAGTGCAAAATCTGTAGGATGCTTTTTCTCCGCCATATCAACGCGAATGCCAGCTTCCAAACCTTGCTTATCTAATCGCGCAAGCTTTCCGTAGTCGGGTAATTTCTCTGTATCAAAATAAATACCATCACTCGTTCGATAGGTATAGCCTTTAACTTCGAGTGACTGAATAAACGAAATCTGTTCTTGAATATGATCGGTTGCTCGGCAAGTGATAGAAGGTTTGAGAATGTTAAGCCTTTCAAGATCAGTAAAAAATGCGTTTTCAAAAAAAGTAGCAATATCCCAAGCTGATTTTTCTTGTTTGCGTGCACCTTTCTCCATCTTGTCTTCACCAGTGTCACCATCTGATACTAGATGTCCGACATCGGTTATGTTCATGACATGATTAACTTGATACCCATTGATCTGTAGTACGCGTTTTAGAACGTCAACGAACAAATAGGTACGTAGATTACCGACATGTGCATAGTCATAAACGGTTGGGCCACATGCATAAAGGCCAACCTTGCGGGGTTGAATCGTATAAAACGGACTCAGTGTTCTATTAAGGGTATTAAAGAGCTGGAGTATAGGTTGGGTCATAAATCATATCCTTATAAATACAAAAAGGCCGTGGATGAAAACATCAACGGCCTAGGTCACAGTGCGATAGGTTTGCTACGTAATAGCTACACGAAAACGGCCGTAAATAAGGTATTTACAGCAACAAAATAGAGTTTGAGTGGAAGTAGTTATCAGCATCATTTTTTTAAATTAAAATAGATGATTAACAAAAGCAATACATTTATTCGATGACTATTTTGAGAGTCATCGTTGGTAGTAATGGACGTCACCCGTACTATCAAAACGGGCGCATTAAACTTAGCTACTTCCCATACTATGAGTCTTCCATGAATTGCTAATTTAGAGAAAGCTGTAGATCATTTCTGTCCATACTCGTGTCAGGCCGCACTGTTCTGGCACATTTATGTCGAGTAGACGACACCTGTTACCAAGTGTCGTCCCTCTAAGAACCCAGCGTGCAACTTTCACCGCACTAGGCTCAAGCCTTCACGAAGGCACCGATTGGCACCCAGCAACTTATAAAGCAGCGAGAGCAGGCTCATGCCAAGAGTTACGGCATTGCTTCTTTGATTTTCTCTTAGCCAAGTATTCTTGGTATTGAGGATCAAAAGGCGTAGCGGCACTCCTGATTTTTACATGTCTCTCTATTGGCACCTTAGCTATTTGAAACAGATTGAACTGACAATCCATATCCATGATCTTCTGCCAACCGTGAAATTGCCATTGACCTTGACGGTTGATGAAGTATTTAAGCGCGATCCAAGTTCTGGATTTTGTTGGATGACGCCTTTTAGCCCAGTGCCATAACGTATGGAATAGCTTGTGACCTACATATCCGAATACCTGTTTCGCAACGCAGTGTCGATAGTAATTCGACCAGCCCCTGAGTTTCGGATTTATCAACTTGATTAAATCGTTAACGGGGATGGTTGCGTGCTTTTTGATGAGTTCGCGCAAATTACTTAGGAACAGTAGCGTGTTGGATTTACTCGGCTTAATGAGCAACTTCCCTTTGTACTTCCTATGATTAAAACCTAGGAAATCAAAACCACGGCTGATATGGGTAATGTGCATTTTCTCTTCGGAGAGTGTTAAGCCTCTTTCTGCTAAGAAATCAGCAATCAACGGTTTGATATCGTTCTCCAGCACTTCCTTTGAAGCGCAGGTGACGACGAAATCGTCGGCGTATCCAATAAAGT
Organism: Vibrio sp. Hep-1b-8; assembly: GCF_006124995.1. GTDB lineage: Bacteria > Pseudomonadota > Gammaproteobacteria > Enterobacterales > Vibrionaceae > Vibrio. Next base: position 4,727 of record NZ_QEWN01000133.1, read on the forward strand.
TGGCTCTAGCACCCTTTTTGAGTGCAGTAGACTTTATGCGTTGCTCAAGTCCTGCAAGAGTCATTAGCATCAAGGTCGGGGATATGACCCCGCCTTGTGGTGTTCCCTCGTCAGTACGGTAGAACAGCCCTTTATCCATAAAACCAGACTTTAACCATTGTTCCAACATGCGTTTATCTACGGCTATGTTGTTCATAAGCCATTGATGCCCGATCTTGTCGAAACAGGCTTTGATGTCTCCCTCAAGAACCCATTGAGCTGATTTCTTTAATGCCAGACACTTGAAGCACTGTGCGACTGCATCGGCAGTGCTACGGTTTGGTCTAAATCCATAGCTGTTAGGGTCGGCAAGTGTTTCTGATACTGGCTCCAGAGCAAGAAGATGAAGCGCTTGCTGCGCTCTATCGACCATGCAGGGGATACCCAGTGGTCTGAGCTTGCCGTTTTTCTTGGGGATGTAGATACGCTTGAGCGGTTTGGCTTGATACGCTTTTCTGCTCAATTGATTGACTGCTTTCATGCGGCGCGTATCTGTATTCCAGATAACGCCGTCAATTCCAGGCGTTTTACTGCCTTTATTTTGTGATACCCGCTTAACAGCAAGAAGTTTTGCTGAGCGCGAGTGAGTCAGTATCCACTGCAACGCTTTCGCTTTGCCGTGGTTACCATCTCTCGTTGCCTTTGCAATACGCATCTGAAGCTTTAAAACATGGGATTCAATGGATTTCCAGTTTATGGACTGCCACTGAGCGCTGTCAGGAGAGGCACTAATCTCTTTTGAAATCATCATTTGCATTTCTCCTTGAATAAAGTTCTTCAAATTCTCTTGCAACGGAAGACCAGTCGGAAGTCAGCTCACTTTCGTGCCAGATAGAGACCTGTATCTGCATCGTTACAATGCAGCCTTCGCTTTTTCCAACATCCTCTACCTGCATCACTATCGGTCGCAGAGACTTTCCCAGTGGGAGTGATACAGGCTTACCGTGTTCCGTATGTCGCGCAATGTCAGTTTAGATGCCCGTTATGGTGCGAAGAGTTCAACGATCACGAAAGAGCATGGGGCAATCTCTTTCCGACTCTCTTGCCTTTTGGCTACAGCGTATTAACCACTTCCGCTGTTTCATCACATAACGCACCTTACGCGGATTCACTTATGTTCATCATGCTGACTACCTAGCACTCACCCGATTGTGGTTATCAGGAGGATCGTTCTCTCACGATTCAGATCCCGATTGGTTAACAACCAATCTTCGTTACATTGTCAGGCTCGCTACTTTATTCAGAGCCCTAGGTTCATCTGGTGATACAGATGGTTCACTCGTTGAGCGGTGAACAGCGCTTCATACGACTTCACGTCGCACGCCCCAGTGTGTTTTAGGTGAGTTTTCTGAGCTGCGTGCGATCTGGTATTTGACTTACTTTTCCTCATGACTAACCTTTAGCTGTAACCCTCTCCAAAGAAACAAGGCATAATAGAGCTAACTAAGTGCTACTACTCTCATAACCTATCGTTATCCTTACGAAAGGAAATTCTAATTTAGTGAATTCTTAATCTGTGTTAACTTGCGCGAAATTTGTATATTATAGTTATGAGACTAGTTAAATGAGCGTAAAAAATATTTCTATTGGAAACAAAATTAGATTTAGTTTTTTTGTAGTATTTTTAGCATTTTCTGCAACTTTTGCTTTATTGCTCAAGGGATTGACTTCAATAGAGAATGGCAATTATTCCTTTATAAATAAAGCGGTACCCTCAGTGGAAATATTGAAAGGGATACAAGTAGATATTACTAAAGTTAGAAAAGATGAGTTTTCTTTGCTCCCTAACGTTGGTCACCCTAAGATCAACGATTGGTTGTTAGATCTTGACCAATGGCGAAGTGACGTAGCGAACGGGATTGAGGCTTATGAGAGCCTAGAGCTTTCAAAGGACGAGCGCAAATCGTTTGAGTCATTTAAGGATCTATGGCGTCAATATATCGATAATACAAAGTCATATAACTATCTCCTTTCCAAAGGGGATAGTGAAGCCGCTAATAAAATAGTTCTTGATAGCTTCTCCACATACTCTAAGGCTTTGTCTTCTCTCGATAGCACCTTACAGCTAAATAAACAAACCGTTGTGGAGCTTGGCGATAGAGCTAATTATGAGTCGAGTATGACTTTTTCGGTAGCGTGGTTTAGTTTGACTGCGATTATGATGATAATTTTGATATCAAGTACCGTACTTACTCGAACAATTTGTAAGCCCATTGTTGTGGCGTTGAATTTTGCTACCAAAGTTGCAAGTGGCAAGCTAAACCTGAGCATTGATGACAAATGGTTATCAAATGACGAAATGGGTAAGCTACTGAAAGAACTATTGTCAATGCAGAGTAGCTTGAACTCTTTAGTGTCAGAAGTGAGTGAATCAACCATTCAACTGGCCAACGCAGTAGATAAAGTCAATATTATATCCTCCAAGACAGCGGAAGGAATGGAAAAGCAGCAAATAGAACTAACGTCAGTGGCATCTGCAATGACTGAAATGCAAGCAGCGGTTAGTGAAGTTTCGCAAAACACTGAAGTTGGCGCTGAGTCTGCACTTTCTGCTACCGAATTGGCGAAAAACGGAAGTGCGACTCTATTTGAAACTATCGAAAATATCGAAAGAGTATCTACGAAGATTGAGGAATCAGACCGTTTGGCTATTGAACTGGAGTCAAGCTCTAAAGATATCAACGTTGTTGTTGATGTAATTAGAGATATCGCTGAACAAACCAATTTACTGGCGCTAAATGCAGCGATTGAAGCTGCAAGAGCGGGAGAGCAAGGTCGAGGGTTTGCGGTTGTAGCTGACGAAGTTAGATCTCTAGCACAAAGAACTCAGGACTCCACGACTCAAATCATTGAGATCGTAGGTGTGCTTCAAGCTCACTCGGAAAAAATGATTGAAGCAAGTAAGGAGTGCCAAGATGGCATGTCTACCTCAGTGCGACAAGTCAACGAGGCAGGCGGCCAAATACGAAGTATTGAAGTCTCGGTAGATAATATTGCCCAGATGAGTACGCAAATAGCTGCCGCATGCAGTGAGCAAAGTTCTGTTTCAGAAGAACTAAATCGAAGTGTGGAATTGATCAATGAATCTTCTAAAGATATTTTAGAAGGAGCCTCAACAACATTTGAAGTATGTCAAGATATTAGTTCTCTAACACACCGATTAAAAAATCGCGTTGATACGTTTGACTTATCTAACTCTTAACGTCGGACCAATACGTTTCTATTTGCGTATATTGGATGATTTCGTAAAGGGGCTCTAGAGCCCCTTTACCTTTTAGTCTTTAATACACTTAATTTAGGGGAAAGTACCATATAGCTATGTAAACCTCCAACCCAAAGGAGATTTGAAATAGCCAAACGACGCACTAACCAAGAATGGCGAACTCTGTTCGAACACGGGATCTATTAGAGCGCTGAATTGAACAGTTATTCAACGAACGAAGGCTCGAAAACTGTCGAACGATTTCGCCCAGACTCTTTGGATAAGTAGAGCGACTTGTCTGCATGCTCAAGCCAAGCAAGGTGACTTGATTGGAGCGGTGAAATCTCGCACACGCCAAGACTGATAGTATATTTGACATGGTGTTGATCACATTTGACTATCGAGCTCTCAATCCGTTTACGTAACCGTTCAGTGAAATAAAGCGCTTGATTGGCACATGTACCGGGCAAGATAACCGTGAACTCCTCACCGCCGTAGCGTCCACAAATGTCGGTACTGCGTGAGGCACGCTTTAAGGCTTCAGCGGCATGACGGATCACTTCGTCGCCCACAGTATGGCCATATGTGTCATTGACCCGTTTAAAATGGTCGATATCAAAAATAACAAGTGATGAGACTTCACCCGTCACCTGACAGTGTTCGTACTCTTTCTGTAGATTCATTTCCCAATGTGCGCGATTGTAGAGCTTAGTGAGTCCGTCGGTTTGGCTCAAGCTGGACAGCTTTTGGTTTGAATCCAACAGATGAATCTTATTTTTAGCAATATCCGTCACGTCATTGATGATCAAACTCACGTGCGACACATCACCATTGACTGAGGTCAGTGGCGAAAACGTAATGTTTTGGCGCATCTCACTTAAGCTGTTGGAGATAGGGCTGAAGTTTTTAAATTTAAACAGGTAAGGGCGGTCTTCCCAGCAAGAAAAGCCTCTACTATTGAGACTAAATGCGGTATTGACCTTTTTTCGCAGCCAAGCTTCAGGTAGATCTCTAACAACACTAAACAGCACTTTTCCAAGGATTTGATCGGCACTGATTCCACTGTACGACTGCATGAATGTGTTCCATGCACATACCTTGTAATCGCGATCGACGACGATCAGCCCAGCATCAAGATCGCCGATAATTTGCATTGTCCAGTGAAGGTCTCCGATCTCACTCGCCGTCATACTAAGCTCTCCAGAATTTGTTGAATGGCATCAAGAGACTCGTTATCCATCAAGAAAATAATGTCACAAGCGACATCCAGATTTTCGGCTTTGTAGACAAATTCGATCGTGAAAATGTCTTGGTCATACTCCTCAAGGAAACCGCTAGAACTCAGCGATGCTTGCAGTGGTTCTTTTTCCAGCACAATCGGCTGGCGCAACGATATCGAGATGTCCAACTGTTTGCTAAAAGAGACCAAAAATGACGAAACCAGCAAGTTTGATATGTCGAGAATGACTTCGTTGGTGGAGTTAACCTGGTCATCCGATGCTACGTTTGTAAGCTGTTCAAACCCTTTGCCATGTAGGCACACCAAGGCTTCCCCATTGATGCCATTGCCGACAAAACGTTGTGAAACCGCGCGGGATTCAGAATTGTTGACGATGTCTTGCACCGTCATTTTTAATTCTGATTGATGCAATGAAGCGACGTTGGGTAATGGCATTTCAATGAACTTGCCCACTTGTTCGGCGATGATAGATGCACTGGCACCTAACGCTATATTGCTCATTTCGCGAATTGCGCCCATAAGATCAATCGCGTTTGGCGTTAGCTCTGGGTGCTGGGTTGTCGTTGCTTTTAGCGGAATCTCAAAACGATTAAAGAGTTCGACGAGATCAGCGGTAACAAAAGGCTTTTCAATAAACTCATTGGCACCAAGTTGAAGACATCGGTTTTTGGCCTGAATCTGAATATCACCAGACACGACGACGATGTGTGTTGGGTAGTAGCTTACAGGCAGAGACGCGAGGACTTCGAAACCGTCCATAACAGGCATAGTTAGATCAAGAAACAACAAGTCGATATTTTGGTTACTCATGATTTCTAACGCGGCTTTTCCGTTTTCTGATTGGAAAATTTGGATAGTATCTGAAGGGTCAATTCGACTAATGATGGATTTGCGAGCGATCAACGAGTCATCGCAAACTAATATGTTCATGACGGTAACTTATACACCTGTAGCAGAGTGCCATTTTTAAGCAGGCACGAATGGCTATGCGTCAGTATTGTGACGATTGTTCAAACATTTGACCATATAGATAACATTTTTGTAGCTCGCACTTCACGCATTTTTTAAATGTAAATCACAAAAGTTGGATGGTCGGCACATAATTATGTACGAATTTTGCACTGTAATGCGCGTGTAACATTAGATGCAGGCTGGATATTTAACGTTTGGCAGATGAATGCGCCGACCCTAGCGACGGCATTGAGATCAACACCGGTTTTAATCCCAAGTCCATGACATAGATAAAGTACGTCTTCTGTCGCGACATTTCCTGACGCCCCTTTCGCATAAGGGCAACCTCCTAAGCCAGCGACGCTTGAGTCTATCGTATTGATACCCATAAGGAGGGACTGATAAATATTGGCCAGTGCCTGTCCATAGGTGTTGTGGAAATGAACCGCAATGGATGTCGCGGGCGTGTTGGTGAGAATGGCGTCAAGCAACTGCGCAGTTCGATTTGGTGTAGCAGTACCAATCGTATCGCCGAGAGAGACTTGATAGCAGCCCATATCGAGCAACGCTTGGGTCAGTTCAGCAACTTGTACTGGTTGGGTTGGGCCGTCATAAGGACAATCCGCGACACAAGATAAGTACCCTCTAACAGGAATGTTATGCGCATGCGCCAAATCTATCACGTCCTTAAACCGTTGAAGACTCTGAGAAATTGAACAATTAATATTGCGTTGGCAAAATCCTTCCGAAGCGGAGGTAAAGACGGCGACTTGTTGTACGTTATGTTTTAGCGCTTTTTCAAGCCCTTGAACATTAGGCGTTAACGCAGAATAAATCACCCCTTGGTGCCGTTTGATATTGGCAAATACTTGACCGGAGTTAGCCATCTGGGGCACCTTTTTCTCTGAAACAAAAGCCCCAGCTTCAATCTGTGTTAATCCGGTTGAGGACAATTGGTCAATCAAGGCTATTTTTGCCTCGACAGGTAATGCCGCTTCATTTTGCAAGCCGTCCCTAGGCCCCACTTCAAAGATGTTGACCTGTTCGAGTTGTATGTCTGGGACGTTCACCTTGTTCGCTTGATTCATACCGCTAATGTTCCTTCTTCATCCAGTCAGGCGCTCTCTTTTGCAAGAATGCGGACAAGCCTTCCTGTCCTTGAGGTGACACACGTATTTTGGCGATCAATTCACTGGTATAACGCATTAAAGCGTCATCAATCGGTGACTCGCTACAGTGGTGGCAAAGGCGCTTAACTTCAACCATTGCTTGTGGTCCATGATTCAGTACTGGCAGTAGCCATTGGTGCGCATCTTCGGTTATATCTAAGCAAGGAGAGATGTGGTGAATCAGGTTGAGTTCGAGTGCTGTGTGGGCATCGATTCGCTCCGCCGATAGCATATATCGCCTGGCGTTGCGTACGCCCATCGCTCTGATGACGTAAGGAGCGATCGTCGCAGGGATGAGCCCTAGCTTGACCTCACTCAAGCATAATTGACAGTTCTCACTGGCAAACACCATATCGCAGCAACAAATGAGTCCCAACGCACCGCCAAAGGCGCAACCTTGGACAATTGCTACTGTCGGAAAAGGGAATCGATCAAGCTTATCAAGCAGAGTGGCTAACTGGTACGCATCGAGCTGATTTTCCTGCTCGCTCTTAGTCACCATGGAGCGCATCCACTCGATATCTGCACCGGCTGAAAAATGCTTACCTTGGCTGTTGAGGATCAGGGCTTTCACCATTGGGTCGGCGGAGAGGCTATCTAAAGCGGTGATCAGTTGAGCAATGACTTCAGCGTTGAAGGCATTGGCTTTTTCAGGGCGGCAAAGAGTGACGGTCGCAATACCATTGTTATCGATATGGTAGACAGTGTTTTGGTGGAGATTTCGGTCGATTCTGGTGGCCATAATTTACATCCTGAAGATACCAAACTGGCTATCATTAATCGGGTGACGAAGGGCTAACTTGAGCGCGTGCGCCAGAACTTGTCGCGTATCTTTGGGGTCAATAATGCCGTCATCCCATAGACGGGCGCTGGCATAGTAGGGATGTCCTTGATGGTTGTATTGTTCAAGGATCTGTTGGCGAAATTGGTCGGCGTCCTCCTGAGTCCAACTTTCTCCCTGACGCTGCATGACTTGTTGTCTGACCTGAGTTAACACCCCCGCCGCTTGTTCTCCCCCCATCACGGAAATTCGCGCATTCGGCCACATCCACATCAGTGTAGGGTCATAAGCTCTGCCGCACATACCATAGTTGCCCGCACCATACGATCCTCCAATGATAATGGTAAACTTGGGTACGTCAGCGCACGCGACGGCCATGACCAGTTTGGCGCCATTTTTGGCGATACCGCCTTCTTCAAACTTTTTCCCCACCATAAAGCCGGTGATGTTTTGCAGGAACAAAAGCGGTACTTTTCGTTTTGCGCACAACTCAATGAAATGGGCCCCTTTTTGAGCCGATTCGGAAAACAGAATGCCATTGTTGGCGATAATGCCAAGCAAATGGCCTTCAATACGCGCAAAGCCGCAAACCAAAGTTGTACCAAATAAGGCTTTAAACTCGTCGAACTCCGAACCGTCAACGATTCGGGCGATGACTTCACGTACATCGAACGATAAGCGAAGATCCGCATTCACTATGCCATAAAGTTCTTCGATGTTGTAAAGGGGGGATGAGTTCTGTGTATGATGAACGGATGGGGTAAGTTCACACGATAAGTTAGTGTTAGAGACAGCTTGTCTTGCCAACTGAAGCGCATGAAGTTCATCTTCCGCGTAATAGTCAGCGACGCCTGATTTTCGACAGTGGACATCGGCACCACCGAGCTCTTCTTCGGTCACAATCTCACCGGTTGCGGCTTTAACCAATGGGGGGCCGGCCAAGAATATCGTGCCTTGCTGTTTCACTATGATCGATACATCCGCCATCGCAGGGATATAAGCGCCTCCTGCGGTGCATAACCCGAGGACAACGGCGATTTGTGGGATCCCTTTCGCCGACATTCGGGCTTGGTTGAAAAAGATGCGACCAAAATGCTCGCGGTCAGGAAAGACATCGGCTTGGTGAGGCAAGTTGGCACCACCTGAATCTACCAGATAAATGCAGGGCAGCTGACAACGTTGGGCGATCTCTTGTGCTCGTAAGTGTTTCTTTACCGTCAGAGGGTAGTATGTTCCGCCCTTCACTGAAGGATCATTCGCAATCACCATACACGACTGGCCGTTGATTTGTCCCACGCCAGCGACAACACCGCCACAAGGAACAGGTTCGTCATACACATTCCACGCGGTGAACTGAGCTATTTCGAGAAATGGAGAGTTGGCATCGAGAAGATGCTCGATGCGTTCACGTACGGGCAGCTTGCCTTTTTTTCTCTGGTGGGCGATTGCTTTTTCGCCGCCTCCCAGTTTGATAGATGCGATGTCATCCTCTAACTGTTTAACCAGCGTGGACATTGCGGCAAGATTTTTCATGTAGAGTGGGGCGTCGGTGTGAATCTTCGACTTAATCACGGTCATAGTCAGCTCCCTTTAACGTGATTCTTCAAACAGTTCCCGACCAATTAGCATGCGTCGGATTTCTGAAGTACCTGCACCAATCTCATACAACTTGGCATCACGTAGTAATCGACCCGCAGGAAATTCGTTTATGTATCCATTACCACCGAGCAACTGAATGGTATCCAGTGCCATCTGAGTCGCAAGTTCTGCACTGTAAAGAATCACACCCGCGGCATCTTTGCGGCTTGCATGTCCGTTATCACAAGCATTGGCAACCGCGTACACATAGGCTCGGGCTGCATTGGATCGTGTATACATGTCGGCAACTTTGGCTTGAACCAACTGAAACTCACCAATGGAACGTCCAAACTGTTTACGGTCGTGAACATAAGGGATCACCAAATCGAGACACGCTTGCATGATTCCAAGTGGACCTGCGGCGAGTACGACGCGTTCGTAGTCCAATCCACTCATCAATACTTTTACGCCTTGATTCACTTCTCCCAGCATATTTTCAACGGGGACGGGGCAATTATTAAAGACCAGCTCACAGGTGTTGGAACCCCGCATACCAAGCTTGTCCAGTTTTTGAGCATGTTGGAAAGGAGAGACCGCTTTTTCAACGATGAATGCGCTGATACCGTGCGCTCCCTGAGTCGCATCCGTTTTCGCGTAGACGACCACCACATCGGCATCTGGGCCGTTGGTAATCCACATCTTGGACCCGTTGAGTAGATAGTGGTCGCCGTTAAGATCCGCTTTTAATTGCATGCTAACAATATCTGAACCTGCGTTAGGCTCACTCATCGCTAACGCACCGACATGGCTACCATCGATCAGTTTGGGCAGGAATTGTTGCCTTTGCGCTTGGGTTCCATTGCGAAATATTTGATTGACGCAGAGGTTGGAGTGAGCCCCATAGCTGAGCGCTACGGACGCTGAGGCGCGGCTGATCTCTTCCATCGCCACAACATGGGCAAGATAGCCCATCTCAGCTCCGCCATATTGTTCAGAAACGGTCACGCCGAGTAGCCCCATTTCACCGAACAATGGCCATAAATGGTTAGGAAATGAGTTGGAGCGGTCAATATCGCTGGCAAGCGGTGAGATTTGTTGTTGCGCAAACCCGTTGACGTTTTCACGCAACAAATTGATCGATTCATCTTGCCCAAAATTGAGCGGTGTATATTGGCTTATCATGACGCCTCCGACTATCGGCTTATAACGTAGTATTCGAAGACGTTTGAGGACGATAAGTTATTGAGGGTCCACAACTAATGCTTGCTGGCAACGTTCACGCGCTACGTTGAGATCTTCAAGCATATGGTTAATGTCTTCGAGCTGGCGCAGTAGCACCGCTTCCTTTTCATCAATGATCTTCAGCATTTCTGTTAGCTGAGTTTCACCTTGGTGTGTATCGTACAGCTCAAATAATTCGCGGATTTCTGCTAAAGAAAACCCAAGACGCTTCCCACGTAAAATAAGCTTGAGCCGGGTTCTATCACGACGATTGTAGATACGCATACTGCCTTTTCGCTCTGGATGAATCAGTCCTTCATCCTCGTAAAAGCGGATACTGCGCGTCGTCACATCAAATTCTTTAGCGAGTTCGCTGATCTTATATTTTTCCACTGAGCTAAATTTCCTGTGTATTCTTATTTGGGCTATCAGACGGTTGGCCCCTATGTTGGCGAGTCAACCTAAACAGATAAAATGTAATTGATTCGTTTCTTTACGTTTACGTAAATGTTAGTGCTATGCTTACGTAAACGTCAAGAAATAATGTCAGCATAAAAGGGGCATCAAATGGAGCAGAAAGAGATATGGATCGTATCAGCGAAACGAACTCCAATGGGCCGTTTTCAAGGTGCGCTGGCTGGTCTTTCTACCCCACAGTTAGGTGGGATCGCCATTGGTGCTGCAATAGAACAGTCAGGCTTATCTGAGCAAATTGTTGAACAAGTTTACATGGGATGTGTACTGCCCGCAGGATGCGGTCAAGCGCCAGCAAGACAAGCGGCACGGGTAGCGAAGTTGCCTCTGCATACTGCTTGTACCACGATCAATAAGGTGTGTGGTTCAGGAATGAAGTCTGTGATGCTGGCGAACGATCTGATTCGCGCAGGTTCGATTCAATGCGCGGTTGCTGGTGGTATGGAGAGCATGAGTAATGCCCCTTATCTGCTGAGAGATGCGCGTAGTGGCATGAGAATCGGGCACAAAACCACTTATGACCATATGTTTCTTGATGGCCTGCAAGACGCTTATGAAGGTGAACTTATGGGCGTCTACGGCCAAAGAACGGCGGATAAATACCATTTTACCCGTGAGCAAATGGACCAATGGGCAACCTTATCTGTAGAGCGAGCATTAGCTGCGCAAAGCCAAGCCATGTTCGACCAAGAGATGGTTCCAGTCGCAGCTCAAAACGGAGAGCTGCTGAGTTGTGATGAACTTCCACCATCAATCGATTTGTCAAAAATTTCACGTCTCAAAGCGGCTTTTTCTGAAGATGGAACGATCACTGCGGCCAATTCGAGTGCCATTTCTGATGGAGCCGCTGCGTTAGTCGTCATCGATAGCGAAACCGCAAAATCTCATGGCGCGAAACCCTTGGCGGTTATCAAAGCGCACGCGAGCCATGCCAGAGAACCTGCTGAATTTACCATTGCACCCGTGTACGCGATTAAGCAGCTACTTTCGCAGCTTGATTGGGAGGTGAGTGACGTTGATCTTTGGGAGATCAATGAAGCCTTTGCGGTTGTGACACAAATTGCTGTTCGCGAACTTAGACTCGACCAAGACAAGGTAAATGTTAAAGGGGGAGCTTGTGCCTTGGGCCACCCAATAGGTGCGAGTGGGGCGAGAATATTAACTACGCTGATCTACAGCCTAAGACAGCTACAGGCAATGGGAGTGGACGGCGATGTTAGCCAGAGAAAAGTCATGAGAGGGGTTGCCGCAATCTGCATTGGTGGAGGAGAGGCTACCGCGATCGGTATCGAGATCCCGCTCTAAACCAACTTCACGATGGAAAAGGAAATCACAATGACACAGTCAGTCAGTTTATTTATTGGTGGCGAGTTTTGTCAGTCCAAAACGAGTGATTGGATAGAAGTGACTAACCCCGCGACGAATGAGATCATCGCAACATTGCCCTGTGCGACGGATGCTGAAATCGAACAGGCGATAGAGAGCGCGCTAGAGCAATTCCACGTTTGGAAAGAAGTCTCCGTATCAGACAGAGCGCGTCTTATGCTCAGATATCAGCATTTGCTCAAAGAGCATCACGACGAGCTGGCACGCTTGCTGTCAAAAGAGACTGGTAAAACCACCGTCGATGCCAAAGGTGACGTGTGGCGAGGTATTGAAGTGGTTGAGCAGGCGGCAAATATCGCCAGCAATATGATGGGCGAAACGGTTGAAAACGTCGCGACAGATATTGATACCTATTCGCTGATTCAACCTCTTGGAGTTTGCTGTGGTATTACTCCCTTTAACTTTCCTGCCATGATACCGCTATGGATGTTTCCGCTTGCCATTGCAGCTGGTAATACCTTTGTCCTCAAACCTTCAGAGCAAGTCCCTTTAACTGCGATGCGCTTGGCGGAACTGTTCGCCCAAGCAGGAGCCCCCAAAGGAGTGCTGCAAATTGTTCATGGCGGCAAGGATCAAGTGGACTATCTGTTGTCTCACCCCGTGATCAAGGCGGTGTCGTTTGTTGGTTCTGTTGGCGTGGCGAAGTACATTTACCAGACGGGAACGGCGCACAATAAGCGAGTGCAGGCCTTTGCGGGAGCAAAAAATCACATGGTAGTGATGCCTGACGCTAACAAAGCTCAAGTGATTAGTAACTTGGTTGGAGCGTCAGTGGGTGCCGCAGGGCAGCGTTGTATGGCGATTTCTGCCGCTGTGTTTGTCGGAGAGTCTAAGCAGTGGATCAGCGATCTGGCGACCGAGATGGCGAAAGTAACACCGGGAGCATGGAATGACGATCAAGCGGGTTACGGACCTCTGATCAGTGAACAGGCGAAAGCCAGGGTCATTGGTTTGATTGAGGAAGGAAAAGCGCAGGGAGCGACTTGTGTACTTGATGGCAGCCAGTGCTGCGTCGATGGATACCCGAACGGCAATTGGCTTGCTCCGACCTTATTTAGTGGCGTGACTACGGATATGTCCATTTATCAGCAAGAGATATTCGGCCCCGTTTTAGTCTGTCTAGAAGTGGATACCTTAGAGCAAGCGATAGCGTTGATTAACAACAATCCTTATGGCAATGGAACATCCATATTCACCGCCAGTGGCGCCGCAGCGAGAAAGTACCAGCACCAAATTCAGGTAGGACAGGTCGGTATTAATGTGCCAATCCCTGTTCCGCTCCCTTTCTTCTCATTTACCGGTTGGCGAGCAAGTTTCTACGGTGATCTGCATGCGTATGGTAAGCAGGCTGTGCGCTTTTACACGGAAACCAAAACAGTGACAGCGCGCTGGTTTGAAGATGACATTCCCAGTGGGCCAAACATGACCATTCAGTTGCGTTAAGGAGTCACTATGGATTTTGAACTCAACCAAGATCAGAAAGCGTTCGTCGATATGGCGAATCAGTTTGCCAGAGAAAAGCTGATGCCAATGGCGTCGCAGTGGGATGAACAACAGATTTTTCCCAAGGCGATACTGCGCGAAGCGGGTGAATTAGGTTTTCTAAGCTTGTACACACCAGAACAAGCGGGAGGCTTGGGATTATCGCGTCTTGATGCCTCGTTGATATTCGAACAACTGGCGATGGGGTGTACGTCGACCACTGCCTTTATGACCATTCACAATATGGTTACTTGGATGGTTGGTTCCTTTGGCACACAACAGGCGATTGACACCTATTGCCCTAAACTCACCAGCGGTGAGTGGCTGGGTTCCTACTGTTTGACGGAACCCAACGCTGGTTCTGATGCCGCAGCGTTAACTACGTCTGCTACGAAAACAGACAATGGCTACCTTATCAACGGGGCAAAAGTGTTCATCTCAGGTGCAGGGGAGACGGACGTACTGGTTGTGATGGCGAGAACTGGTGAGAAAGGAGCCAAGGGAGTCTCAGCTTTTGTTGTGCCCGCTGATCGTGCAGGGATCAGTTATGGCCGTAAAGAGCCAAAAATGGGTTGGAACAGTCAACCAACGCGCAGCATCAGTTTTGATAACGTGTTCGTTGAAGCAGAAAATCGACTTGGCGAAGAGGGGCAAGGATTTACCTTTGCGATGAAAGGGCTAGATGGAGGACGGATCAACATCGCGACGTGTTCGATAGGAACGGCGCAACAAGCCCTCAATCAATCAACCCAATATCTCAAGGAGCGCAAGCAGTTCGGTCAGTCCTTGGCACAATTTCAGGCGCTTCAATTCAAACTCGCAGACATGGCAACGGAATTGGTTGCCGCTAGGCAGTTAGTAAGACTTGCAGCGAGCAAGCTCGACAATCATCACTCAGAGGCGACTGCCTATTGCGCGATGGCAAAACGTTACGCAACCGACATAGGTTTTGCGGTTTGCGATCAGGCGCTACAGCTTTATGGCGGCTATGGTTATATCAAAGAGTATCCGATGGAACGCTATTTCAGGGATGTACGCGTGCATCAAATCCTTGAAGGCACAAACGAGATTATGCGTGTCATTATCGCAAGACGTTTGCTTCAGGAAGAAGCGCAACTACTTTAGGGGGCAAGTATGCAGCACAATGAAGATGGCGCGATTCAATACCAGATTACTGATCACGTCGCCGTTATCACCATCAGCAATCCACCAGCAAATACTTGGACGCGAGACAGCCTTGTCGCGCTCAAACAGTTGGTGTTGTCGCTTAACGCTATGCCAGACGTGTACGCATTAGTCATCACTGGGCAAGGAGAGAAGTTCTTTTCAGCGGGAGCGGATCTGAATCTTTTTGCATCGGGTGACAAAAGTGTCGCCATCGATATGGCAAGGGTGTTTGGGGAAGCATTTGAGACACTCTCTGCATTTCGAGGTGTATCCATAGCCGCGATCAATGGCTACGCCATGGGTGGTGGACTAGAAGTTGCGCTTGCCTGTGATATACGCATTGCCGAGCAGCAGGCACGAATGGCACTACCTGAAGCGAAAGTCGGACTTCTCCCTTGTGCGGGAGGAACGCAGAACCTTACTGCATTGGTGGGAGAAGGGTGGGCCAAACGGATTATTTTGTGTGGAGAGCAAGTCGATGCAAGCCAAGCAGTAACAATAGGATTGATTGAAGAAGTGGTTCCACAAGGTGAAGCGTTAAGTCGCGCAGTTGCACTTGCGAACAACGTCGCCAATCAGTCACCAACCTCAGTGTCGGCTTGTAAACAGTTAATTCAGAATGCGCGTACAAGCCCGATATCTCATGGTTTGGTCATGGAGAGGGAGCTATTTATCGGCTTATTTAACAGCGAAGATCAGAAAGAAGGCGTCAATGCATTCTTGGAAAAACGCCCACCACAATGGAAAAACAGATAGGAGGAATCAGCATGAAGGACACAGTTCACTTCACTGAATTAACCTGTAGCGATAACAACCACAAGGTAGGCGTAGCGACATTAGATAACGCATCATCACTCAATGCGCTCACCTATCAGATGTTGGTTGTACTTAAAGAACAGTTAGAGCGTTGGCACGAAGATGATCAGGTCGTGTGCGTATTGCTTGACGGCAGTGGAGAAAAAGCATTTTGTGCAGGGGGTGATGTTCGTACCATGCATGAGGTTATGCGTGACAAAACGCCACAGCAAGTTCAAGAGTTTTGCAGCCAATTTTTCAGCGTTGAATATCAATGTGACTATCTGATCCATACCTATTGCAAACCGATTATTGCTTGGGGTCAGGGTATTGTCATGGGGGGCGGTATGGGCTTGTATATGGGCTCTAGCCACAAGGTCGTTACCCCAGAATCTCGCTTGGCGATGCCGGAGGTCACGATAGGTCTCTACCCTGATGTAGGAGGAACTTGGTTCCTGAATCGACTGGATCGAGGCATCGGGATGTTTCTTGGTATGACAGGCATCATGGTCAACTCAGCGGATGCGTTGGAGCTTCATCTGGCCGATCATATCGCACTTTCTCAGCATAAATCAGTGCTACTCGAACAACTGCAAGTCGCCGACTGGGAGTGTGTAGATGATGCCTATGAGGTCGTAACCGAAATACTTGAAAGTTTCGAGGCAGAAAGCAGCACTTATAAACCTGACTTACAGATCATGCCTTATTTTCATCAGATACAACAGGCGTGCGATGGCGACAGTGCACTGCAAGTTACCGACAATATTCTTGCCTTAAAGGGCAATCATGCATGGTTAGAGACAGCGAAAGCCAATCTGGTTTCTGGCAGCCCGATTACTGTCCATCTCTGTTATCGACAGATGACCGAGTTTGACCAACTCTCACTAGCGGATTGCTTTCGTCTGGAATTGATTCTCTCGGTACGAAGTGCGTTGATGGGGGAGTTTCAGGAAGGGGTACGAGCGCGACTCATCGATAAGGATGGTCAACCTAAGTGGCGATTCCCCAACGTGGCCGCTGTCGATACCGCTGCAATTGATCAAATGTTTACTTCATTATGGAGTGAAGAGGCACACCCATTGGAACAGTTGGGTCATTACTAAAGGAGAAAACCATGACAAGGATAGCGTTTATTGGACTTGGTAACATGGGTGCGCCAATGGCTCAAAACCTGATCAACGCAGGTTGCCATCTTCAGGTGTTTGATTTGGTGGAAGCGTTGACGCGCCCACTGGTTGAGGCGGGGGCGACACTGTGTCATTCACTAAAAGATGTGGTTACCAATGTAGATGTGGTGATCACTATGCTGCCAGCAGGTGAGCATGTTAGGGCAGTGTATCTCGGTGCGGAAAACAATGAAGGTTTATTGGCTCATGTTACTTCGGGCACTTTACTGATTGATTCGTCGACCATTGATCCGGAGTCGGCGCGCCTTGTTGGCCTAGCTGCACAAAAACAAGGAATCGAATTCGTTGATGCCCCTGTGTCGGGGGGGGTTGCTGGCGCAGCAGCAGGGACTTTGACTTTTATTGTTGGCGGAAGTGATGCGGCATTTGAACATGCTGAGAAAGTGCTGAAACACATGGGTAAAAACATCTTTCATGCTGGCTCTGTGGGTAGCGGTCAAATGGGCAAAAACTGCAATAACCTGATGCTGGGTATTTTGATGTCAGGAACGTGCGAAGCGCTGACCTTAGGGATGGACAACGGTTTAGATCCAAAGGTGTTATCCAATATCATGCTACAAAGCTCAGGACGCAATTGGGTGTTAGAGCTCTACAACCCATGTCCCGATGTTATGGCAACGTCACCCGCTTCAAACGGTTATCAGCCTGGTTTCATGAGTAAACTTATGCTCAAAGATCTTGGTCTCGGTATCGAGGCGGCTGCAAAAAGCCAATCTTCGGTGCCTATGGGGGCTTTAGCGCGGAACCTTTATGCCCTCCATAATGCAAAGGGTAATGAGCTACTCGATTTTTCTAGCTTGTTTGAATTCTATCAATCGAAATCCTAACCACGATACGAAGGACTAAGCCATGGAGTTAAGAGAGAGTGTCATTGCAATTACCGGAGCAGGACAGGGGCTAGGTCAGATGATGGCGATTACGCTCGCCCACGCTGGCGCTGAACTGGCTCTGATAGATGTTAATCCACAGGCGTTGAAAAGTACCCAAGACCAGTGCCATATGTTGGGCGTAAAAGCACTGACTTACCGTGTTGATGTAACCGATGAAGCGCAAGTTGAACACGTTTTTAGTGACATTGTCACTGATTTTGGGCAATTGAATGGCTTAATTAATAACGCAGGCATTCTGCGAGATGGATTGCTGGTCAAAGTGAAAGACGGCGTGGTAAATAAAATGTCGTTGGAGCAATTTAATGCTGTCATTGATGTTAACCTCACGGGAACGTTTTTGTGTGGACGGGAAGCGGCACTCCGCATGATAGAAACCGATAGTCAGGGCGTGATCATCAATATATCGAGTGTCGCTCGGGCAGGAAATATCGGACAAACCAACTATGCGGCGTCTAAGGCTGCCGTCGCGACACTCGCGACAACGTGGGGTAAAGAGTTAGCGCGTTATGGGATACGTGCCGTTGCGATAGCGCCAGGCGTTATTGCAACCCCAATGGCTGCGCAGATGAAGCCCGAGGCAATAGCGCGGCTTGAAGCGATGATTCCTGCTGGACGCATGGGCAAAACATCAGAGATTGCTCATACGGTGAAGTTCATCTTCGAAAACGATTATGTCAACGCAAGAGTCATTGAAGTGGATGGGGGGATTCGGATGTAAGGTCGACCCTTTGTGAGTGCGTGTGTCTTTCATTCTCTCACTCCATATTATAAAGTGTTCCGAAATCAAAGGAGTACACACTGATATGGAACTTAATTCTTTTCTAGACAAACTTGCTCTGGCACCTGAAAGCGTTCAGTTTGAAGAGACGATGGCCGTTATTGATGCGAACTACAGCTTTACCCCAACGGCATTCACTAACGGCAATACCCACAATCAAGCCGATCAAAACAATGGGTCTTGTAAGATCTTTGCATTTGCTCAGTTGAATCAACTGCAACCTGCGGCAACGCTTGCTTGCTTTGGTCGATATTACCGTGATGATGTTTTGGGTAATCCTCAAGGTGAAGATCACGCCAACATTCGTAATTTTATTCAATACGGATGGCAAGGGATTGAATTTTCAGGCAATGCATTAGTCGCTAAGTCTTAGCCAAATAAGGAGTGTCAGGCTCGTTTTTTGTTTTTGGGAGTAATACGATGAACAATACTCAACTTGCCCAGTTTCTAGATGGATTCGTCGGTGCAGAAGCGGACTATCCATTCGGCCCTCAGGCGCTTGTGTACAAAGTTAAAGGTAAGATGTTTGCCATATTGGCGGAAAGGGAAGGAAGGGAGTATGTGACAGTCAAAGTGGTGCCTGAAGATGGTGAGGTGTTGACGAGCCAGTTCAGTGACATTACACCTGGTTATCATACCAACAAACGTCATTGGGTTACGGTTTATTATCCGGGAGATGTGGAAGACGGTATGATTGAAGACTTGTGTGAGCGTTCTTATCAGCTCGTCGTGAAAAAGTTGCCTAAGTTGCAACAGCTTTCACTCGGTAGCTAGCGATTGTCTAAGTACAATCAGTGAACGTATAGATCAAACAAGCGCCATATTGCTTCAAAACTCAGCAATCAAAATAAAATGTGATATTTTTATTTGACTCTCATCGCTCAATCCGTAAAGTATGCAGCGAACGCCGCGGTGGGTAACCTAAAGCGTTGAAAAAAAAGGCGCGTTGGCAGAGTGGCTATGCAGCGGATTGCAAATCCGTGGACCTCGGTTCGACTCCGGGACGCGCCTCCATTTGCGACACTAGCTCAGTTGGTAGAGCGCAACCTTGCCAAGGTTGAGGTCACGAGTTCGAACCTCGTGTGTCGCTCCAGTTTATTTTGGTAGCGATTTTTATATCGATATCCTAGATGGTGTCTCTATCACAAGTTTAGATTTGTGTGCCCTGGTGGTGGAATTGGTAGACACAAGGGATTTAAAATCCCTCGACGTTCGCGTTGTGCCGGTTCAAGTCCGGCCCGGGGCACCATCTACAAAATTTGAGGCGCGTTGGCAGAGTGGCTATGCAGCGGATTGCAAATCCGTGGACCTCGGTTCGACTCCGGGACGCGCCTCCATTTCAGATATTGACCAGCTAAGAGCTGGTTTTTTGTATCCATCTAAAACAACCACTTCTCTTGTTCCTTAAGGCTTAACGTTTGCCTAAGCTGCGCTCCGATTCTTGGCAGCACCGCACGTGTCTAACATTCAAAACCATCTTACCGTTGCGAGAAAAAAGAACTCACGGCACTATAAGCCTAAGCGAGTATTTGTTTGGTTAAGGAGGAACCTTGAACACTGGACTCACAATCAGCTTGGTGCAAACCCCAGTCACAAAATGTAACTTGCCAGCCAATCTTTCACGGCATCTGGAGATGATCGCAATCTCTGCACAAAAGGGCGCCGATTTAGTTGTCTTTCCAGAGTTGTCGCTGACCGGTTATGAGCTCGAAATGGCTGAAGAGCTTGCAATGACGACTCAATCTGACGTGTTCACTCGTTTGTCAGATTCTGCCGTTGAGCATAACGCCGCGGTTATTGCTGGCTTTCCTTTAAAAACATCTGCGACGCTAAAACCCACGATCGCTGCGGTGATCTGTCTTCCTAACGGAAAGGTGGAATTCTATTCGAAACAATATTTGCACCAAGGTGAGGAAATATATTGTTCAGCTGGAAACAAGGATTATCTACTTGAAATCGCCGGTCATAGGATTTCACTAGCAATATGTGCAGATTTTTCAGCACCAGAGCACTCACAAGCCGCGCATCAGTTGAACGCAACCCTCTATTTGGTTAGCGCACTTATTTCTCAGCAAGGCTTTGAAGCCGATGCAAATCTTCTCGCTGACATCGCGACTAAATGCCGTTTCCCAGTACTGCTAAGTAATCACATATCGACAACGGGTGGCTGGAAAGCATGTGGTAAAAACTCGCTATGGAACGCCAAAGGTGAGCAGGTGTTTTGTTCAGAATCGGCACAGAGCGGCATAGTCCTTTGCACTTTTAAAGGCAGCGATATTGACGCTCGTTACGTGCCGATAGATATCAACTAAGCGGAACACGGGCTCACTTTAGTCGCCATTTCACTCTGCCGCATTGGCATCAGGTCGATAATGTGTTTGACGAGTTCCCAGTCCGTTTTTTTGTCCCAGCGACGTTTCTCTCCACCGTCTTTGCCGAGCAATATTATGGTATGTGAATCAGGCTTAACCTTGTAAGCGTCAAATAACGCTGGCAGGTCAAACTCCTCTTTCATCCATGCTGGAGAGGTAAAGCCATCCGCGGTAACGACAAGCGTGACCAAGTCTCGCTCTTCTAGCTCACATTCGTTGATTAAGCTTTCCAGAACAAATTGTTTGACGTGAGAGTCGTTAGTCGGAGCAAAATAGATCAGACTACGGTGAGGCATTGGGTGGCTATAAGCAGGATAGCCCCAAGCCATAGGACCGAACAGCAGGGCAGCGAGTAGAAGGAAAATACGCATCAGTTCTCATCTCCCGTTAATACCTAACAACAATCGACATTGATAGATGTTTTACGTAACTTGGCGATGTTAAGCTCACACCTAAGTAACATTATAGGAAACAAAATTTATGCATTCACTGATCACTGAGCGACTAAGGTTGAGAATGGTTGAACAAAGCGATGCTCATTTTATAGAGCAGTTGTACAACACACCTGATTTCCTTCAATTTATTGGTGATAAGCAGGTACGCTCGCAAGCAGATGCAGTGAAGTATATCGAAGAGAAGATTCTAGCCATGCATCAACAGCATGGTGTTTGTCTTTTGCTGGTAGAGCGACTTGATAGCCAAGAGAAGCTTGGCGTATGCGGTTTAATCAAAAGGCCTGAATTGAGTGCATATGACATTGGCTATGGTTTCTTGCCTTCAACGTATGAGCAAGGATTTGGCTATGAAGCAGGTCAGGCAGTGATTAATTACGCCAAACAGAGGTTAAACATAGATGAGCTGGTGGCGATCACAACGAGCGACAACGTTGGAAGCCGAGCTTTATTAACTAAACTAGGCTTTACCTATGTCAAAGTTCAAGAGCCAATAAGTGATACGGTAGATTTACTTTTGTATCAAATGAACCTGACCAGAGCATAAACATGGCCATATCGAGTATTTTGCAGGGCGAGTTATTTACCGAGTTCAAAACAGTTTGTGCCATGATCGCCATTTACTGTCGTGATCATCACAAGACAAACGGGGTACTCTGTGTCGAGTGTAAGGCACTGCGTGATTACGCCGAAACTAAGTTAGATCGTTGCCCGTATGGTGAGGCGAAACCTACTTGTAATCGATGTCCGATTCATTGCTACAAACCCGAACCGAAGCAACAGATGAAACTTGTGATGCGATATGCAGGGCCAAGAATGTTGTTGCCTCATCCATTGCTATCAATTCGTCACCTACTTCACGAACGCAAAGCGGTACCTGACAAGCCTGAGCCTAATGCTTCCAATCGATTTCAGAGACTCAATAGATAAAGAAAAGGACACAACTCGTGTCCTTTTTGCGGTGGTTATTCGCCAGCGACTGCTTGACGTTTTGTGCGGATACTGGCAATCAACATATACAAACACGTTGCCAATAGAGTCGCGAATAAGTAGCCCATTAAGCTTTGTGTACCAGCCATAAACCAGTCAGCGGCAACAGGGCCTGCAACAGAGCCAATGCTATAGCTAAAGAGCATAACTTGAGTTGCAGACACTATGTAGTTAGCCTCTAACTTGTCGCATCCTAAGTTGATTGCGACAGGGTAGAGTGCGAATGTAGCCATACCTAATAAAAACAAGCCAGCGCCTAAAGCTTGCAGGCCATCAACCATGGTTGTGAATGTAATTGCTGCCACACCTAACATGCAAAACAGCGCCATCAACAATGTGCGACCTAAGAATTTAGATAGCCATGGCACGATAGGTTGAACTGCCATTCCGCCAAGGATAATGATCGCCATCAGGCCACCAATATCACTATTTTGAATACCGCGAGTCTGCAACTCGATAGGCATAAGGCCATAGATGGCACCGAGGGTCAGTCCGGATACCGCGCAACCAATCATCGCAGCGTGATTCAGTTTTCCAATCTGTTTTAGAGATAACGGAGTACTGTGCGCGCTTTCTGGCTGGTCACTTTCACCGAATATCAATACCACTACGGCGACAATGAGCAATGTCACTATGGTGATAAAAGGGACACCGCCGGAAACGCCAATGACGCCAATGCCAAGTTGTCCTAGCGCACTACCGCCATACAATGATGCCATGTACAACCCAAGACGTTTAGCTCGGGCTTTTTCATCACCATGTAGCAGCCACGACTCGACGATGACAAATACGCACGCAACGGCCATACCAGCGACAAAACGGGCGATGATCCACGCGGTGGCGTTGGGTAACAAAGGCAGCATCATGATGGTGATGATAAATGCCACTAAACACCAAACGAACGCTGAGCGATGACCGACTTTCTTGACTAAAGGTTCAACACCAATAGCGCCGATCAGTAGGCCAGTGTAGAACACGCTTGCCAACCAACTTGCTAGAGAACCTTCGAGTCCATATTCAGGCAACATTAAAGGAATTAGGCTCATTAAATAGCCTGAAGCGACTGCATATAGAGCAAGCGCAATGACAGGCACTGAAATGCGAGCTTTAGGAGCAGGGGCTAGGGTATTTTCCAATGTCGTGGCCTCAAAGTACGGATTAAATATGAACAGGATTTGGCGCGACTATCGGACTAAAGTTGGTGAAGGTAAAGCGAAAGGTTTTAATCTTAACGATAAAAAACCATTATCAATAATGAGGCTGAATAATTGCAAAGAAAAGCGGCCAAAATATGCATTTTTAACCGCTGTAATTGAGGGTTTTGATGGTTGGTTATTTTAAAATGGCTTGGCTAAGCCATTGATTAAACTGACTCTTGGGTAAGGCGCCATTCACCATGTCGACTCTTTTGCCGTTTTTAAACACCATTACGGTTGGAATGCTTCTAATTTGATACATTGCTGCGAGGTTTGGCTGGCTTTCAGTATCGACTTTTACAAATCGAACATTATTTGCTCGCTCACTGGCTTCGTCTGCAAATACGGGAGCAAATCCGACACATGGGTTACACCATGGTGCCCAAAAATCGACCACCACGGGTACGTCACTGTTTAAAATTGCAGTGAAGTTTAAATCGGTTCCTTCAATAGGTGCCCCATCGAGTAGGGGTGTTTGGCATTTCCCACAAACTGGAGATTCGGCAATACGTTCGGTTGGCACCCGATTGATACCTGAGCAAGATGGGCATCGTGTATTAAAGGTATACCCAATCAACTTGAAAATGCAGGCTTGAGTACCTGAAAATTATCATTGATTCGAGACGTCAGTGAACCTGCGATCTCTGGAAGAGTCACAGTAAAAAATTGATCGATGGCTTCCTTGAAGT
>NZ_QEWN01000134.1 GCF_006124995.1 Vibrio sp. Hep-1b-8
TGTGAAACGTGCGGCTGAATTCAAAGGCTGGAACGAAGAGTCCATCGCAGCTCAAGTTAAAGCGGTTGAAGAACGTATTGCCGCTCTGATGAACCAAGAAGGTGATGAGAACTGGGCAACAATCCGTACTGAAATGGGTCACACCATGGAAGCGGGCTGTGGTATCTACCGCCAAGAAGATCTGATGCAAGCGACGATCGACAAAATCACTGAACTAAAAGAGCGTTACAAGCGCATCAGCATCAAAGATAAGGGCAAAGTGTTTAACACTGACCTTCTATACGCTATCGAAGTGGGTTATGGCCTAGAAGTAGCAGAAGCTATGGTTCACTCAGCAATCTTACGTAAAGAGTCTCGCGGTGCCCACCAGCGTCTAGATGATGGTTGTACGGAGCGTGACGATGTGAACTTCCTCAAGCACTCTCTGGCCTTCTACAAAGAAGATGCAGCACCTGCAATCGACTACAGCACAGTGACAATCACTAAGTCACAGCCAAAAGCTCGTCTATACGGTGAAGCAGCAGAGAAAGCAGCGGCTGAAGAAGCAGCTAAAGCAGCAGAGAAGAATGCAGAGGAGCAAGCATAATGTCAGGCAATCGCATCCAAAAAGTCGAGATTCTGCGCTATGACCCTGAGCATGACGCAGAGCCGCACTTTCAAACCTTTGAAGTACCGTTTGATGAAACCATGTCTACGCTTGATGCGCTAGGCTACATCAAAGATAACCTAGACAAAGATCTGTCATACCGCTGGTCTTGTCGTATGGCTATCTGTGGTTCATGCGGCATCATGGTAAACGGTGTACCTAAGCTAGCGTGTAAGAGCTTCTTACGTGACTACCCGAACGGTGTGAAAATTGAACCACTAGCGAACTTCCCGATTGAGAAAGATCTTATCGTTGATATGACGCCGTTCATTGAGCGCCTTGAAGCGATCAAACCATACATTATCGGTAACGACCGCAAGCCAGAAGATGGGACTAACATCCAAACTCCTGAACAGATGGCGAAGTACAAGCAGTTCGCTGGTTGTATCAACTGTGGTCTATGTTATGCCGCGTGTCCTCAATTTGGTCTAAACCCAGAGTTCATTGGTCCAGCAGCACTAACGCTTGCTCACCGCTACAACCTCGATAGCCGTGACAACGGTAAAGCTGAACGTATGGCACTCATCAATGGCGAAAACGGCGCTTGGGGCTGTACCTTTGTTGGTTATTGTTCTGAAGTTTGTCCTAAGAGCGTTGACCCTGCCGCGGCAGTGAACCAAGGTAAAGTCGAATCTTCGATGGATTTCGTTATTGCGATGTTGAAGCCTGATGGTACACCAGCGAAAACAGCAGAGGAGGCATAAGGATGAGTAACCGTAAACCTTACGTTCGTGAAGTAAAACGCACTTGGTGGAAAGATCATCCTTTTTACCGCTTCTACATGCTTCGTGAAGCAACTGTATTGCCTCTAATCCTGTTTACTCTATTCCTAACCGTCGGTTTAGGTTCATTGGTAAAAGGCCCTGACGCTTGGCAAACTTGGCTTGATTTTATGGCGAATCCAGTAGTCGTCGCGATTAACATCGTGGCGCTAGCGGGCTGCCTACTGCATGCTCAAACCTTCTTCAGTATGATGCCACAAGTAATGCCGATTCGCTTGAAAGGTAAACTTGTCGATAAGAAGATCATTGTACTGACTCAGTGGGCGGCGGTAGCTTTCATCTCACTTATTGTCTTGATCGTGGTTTAAGGAGCTTTAACGATGAAACCGAATTTCTCTGTAGATAGAGCACCTAAACGTTCTGATGAGCCAATCTGGTGGGGTCTGTTTGGCGCAGGCGGTACTTGGTTCGCAATGATCACACCAATCACAATTTTGGTGCTAGGTGTACTGGTACCGCTCGGTGTGATCAGTGCTGACGCGCTAAGCTATGAACGTGTTGTAGACTTTGCAACCAGCATCATTGGCGCGCTATTTATCATCGCGACACTGGCACTGCCAATGTGGCATGCGATGCACCGTGTTCACCACGGCATGCACGATCTTAAATTCCATACAGGTATTGTTGGTAAAGTTGCGTGCTACGCGTTTGCAGGTCTTATTTCTGCTCTAGCTGTCATTTTTATCTTTATGCTTTAACAAGCACTCAAAGTAAAAGCCCGCTCAGTTAGCGGGCTTTTTTATGTGACTCAATTAAAGAATAAAGCGGCTTAGATCTTCATCTTCGATTGTTTCACCAAGTTTCGCTTTCACATATTCGGCATCAATCGTTAGCTTGGAGCCCGCTTTATCGGTCGCTTCGAATGAGATCTCATCCATTAATCGCTCCATCACAGTATGTAGACGGCGCGCACCGATATTTTCAGTTCTTTCATTCACTGTCCATGCTGCTTGTGCAATTTGAATGATCCCCTCTTCCGTAAACTCGATGTCGACATCTTCTGTCTTCATCAGCGCAACGTATTGCTCCGTCAGAGACGCTTTAGGCTCAGTTAGGATACGTTTGAAGTCATCGCTAGACAGCGCTTCAAGTTCCACTCGAATAGGCAGACGACCTTGAAGTTCAGGGATTAAATCTGAAGGTCTTGCCACTTGGAATGCCCCTGAAGCCACAAACAGAATGTGGTCTGTCTTAACCATACCGTGCTTGGTTGAAACCGTACTGCCTTCAATCAGTGGTAGGAGATCGCGTTGAACACCTTCACGAGAAACATCTGGACCCGAGCTCTCACCACGTTTACAGATCTTGTCGATTTCATCGATAAATACGATACCGTTGTTTTCTACATTGAAAATCGCCTGCTCCTTTAGCTCTTCTTGATTAACAAGCTTAGCCGCTTCTTCCTCAGTTAAAGCTTTCATCGCATCTTTGATTTTGAGCTGACGCTTTTTCTTCGTATCACCGGCTAGATTCTGGAACATGCCTTGCAGCTGATTCGTCATCTCTTCCATGCCAGGAGGCGCCATAATTTCAACACCCATTTGTGGTGCTGCGACATCGATCTCGATCTCTTTATCGTCTAGCTGCCCTTCACGTAGTTTTTTACGGAAAACCTGACGCGTATTAGACGAAGTTTCGTCACGCTGCTCATTTTGCCCCCAAGCATCACGCGCTGGCGGTAGCAGTGCATCAAGAATACGCTCTTCAGCCTGCTCCTCGGCACGGAATTTCACTTTTTCCATTGCCTGTTGATGAGTCATCTTAATCGCCACGTCCGTTAGATCACGGATGATGGTTTCGACTTCTTTACCGACATAACCTACTTCGGTAAATTTTGTCGCTTCAACTTTAATGAAAGGTGCGTTCGCCAACTTCGCAAGACGTCGGGCAATTTCAGTTTTACCCACACCCGTTGGACCAATCATCAGAATGTTCTTCGGTGTCACTTCTACACGCAGGCTTTCATCAAGCTGCATTCGACGCCAGCGGTTACGTAATGCAATCGCTACCGATCGCTTAGCTTTGTCCTGACCAATGATATGGCGGTTAAGTTCATGGACGATTTCGCGAGGTGTCATTTCAGACATAATCTTTTCCTTAAATTAGTTAGCCACTATCTTTGGTTATTCAGCTGCTTGTTGAGCTGGAATTTCTAGTTCTTCAATAGTGTGGTAATGGTTCGTAAACACACAGATATCACCTGCAATATTGAGTGACTTTTCTGCGATTTCACGAGCATCTAATTCTGTATTTTCTAGCAGAGCTGTAGCCGCAGCCTGAGCAAAGTTACCGCCCGAACCAATTGCGATCAGATCGTTTTCTGGCTGAACAACATCACCGTTACCAGTAATGATCAAAGAAGCCGTTTCATCAGCAACAGCCAATAGAGCTTCCAGTTTGCGTAGGGCACGGTCACTTCGCCAATCTTTCGCTAACTCTACCGCAGCTTTAGTTAGATGACCCTGATGCATTTGCAGTTTACTTTCAAACTTTTCAAACAGCGTAAAGGCATCTGCAGTACCGCCCGCAAAGCCAGCTAGCACTTTGTTGTTGTACAGACGACGCACTTTTCGTGCATTGCCTTTCATCACGGTGTTACCTAGTGATACTTGGCCATCACCAGCGATGACGACTTTGTTATTACGACGTACAGATACAATGGTAGTCACGAGCAGGGCCTCATAGTTATTTTAATCTCAATGTTAGAGATTATATGAGGTTTAGGGATTGGAAATTCAAGGGGCAGGCGAGAGGCGAGAGGCGAGAGGCGAGAGGCGAGAGGCGAGAGGCGAGAGGCGAGAGGCGAGAGGCGAGAGGCGAGAGGCGAGAGGCGAGAGGCGAGAGGCGAGAGGCGAGAGGCGAGAGGCGAGAGGCGAGAGGCGAGAGGCGAGAGTATTATCTCTTCGCTGGGACAAGTCCTGTCAACACCGGGTTCTATCAACTCACTACCCGCCCCCACATCTCGAAGGACGAAGTCCGTTCTAAACTCTCGCAGGGCGGAGCCCGCTCACGAAGCGCAGCGTTCTCTGAGGACGCAGTCCGATCTCGCTTCTTGGAGCAAAGCTCTCCACAGGGCGGAGCCCGTTCTGTTTACGTGGCATAAAAAAACGAACCCAGTGGGTTCATTTTTAAAACTTCTACTGCGCTTCTTTCCAGATTGCGCAAGGTTCGATTTTAGCGCGTTGTAGCTTATGCTTGTCTCGTTCCGCATCTCGCTTGAACTTATAAGGTCCAAGCACAACACGATACCAACTGCTGTCTTCTTTTTTACGGATCTTACTATTGATGCCCTGAAAAGCGATATCCAACTTACGTGCTTCAGCTTGCTGAGCGGTCTTATAAGCGCCACACTGCATGATATATGGAATCTCAGATACCACCTGCTCTTTAGCTTTGACTTCGACTTCTCGGCTTGGCAACGAATCGACATAATCCCACTTCTCTTCTGGAGGTGGTGGCAGTTTGGCTTGCGTTGCTGGCTTCGATTTTGGTTTAACCGATTCAACAACTGGCGCTGGTGGCTCAGGATCATTACTGAGGGTATACAGACCATAACCAAACACACCCACCAGCAAAATAGCTAACAGGCCACTGCGCCATGGTTTACGACGTGGTGCAGATGTTTTTTTGGTCGGCTTGCGGCTGTTTCCGCCACGACCTCTTTTAACGTAATCTCGATTCGCCACTACTTAACATCAATAATTTTGTTTACTACTGCCGATATGTTAATGCAGATCGCCACTTGATGACAGAGTATAAATGGAAGCGGCACATCAAAATGTGCCGCTGAGAGGTATGTTTTAAAGCACTCGCGGAGGAGCAGCACTTTCACGAACAACCAGTTTCGTTTCCAATAGTCTCGATCCTGCTCTAACGTCATGGCCACGCAATAACTCAAGCATCATTAGCATCGCCTGACGACCGATTTCATAGCGAGGCTGTGAAATGGTAGTTAGCGGTGGATCGCAGTACTGTGCAAAGTGGATATCATCGAAACCAACCACGGATAAATCTTGTGGTACTCGGATACCGAGCTTTTTAGCTCCCTGAATCGCACCTATAGCCATTGCATCATTATGACAAAAGACCGCTGTTGGAGGCTCAGACAACGCTAGCAGCTGACGCACTGCCTTGGCACCATCCTCAAACGAAAAATTCCCATACGTACAGTAATTAGGATTCATCGTAATACCCGCTCGACGTAGAGCTTGTTGATAGCCCTGATGGCGGAATTTACACAACACCGCCGATTGCGGTCCCGAGATCTGAGCGACGCGCTTATGCCCCATCTGCGTGAGATAGTTAACCGCCTCAAAAGCGGAAGTCAGGTTATCGATATGTACAGTTGGGAGTTCTAATTCTGGCGCAAACTCACACGCCATCACCATAGGAGGCAAATTCTTCTGTTCAGGTTTACTGACATCGAAGGGGAGATCGGTACCAAGCAACAACATGCCATCAGCTTGTTTAGTAAACACAAGGTTCACAAATGAGCTTTCTCTTTTTTTCTGCTGACCACTATCGCCGAGTAGCACAATGTAACCGTGCTCCATCGCAGCATCCTCAATACCTCGAATAATTTCGGTATAGTAAGGATCACAGATATCCGGAATGATCGCGATAATTGTTTTTGACTCATTGCGGCGCAAATTGCGCGCCAACGAGTTTGGTGAATAACCAGCTTCCAATACCGCATCTTCAACTCTTTTTCTCGTCGCTGATGATACTTTTTCCGGATTCATCAACGCCCTTGATACAGTCGCTGTTGATACTCCTGCAAGCTGGGCAACATCCTTCATTGTCGCCATATAAAATTTACCCTCTTCGTTTCCTTCAACGGTAGCTCGGTTGCCACCTTAGCTTCTAGTTGGAATTTATCTCATAGCCTCAACGGCTAAAATGATGTCGATTTGTAGGCTAAATACCTATCTTCTCATTAATATGCCTTGAGCAAACGATTAACTCACAAATAACAGTTTGAGAGCAACACATTGCACACGACCTAGTTTATTCATTTCAAAACACAAAGTTACGGGAGATTTAACAAAATTGGCGCCTGAGAGGAGATTTCGATCACAAATAAATGAAAAAGGTGTGAATATTGATTTTCGCAATGACTCATCAATGATCTATTTAAGCAAAAACATGTCCATTTAGAATAAAACCTACTGGCAGGCTAACTTAAATCTTGAGGTTCAATATCGAGGCTCCAACGCACTTTTTTGGCCAATGGCAATAATGCGATGGCCGGCTTAGCACTGGCCAACAATTTCTGCATAACAGGACGGCTTTGCGTTTGCAGTAGTAGTTGCCAACGATACTTTCCTGCTCTTTTGGCTAGCGGAGCGGGTGTAGGGCCAAGGACTTGGCACAGATCATCAAACAGCGGATGTGCCTCTAAGGTATGGCGAACCTGACGCAGAAACTCTTCAACTGTTTCGGATTGATTGGCTTCGGCTCGAAATAGGGTTAAAAACGAATAAGGCGGTAACTGAGCCAGTTTTCGTTCTTGTAGCGCTGTTTCTGCAAAGTGGCGGTAACTTTTCGTCAGTAACGCTTGCAGCAAACTGTGTTCAGGATGGTGTGTTTGCAGTACGACTTCGCCGGATTTGCTCGCTCGCCCTGCACGACCAGCAACCTGTATAAAGAGTTGCGCTAAACGTTCAGAGGCACGAAAGTCACTGGAGTAAAGAGAGCCATCTACGTCCAAGAGCCCCACCAACGTCACATCAGGAAAGTGATGACCTTTTGCGAGCATCTGTGTACCAATTAGAATTTGGTATTCTCCTTTGCGAATAGCCCCTAATGCACTTTCTAAACTACCTTTTCGACGTGTACTGTCTCGGTCGATACGAATGGTTTTGTATTCAGGGAAAAGTTCTGCCAATTGTTTTTCTAACTGCTCTGTCCCCACCCCAACGGTCACTAAGTGCGTTGAACCACATCCTTGACACTGGTGGATAATCGGTTGCTGTGAACCACAATGGTGACAGCGAATTTCGTTGCTAAATTGGTGATATGTGTAATACGCATCACACCGTTTACACTCTGCAATCCAACCACATTCGTGACACATCAGTGCCGGAGAAAAGCCACGCCGATTGAGAAACAGCATTACTTGATTACCTTGCTTGAGATGTTTGCGCATCTCAGCAATCAGCGGAGCGGACAATCCACTTTCTAAATAGAGCCCCTTAACATCGAGGACTTTGTTCGCTGTTGGCGTCGCGTTTCCAGCACGAGAAGAGAGGATCAAGTGATGGTATTTACCCGCCAATGCATTGTGTAGTGTCTCTAATGCTGGTGTTGCCGACCCCAATACGATAGGAATTTGCTCCTTATTGGCTCTCATCACCGCCACATCACGAGCGTGATAACGCAAGCTATCCTGCTGTTTGTATGAGGCATCATGCTCCTCATCAACAATAATAATGCCCAAGTTAGAGAAAGGGGTTAATAATGCTGAGCGGGTGCCAATCACAATACCCGATGCATTATCACGAGCGCTCAACCACGCATTAAGGCGTTCAGTATCATTGAGACCTGAGTGAATGACTTCTACAGGTACATTAAATCGCTTCTTGAAGCGGTTGATGGTTTGTGGCGTCAGGCCTATTTCAGGTACCAACACGAGAGCTTGTTTACCTTGCTCTAGCACTGGCTTGATTAAATTAAGATACACTTCGGTTTTACCCGATCCCGTTACCCCTTCAAGTAGATAACAACCAAAGCCTTCACCGCTATTCACTGTCGCGATTGCAATAGCTTGCTCTGAATTCAATTTGGGTTTGTCGACCTTGGCCTCAACATCTTGACGCCAATCTCGAATCACAGGTTTGTTCTCAATGGATTCTATCCAACCTTTTTCCGTTAAAGACTTTAAAACAGCCGAAGAGACTTCTTCATCCAAAAACCTTTGATGTGCCACCGAACCATGTTCGAGCATACGCATTACTTTTGCTTGTTTTACTGCACGACCAAACCCCTGCATGAGCTGATCACGACCTTTTGCAGTGAGCCGCCACTCTACTAAGGTGGCAAAGTCTGCCTCTTTCCCTTTACGCAAGGCACTCGGCATAGCATTGAACAGAGTGTCGCCAAGCGGATACTGATAAAACTGACTGCACCAAACCAGCAAGGAGTAGAGGCTTTGCGACCAAACAGGCTGACTATCAAGCACTTGCTTAATCGGTTTCAACTTATCGAGACCAAACTCCGATTCATTAACCAATGCCGTTACTATGCCCACTAATGTCTGACGGCCGAATGGCACAGAGACACGCCCGCCTATGATTGGAAACATATGGCTGGGAATCTGATAATCAAACTGTTTATCCAGTGGAACAGGCAGAGCTACACGGGCAATAGTTGGTCGCATATAGGCTTTAAAGTTCAGTAAGAGAAGAGGTTAATTAGTCTAAGGGAAAAGGTCATTGGTTGAAAGAGAACAACACCAGCACCATTCAACCTAATCAGGCTAAAAAAGTAGCAACTTTATGTTGAAACGGCTTGATCCTAACCGATGTATTCATTACTATATCGCGCCTTAGAGATATGGCTTGCTGATATGCAGCGGTATCCTAGATTATTTTTATTAACTACGTGTGGTGTCCGGCTTAGATTCGGATAGCGACACGGCCTATTACAGAGGTTCTCCCATGAAAGCTGGTATCCACCCAGAATACAAAGCAATCAAAGCGACTTGTTCTTGTGGTAACTCTTTTGAGTTCAACTCAACTCTAGACAAAGATTCTATCCACCTAGACGTATGTGACAAATGTCACCCATTCTACACTGGTAAGCAACGTATCGTTGATACAGGCGGCCGTGTTGATCGCTTCAACAAGCGTTTCGGTGCTCTATCAAGCAAGAAGTAATAACTTCCTTGTTACCGAATTAAAAAAGGACGCCCAGGCGTCCTTTTTTGTTCTCTGCTCTTTGCTCGCTACTCATTTTTCAGGCGAATCTATTACAATTGGCGATATTCGCTAGCTATATCTCTATTCATCTGGTCTTATCTCCAGTCATTTACTACTTTTTCTTGCTTTAGCTCGCATTCTCACCTAGGCAGCTTGACTTAGTTACTCTAGAATGGATTCCCCCTTTCCATATAATTATTAACGAGTACCTACACCTATGTCAGACGACAATCGCCAAGAACTATCCCCTGAAGAACAATTTCGTCAACAAGCATTGGATTACCACGCAATCCCTACTCCAGGGAAAATTGAGATCGCACTTACAAAGCCAGCAGAAACCGCTAAAGACCTTGCTTTGGCATACAGCCCAGGCGTAGCAGAACCAGTACGTGAAATCGCACAAAATGCAGACAACGTTTACAAATACACTTCTAAAGGCAACATGGTCGCTGTTATCTCTAACGGCACCGCGATTCTTGGTCTTGGTAATTTAGGTCCTCTTGCCTCTAAGCCAGTAATGGAAGGCAAAGCTCTTCTATTCAAACGCTTTGCAGGTCTAGATTCTATTGATATTGAAGTCAAACACCGCACTATCGAAGAGTTCGTCGATACGGTTGCGAATATTGCTGATACGTTTGGCGGCATCAACCTAGAAGACATTAAAGCACCCGACTGTTTTGAGATTGAAAAGCAGCTGATTGAACGCTGTGATGTTCCTGTTTTCCACGATGACCAGCACGGTACTGCGATTGTTACTGCAGCTGGCATGCTTAACGCTATCGAGCTACAAGGCAAGAAACTCGAAGACGCAACGATTGTCTGTCTAGGTGCAGGTGCTGCGGCTGTCGCATGTATGGAACTACTGATTAAATGTGGCGCTATGCGTGAGAAGATCTACATGCTTGACCGCAAGGGCGTCATCCACACTCGCCGTGATGATTTGAACGAATACAAACAACTGTTTGCCAACAATACTGACAAGCGCACTCTAGAAGACGTGATTGAAGGTGCTGATCTGTTCCTAGGTGTATCAGGTCCAAACCTACTTTCTCCTGAAGCGCTTGCTTTAATGGCGAACAAGCCAGTGGTATTTGCATGTTCTAACCCAGATCCAGAAATCAAACCTGAACTTGCTCACCAAGTACGTCAGGATCTGATTATGGGCACAGGTCGCAGTGACTACCCTAACCAGGTCAACAACGTACTGTGCTTCCCATTCATTTTCCGCGGTGCACTCGATGTGCGTGCAAGTGAAATCAACGATGAGATGAAGTTAGCAGCAGTCGACGCAATTCGTCAGCTAGCCAAAGAAGAAGTGCCGGCTGAAGTACTCACTGCAGCAGGTGTTGACGCCCTGTCTTTTGGCCCGGGTTACATCATTCCTAAACCAATGGATCCTCGCCTACTACCACGCGTTGCAAAAGCAGTTGCTCAAGCCGCGGTAGACTCAGGTGTCGCTCGCATTGAAATGCCAGCAAGCTACATGGAACAATAATCCATTGTTTCTGATGTGATAAAGACAAAAAAACCGCTGTCATATTCAGCGGTTTTTTTATTTTTGATGATGTTATCGGCTTTCAGCGAAAAATAAAGGTGCTAATATTTTTTGTTATTCGTCATCAAACGCTTCGAACTCAATACCCATTTCCGTCATCAGTTTCTTCACTTCAGCAGGAATGTCGTCAGGGCGGTCTTTACGTAAATCTTCATCTGTAGGCAACGGTTGCCCTGTATAAGCATGCAAAAATGCTTCACACAATAGCTCACTATTTGTTGCGTGGCGTAGGTTATTAATCTGACGGCGTGTACGCTCATCTGTTAAAACCTTTAATACTTTCAATGGAATAGAAACAGTAATCTTCTTTACTTGTTCGCTTTTCTTTCCATGCTCAGCATATGGGCTAATGTATTCGCCATTCCAATCTGCCATTGCGCACCTTTTATCAATTTTTATGTTTGAAAATAGAAACCCCAATTTTAGCGGTATTTATAGCCACAAGCAAAGACATATAGACGTCTAGAAGTATTGACGTCCTATAAAATGGCAAGTAAAGTAAATTGAATAAAGGATTGGGATGGCCACGATATGGCTCTTAAGAGCTTATAGCCTATTCCATTGAAAAAGTCATTTAAGGTCGAAAGGAAACATTTATGAGCACCCGTAAACCAGCCACAATCGCGGTACGTACTGGTATCGAGTCTGACACTCAACATCACGCAGTTGTTCCACCCATTTACCTTTCGACCAACTATGGGTTCCCAGCTTTCGGAGAAGTGCCTAAGTACGATTACACTCGCTCTGGCAACCCAAACCGAGGCCTATTAGAAACCGCCCTATATGAACTTGAGTCAGGCAAAGGGGCAGTGGTCACTAACTGCGGTACATCCGCCCTTAATTTATGGGTGTCAGCCTTCTTGAGCCCTGGCGATATTATCGTCGCACCTCACGATTGCTACGGGGGCACCTACCGACTATTTAACACTCGTGCCAACAAAGGGGATTTCAAAGTCCTGTTTGTTGACCAATCAAACCAGCAAGCCCTCGAAGAGGCATTGGCGCAAAAGCCTAAACTGATCCTCTTAGAAACACCGTCAAATCCATTGGTTCGAGTCGTTGACATCGCAAGTGTTTGCCAAAAAGCCAAAAAGGTCGGCGCATTGGTTGCGGTCGACAACACCTTTTTGACTCCTGTATTCCAGAAACCTCTTGAGCTTGGTGCAGATTTTGTCATTCACTCAACGACTAAATACATCAATGGTCATTCAGACGTTATTGGCGGCGTGGTGATTACCAAAAATGAACAACACGCGGAAGAGTTAGCGTGGTGGGGTAACTGTATCGGCGCCACCGGCACTCCTTTCGACAGTTACATGACACTACGTGGCATACGAACACTCGGAGCACGAATGAAAGTCCATGAAGAGAGTTCTAGCAAAATTCTCAGCTACCTTCAGACTCAACAACTTGTAGGCAAAATCTATCACCCTAGCCTGCCTGATCATCCTGGTCATGACATTGCTAAGAAGCAACAAACCGGATTTGGATCGATGCTCAGTTTCGAGTTTGCAGGTACTTTCGAACAGCTTAAATACTTTGTTGGCGAACTAGAGCTATTTTCGTTGGCTGAATCTCTAGGTGGCGTAGAAAGCCTAATTTGTCATCCTGCATCTATGACCCATCGAGCAATGGGAGAAGAGGCGCTAGCGGAAGCTGGAGTGTCACAGCAACTGCTACGTATCTCTGTCGGGCTTGAAGATGCAGACGACTTAATTGCAGATTTAAAGCAAGCATTTGCTAAAACAGCGGAGGCTCAATAATGTCTCATGAACGTCAGCTACATAAATTTGGCGGAAGTAGCTTAGCGGATCCTGAATGTTATCGCCGCGTAGTGGGTATCCTAAAAGAGTACTCAAGACCGGATGATCTCATCGTTGTCTCTGCGGCTGGTAAAACAACGAACCGACTGATCGCGTTTCTTGAAGGGCTCGCAACTGATGGGCGCATTGCTCATGAAGAGCTCCAATCCTTACGAGTATTTCAAACTGAACTCGTTGAAGAGCTGATTGAAGGCGAAACTAAACAGCAACTACTCGCTACTCTTCAGGATGAATTCAGTACCTTGGGAGAATTAACTTTCCCTCTCAACGAAGCCCAAAAAGCGGCGGTGCTTGGCCATGGAGAGGTCTGGTCGTCTCGCCTGCTTGCTGCCTTGCTCTGCCAAACCAATTTACCTGCTGTCGCGCAAGATGCCCGCGCCTTCCTTCGTGCAGAAGCAGGCACTCAACCTGAAGTTGATTGTGGTGCTTCTTATCCATTAATTAAAGAAGTGCTTGCGCAACATGTCCATCATCGTATCGTGATTACAGGCTTCATGGCACAAGATAAGCAAGGACACACTGTTCTCTTAGGACGAAATGGCTCTGACTACTCTGCAACCGTGATTGGTGCTCTCGCGGAAGCAAACCGTGTCACTATCTGGAGCGATGTTGCGGGTGTATATAGCGCAGATCCAAGATTGGTCTCCGACGCCTGTCTCTTACCACTATTACGCTTAGACGAAGCAAGCGAGTTGGCACGACTAGCAGCACCAGTTCTCCACAGCAGAACCTTACAACCTGTCGCTCAAAGCTCGATGGATTTGCACCTTCGCTGTAGCTATCAGCCAGAGTCAGGTTCAACTCGTATTGAACGTGTATTGGCATCAGGAAGAGGGGCTAAAATCATTTCATCTCTCGATGAAGTGCTATTGATCGAACTTTACTTCTCTTCTCGACATGATTTCCAACGTATTGAAAATGAGGTACTTGCTAGCCTCAAACGTGCCCAGCTTGAACCTCTTACCTACGAGGTTCAACCAGACCAACACTCTATCCGCTTAGCGTATACCAGCGAAATTGTTGGCGGTGCTTTAGAGCATTTACAAGACGCAGCGTTTGAAGCGGAAATCAAACTAAAAGAAGGTTATTCGATGGTCGCCGCCGTTGGTGCCGGTGTGACAAAGAATGCCAACCATTGTTATGGTTTCTACCAACAGCTAAAGAACTCGCCAGTTGAGTTTATCTCTGAATCCTTATCAGGCCTTAGCCTTGTTGCAGTGCTACGTAAGGCAAACACTAAACTACTGGTCAAATCGATTCACAGTCAGCTTTTCCAAGCGCAAAAACGAGTCGCTATTGCACTGTGTGGCAAAGGCAATATCGGCTCCAGTTGGCTGGCACTATTCTCCGAACAGAAAACTGAGCTAGAAAAACGCCATGGAATGAACTTTGAGTTAGTTGCTGTTATCGATAGCCAGACTTATTGGTTTAACCCAAATGGCATTGATGCAGCCCAAGTCGCAACTCATTTTGATGAAGAAGCGATCAGTCACGAGGGCAGTGATTGGATTAAGGTGCTCGGTTCCATTCAAGGCTATGATGACCTTGTCATCTTAGATGTCACCGCAAGTAAGACGCTGGCAGAACGCTACTTAGAGATCGCAGAGCAAGGGATGCATTTGATCTCTGCAAATAAGGTAGCAGGGTCCGCTTCCAGCGAATACTACCATCAAGTACAAGATGCATTTGCCAAGATCAACCGTCACTGGCTTTACAATGCTACCGTTGGTGCAGGACTACCGATCAATCACACCGTTAGAGACTTACGTGAAAGTGGTGACGACATCCTTGCGCTGTCTGGCATTTTTTCAGGCACGCTCTCTTGGCTTTTCCAACAGTACGATGGCAGCGTACCATTTGCAGAGCTCGTCGATCTGGCATGGCAGCAAGGATTAACTGAACCTGATCCTCGCCACGATCTCGATGGCTCAGACGTCATGCGCAAACTGGTTATTCTTGCGCGTGAATCAGGGCTTGTCATTGAGCCAGAATCAGTAAAAGTCGAAAGTCTCGTGCCTCTAGAGCTCACAGGTCTAACT
This sequence comes from Vibrio sp. Hep-1b-8, assembly GCF_006124995.1. GTDB lineage: Bacteria > Pseudomonadota > Gammaproteobacteria > Enterobacterales > Vibrionaceae > Vibrio. The sequence goes on from NZ_QEWN01000134.1 coordinate 14,765, forward strand.
ATCGATGAGTTTTTTGATCAAAGTCAGTTACTCAGTGAACTGCTGGCTGAACGTCTTAAAAAGGCACAAAGAGAAGATAAAGTACTGCGCTATGTTGCTCGACTTGAGAAAAACGGCACTGCAACCGTCGGCGTTGAGGCACTCAACAAAGAGCATGCGTTAGCTAATCTACTCCCTTGTGACAACATCTTCGCCATTGAAAGTAAATGGTATAAAGACAACCCATTGGTAATACGTGGACCAGGAGCCGGCCGAGAGGTCACCGCTGGCGCAATTCAATCCGACCTAAATCTACTATCCAGTTTACTTTAACCTCTAGGGCGCTAAATGATTTAGCGCCCTAGCTCTATCTCAAATAGCAAACAAAATCATGGGTTGCCAATCAACTTGAAACCCGCTCATAATCAATTTGAGAAAAATTCATAATTACAGAGTTGACATTAAATCGTATTCAATTCATTCTTTAGACATATAGACGTCTAAACGTCGGTTGGGAATTATGAGTTTTTTGGCATGGATGGCCATTGGGAGAGAGTAAGATGGGATACACACACGCTAGTCATATCGACGCCTTAAATCAGAATGTCGCTGAGCTTTCTGACAACATCAATGTTTCATTTGAATTTTTTCCACCTAGCAGTGAAAAAATGGAAGAAACACTGTGGAATTCTGTACACCGTCTAAAAAATCTTAAGCCAAAATTTGTCTCTGTGACTTACGGTGCAAACTCAGGTGAACGCGATAGAACTCACTCCATCATTAAAGAGATTAAGGCAGAAACTGGCTTAGTCGCAGCTCCACACCTAACGTGTATTGACGCCTCTCGCGAAGAACTGATCCAAATTGCAGATGACTACTGGGCGAACGGCATTCACAACATCGTGGCCCTTCGTGGTGACATCCCACCGGGTGGTGGTAAACCTGAAATGTATGCTTCTGATTTAGTCGAGTTGTTAAAAGCTCGCCATGACTTCGACATTTCAGTCGCGGCATTCCCAGAAGTACACCCTGAAGCAAAGAGTGCTCAGGCGGATCTTCTCAACCTAAAACGCAAAGTTGATGCTGGTGCGAACCGCGCTATTACGCAATTCTTTTTTGATGTTGAGAGCTACCTGCGTTTTCGTGACCGCTGTGTGGCAGCGGGTATCGACGTAGAGATTGTTCCGGGTATTTTACCCGTTTCCAACTTTAAGCAAGCTTCTCGCTTTGCAGCACAGAATGCAGTGAAAGTGCCTGGTTGGATGAAAAAGCAGTTTGAAGGGCTAGATGATGACCCAACAACTCGCCAGCTTGTCGGCGCCAGCCACGCAATTGATATGGTTCGAATCCTAAGTCGTGAAGGCGTTAAAGATTTCCACTTCTACACGCTAAATCGTGCAGAAATGACGTATGCACTGTGCCATACACTTGGCGTACGTCCTCAAGGCTAACCAGAGCCAAACTCTCATTCCCATGGCCGATAACCTTATCGGCCTTTATTTTTTCGCTCGATACAAAAAAGGCTGAACATCAAGTCCAGCCTGCTACGAAAAATATAGGTTCTATCCTATTACTCTACATCGTCCATTTTACCAAGTAGGTTGCGGATGCGCTCCTGCCACGCTGAATGCTCTTGCTGCATTTGCTGCGCTTTGTGTTCTAGCTCCTCACGACTGCTACGTAGTTCGTTTGCTTCTGTCGCAAGTTTCTCTTTCTCTTCTTTAAGCTCTTCTACTTCCATTTGCAGAAGGGCAATAGTATCAACTGCAGTTTGGATTTTTGCTTCTAGCTGTTCTAATACTTCAAAAGACATCTTGGCCTACCTATTTGTTATTCGGGGAAAGGTTTTGGTCATCGATGATCCAAACCCGTTTTGTTCCATTCTACTCAGCCGAGCGCTGATAGACACGCCCTATCTTGGATATTTTTCATCATTCGCTTAAAAAAACAGCGCAAATTGACAATAGCTTTACATCTAAGTCAAAAGCGACGAAATGTGATCTATTTAAGCGACTAAATTGATCCTGTTCAATGACCTTATAGGCAAAAAAGCAAACGTTTCCTTTTTGATATGGTAAAATCCTGCCGTTTTTGTTTTTTCTCTTTATCCTTTACTTGGAGTCATCATGAAACGCGATTTAGCAATGGCATTTTCTCGAGTTACCGAGGGTGCAGCACTGGCAGGCTACAAATGGCTTGGCCGTGGCGATAAGAATGCAGCCGACGGTGCCGCTGTAGAAGTAATGCGTAGCTTACTCAACAAAACTGAGATCAGTGGCGAAATCGTTATCGGCGAAGGCGAGATCGATGATGCTCCTATGCTCTACATCGGTGAAAATGTCGGCCTAGGTGGCGACGAAGTCGATATCGCAGTAGACCCTATCGAAGGCACTCGCATGACGGCGATGGGCCAATCTAACGCATTAGCGGTACTCGCTGCTGGCGAAAAGGGAAGCTTTTTAAAAGCACCTGATATGTATATGGAAAAGCTCGTTGTAGGTCCAGGCGCAAAAGGTTGCATCGACTTACACAAGCCACTAAAAGAAAACCTCGAGAACGTCGCACAAGCGCTGGGTAAAAGCCTAGATACTCTAGTTGTAATTACGCTAGCTAAGCCTCGTCACGATGGCGTTATCGCTGAAATGCAGGCAATGGGTGTGCGTGTATTTGCCGTCCCTGATGGTGATGTGGCAGCATCGATTCTTACATGTATGCCAGACAGTGAAGTAGACGTCATGTACTGCATTGGTGGCGCACCTGAAGGGGTAGTATCTGCCGCAGTGATCCGTGCACTAGACGGCGACATGCATGGTCGTCTACTGCCTCGCCATGAAGTGAAAGGGGATACAGAAGAAAACCGCATTTATGGCGCAGCAGAGCTTAAACGCTGTGAAGAAATGGGCGTCGAGGCGAATGTAGTACTCACTATGGAAGATATGGCTCGCAGCGACAATGTCGTGTTCTCAGCAACTGGTATTACTAAAGGTGATCTTCTAGAAGGCATTACACGCCAAGGTAATATCGCGACAACGGAGACGCTATTAATCCGTGGCCGCTGTCGTACTATCCGTCGAATTAAATCTATCCACTATCTAGAACGCAAAGATGCTGAAGTGAGAGATATTATTCTTTAAGCGAGAAGCGAGAAAAGATCGGAGGGTTGGCGTGAAAGCGTCAACCCTTTTTGTTTGGAGCGAAAAACTAGAATATTAGTGCCATCTCAAAGCGCGTAATCCACAGCCCGTACCCGATTTCCACACCTGAAGCACTCCTGCTCCCTAATACACAAAAAGCCCGTGGCGTAAGCGACGGGCTTTTAAAACAACCAAAGCCTAGCGTCAATCAGAGATGGACGGTCGGGACGGCAAGCCATAAACATGCCTTGGTCGATGAGAAACATACACGGATAAAAGTAAATTACCACCTTCTAAAGAAGGTGGCTTTGTGTGAGCCCCCTAAAAGGGGGCCTTTGTTTAATCCAACGCCTACTGGTGCTGCTCTACTCGCTCTTGCTTCTCTTGATGTCTTACATATCGGCGTATGATTTCTTCATTGATTCCAACACTATCCACAAAATAGCCT
>NZ_QEWN01000135.1 GCF_006124995.1 Vibrio sp. Hep-1b-8
ACATACGGATTATCATCACTGACTCTTGGACGGCTATACGATGAGGTAATGCCTAACTCATCCATCTTCGCTTTGAACGTCAGCGACTTCATAGGCGCACCGTTATCTGAGTGAAGAACCAGCGGTTGGCTGAAGCACTGTTCTCGCATCAACGTCCGTTGCAGGAGTTGTGATGCTAGCTCGCCACACTCACATTCATAGACTTCATACCCCACGATTTTGCGGCTGTAGATATCTTCTATGACGTACAGATAATAGTGCTGGCCTCGGGTCGTTGAAGGCAAGTAAGTGATATCCCATGTGTAGACTTGGTTCGAACCTGTCGCCGTATAACTCGTTGGCTTAGCATGCGTTTTTCTGCTCCGTTGACGGCCTCGGTTGTGAAGTTGTCCTTGTGCACTCAGTACTCGATAATAGCTCGACTCTGAGGCAATATACTCACCTTTATCAAGCAGTGTCGGTACGATTTGAGTTGGAGGTAAACTCGCGAACTCTGGGCGGTTACACACCTCGATAATTGCATCACGTTCTTGCTGAGAGAGCTTGTTAGCTGGCTCTGGTCTGACACTGGTCGGTCTTTTATCCGCTTGGATCTCTCCTTGCCGATACCATCGACGATACGTCCTCAGGTCAATTTGAACCTCATAACAAGCTCGCTCTAAGCGGCAACCACTTTGCTTGGCATCGTGGATAAGCGTAATCAGGTACTGCCTTTCATCGGTTGAGGTTAGTCGTCCTCTGGCTCTTCCCCGTAAAAGGCTCTGAGCTTTTTTCGTAGAACCAACAGGGCAGCCGTTTCAGCGAGCGCCTTTTCTTTGTGGCGTAACTCCTTCCTAAGTTCTTTGATTTCAAGCTTATCCGCTTTGGCCTGTTTCTTTGCTTCCGCTTCCCGCTCTTTACTCGACATGAAGCCTTGCATGCATTCGCTGCGCCAGCGTTGAACTTGCTCTGGAAACAGACCTTTTTCACGACAATATTGGCTGAGTTCATTCTCGGTCATCGAGTAAGTCTCGGCGACGATGGCGAGTTTAGTTTGAGCAGACCACTGCTCTGATGAAGTGTTGCTGTTTGGCACTGCGGCTCCTGAACGTCTGAGTTGCTGTCGCCAATGATACAGGGTTGCGGTGCTAATACCTTCCTTTTTTGAAAGTTCGCTCACTGACACTGAGTATGGAGGCAGTAGCTTCTTCAATATGGCTTCTTTTCTTTCTGTTGGAATACGAGACACAATTCACTCTTACCGCCCTACACTGGTTAAATTTTAACAGTGACAACTATCCTGCCAGAGGGGGAAACTAAGAGTGCAAGCGTTGTGAATCTGCTTAAATTTATTGCTATTTGAATTTACTTTTTAGTTAGATGATTTAAAGGAGCCCATGCCAACTCGCCTCCTTCACCTAACTTTGAGCACCAGATCCAACCATTGAGTTCGTACTCCCTAATTAAGGTTTCGCCCACTGAAAGCATATGCTCTTTAGCAACATAGTCCTTAAGAACTGTCACTTGTTCACTATCGATAATTAGAATTTGCTTTGGAACCCAACCTTCTTTACTTGTTCCACGACAAAAGACCCAATTGGGCCAATCACTCTCCGGATTTGATTCTTCCACAAACTGCAATTGTTCACCTTTTACTACATGAATAGGTGACTCTGGAGCATCTTGATATTCTTTAACGACTTGGTATTCCATTTGTTATATTGACCCCATTCACATAACACTTATTAGACGACAAACTATCGCCTTTTGCCTATTTATAATTCAACATTAACTGTAAACCTCCCCTAATTAGTTGCGCCCATAATTAGAGGTTTCGGTTTGTTCATTCTTCATTAAATATTCCCATGGTGTCAGATCGTTGAGGGCATCATGGGGACGTTCTTCGTTGTATTCTCGTATCCAGTTTTCTGTTAGCTCACGCACTTCATTCAAGGTTCTGAACACATACATATCGAGGATCTCTGTGCGATACGTACGGTTAAATCGTTCGACATAGGAGTTCTGAGTCGGTTTGCCTGGCTGGATAAATTCCAGCTTGATATCATGCTCCTCAGCCCAAGTCGCAAGCGTCACAGAGATGAACTCTGGGCCATTATCCATTCGCAACTTTTCTGGATAACCTCGCCATGCAATGATTCGTTCAAGCACTCGAACCACTCGTTGCGCTGGGAGGCTTAAATCCACTTCGATAGCGAGTGCTTCACGATTGAAGTCATCCACTACGTTGAAGGTTCTAAATCGACGTCCGCACTGTAAGCTGTCACTCATAAAGTCAATCGACCAACACTGGTTAGCTACCATAGGCACATTAAGCGGCTCAGGCGAACGAGTTGGTAAGCGTTTTTTCGCTTTACGACGCCTATTGAGTTTGAGTTCGCAGTAAATCCGATATATCCGTTTATGATTCCAGCCATGTCCCCAGCGACGAAGTATTTTGAGCAATTTGCTAAAACCGTAGGCTGGATAACGCTCAACCGCCTTTTGCAGTTCAACAATCACTTCATGATCGTTATTCGCTTTAGGC
>NZ_QEWN01000136.1 GCF_006124995.1 Vibrio sp. Hep-1b-8
ACTTACTAAATAGCTTTAAGGCTATTTTGCCTTTCAATACCCCCATCAACTTGGATATCGATAGCTTTGGTGGAATCTTTACTACTAAATGCACGTGGTCAACTTGTATGTTTAACTCTACTACTTCACATCCAAGTTGATTACAGTAAACATAAATACATCGATAAACTTCTTTACCTATATTGTTCTTCAAGATCCTAAATCGATACTTTGGAGTCCACACTATATGGTATTGACATCGCCAAAATACGTGGGAAGCTTGATTGTATCTACTCATGTTATTTGTCCTCTTTGACTTCTGGAAAAATCAAAGACGCATTTAGCATGAGTAGTTTTACAGGCAAAGCCGAAACGGATGATAACCACCTACTGAAGTAGGTGGTTTAGGGCTGAAAACAAAAGGAGCGAATAAATTTGCTCCTTTTCGAATTTAGCTATGGACGAATGCCTGATTGAGGCATAGAATCCGCCTTGTTTGGGGAGTAGTCGCCTCTGGTTTACTTATCGTCATCTCGTTAGATTCTATCTTTCCGGTAAGTATAAGTAATTCTGATGGAATCCATCGGGATTATTTCGACGAGACCAACGTAATCAAATGGCACTTAACATAAAAAAGTTAGGTGAATTGTTTGCTTGCGGTTGGGATCGTTACATTTCATGACTCTGTTGATCCCTCCGCATTTGGAGGACATATGACCCCTATTACTTACATCTGCTTCGGCATTCTGACCCTTTCACTGGTTGCCCTTGATATCTGGCAAACTCGTGGTGGGAAAATTACCATCAAAAAAGCCGCAATCTGGAGCATCTTCTGGTTTGCATTTGCGTTTCTTTTTGCTGCGTCTATCTATTTGTTCTGGGATCTCTATGCGCCTAGCAGTCAATATACGCCGGAAAAAGCAACCGTCTCATTCATCACCGGTTACTTGTTAGAGAAGTCTCTGAGTGTTGATAATCTGTTTGTGTTTGCAATCATATTCCATCAATACATGGTCCCTGAGCATCTTCGTCCACGTGCGCTTCTATGGGGTGTGATTGGGGCGTTGATCTTACGTGCAATTATGATCGCAGTAGGGGCTCAACTGCTCGCTCAATATCACTGGATACTGTATGTATTTGCTCTATTCTTGATTTGGACCGGTATCCAATTGGCGCGTGATAAAGGCGATGAGGAAATTAACCCATTACCAGAGCGCATTATTCGCAAATTCGTCCCAGTCAGTGACCAGTTTGCTGGTAATGCTTTGACTGTTGTAGAGCAAGGTAAGCGCATTGCAACACCGATGTTTATCGTTATCGCGGTTATCGCTTTTATGGATGTTATGTTTGCTCTCGATTCCATCCCAGCCATCTTCGCAGTCACGCAAGAGCCTTTCCTTGTACTGGCCGCAAACGTATTTGCACTTCTTGGATTACGCTCGCTTTACTTTGTATTGCAGGGCATGATGGATAAGTTTATCTATCTCAAGCCTGCGCTGTCCTTCATCATGGTGTTTATCGGCATTAAGATGATGTTAGTAGGTTCGGCATGGGAAATACCAACAGCGGTCTCGTTGTGCGTATTGTTGGTTACGATGACGGTAGCTGTGGTGGCTTCGATCATGAAACAGAGAAATGACCGAGAACAAATCATTGTGACTACCAATAAATAAACTAATTAGTTTTCGAGTAACATCCCGTTTTGAAATGCGAAATATTGTAAAATGTTTGTGACAACAAAACGGGGTGCACCACCACGGATGACTAAGTATTCACCAAAATTAGCTACTTACGGATTTTTATTTACTTAATCTGGATTAAATAAAACGTAGGGTGTTAATGGGTTGTTTTATTAAAAAATCTAATGTGAATATCCAAAAATTGTCATTTTTTGCGCAAAAAAATATTGCCTATCATTAGCGCAACAAAACGAATTAAGCAGTTTATAGAGAGGCAATCATGGCACAAGCAATGCAAATGGGTACTATCGAAGCACCTATCTCTATGGATAAAAAAACCTACTCGGTTTCTTTCAAAGGATTGATTGCACACCTACTAGATATTCTATTTACAGATAACAGCGAACCAAGTACGCAATACGCGACTGATTTGTCTGGTCATATGCAAAAAGATATCGGTCTATACCGCTAATAGAAATATTAGAAGAAATGCTAGCCATGTTGCTGGCATTTTTTTTATCTGTACATAGAAATAAAAAAAGCGTTCATGTGAACGCTTTTTTCGTACTCGGGGGAATTACTTCTTACGGCAGTATTCCGCGATAACGTACATAGATTGACCACCGTTCGCTTTACCAGAAACAAGCTTAGGATCATCGCCAATGCTAATGCCACGGATAACCGTGCCTTGCTTGATGACTTGGTTAGTGCCTTTAACTGGCAGGTCTTTGATAACTGTTACGTCGTCACCTTTTTTAAGTTCAACGCCGTTGCAATCAAGAGGTTTGTCATCAGCCGACATACCTGTCATTGCCCAGTTCATTTGATCTTCTTCCATGTACATCATGTCTAGCGCGTCTTGTGCCCAGCTTTCTGAGTTCAAACGAGTTAGTTGACGCCAAGCCGTTACCTGAACAGCCGGTACCTGGCTCCACATGCTGTCGTTTAGACAACGCCAGTGGTTAATGTCTTTTGGCTCATCGATTTCACCCAGACATTTGTCACAGACCATGATGCCGTAATCTACTGTCACGTGGCTGTGCGGTGGAACAGCGTATGCCGTTAATGGTGCATCAGCAGCACATAGTTCACATTTAGATTGGCAGCGTTCTAGCATAGTAGCTTCAGAAGACATAATGGACTCACATATATTAGGTGTTAATAACGCGGCTATTATGCACTTTATCCATCGAAATGAAAGGGCTATTGGGAATAGCAAAGGTTTTCCCGCTGTAAAATTGCCAAATACTGACTTTTGTAATCAATCGAGTAACAAAATGCATCGTGTCAATAGCTTACGTTGTGTGACAATGTCACATTGTTAGCATTTTCTTTACCTCTTTAGTCTCAATAGGCATAATCAAGCGCGTCTTTATTTCAAATTAATAGGTCACGGAAGTTGGAATTACTATCCATTGATTTCTTAGGCAAGCCCCTTCGTCTTGAAGGTTCTATGGCTGGCTGGCAACAATTGTTTTGGAACAATCAGCTTGTCTCTCAGCTCGATGCGGATTGTGAGCGTGGAAGGGATACGGAGCATATGTTCACGCTAATGAATGGTGAACAAACGCTTGAATGCCGATTAAAAGCGACCTTGGTGTGGCAACCTTTCACTTTGGACTTCCAAGCCAGTGCAAATGGGGAAGTTATCGCTAAGGGCAGTCGTAACACCAAGGACATCGAGCAACAAGTCCCGTATACGCCACCGCCGCAAGAAAGGCGTTTTAGCCTTATAGGATTAATCTCGCTAGGCATGAAAGCGATCAAGAGCGCCAAGTTGATTAAAGTTGTTCTTGCCTCTGCTAGCCTTGCAGCTTACTCCTGGTTGTTCTCTTTTCAATTTGCGCTCGCTTTGATTGCTTGTCTGGTTTTTCATGAGTATGGGCATGTTAAAGCGATGAAATACTTCGGTATGAAAACCAAGGGTATCTACCTAGTGCCATTTCTCGGTGGATTGGCTCTGAGTGATGAGAAAATAAACACCCGTTGGCAGGACGTCGTTATCTCGATAATGGGGCCTATGTTTGGATTGATTTTGTCTGTCGTACTGTTAGTGATTTATTTGATCACAGGCGAAATGTTCTTTGCGGGTCTAGCGGTGTTCAATGCATTCCTAAATCTATTTAACTTGTTGCCGATTTTGCCTCTCGACGGCGGGCACGTGTTAAAAAGCATCAGCTTTTCGATGAACAGCGTTGCGGGTATTGTTTTATGTACCGCGGCTGCCGCTGGTGGCGTGGTACTAAGTTACTCACTTGGCCTAACGCTATTTGGTTTTTTACTCATCATGGGTATGTTAGAGATCGTATTTGAGTGGCGTGGTCGTCACCATAGTCACTTATTGCCGCTCGATCGTTATGGCCAGATTGTATCCGCAGTTTGGTATGTCGGCTTAGTGGCAAGTTTGATTGGAATTATTTGGTTCTTTGCTTCAACGGGTGACCAACTGCTTCAACTTCCGCTACTCATTCTTGGTACATAGTAGAGTAAAGGGAGCCAATGGCTTAATGCCGATCAGTTAAGGCTTAAATGATCGGTTGAACGATCCTTTCAAGGTGTCAAAATCCGAGTGTATTCCAGACACTCGGATTTTTTTATGTTTCTAAGACAAGCACTTAACCAAGTTCATCAATTCTCTGTTGAGCAACTCTCAGGTTTATCTGACCTTCTCTCTCCTGAACTCATTGCTCAATGTATGGAAGATACGGGTATCACAACCATGCGTAGACGCAGATTGCCCATGGAGATGATGGTTTGGAGTGTTGTTGGGATGTCCCTATATCGCCATTTATCTATGGAGAAAGTTGTCTCCAAGCTAGATATTCTTCTTCCTGGCAAAAAACCGTTTGTTGCTCCAAGCGCAGTAATCCAAGCAAGGCAAAGGCTAGGTTCTGATGTCATGAAATCCGTTTTTACTCAAACGCAGAAATTATGGAATGACAAAACGCCACACCCAGATTGGCATGGTTTAACTCTTCATGCTGTAGATGGTGTGGTCTGGCGAACCCCAGATACTAAAGAGAACGATGAGCGCTTCAGTCGTACTCGAAATCAAAAGTGCTTATCTGAGTATCCTCAAGTTCGAATGGTCTGCCATATGGAACTGACAAGCCATCTTCTTAATAGCGCATCATTCGACTCAACATC
>NZ_QEWN01000137.1 GCF_006124995.1 Vibrio sp. Hep-1b-8
AGCCTGACCAGTACGTATCCAGCCATGAGATATTTTTGTTAATAAGGTTGGGTGAACTGCATCGATAAAGACTATCGATTCATCCTTGCCACGGCTTGCCTTTAGAGCTTCATAAGCCTCTATGAATGCTTGCTGTTTTGCTTTATCAAACTTGTGTGGAACGCCTTTCGGTTGCTTGTAGCTAAAGCCATTGTGGTGAAGCCATTTGTTCATACCAGAGACCGTATAATCAAGTCCAAATGCCTCTTTAACGTAGGCGACAATTTGATGAGTGTGAGAATAGGTTTTCTCAGTCAAATGCTCGATTAGGTGCATGGTTTGAGTAGCAGAAAGCTTGCTTTGGCTTCCGCCATTTTCAGGCTTAAGTTTTTCAGAAAGAACGTAGTCACTAAGGTGGCGTGCAACGGTTGATTCATGAATGCGAAGAGCTTGAGCAATCATGGTCTGACTCCACCCCTCTGTGGTAAGCAATACTGCTTTAATACGGTCACGCACTCGACCATCACGAGTAGAATCGTGCATTTGTTCGAGTTGCAGTTTCTGCTGAGGAGTCAGTGTAATTTTCATGGTTCGTAGCATGATCCTGATTCTAAATAAAATCAAGCATTTTCAATGATCAGGGGTATACAGTAAACATAAATACATCGATAAACTTCTTTACCTATATTGTTCTTCAAGATCCTAAATCGATACTTTGGAGTTCACACTATATGGTATTGACATCGCCAAAATACGTGGGAAGCTTGATTGTATCTACTCATGTTATTTGTCCTCTTTGACTTCTGGAAAAATCAAAGACGCATTTAGCATGAGTAGTTTTACAGGCAAAGCCGAAACGGATGATAACCACCTACTGAAGTAGGTGGTTTAGGGCTGAAAACAAAAAAGCCTCACAGAAGTGAGGCTTTTATCAACATACGTGATTCGTGGGATTACAAGTCTAGGTTATGCTTACCGTGAGACATTTTCGCTTTCAGGTAACCTTGGTTACCGTCTTTAACGTGAGCAGAAGTGTTGACAACCTGTTCGATCTCAATGCCGAATTGCTTAAGATCGTTTACTTTCTTAGGGTTATTAGTCACTAAGCGAATTTTATCAATGCCGAGTGCCTTTAGCATCTGTGCGGCTTCGGTAAAATCACGCAAATCATCACCAAAACCAAGGTGATTGTTCGCTTCGTAGGTGTTCATGCCTTCGCTTTGCAGCTTGTATGCGTCTATCTTGTTGTATAGACCAATACCGCGACCTTCTTGTCTTAAGTAAAGGATAATACCGCCAGATTCCGCCATGCGATTAATCGTCTCATCAAGTTGCTCGCCGCAATCGCAGCGGGATGAATGGAATACATCGCCTGTAAGACATTCAGAATGCATGCGAACCAGCGGGGTTTGCTGAGTTTGATCGGCATGTTTAAAAATGACCGCAACATGCTCTTTTTCGGTTTTCAATCCATGGAAAGAAAGAAGTTCTGCATCGATACTGCTGTTAGCACCGACTTTGAATTCAACTCTGGCTCTTACTTCCGCCATATTTTTACTCACTTGGGTTTCTTGATATTTTAATTCTGTCGCTGCATTCATTGATAATGCTCCACTTGATGATAACTATGGGGACTCTTACTCTAGAATTCAACGATTAGATCACAATTGTTATAATATAACACTTGATATTTATGGCAATAAAAAACCTCGACGATCAGAAATCGCGAGGTTATCAATATTCAATGATATGACTACAGGGGCAGAGGTGTTTAATCTTGTTGGTTCTTCCACACAGAAAGTTCAATCCAACATGCTTCTAACTCTCGCACCTCTTCATCTGTCAGCAGCGACAAGGTCGGCTTGGATTGCGGAAGCGCGTAAGCTTGAATTGCACTTATATGAGCATAAAAATCTTCGCGTAATTTAGATATGTTCATGGCCACTGCTTTTCCCTAAGACTCTATGGTTTGTAGAAACTACACATTGAATTAATTTGTCTAAAAAATGATACCAAAATACCAAATCCACGCAAAATATAGGTTCATTTTTGGGATGAAAATCACATCATTTCATTGATCAAACTCTTTACTTTTCCGGCACTTATTGGATCCAGCAATGATCTTTTAAAACAGCTCCCCATCGGGACGATGTGTAGACCCGACTTTGAGACAGTGACACATATAGCACATAAAAAGAGCAGCCATTGGCTGCTCTTTTTATTTTCGAAATCCCATTTTGACATTGCCTTGGGTATCAAACCAAAGCGCTTCGCCACGG
>NZ_QEWN01000138.1 GCF_006124995.1 Vibrio sp. Hep-1b-8
TAGTGTTCAGTATCGAGTACAACCCAGAAAGTGCGCTCACTGAAACCAGAACCAATGCGACACTCCTCTCTATGAATTGTCGCTTAGTTAACCGAGTCACTTGCCAGTCTCTGGATCTAACGGGGTACTACGATACTCTTTACCAGCTAAAATATCGTAGTGAATCACCGTATCGCTACTAAACTGAGAAAAATCAAAGTAGACAGTTTCTGCGTTAAACTCCTGTTTTTTGGATATCTTTTCACCATTAACGGAATAATGGCAACCTAGCCCACCCGACCAGGTCTTGTCTTTCCATTGATGTAAAAAGGCGTCACAATTTTTCGCTTTAATTGCAGAATTTAAGTCTATCGGTTTGTTGTAATATTTTGTTCCTGATTGATAAATGCGTAGTTGGGCAAAACCTACAGTATCAAATGCGTTATAGGCTTCGACCTTGATATCTCGTAATTCGACCACGCAATTTTTACTGTTTGTGTAAGTTGAGTATGGCACGGTGAACTGATAACGGTCATCACTTACATCATTACTCGGAGTAAAGAATGTAGTGATCTTTCCTCCTCGATGGGCTTTTTGGCCAAACATATCATAAGAGTAGGATTCACAGTCATCACCATATACCCAATAGTTTGCCCACACTTTTACGGTTGCATCGGTTGGTTTTAAGCCCGTAACCAGAATAGATTCTTGCTCGGTAGTGTTCAGTATCGAGTACAACCCAGAAAGTGCGCTCACTGAAACCAGAACCAATGCGACACTCCTCTCTATGAATTGTCGCTTAGTTAACCGAGTCACTTGCCAGTCTCTGGATCTAACGGGGTACTACGATACTCTTTACCAGCTAAAATATCGTAGTGAATCACCGTATCGCTACTGAACTGAGAGAAATCAAAGTAGACAGTTTCTGCGTTAAACTCTTGGTCTTTTGATTTCTTTTCACCATTAACGTAATAAAAGCAACCAAACCCATTCGTCCATCTATTATATTTTGCAGAATAAAAGGGCTCGCATTTTTTAGCTTCGATTGTAGAATCTAAGCCTATCGGTTTGTTGTAATATTTTGTGCCTGATTGGTGAATACGTAGTTGGGCAAAACCTACAGTATCAAATGCGTTATAGGCTTCGACCTTGATATCTCGTAATTCGACCACGCAATTTTTACTGTTTGTGTAAGTTGAGTATGGCACGGTGAACTGATAACGGTCATCACTTACATCGTTACTCGGAGTAAAGAATGTAGTGATCTTTCCTCCTCGATGGGCTTTTTGGCCAAACATATCATAAGAGTAGGATTCACAGTCATCACCATATACCCAATAGTTTGCCCACACTTTTACAGTTGCATCGGTTGGCTTTGAACCTGCTACTCGAATCGACTCTTGCGGATTTGCATTCTGTGCTGAGTAAAGACTACAACCTATACCAACAAGAAATACAAGCAGCGTGAGGTTTATCCCCAACCTTGTTTGTTTAGTCGATAGCGTCATTTTAATTGTTCCTTAATTTCATCAGGTAAGGATTGATTAGACATCAGCAGTAAACTGAGCGGATACCGCTCAGGGTTGTTTAGAGTCGCGGTTAATTCGTGTCTGACCTGATGATGATTGTGCACTAATTGTTCGCAGATCGATATCTCTTGTCTTAAGCGGGCAAGATAAGCTTGATTAGTGGGCGAGTAGGGTTTGCCTAACGTTTCGGCTAACTCGTACTTAGCCTTCAAGTTGCGTTGTTGTAAATCGTCGATGGTATTTGAGAGGTAATTGATCGTGCCTTGATAATTGTCATACAAACTTTCTTTACTGAGTGCTTGCAGTTGAGCGAACAGGTTAGGGATATAAACCTCCATACCGTGTTCAGCGATTGAAGCATCGGTCAAACCATCCACTAATGCATAGGAATCATTTTCGGCCATCTTAGCAATATCTAGCATGGTGATTTGAGTCTGTCGTGGCGATAACAGTACCTGCTTGGGCTCATCATACGTGATCAATTGAGATAGGGAACCATGATGAAGATAGTTATCATCATCGTTATCCATGATCATTTTTTTGGCTAAATTCACACTGCTATTGAAAATGTCAGACAGTTCGAGACCTTCGGTTGGGTTTGTATTAGCCCATGTCATCGGGATTTGGGGAACGAGATCGTGATTATTAACATACCGATAATGGACAATATCGCGGTAACGCTCGACAAAACTTCGCGTTCCTGTGCGCGGCATTCCGTAAGTGTACAAACGCAATGTTGATGGCGAATAGGTATCTTGTATTAATGCGCTCATGATCAGCGCTGCTGCACCGCCTAAGCTATGTCCACAAGCATATATTTTCTTTTTGTTATGATGCTTGAGTATTGCATCATCAATTGATTTCCATAACGCCATAGCATATTGATAAAATCCGCGATGCAAATAAGTTCCCCCAAACTCAGGAGGAGCAATTTGTGCGAGATCAAAATTGGTCTTTACCATGTCCTGTACGAAGGGGGATTGAATTGTGTCGCCTAATTTATCTACCAACAGAACTTCTATCCCAGAAGCGGCTTTGACAATTTTGAGAAAATGAGTGTCTTCTACTCTATTTCTGTTCTCAAAATATGGCTCTGTGCCTCGTATGCCGATTATCGCGATATCATCATTAAACAAAATGTACCCTTCAGCGCCTACATCTTCATCAGCATAATAATTGTAGTTAAGTGCTTGGCTATATGGGATTTCTTGCACAATCCATTTTGTTGCTAGATTGCTACAATTTTTGGGGACTTTCCTAGTCTTTAATTGCGTTGTTACGGTATCAATAGAACCGTTTGTATCCAGTGATTTCCCATCATCTATGTTGAATTTATCTGTGGCATACGCCAGTTTCGACAACAAAGCAAAAGTGTAACTATTCACCAAGTTGAACCCATCGGTATCAACAATCATTGGCATATAGCTGCGTAGGGCTTTTATCTCGAGCACATGGGTGGTGTTGTGTGAGGCACGAACCCCTTTAATATCTTTACGTGCATTGGCTTTGAGTGCGCTATGGTGCTCGGTCAAGAACGAATCTTGAGGTGGGGTTGACCACAAATCACCCACGCTCACTAAGGCGTATTTTTTACGGTTTTGATGAACCGCACCCAGCTCTAACTCTGCTCTTGATTCAACTGGCGACGGGGTCTGTTCGTTGCGACTCTTATACTGTTCTACCGTGGCTAACAGGTTTTCTGTTTCGACGCTGATCACCCACTCCCCTGCGGCCAGATTGGCAAAATTACAGTTCCCTTGGCGACTGGTCTGTTGATGCGTTTCTAGCGTGCTGGGGTTAGTAATGGTCACCTTTAAGTCATTTATCGGTTCATCGTTTTCGCTACGAAACTCAACCTCTAACCAATTGACTGCGGGGTTACACAATACGCAGTGATTGTACATTTCAATCGCCATTACGCTTCTCCTTGCAATTGGTGATACAGGGTTTTTAATCCAAACAGCAATTCATCATCTCGCAGTCCAACAATGGTTTTTTGAATCGACACCTGATTCAGGAAGGCTTGCTTATGGGTAGTGATAATACTTGCCGTTAGTGTTCTCTCTTGTAGGGTCTGCTTTTGACTATCTGGTGCTAATTCCAATGCCGTAAAATGAGCTTGGAAGGCGCTATCAAAGTGCGGCATGTTGTGGTCAATTCTTGTTTCCATCAGTTGAGACTGATTCTGCCAGAGCCAGCTTTCTACGTTACGACTCAGCAATGGTACATTAGCTGTGTTATCAATGTGGTGCTCTTTAATTATCCACCAAGGCGTATTTTGATCTTGAGCCAAAGTTTGCTGGGTGGGGGTGTCTGCTTGCCAGCTTTGCCACTGCTGATTGTAGCGGATTAATACGCTGTGATTCCTGAGTAACTGACTGACTTCTTCAGGGAATAAACGCGGCAGCATTGCGCCAATATAACCGGGGTTATAGAAAGAAAAAAAGACGCGTTCACCAAGTAACATTGCTTGAAACAGGCTCGCAAAATGGGCGCGAAGCTCTTTTTGAACAGAATCGGTACTGACAATAATACCGCTTTGTGCATGGTCATCTTGCTGCCACCATTCTATAAACTGTGCGTTAACAGGAAGTAACCAAGGGCCATCTTCTGGATTGGTCAGAGTATCTAAGCTCATTAGTGGCCCACCATCTTCGCCACCGCACTGGTAGAAAGCGACCTGAGGTTGGTGGGGGGACCGTGGGTCGACAATGGCGTAGAGGCCTTTGTTTAGCTCGCGTTGTTCATATAGCCATTGGGTAATATTCAACTGTTTCATTTTATCTTTCCTTGCTCACAGGGTTTGAGCAATGAGGTATTAGCGTCCACAGTAGCTTGTGCTGGCAACGTTATCGGTTGTGGGGGCGTTTGTGTTTCTAAACCATTTGGCAGCTTGCTTATCTCTCCGCCATAACCACTGCCACTACCTGGGCTACCGCCCGAGTTTAAATTCACGCTAGGGCCAACCAAGCTAACACCAGACGCGTCTAGTTTTATAAAGCTGCCACCGGCTTTCAAAGTCATTTCAGAGCCCGCTTCGATAACGACCTTCATACCGGCTTTGATGTGGAGTTCATTGCCAATTTCAAATGCATGCAACTGAGCGATTTTTTGGTGCAGATTCCCTTCTACAATCGAGGTGGCGTCTTGTTTGACCAGAGTGCGACTCTCTCCGTCAATGGTGAGGTTGTGGCTGTTTTTAATCTGAGTGAAGTGGTCGTTATCGATCGTGATATGTTGGTCGCGCTTGACATGAGTGGTCATGTCATTCAGCACTATCGAGTCAAAATCCTTCTGCGCATGAAGATAGACTTGCTCTTGGTCTGCTTGGTCTTCAAAACTCAGTTCGTTAAAGCCTTGCCCTTGGTGGGTCTCACTGCGCAGGACGGTTTTGGTTTTGTTGTTGGGCAGAACATAAGGCGGTTTATTGACCGCATGATAGGTGCGCCCCGTGATGATGGGCTGATCAGGGTCACCATTAAGAAATGAGACAATCACTTCGTGCCCAATACGAGGTAAAGCGACCATGCCATATTGACTGCCCGCCCAACCTTGAGAGACTCGCACCCAACATGAACGATGTTCAGGGTTTCTCTCTTCGCGATCCCAGTGGAAATGGACTTTCACGCGACCATGTTCGTCACAGAAGATTTCCTCTCCCTCAGGGCCAACGACCGTCGCGATCATGGGGCCATCAACGGTTGGTTTGGTCTCGGGCTGCGCTTGCCAATTGAGATGAGCGGGGATGGCTTGCCATTGGTTGGCGTAGGTCGTCTTGCCTTGAGTGCCCTCTTCCTCGAGTGCTTGAGCCTGTTCGCCTTGGTGATTGACTTGAACCAGCAGCCAAGCGCGATTAAAGGATGTGTTGAGGTGGTCACTCAAGGTAAATTTATACCCTGAGCGGAGCAACAATTCGTTGCTTTTGCCTTTGGCTAACTGGGCGTTACGGCGCAGATAACTCAAGCGAGTGCGGGTGAAGGCGATGCCATTTTGGTCACCTTTGCTCGAATCGAGCAAGATCTTGCTCAGGTCGAGCAAAAAGTTGCCCGGAAGCAAGAAATGCACCGAGGAGACTGTGAACCATCACAAATGATGAAAAATCAGAAAATACCCCACTGCTACAGAGGGGTCGTTCGCAACAGTATGGTTTGCTATCCAGTGTGTTGCGAACACGTTAAGTGATAGGAGCTGCCTAATCTGAGGCGCTTATTTTGCATTTTCGTACTTAGAAACTCATCTAAGCACTCTTCTTCACCGCACTTCGTTTACCAAGCAAGTAACCTAGCCCTAGAGGTGCGAAGAATATCGCGACGATAAACAGGACAAAATAGATAATGGTACTCTTAATCAGTTCCACCAACTTGTCCATCGCTAGTGTCAGCACGTCTTGTGACACCTTATCGAGATCCTGAGTAAATTTCTCTCTCTCTGCACTGACGATCAAAGCAATCTCTGCACGCTCTCGAGCGACCATCTCCTCTAGCGCCTGACGTTCAAGACTCAATTGGTCGAGGCGCGCCGAGGTACGAACATCGATATCATTAACCAGCGGCTGCAACTGAATCGCCATCTGTTTGGCAAGGTTCTCCATATACTCTGGGTTGTTTTCTACAAAGTCCTGAAAAGATTCAGAAGTGGCCTGCAAACTTTGTAGCGTCGCCGTTAACTGCTCACCACTAATACTGCTGTTCATCGCGATCAATTGCGCTTTCCAAGTCATTATCTTTGGCGTCTGCTCAGAGACAAGACTCAATCGGTCCGACACATCACCAAGCGCCTCAGGCATGGTACCCAACGTCGAGACAGCGTCACTTTCACTGATTTGGTTTGCTTCTAACCAAGCACGATATGCGGGAGTTCTAATAAAACTTAAGTCTTCAAATGGGTGCTTAGCGGCAAACTCAGCCACAAATGTTTTAGTCGTGTTATAGCGACTTCCCTTTAGCAAAGAGTGGGCTAAGTTATCGATTTCTTGAGATAGCCTTTGCGAGACTTGCTTGGCATCGGATGTAACAAATAGCTCACCACCCGCACCAGAGTTAAAGAATTGATTCATCTGCTCCGTGAAGACCCAGCTATCGATCAGAGCTGCGGTTGGAGAAACTTGATACGCTGAACGTTGTAACCCTTCTTCGGCGTTGATCTTCCATAGCAAGACGTAAGATTGGTTAACCTTGTCTTGAGGCTGATAATTGGCAGCGATAGTATCCGCTGCTTGTTCAACCTGAGAAAAAAACTGCTGGGTGTATTCACGAGTGAGCAGCCTCATATTAAGTTCTTGCTGCGTTAACGGCGTCGTTTGACTATCCAGTTTAACTTCAAGCAGGGAACAGCCACTCAATGGCAATAACATTAAAAACAACCAAATGACGGAAGAGCGACGCATTAACTAAACCTCAGATTGAGCGAATAAAAACAAGCTCGATAGTTTATCGATTGAAAGTCAGTATACCGTCAATTTCACTGATTATTATGCTCTTTTAAGAAAAGTCTGGCTTCTGAGATCGCTCTTTCCAGACGCCAAGTCAGCTCATCTAGTAAATCTGGCACCAGAGTAATATCGTCTTTGATTGCCACCTCTACTTTACTGGCTGCTTGACGTAGTTTAGTCGCGCCGAGATTGCCGCCCACCCCCTTGAGACTATGGGCTTTTCTTTGCGCTTCTTCAGGGGAATCTGTCAACAATAGCGTAATCTGCTCACCGTCTTTATGGTGGTCCACGATGAACACTTCCAACAACATGCACACCGATTCCATATCGTTGTTCAACGATTCAAGCATTTTTTCAAAGTTAATCTCAGGCTCATCTGATGCATTGTGAAAGGTGTTTTTTCTTACTGGCGTATCATCCGGAACAACTTCGATGGCAGTGGAGGCTTCGACCTCTTGCTCTGACTCCTCTCCCTGCTGAGACCCCGCCTGACGAGTATGACGATAAGCAAGGGGGAGCATCAGTAATACTGCCAGCATAAAAGTCAAAGTAATCAATAACCCCAACCAAATATGCTTCATCAACAATTGATCGTAGGCCATTCTTTGAATATCAATTTGAGCATAGACATCGTGCGTCATCAGTTTATCGACGATGTACTGCCCTTGCGCGTACCCCCCTAAAACCAACGAAATCTGGGCTAAGACTTGTTGTAAATCCCGTCGTGCGTCCTTTGGTAACTGGGCAGACA
The DNA here is from genome assembly GCF_006124995.1 of Vibrio sp. Hep-1b-8. GTDB lineage: Bacteria > Pseudomonadota > Gammaproteobacteria > Enterobacterales > Vibrionaceae > Vibrio. The sequence goes on from NZ_QEWN01000138.1 coordinate 7,691, forward strand.
ACGAGTAGATTTGGTCTAATTCTCGGTAGATTTTAGGACTCGATTTCCGGTCGCTGAAAATCGCTTCTAGAACATTGGCACTGATTCGGTAATAGAGCAGCGATAATTCGGCATCATTTGAGTATCGTTCACGTTTAAGGCGAACCTGCTCGACAAGGGTCAGCAGATCTAAATTGTTATCCAAGTAGATCTGTGTTTGCTCTATAAATCGGTCGGTAGTAAAAAGTAACTGATTGACATCTGGTAGGTACCAACTTTTCTGATAATGCGCATCGATTTGTAATCGAAGAGCATAGATAAGCTGTAGATCGAGTGATTGCGAGTCCGCCATATGGACGCGATAAGGCGTGTCAAACGAGAAAGTCTCTCGCAAGTCTTGAATACTGCTGCCGAGCTCATAGATTTGCTCTTTCGTCGCATTTATCGAGCGATAACTGTTTGCGAGTACTGCAATGCAAGCGACCCACACACACAGTAACAACCACCCGATTTTAAGCGCCTTACCTTCCATGCTCCCGCCTAAATAGATTATTTCCCTTTAATACAAGAATATACACTATATAGAGGAAGTGGAGGACTAACTGGCAAAATATTGCAGTCAGTCCAGTTCTTATACCAATTATCTATTTCGAGTCAGTTGATCACGTAGATTTGGTGGTGTGCCTTTGATGGTTAGCGTGTCTGTTTCTGGATCGTAGAAAATGCGCTCACCAAGTAACAAACTATCGAAGCTGACATTCAAACCACCACCAGCACCAACGTATTTGGTGAGTTTGCGTACGGCGGCACGATCACCAGGAAAACTCTCTTCCAACTGATATCCCTGCTCTTGTGTGTAGTCCAAGAAACTGGTGCCATCTTGTGATGGAGGTAACTCGCCAGATAATTCTCTCACCTGAACTTCATCGCCAGATTTGATTTGTTCATTACAGTAATCTGCCACCTGTTTCTTGTAGCTGATTACTTCCTCTTTTTCGAGCTTAGAATCCGCACAGAAATCTTCGACCGCTTGCATCAATACTTGGTTTTGTACTTTGGCGTCTAGACCCACTTCTGCTTGCAGAAAATCAAGGAAGAAATCCGCAACCTTACGTCCAACGCGTCCTTTGATGTACGCGAGGTAACGGTTGGAATCTTTGTCCGTCTCAAAGCTGGTCAAATCGATTCGTGCGGCAATATCCATTTTTGATAAATCAAGATAATCTGTTGCGCTGATGTCCAACCCTTCCGTAACCTTCAAACTCTGATTAGAAGGAATAATCGCCACAAAAAGGTAGTCAGTAGCCAGTGACTGATATTCAGCAATAACCAAAATGCCTTCATCAGCAAATGGGTATTTAGATAGCTCATCCTTCAGACGGTTGGCACTGAGCTGGGAGAAATCATAAAAATTTTGATTTCCTTGACGTAATTCTTGCAACCAGACCTGAAAATCGCTGTCTGATTTAAAGCTGCCGAAGCCTTTGCCTGCTTTTGAATTGAACACTCGATGCAGTTCAGCCACTAGATTTTCGGTAGAAGAATCGTTAGCGAGAGACTCGGTTCGAAAGTTAACAACCAGTTCATCGGCATCGTTTTTTTGCAGTTGATGAAGAATAACGTTTGAAAGATGAAGACTCATGATGAAATTTATCGCTGCGTAGGTTTCAGTTGCGTGGCATTGTAGGTTATCATAAGCCGCTTTACTATCATCATAAGAGTCTTTATGCCGATTACATCTAAATACAGCGACGAACAAGTTGAACGAATCCTAACGGAGATCGCCGCAGTACTTGAAAAACATTCTGCTGGCCCAGAGCTTGCATTAATGATTGCGGGTAATATCGCTACCAATGTCTTAAATCACGATATTGCTGCTTCACAACGCAAAGCAATTGCTGAAAAATTCGCAGAAGCGCTTGTTTCTTCTGTAGAAACTAAAAAACACTAAGAACAATAACGGATAATAGAACACTTACATGGTTGATAACGGAAATACATACGGCGAACGCGTATCGCGGTTAGTGGGTTGGGGGCACTGGTTTGCCTTTTTCAACATCATCGCAGCAATGCTGATCGGAACCCGTTATATCACTCAATCTCCGTGGCCTGAAACACTACTAGGACAATTCTACCTAGCAGTATCGTGGGTTGGGCACTTTGGTTTCCTTGTCTTTGCCTTATACCTACTTGTTCTATTTCCGCTGACCTTTATCATTCCGTCACGTAAGCTGTTCCGCTTACTGGCGGTCTGTTTTGCAACAGTCGGTTTAACTGTACTGCTGGTCGACACGCAAGCCTACCAAACCATCAATTTGCACTTGACCCCTGTGGTATGGGAAGTGCTATTTAGCGATGAAGGATCGACGCTAACCGTAGACTTGCAGCACTTATTTATCGTCCTGCCACTGATATTCTTATTGCAGCTTGCCTTATCTGAATGGGTGTGGCGTAAGCAACGTAAGTTGTCGCACAAACATGTTGGCCGCCCGATCGCGGCACTGTTTTTTGTTAGCTTTATCTCAAGCCATCTGATTTATGTCTGGGCTGACGCGTATTTTTATAACCCAATCACAGCTCAGCGTGCGAACTTCCCTCTCTCCTACCCGATGACCGCGAAGTCATTCATGGAAAGACACGGGCTGCTTGACCGCGAAGAGTATTTATTGCGCTTAGAACAAAGCCAAGATAGCAACGAGCTAGTACGCTATCCACTGGAAAAAATTGAGTTTGACCGTCGTGTAAACCCACTTAACGTTTTGGTTGTTAGCGTCAATAACCTACGCTCCGACGTACTGACGCAAGAAACGATGCCTGCGGCTTATCAGTTCGCGCAACAGAACCTGAACTTTACCAACCATTACAGCTCAAGTAATGACTCATTTGGTACCTTCGGTCTGTTCTATGGATTACCTAGCAGCTACTCAAGCAGCATTAAGGCACAGGGCTCTAAGCCTATCCTTATAGACACTCTTATCGAAAAGCAGTATCAATTCGGTCTGTTTAGCGGCGATAATTTTGATGAACCTCTTTACGGTGAAACGGTTTTCCGCGGTATGAACTTTACTGGTCTTGCCTTTAACGACACTCAATCACCAGACTCGCTAGCGATCCAAGCTTGGGCAGATTGGGCAAAACAACAAGGCAATAAACCTTGGTTTAGTTACATTGAACTGACAACCGTCGATAACTTTAACGCATACGACAGCGGTGAAGCTCAGTCAGCAGCAAACAAATTGATCGCTGGCTATAAAAAATCGGTGGCAACGGCTGACCTAGAGATCGCTCAGTTGCTCAAAGAAATCAATACGCTTGAGCTCAGTGATTCAACCGTGATCATCATTACCTCTAACCACGCTACAGAGTTTAACGAGACGAAAACCAATAGCTGGGGTTCAAACTCAAACTACAGTCGTTACCAGTTACAGGTTCCAATGATCATTCACTGGCCAGGTAAAGTTGCCGCTGAATATCAGCATAGAACAAGCCACCTTGATATGTCGGTCACTCTGCTTCAAGACTTACTCGGCGTATCGTCGAACCCAAGTGATTTCAGTAGTGGTCGTAATCTGTTTGACGAACGCAAACGCAGATGGATCTTGGCAGGCGATTCGCGCGATTTAGCCTTAATTACCACCAAAGACACCACAGTCATTGATAAGTTTGGTAACTACAAACTCTATGACGAGAATTACCAACGTCTAAAAGACGAGAACCCAACTTTGCCGGTTCTGATGCAAGGCTTGACTGAATTGCAGCGTTTTTACGCAAAAAGCAACTAAATCATAGCGTTATAGGATTGACCCACAGCGTAATTAAGATTAGATTATGGGCATCGGACTGTAGCGCAGCTTGGTAGCGCACCGTCATGGGGTGTCGGGGGTCGGAGGTTCAAATCCTCTCAGTCCGACCATACACCTAAAAAAAGAGAGCTTCGGCTCTCTTTTTTATTGCCTCAAAGCAGCCTAAAGTATAAAAAACACTCGCTTAAACACCTTTTTACTTTCAACCGCTCAATATTAAAGCAAACAATAAAATTAGGGGTTTACAAGATTTGTGAACCTCTATATTATTCGCTTCAACAACGGAGAGATGGCTGAGTGGTTGAAAGCACCGGTCTTGAAAACCGGCATACGTTAATAGCGTATCTAGGGTTCAAATCCCTATCTCTCCGCCACTTTCAAAGATTAAACCGCTGTTTTTACAGCGGTTTTTTCGTTTCTATAGCCTCAGAAATCATCTTGCACAGAAAGGTAGCACAGATGTACTTAATGAGACTGAATAGCCATTCAAACAGTAGCCACCTACTGACGTCGTTGGCGTAGAGTTACAAATCACCGTTCTATAGTTGATTGATGTTTTCATACTGACCTTGGACGTAACTACCTAGATGGGTGGAAAACAGTCCTGATTCAATCAAATCCAGCGCCTTGTTTTTTAGCTCTTTAGGGTAGATGCGTAAGTCAACTAACTCGGGAATCGGGACCCATTCTACAGATTGAATATACCTTTCATCATTAAGACCACGCAGGTTTCTTGTATGCGGAACGCCAAGGTAGCTGTCGATAAGATAGAAAAACTCTGCATGATAACGATTGGTGTGTGTCTCCAAAAACTCCCTGACGCAGATAAGCTCGCCGACCTCGACCTCTATTCCTGCCTCTTCTTTAAACTCTCGCACCACACAGGCCTTGGAGCTCTGGTCACAAGCTTCCATTCCCCCACCTGGCGGAATCCAATATTCACCGCTAAAGTCTTTCACCTTTAGCAGCAACATTGCACCATCTTTTATCAATAGCCCTGCCCCTCGGATGCGATGCTCCATGAGTGCTCCTTATTAACGTCCATAAGTGTTTATCGCCGCACGAATCAGTTGCATGTGGATTGGAACCAACTCTTGATGCTCACTTCGATAACCGCCCCCAACCACACAAGCGATGGGGATCTGCTTCTGTTTCGCTAACTCAAACATAAACTGATCACGCGCGTAAATCGCTTCACTCGTTACATTTAAATAGCCTAGCTCATCATCCTGATGAATATCGACGCCTGCATCATAAAGAATAACATCAGGTTGATGAAGATTGATCGCCATCTCAACAACGGAAGTAAATGCCGAAAGAAATTCTGTATCATCAGCGTCTCTTGGCAGGGCAACATCTAAATCCGAATCGGGTTTACGCGCGGGAAAATTCTTATCGCAATGAAAAGAGAGGGTAATAATCCGCGCATCTCCATCGCATAAGGTCGCTGTACCGTCACCGTGATGCACATCACTATCCACGATTAAAATCTTATCGACACCTTCTATATCTAGCCCTTGCTTGGCGGCAAGCACCAGATCATTAATTAGGCAGAAGCCACTGCCAAAATCGTAATGTGCATGATGATAGCCACCACTGAGATGAATCGCGACCTCGTTATTGTATGCCTGCCGAACGGTTTCACAAGTTCCACCAGCCGACATTAAAGTCCGATTGATCAACTGCTCACTCCAGGGAAAACCAATTCGGCGCATTTTAGTGACGCCAAGCTTTCCGGTTATCAATGAATCAATGTAGTCGGGGCAGTGACATTGACTGACTTGCTGCTGTGATAATGGCTGAGGCTCAACATAGTGCAGACTGCGGAGCCATTGAGGATCTTTCCCTCTTTGTTCTTCAATGGCTTCAAACAATAAGCGGTACTTGTTGATAGGGTAACGATGCCCAGCAGGTAGAGCTAATTGTGAATAAAGCGAGTGATAAATCAGAGGGATCATATTGGTTCGATTTGAGCAAAGATTACGGCTAATGTTATCAGTTGGTTATTTGGTTGCAAGGCTACTCATCGACTTCAGTGGTCAAATAGTCGAGGAAATTGGAGTAGTCTGCGCAGAGTCGATTCTCAATCTATTGAATGGCAACAAGCACGAGGTGCGTTTACCGCCGATGGAGCTGATTGTCCGCCAATCAACAAAATCGATTTACCGTTAAGGCTAGCTGCGCGTGAGAGCATAGGTTAACAACGACTATCAATGCATCCAGCTTGAGTTATGGTCGTCAATCCGGCGAAGCTCAGCTTCAGGTTGCTTACAGAGCTTATCAAATCACTATAAGTATCAAAATTGATCACATTTTAGATTATGATGATACTTATTGCTTAGTTACCATCTTGCGCTTTCTCTAATCTGTAGTGGTTAAAAACACTTTAAACATCAGAGATAAGGAAGGTTAATATGAAAATGAGTAAGCACACACTTGGCTTGGCGTTACTTTCAGCCACCAGCATCGCTTTTTCGGGCGCCGCGAGTGCATTACAGCTCACCAGTAGCGATATTCAGGAAGGTCATCCAATGGCGAAAACCTTTGAGTATGCCGGCTGGGGATGCGATGGAGGTAACCTTTCACCACAATTGAGTTGGAAAGAGATTCCTCAAGGTACCAAAAGTTTCGCTATCACCGCTTACGATCCAGATGCCCCAACAGGCAGCGGTTTTTGGCATTGGATTGCCATTGATATTCCACTAGAAACAACTCAACTGCCAAAAGCAGCGAACATCAGTGAGCTTGGTGGGAAAGAAGTTCGTATAGATTATGGTTCGGTTGGATTTGGTGGTGCCTGTCCTCCGATCTCTGACGGCATGCATCGATACCAATTTACCGTTTGGGCTCTGCCTAAAGCTGAACTAGGGCTCAACAAAGACACACCTGCTGCCGTAGTAGGATTTACTCTTAATAGTATGGCTTTAGACAAAGCGACACTGACAGCCACATACACTCGCTAAACGAAAAGGAGATGTGATGACTCACCTCTATCAAGTGACAACGTTTCGAGCACAACAGCTCCAAAAGCTCCGTAATGTGACAATTCACTCTCCTAGCCTGATTCAAATATTATCTGGCAGTAAAAGGCTGTTCATTAATCAAGGGACGGTAGATCTTGCCTCGTCAACCTTGTTGCTGTGCGAGGCATCTTCTCGATTTAGCTTTGAGAATCTTCCAGATAAAGGGGCTTTTCTATCTCGGGTATTCAGTTTTCACCACCCTGCCCCACAAAGTTTGATTCAACTCAGCAACGATAATGCCAATAGGCTTCAACAATCTTGGATCAAAAACGATAAAGCGATTGAACAGACACTAAATGTTCTTTTTACTCTCGACTTAAAAACAATGAGTCACGCCACGCAGCGTCTTTGGCTGGCTCCACTTTATCAGCAGTTAGCTGAGCGAGGAGCGCTTCACTGCCTGTTTAGTAGCGAACAAACCTCGTTTAGCCAGCAACTGACTCGTTATCTTGCCCAATCTCCGAGTGACACTCACCCATTAGAAGAAGTCGCTAGTCACTTTGCGATTAGTCGAGCGACCTTTATGCGCCGACTCAAAAAAGAAGGCACCCAATATCGCGATGTGCTTACCGAAGTGAGGCTCAATCACGCACTCAATTTAATGCAAACAAGAAACTGGAGTGTTCTCCAACTCGCTTTTATGTGTGGCTATCAATCTGAACAACGTTTTACGCAACGATTTAGATCTAAGTTCGGTTTAACGCCGGCAGACTATATGCAGACCGTGAACAGCGATATGTCTCACACCGCTCAAGCAAAGGTGCATTAGAATGACAAAGTCGGCATTGGGGTTAGTAGTCGTGGCTTGTTGGATTCTGACCGCCTGTCAATCTGACCGCCCAAGCGTTTTCTTCGATGACTATCTTACTCGGGTGGTACGGGTTCAAAATGCGCCCCAAGTGGAGAGCACATTGGAAGACTATGTCAATCTACCTCGCAAGCGCGACCTATATATTGAGATACCCTCGATATCTATTGGGCTGCTCGATAGCTATCAACTGCGTCAGTGTGGCTTATTTAACTTAATTGCTGAGCGAAACTCCGTACTGGGTAAAGTCGCTGATGAGTTTCGCAACTACGATTATCAAAATGCACTATTGGATGGTTTGTCACGTTGTATTAATAGTCCGCAACTTGATCCAGAATTACAGCAAGTGCTGGCAGAGATAGGGGCACACAAACGCGCACAGTTGGCATTGCATCAGTGGAACTTGCTCTTTACTAGTGAAGCGATGCAAAAACAGTTACAAGGAAGTCAGTGGTTAGAGGCTAATCTTGGTCAAACGGTATCGGAGGTCAATGAAGCGCTAACTAGACTCAATCTCGCCTTCCATCAATCCGAAGAGAAAACCATCGACGTTCAAGAAATACTGGAGAAAAATAACATCGTTGGCAATCTAAGCTACTCTCTTGTCATGGCGACCAGTAAGCTCAATCTGGTCACGCTGCAGCTTACCGAATATGATCATAGTATTCTCTGCCAGCCCAACCGCAATACTACAAAATACCAGTACTTGAACAATGTCTTCGAACAGCAGTATGTCGCCAAAGTCCAACCTTATATGGCTCAGCTCGACCGATATTATCAGAACCTATCCGCAAACTTGACTCTGTTTGCTCCTCAACCTGATATTCACAATTATGTTTATCCGTTAGCGCAAAACCATCAAGCTTTTCGGTTAGCCATACGCCGCCACGTTGACTACTGGCAGCAGCTCTTTAAACGCTGTGGTCGTCAGCTCGGCTAACCGGACTTAGGCGCCGTTTTCGTCGCAGTTTTTTTGCGATATCGAGCGTTTTTACGCTTGTAGGCAGGGCGCTCTACTTGCGGTAAGTGACGTAGAGATTGCGGAACGTCACCACTACGAACTTGAGCCATCAGGTCATCAATTCGTTGCTGTAGCGCCTGCATAAACGGCAGATATGCCTGATTGCGATCAGCCATACCTTGCAACTGGTGCTCCCAGTTTGCCGTCATGTCTGGGAATGTAGAGTCACTCGGCAACGCGTGGATCAAACCGCGACCCGCTGGCGTACTGAGAATCGACTTACCCTGTCGTTGCAGTAACTGGCGCTTAAACAGCGTATCAAGAATCCCTGCACGTGTGGCTTCTGTGCCTAAGCCGTCGGTTTCTTTAAGAATCTTCTTTAGCTCTTTATCTGCGACAAAACGGGCAATACCCGTCATGGCTTGTAGCAGCGTCGCTTCCGTAAAGTGCTTCGGCGGCTCAGTTTGGCGATCTTTAATTTCACCCTCACGGCAAGTGAGTACACTACCTTCAGGCAGTGGTGGAACCGTATCTACCCCAGAATCTTCATCATCCACTTTGCCCAGCAACTCTTTCCAGCCAGCGGACACCAACTGACGACCTTTAGCAATAAAGGTTCCTCCAACAATATCAAACACCAATTTCGCTTCGGCGTAGACTGCCGCTGGGTAAAACTGCATTAGATATTGTCTTGCGATCTGTTGATAGATCTTCATCTCGTTCGCAGAAAGCGCATTGTGTGAGGCTTTCTTTGGCGTCGGAATAATCGCATGGTGAGCGTCGACTTTTTTATCATTCCACGCTTTTGATTTAAGGCTAAGGTTTGCACCCTTTACCGCCTCACCAAGCTCCTTGGCATTGTTAGCGACAGCGTCACAAACACTACTAGCTTGACCATAGTGCTCAAGCGGCAAGTAACGGCAGTCAGAGCGGGGATAAGTAATCAACTTGTGTTTTTCGTACAGCGATTGACAGGTATCCAGAACCTGCTGAGCACTCATACCAAAACGTTTTGCTGCGTCAATTTGTAGTGCTGAAAGCGAATATGGCAGTGGCGCTGATTGCTTCGTCTGTTTCTGCTCAGACTCAACCACTTTGGCTGGTTGATTCGCTATTCGCTGAGCAACATTTTCGACCAACTTGCGGTTTAATACCCGCCCTTCTTCATCTTGCCACGGTTTACACGCTTCACTTGGCTTCCAACGCGCTCGGATATCAAACTGATGCGAGCCATCTTGGTAGGGAATCAGTGCGTGCAATGTGAAGTAGTCACGAGGGATGAAGTTCTCGATCTCTTCGTCACGACGTACAACCAGTCCAAGTACCGGCGTCTGCACTCGACCGACAGACAGTACCCCCTGATAGCCAGCCTTTTGACCAAGCAAGGTATACGCTCGAGACATATTCATACCGTAAAGCCAGTCTGCACGGGAGCGAGCTAATGCGGAGATTGACAGTGGAATAAAGTCACGATTACTGCGCATTTGGTTCAAAGCGCGTTTCACTGCAGGTAAGTTGAGGTCGCTGATCAACAGACGTTGGGTCGCATCCTTCTTCGATTTGCTTACTTTGCAATAATCGAGCACCTCGTCCACCAGCAGTTGCCCTTCTCGATCTGGGTCGCCAGCGTGGATTATCTGACTCGATTCTTTAAGCAATTTTCGGACGACGGTTAACTGTTTGCTGGCAGACTTTCGTGGTCTTAATTGCCACTGTTCCGGCACAATCGGAAGATCTGCCAGATTCCATTTTTTATAGCGTTCGTCATACGCATCAGGCTCTACCTGCTCAAGCAAGTGACCGATGCACCAAGTCACCACATCACCGCTACCACAGCGAATAAATCCTTGCTCGTTTTTTTTAGGGCCAGGCAGTGCCGCAGCAATCGCGCGACCTAGGCTGGGTTTTTCAGCGATAAACAGACGTGACATAAAGTAGGACTAGCTAAAAACAATAAGGGCCACATTATCGAATGTGGCCCTTATAAATCAAGAAAAACTGTAAATTTAAACAGTATTATTCTTCGTCAGACGCTGCACGCTCAGCCGCTTCTTTTACTAGAGGCTGAAGTTCACCTTTCTGGAACATTTCAATGATAATGTCACAACCACCGATAAGCTCTCCTTCAATCCATAGTTGAGGGAAAGTTGGCCACTGTGCGTAAGCTGGTAGCTCTGCACGGATATCAGGGTTTTGAAGAATGTCTACGTACGCAAACTTCTCGCCACAAGCCATCAGCGCTTGTGCCGCTTGTGAAGAGAAACCGCAGCTAGGTAGTTTAGGAGAACCCTTCATGTATAGAAGGATAGAGTTTTCTGCGATTTGCTGTTTAATTTTATCGATAGTTTCCATTGCTTCCTCTTAATGGAGTTACTGCAAATATTCTGGACATTCTAAACCATTAGCGCAGAATAAAAAGCCTATAATATCTATGGTTATTTACAAGGTTATGCTTTTGAGACTTGCTGAGCTTAACTAATAAAGAAATTTCATATAGAAAATGTCACCCTGCGCTTTTAATAAAGTAAAAACTTGCTAAACTAGAGCGCAAGTCAGCAAATTGATCATGGTTGGTGATTCACTGACCATGACTAATAAATAACACTGGAAGCAATCGAGAGGGGCAACCCTTTCTCATCAATGGAGAATTGAGCAATGGCATTTGAACTACCAGCTCTTCCTTACGCGAAAGACGCACTAGAACCACACATCTCAGCAGAAACTCTAGATTTCCACCACGGTAAGCACCACAACACTTACGTTGTAAAGCTTAACGGCCTAATCCCAGGCACTGAGTTTGAAGGCAAAACTCTAGAAGAAATCGTTAAGACTTCTACTGGCGGTGTTTTCAACAACGCAGCTCAAATCTGGAACCACACTTTCTACTGGCACTGTCTAGCGCCTAACGCAGGTGGTGAACCAACAGGTGCAGTTTCAGATGCAATCAACGCTGCATTCGGTTCTTTCGAAGAGTTCAAAGCAAAATTCACAGATTCTGCTATCAACAACTTCGGTTCTTCTTGGACTTGGCTTGTTAAGAAAGCAGACGGCTCTCTAGAGATCGTAAACACATCTAATGCAGCGACTCCTCTAACAGAAGAAGGCACAACACCACTTCTAACTGTTGACCTATGGGAACACGCTTACTACATCGATTACCGTAACCTACGTCCAGACTACATGAACGGTTTCTGGGCACTGGTTAACTGGGACTTCGTTGCAGAGAACCTAGCAAAATAATCCATCTTCCCTAGGATTAAAATTTAGTCATATTAAAAGCCAGCATTGCGCTGGCTTTTTTGCTTTTCTCACTATGATTTTCCTAAAGTTTTTCGAAGCTAAGTCGCTATAAAAGCAACACTCGAGAGGCATTATGCAGATTCATACTTTAGACAAAGCAGCAATTATCAACGAACTTCAGTTCGGTAATGGGATCAACCATGCCGTACACGAAGGTCGTCGTGCAGACTTTGCGCTAATTCTGTCAATGTTCTCTGATGACGTTCGCGACAACACGCCGACGGAAAAAATTGACCAAGTGGACACCAGTGAGCAAGCGTTACGCAAACGCTTCGAGTTGCAAGGCCCACAACAATTGCGCTCAGATCAAAGCTCCTATGAACTTTCTGCCCAGCAAGCATCTCTCTTTCATAGCTCCGGTTTACCGAGTGCAAAACTGTGTCATTACTTAAAACCTGACGCTCTGACCTATCTGCCAGAAGAGACTCATGACTTGCCAGAAGAGGTCTACCATAACCTGTCGGGTCATCAGCGAAGGTTGCTCAGTGAAAAAGAACCTAAGTCTTTGATGCCTATCGATCTTTATAACCAATTAATCAAAGCTCAGCGTACTTTCCAAATTCAAGCACAAGCTTAGCACCATCATTCTACTTCACAGTTTTTTGTCTTAAATGTGCTACTCCACTAGCAAGATCCCGTCAATGTGTGAATAGTGCCAAAGAATCGTAAATAACCTTCCATCTCACTAAGGTTATTTGACCTTATTCACAACTAAGTCACAGTTAATCTACCATGATATGTGGACACCTTTTTGCGCGTACATTGCTTATGGGGGGGGAAGCCAATGGATATAAAAAAAGCTGTCGTTTTAATCACATCAGCAGGTTCTCAGATCGGGAGTACTCTTGCGTATCACTTCACCTCGCTTGGGGCGACCGTGGTTTTGTGTGATGTAAACAATCCACAATTAAAACAGACCTATCGTCTGTGCAGTGAGATCTCCGACAATGTATTCCAGTTCACGATTCAAGATCATTCACTAAGCTCAATTCAAGACCTGTTCGGTTTTATGGATAGCTCCGTCAAACGCTCACCAGATGTATTAATTAATGCATTGACGGCAGAAGCCATGCCACACATTTTTGATCAACAAGCCAGTGCATTGTTTACCCAAAAGCTCTCCCTAATGGCAGCAACCATGTTCAGTTTTGGTCAAGCAACCGCAGAACGCATGCGACAAGAGAAGAAAAATGGCGTGATTGTTAATGTCATTGCACATCCGGAATATCAGGATTTATCAGGTTTTGACAATGCCGCCTCGATGGTCGTTGGCTTCACCCAAAGCTGGGCTCGTGAACTAACGCCATTTAATATTCGAGTTGCTGGTGTTGTACCTGCTCTTGAGCATGACGATACCCATTGGGCTGAAGTGCAAGATGAGTTGATTCGGAACACAGAATATATTGTCTCTAATGACTACTTTAGTGGTCGTGTGATGGCTGCTTAGAGTGCTCACCACTAAGTATTGAAAATGGTGAGCGACAGTTTATAGAGAATCTAGAATTTTCTCAGACGCTTCTTCAATGAGATCCAACACCAACTCAAATCCGCTATCACCGCCATAGTATGGATCGGGAATTTCATCGTAGCTTGAATTGGTATAGCTTAAAAATAGTCGAATCTTGTACTGAAAATGGGCCGGACACTGGGAAATAAGATCCGCTTTATTGTCTCTGTCTGCAGCAAGAATGAGGTCAAAAGCTTCAAAATCACTGCTAACAATTTTCCTTGAGCGAATGCCTTTAAATGAATAGCCGCGTTTCTCTCCCGCCTCTTTGGAACGCGCATCTGGTGGATTGCCTTGGTGATAACCAACTGTACCTGCGGAATCAACTTCAACGTCAATACCTCGCTGGCTTGCCTTAGCTCTCAATATAGCTTCACCAGTTGGTGAACGACATATGTTTCCCATACATACGACGAGTATTCTCTTCGCCATCGACCTAGCCTCCTCGCTAGCTATTAGTTGTCCATAAAACTGGTAGGTGTTTGCATCAACTTGAATCGGTTATCATATCCACAAAGTGACTTAATAAAAAAGGAATAACCATGGTCTCTGAGAGCAACAAAGAAGCACGTCACAAAGCAAGGCAACAAAAAGTAAAACAAGAGGTCGATGCGAAAGTCGCGGCAGCTCAGGAAGAGAAAGGCTTGTTGTTGGTGATTACTGGCAATGGCAAAGGAAAGTCCACTTCTGGATTTGGTACGATTGCACGAGCAGTAGGCCATGGCCTCAAATGTTCCGTTGCTCAGTTTATTAAAGGGACATGGGACAATGGTGAGCGTAATCTTCTTGAAAAGCTCGGCGTAGAGTTCCAAGTAATGGCTACTGGCTTTACATGGGAAACACAGAATAAAGCAGCCGATACAGAAGCAGCGCAAATCGTCTGGCAGGAGTGTAAACGAATGCTTAAAGATGAGTCGATCAACGTTATCCTGTTTGACGAACTGACCTACATGGTTAGTTACGGCTACATAGACTTAGATGAGGTTGTCGACGCACTGACTAACCGTCCTAAGATGCAATCTGTAGTGATCACAGGTCGCGCCGCTCATCGTACATTGATCGAGCTTGCAGATACGGTATCCGAAGTGAAAAACGTCAAACATGCTTTTGAGTCAGGTGTAAAAGCCCTCAAAGGCGTCGACTGGTAACCTAGACAAGCACCTAGATGTAAGACTCTAGGTGCTTGGAATACAAAGCTACTCGACAACGAAACGACCTAATAGCTCCTTTTGATCCTCAGATAAACGAGCAAGTTCGTCAGAAGCTTCAAAACAATGTTCAATGCTTTCGCTGTTATCTGTTACGAGCCCAGATAGAAGCGTAATGTTCTCTGAAATAGATTCCGTCACCTGCACCTGCTCTGACGAAGCCGCCGAGACTAGCGTATTTTGTTCAGAAATTTTTTGCACAGAGGAGTCGATATCCATAAAAGCATTCAAAACTTGCTGAGAAATGTCTTCACTCTCTTTTAGCAACTCTAAATTATCTTGAATCTGTCTATAGACCGTTTCAGCTTGATCTTGAAGCGCCCCAATAACACTCTGAATCTCTGATGTTGATTCTTGTGTTCTAACCGCTAAGCTTCTCACTTCATCTGCTACAACAGCAAAACCTCTTCCTTGCTCTCCAGCTCGAGCTGCCTCTATCGCTGCATTGAGAGCCAGCAAGTTCGTTTGTTCTGAAATACCATTGATTACTTCTACTACTTGACCAATATTGCTCGAATGTTCCTTCAGCGCCATCATCACTTGGGCAGAGCCATGAATAGAACCAGAGATCTTCAATCCAATTTCTTGAGAGCAATCAACTCGGCTTCGACCCAGTGAAATATGTTGCTGCGCTTTTTTCGATGCTTCCTCTGCAAGAGATGCGTTGCTATTTACCTCTTTAGCGGTACAAGACAACTCCGTAATTGAAACGCTAATTTGATTAAACTGCTCTCGCTCTTGTATCGCATTATCTTTTGATTGTTGCATCACCGATGATAGCTCAGTCGCAGATGAAGCCACATTAAGACCATTCGAATTCATCGTTTTGATAATTTTAGAAACGGATTCTGATAGCTGATTAATAGACTTCGACAAAAGACCTATTTCATTGTTACCTTCATACAAACTAACAACAGTAAAATCTCCACTTGCCATTTTTTGCAAAGCCAAAACAATGTTATTAATAGATTTTGATAAACCATTTGAAATATACCAAGAGAAAATTAAAGCAACAATAAATATAATAGATATTTCTATATAGCTATCAATGGTAAGTTTCTTTACATCTTGCTTTGACTGTTTAAATTCATTTCTAATACTGGCATTCATCTCATCAGAAAAATCTGCAAGTGATGTAATTAATTCCAATGCCAACATATCAGCTTTTTTCAAGTACAAGTCAAATTCATCACTATCCGTCGAGTATTTCCTCTTATAGTTGACCAGCTCTTTTGCATGTTCATAGTAATTATTAAACTTATTTTTTCGAGCAACAGTGGTTGCCTTACCATCATCAATGAAGCCCTTTTCAAAGTTTTGGCGCCATTCTGTCAATAACTTTAAAAACTCACTCTCGAACTCCTTGCGCGTTGATGCTTTAAGAAATAATAACCTGATCTCATAGGTTGGCTGTATTTCGTTGTCATTAATTGCATTTATGGAGGTGAGTGCTGAGTGAGAAATCTCAGACAAAGTGACTATCTCGTCGTTCATTTGTCCTTGCTTAAGGATATAAACTGAAGAAAATGAAATTAATATAGCGACAAAAGAAATATTTAACTTACTTTTTATACCTAACCCACGAAAGAAATTTCTCATTTATTACACCAAATATTCGTACACATGTACGCCTTATTAAACACGGTTGAATTGCTTAACATGATAACAACAATAAACGAACGAATCTGTAGGATAATACCGAAATCAATGTAGGAACTATCACTTAGAACCTATCCCAAAAGGATTTTATTCCCACAGAGATTTATTCCAAACAATGCGACCACAAGCAAAAATAGCTCTATTAGATTGTTATTATTTAAGTTTATTCACGACAAGTAATGGCACTCTCAATAGATACGAGGATGAATGTACTCATGTCTTCGTTGTAATATCACGGGTACTGTTGCGAGGACAACTTGATGATAAAGATAATATTGATGAGATATGCGTGGCATTCTAATTTAATTGACTTAGGTTAGAACACCAAGCCAACAACCTGACCAGAATAACCTTACAATTGTAAAAAAGGGCTTCTAATAAATTAGAAGCCCTTTTTTTATATAACAAAATGCCAGGTGTTAGTTAAACAAGCCTTTAATTAAGCTGTTAACCGCTTCCTTGGTTTTTTCATCTTTGATTTTGTCACCTAATTTCTCATCGAGCTTTTTCAGACCACGATCAATTTCTTTTTCCGCTTTCTGTTTCAGCACATCATCGAACACGAGCTTGAACTTAGGTTCAGACCAGTGACCAGATATATTGATAGGAATGGTAACGTCTTTGAGTTCATCAATGTCCTTGCCACCTTGCCCTTCTAAAGAGCTGACAATCGATGTACTGACGGTAAAATCAACCGTTTCATTGAGGTAATTGGCACTGCCTGTACCACGAATGCGCAGCAATGGTGATTGCATGGTCAAATCGTTAGTCGACACATTGCCCTTGTTAAGCTTAAGTGTTGCTTTCATCGCACTGAAGTCAGTTTTTTGCACTTGATCAACGGACTCAACTTTTTCGCCTTTGATCTTTGCATAGTTCTCACGAATTAACTGAGCGACGTTAATACCATTAACTGCGCCATCTTCGAAGTTAATCACCACATTGCCGACTAAGTTCTTCTTAATGCCAGTTGGCGTCAGGCTAGTACCTTTTACGTCAACATCAATGTTACCCGTCCCTTCTAAGGTCTCATTGTTAGCTACATCCTTCAGTAAAGGCAGCACTTTAACACCTTTGATGCGTTTTATAGCCGTATAGCTGGCTGGTGATTTACGTGCATCTAAACGTGCTGTTGCACTAATTGAGCCCTCATACAAATTGGACGTAAACGAAGTCAGTTCAGCAACACCACGATTCACAGAGAAGCTTGCTTTAACATTCTGCATTTTGGCATTACTCGCTTTGAATTTGTCGATACTAATATCACCTTCTATATCCAACGTTTTTAATGCCGTTAAATCAGGTTCAACCTCTTCAACAGGTTTCTCAGGCGATGTTTCAGATGGTTTCTGTTCAGATTTTTGTGCTGGAGAAGAAGCTTGTTTCTGCTCTTCGGCTGGCTGATGAAGGCCTAAAAACTCATCTAAATCAATATTAGGGCTGTACAACGCAAAACGAATTTTTGGAATCTCCACGAGCGTCACATCCGCTTTGCCGTCCAATTGCAGTGCGTTGGCAGTTAATTTCTCTAGTACAAAGCTTAGGTGACTTTTAACTAGGTCAAACGATAGGTCTGATGCCATATCCACTTTCATCGGCGATTGTGGCAAAGTCTCGCCTTTGAATTGTGCATCTAGTATCAATTTGTTCATTAATACTTTGGTAATCGCCTGATCAACAGTTAACGAAGCAGAACCTTTCATATCAATATCAAGACCAGCCGCATTACCTATGACTGAGTAGGTTAACGCATTGGCTTTATCAAACTCGAACGTCTCTAGGCCGAGCTTAACACTATCAATACGAGTGGCAGGATCACTCATGCTTGCCTCGAGATTTATATTGCGCAGAGCGTATTGCGTGAAACCTGTAGCCAGCTTGAATTCAGCATCACCTTTAGCACTGAACTTCTGCTGATTGTTTTCACCTTTGGCAGCAAACTCGACTTTGGTCCATTTTTCTGCGGCAAATTCAGACAGATTTAGTGATACATCGTAAAGTTTAGTAAACGAGCCTGCCTGTTTATCCTGAACATCAACCGAAGCGTTAGAGATTGTGACGCCCGCTACATTGATACTCCAAGCCGGCGCGGAACTTGGGGTTTCTGAGCTCTGCTCGGCTGGCTCAGAAGCAACATCTGTTGTCGGCGCTGAAGTGGCGGTATCTGCCTGAGCGTTTTGTGCCTGAGTAAGAGCATCGATATTTCGCGTACCATCTTTTAGCGTTTCTAATGAGAACGCAGCACCATCCAGTGTGATGTTGCCAATTTCGAGCTGTTTGTTAAACAAAGGCATGACAGAGACATCAATCCCTACCGTATCGACTTTAAACATATTCAGCTGTTCAAAACCTTGCGGGTTACGCAATTCAGTCTGACCTAGCTCAAAGCCAATCGATGGGAAAAACTGCCAGCTAATATCACCGTCGATGACCAGATCTAACCCAGTTTGAGTTTTGGCTTGTTCGACAATTAGTGGTTTAAATTGGTTGGGGTTAACGAGGGTAACCAACGCGATAATCGCACCAAGAATAGCAATTACAGGGATGGCTATTATTAGTAATAGTTTCTTCATCAGCAGTATCCTTGCTTGGTGAGCACACCAAAAAAAAGAGGCAAGCTCCAAGTATAAATGATCGTGGCAGAATAACAGACGACCATAAAAAGAAAGTGGCACTAAAAGTGCCACTTATCTCATAAAAAATAAAGTCTTATGCGTTTATTCGGTATTAAGTTTTCAAAAGTTTTGCAATGTGAGCTTTTAGCACGTCAATCGCGATACGGTTTTTACCGCCACGAGGTACAATAATGTCTGCATATTGCTTTGATGGCTCGATAAACTGCATAAACATTGGACGAACGGTTTCTTGGTACTGTTTAAGCACTGAATCCATTGTGCGGCCGCGCTCTTCTACATCACGTTTTACACGACGTAGCAGACAGATATCCAACGGCGTATCCATAAATACCGTCGCGTGCATCAGGTCACGTAGACGAGGATCGGTCAGAAGAAGGATACCTTCAAGGATAATGACTTTCTTAGGCGTCATTGTTGTGGTGTTTTCTGTACGGGTGTGCTTAGTGTAGCTGTACTCAGGTACTTCTACTGCTTGTCCCTTAACTAACTGCTCTAGGTGTTGGCACAGCAGATCATGATCGAGTGCGCTTGGGTGGTCATAGTTGGTTTTTACACGCTCATCCATACTCAGATGGCCTTGGTCGTTGTAATAGCAATCTTCCGTAATCACACCAATTTGATGATCGCCCACTTTCGCACGTAATTCGTTGTAGATAGTGCTAGCGATTAAACTTTTTCCAGAAGCAGACGCGCCCGCAATACCGACGATGACGCATTGATTATTATCAGACATTATTCTTGCACCCGATGAATTAGATTGGTGTCATATGCTAATACTAGCAGTGCTCATCGAACCGAGCTCTGTGTATTAGGACAAATTTAGATAAACCGCCTGATTATAGGGAGTTAAGAGGTGAGTTGCCAGTCGCTATTAAGCCGATTTACGTAAATGGAATAAAAGTTTTCAGCGCAATCGATTACACGGAATAAGAATTAAAAAGAGCGCTAAATGAACGCTCTTTTTTTGACCACACGACCGATTATTCGACCATGGTAAACAGTATTGAATCGGGTTTTGCTTTGCCCTGCCAGTACAATCTCGAGCTTACTGCTTCCGCCAAGGTGAGATATTGTCTTCCATGCTCAGACTCAGGTCGAGCAGCGACTGTCGGCTCGCCTCGGTCGATATCTTCTCGCATTTGAATGTGTAGAGGGATTTGAGCTAACAAGTCTAAGCCATACTCATTGGACATTTTTTCTGCACCACCAGCACCAAAGATGTGCTCTTTTTCGCCACAGTGACTACAGATGTGGTAACTCATGTTTTCGACAATGCCAACCACAGGAACATCTACTTTTTGAAACATGGCTGCACCTTTACGCGCATCGGCCAACGCTAGGTCTTGCGGTGTCGTGACGATAACCGCACCCGTGACTGGGACTTGCTGGGCAAGCGTTAACTGGATATCCCCCGTACCTGGCGGCATATCGATAACTAAGTAATCTAGCTCAGGCCATTCGGTTTCATTGAGAAGTTGAGCCAACGCTTTCGCCGCCATAGGGCCACGCCAAATAGCCGCTTCATCTTTTGAAACCAAGTAACCGATTGAATGTGTGTAAATACCATGGGCAACAATCGGCTGCATCCACTTGCCATCTCTAACTTCTGGCTGAGCCTCTGTCTGCCCTAGCATAAGAGGAACCGATGGGCCATAGATGTCTGCATCAAGCAATCCGACCTTTGCACCAGATTTTGACAGCGCAAGTGCAAGGTTTACCGATGTCGTCGATTTACCTACTCCACCTTTTGCTGACGTAACAGCAATAACATTTTTTACCCCTTTCACCTGTGAGGCAACGTGTGTCTCAAGGGCTTTTGGTGCAACAAGAATGTCATACGAAAACGACGCCACCTCACCTTTCGATTGAGCAGCCGCTATCCAGTCAGTCAGCTCCTCAACTAAACCGTTAGCTGCAAAAGGAATTTCTATCTTAAAGCCCGCCGCTTCGACACTAACGATCTTGGCTACTGACGCCCACTGTGGCGCTAAGCTTGAATGCTCAAATTGGTTTAACCAATCACAAAAATCTTGCTTTGAACTAAATTGACGCATAGGTCCTCCTTATGCATCTAATCGTAACACTCTGTCAGCCTAGACTGAACCATGAAAAAACTAGGGTATTCCTGTAACTGGTACCTTGGAGTCACTGGTTGGATAAGGTAGTATTACTCTCTATTTTTTTATACATCCTAAGAAGCGAATATTAAGTATGGCAAACGATCCAAGAACTCTTGATCCAAGGAAACTGCTGGTCACTTGTGCCCTTCCGTACGCTAACGGTTCGATTCACCTAGGTCACATGCTTGAGCACATTCAAGCTGACATCTGGGTTCGCTACCAACGCCTACGCGGCAACACTGTAAACTTCATCTGTGCTGACGATGCTCACGGCACGCCAATCATGCTAAAAGCACAACAGATGGGTATGACGCCAGAAGAGATGATCGCTGCAGTAAGTGAAGAGCACCAAAAAGACTTCGCTGGCTTCGATATTAGCTTTGATAACTACCACAGCACTCATTCAGAAGAGAACCGTGAGCTTGCATCTCACATCTATCTGGAACTGAAAAAAAATGGCTTTATCTCTAGCCGTACTATCTCTCAGCTTTTCGATCCTGAAAAAGAGATGTTCCTTCCAGACCGTTTCGTGAAAGGTACTTGCCCTAAGTGTAAGTCTGAAGATCAATACGGCGACAACTGTGACAACTGTGGTGAGACATACAGCCCTACTGAACTGATTGATCCTAAATCAGCAGTATCTGGTGCAACACCTGTAATGAAAGATTCTGAACACTTCTTCTTCGACCTACCTCAGTTTGAAAGCATGCTACAAGAGTGGACTCGCTCTGGTTCGCTACAAGCTGAAACTGCAAACAAGATGCAAGAGTGGTTCGAATCTGGTCTTCAACAATGGGATATCTCGCGTGATGCGCCTTACTTTGGCTTCGAGATCCCAGGTGAGAAAGACAAATTCTTCTATGTTTGGCTAGACGCGCCTGTTGGCTACATGGCTTCATTCAAGAATCTATGTAACAAACGTGACGACCTAGACTTCGATGAGTACTGGAAAAAAGACAGCACGACCGAGCTATACCACTTCATCGGTAAAGACATCGTGTATTTCCACTCTCTATTCTGGCCAGCAATGCTAGAAGGCAGTGGTTTCCGTAAACCAAATAACGTATTCGTACACGGCTACGTAACGGTTAACGGTGCAAAAATGTCTAAGTCGAAAGGCACATTCATCAAGGCAGCGACTTACCTAGAGCACCTAGATCCTGAATGTCTGCGTTACTACTATGCAGCGAAACTCAACAGCCGTATCGACGATCTGGATCTTAACCTTGAAGACTTCACTCAACGCGTTAATGCTGACGTAGTTAATAAGATTGTGAACCTTGCTTCTCGTAACGCTGGCTTCATTTCTAAACGTTTTGAAGGCAAGCTATCGGCAAACTTCGCTGAACCTGAGCTATACAACGAGTTTGCGGCGGCGGCAGATCGTATCGCAGAACTTTACGAAACTCGTGAGTTTGGTCGTGCTATTCGCGAAATCACCGCACTAGCAGATAAAGCGAACCAGTATGTTGACGAGAAAGCACCGTGGGTAGTGGCGAAAGAAGAAGGTAAAGACCAAGAGCTACAAGACATCTGTTCTGTCGGTATTAACCTATTCCGCGTACTGATGACATACCTCAAGCCAGTGATGCCAGAGCTTGCTGCGCGCACTGAAGCATTTCTGAACGAAGAACTGACTTGGGATGGCATTGCGACGCCACTGACCGCTCATGAAATCACGAAGTTCAAGGCACTATTCAACCGCATCGATCCTAAAAAAGTTGAAGATATGGTTGAAGCGTCTAAGCAAGATGCTGCCGCTGAAGTAGCAGCGAAAGAGAAAGCTGAAGCTGAAAAGAACCAAGCTAGCCAAACAGAACTCGACAAAGATCCAATCGCTGACGAGATTGAATTTGACGCTTTCGCTGCAGTGGATATGCGTATCGCACGTATTATCTCATGTGAAGAAGTGCCAAAAGCAGACAAGCTACTCAAGTTCCAGCTTGATATCGGCGGTGAAACTCGTCAGGTTTTCTCGGGCATTAAATCGGCTTACAAACCTGAAGAACTGGAAGGTAAGCTAACCGTAATGGTAGCAAACCTAAAACCTCGCAAAATGAAGTTTGGTATGTCTGAAGGTATGATCCTAGCCGCTGGCCCTGGTGGCAGCGAATTGTGGATCCTTGAACCACACGAAGGCGCTCAGCCTGGCATGCGCGTCATGTAAACTGAATAAATCGTCTAACTCAGAGCCCTACTCATCGAGTGGGGTTTTTTTATGTCCCTCACATTATCAGTGCTTTATGCACCAAATCGGTTCAAAATAATTCAATAATAAAATTTAAGTGATTGAATTTTAAGAAAGTTAAAATTGGCACCATATCTGCTCCACCACTTTGTAGGTAAACATTAACAAGGAGTAAGTTATGTTCGTGCTTTTTTCACTAATCTTGTCCCTGACGGTTCTTGCAACCCTATTTCACCATTCAAAGAAACGTCATTCCGGTCTTGAACGAAAATTCGAGATTTTAGTTCTGCTGCGCCAACTATTGCTGCTTAGCCGACAACATAGAGCCATCACACATCAAGCATTGACTAGCCAAGATTTTGAGCGCCAACAAAACACACTGGCGGGCATTTTCGATTCGATGATGGACCACTCCAATACACTTATCGCTACAGCCCAGTTCGAAAACAAGCCAATGTATCGAATTTTGCAATTAAAGCTCAAATCTCTGCACCAAGAGTGGCAACACCGAACAGTGGCACGGAATCAGATTATTCACGGCAAAACCATTCGCCACTGTATGTTTTTAATGGATGAAATCGCGATTGCATGGCTAATTGAATCTGGCCGAGAAGACATTAGTGACGAATATCATATGAACTGGCAGCAGGTACTCGATAGTATGGAGACGCTCACCCAACTAAGAATATCAGTTCAGGATCTTGACCATCCTGAAGGTATGGTGCGAGTGAAATACTACTGTGATAAAACTCGACGCAAACTGAGCCAACTTTCATTGATTAGCCCGCTTTCTGTTGCGTCACCATTGAGTTCCAAGGCAATGCATACACTGACAGAACTCAACGCCAATGATGCACTAGAGATGACCAGTGACGAGCTTTACCAACTAACCACAGACATATCCTTGGTTATCTCGCAAGTGTATGACCAAATGTTGTCTGACATGACAGAAAGTCTCTATCTGCCGTTACCTAAAATCGCATTTAGTTAACGCCAAGTGCTAAGCCGTCAACACGACACTCAACAATGGGTAGCAAGCACGCTACCCATTTCTATTTCTTGAGTATTTCTTGAGAGGACAGACGCCTCAAGACTTGTCGTAAGGCCAATAAACAGATTAATGGTATCCCATATCGTCTTATGGACCACATCGAACTTATCGCCATTAGTGCCCATTAGTGGAGGGAGTACCCTTTTTGGAGAGCATTTGTGGAGAAGAGTTGCTTGCAAAACAAACATTCCCTGTCGTAGCAACAAAAATTATTCACTTTCTTTTGTTCATCCAGCTATTGATTGCAAAGATTGATGCTTTTACTATCACTTTGCTTCTTGATGATAGCCAATCCGAGTACATCACAGCAGATTTGTGGCAAGGCGATAGAGCAACTATCCAAGAGTGACTTTGACTGCGCTTTGCGCATTTTTTGACGCTCCATGTTTCTTTGTCATCACATTGAAACATGCCTATAACTTGTTGGAGACTGGCTATGGCTGCTGCTCACTCTGTTTTAGATTTTCAATCTTATTCTGCTGGTGCTCTATCTGCACCAGAATCTCAACTTATTCAATCCTCGGTAGAGCAATTTGGCGCACCACTGCTGCTGCTAGATTGTAGTATTGTTCGCCAACAATATCGTGCCCTAAGCAACGCACTACCTAATGTCACTTTGCATTTTGCACTTAAGCCACTTCCACACCCAGCCGTTGTACAGACACTATTGGCTGAAGGAGCCAGTTTTGACTTAGCAACCAGTGGTGAAGTTGACCTAGTGGCAGAGCAAGGTGTACCAGCAGAGCGTACTATCCATACTCACCCAATCAAGCGTGACCGTGATATTCGTGACGCACTGGCGTATGGTTGCCGTGTTTTTGTTGTCGACAACATTAACGAGTTAGAAAAATTCATCGCCTACCGTGACGAAGTGGAATTGCTCGTGCGCCTGAGCTTTCGTAACTCAGAAGCATTCGCAGATCTTTCGAAGAAGTTTGGCTGTACTCCTCAACAAGCGCTAGAGCTAATTGCGCAAGCTCAAGAGTGGAATATTCGTATTAAGGGGCTCTCGTTCCACGTTGGGTCACAAACCATGAATCCACAGAAATACGTTGACGCAATCGACACCTGTAAGCACCTCATGGAGCAAGTTGTTGAGCATGGTTTACCTGCGTTAAGTACTCTTGACATCGGTGGCGGATTCCCTGTGAGTTATAACACTCAGGTAATGCCGATTGAACTGTTTTGCCAGCCGATCAATGCGGCTTTAAACCAGCTACCAGAAACGGTTCAGGTTATTGCCGAACCAGGGCGCTTTATTGTTGCTCAAGCAATGACGGGTGTTGCATCAGTGATGGGACAAGCAGAGCGTGATGGACAGATTTGGTACTACATAGATGATGGTATCTACGGTTCATTCAGTGGTTTGATGTTTGATGATGCTAAATACCCTCTCACGACGATAAAACAGGATGGAGAGTGGCTACCGAGCATTCTAGCAGGCCCTACATGCGATAGCATTGATGTTATTGCGGAAAACATCATGCTGCCAAAACTGAGCAATGGTGACTTAATTGTCAGCCGCATGATGGGCGCTTACACGAGTGCCACAGCAACTGACTTTAACTTCTTCAAGCGTGCACAAACCATTCTGCTCAATGAAGAAGCAGCCGAGCAAGCTCGCTTGCTTGGTTAAAAACAAACAAATCCGGCGCGTAACCGATAATCCGAAATAAATAAAAAGGCCCTGCGTATCAACGCAGGGCCTTATCTATTCAGTCACTGTAATCTTTACAGCATCTTACGTGCAGCTTCAACTACCACTTTGATTGAACGAGCTTCTGTCTCTTTTAGAGTTGAATGATCCGGGATTTCTTTCTGAGTACGGTTGATGATTACACCCGCTACACAGCCAGCTTTAAGACCAGAACTTGCACACATAGTAAGAAGTGTTGCAGATTCCATTTCAAAGTTGAGAACACCCATCTCTTGCCACTCTTTCATAGAGCCTTGGAAGCGCTTAACAACACGACCAGAGAAAGTATCGTAACGCTCTTGGCCTGGGTAGAATGTGTCACTTGATGCCGTTACGCCCATATGAACCGTAGCGCCACTTTCTTCAACCGCTGCTTTCATTGCTGTCGCAACTTCAAAGTCTGCTACCGCTGGAAATTCCATTGGAGCAAAGTGCAAACTTGCACCATCAAGACGAACAGAACCTGTAGAGACAATCATGTCACCCACGTTAACGTGTGGTTGAATTGCACCAGTCGTGCCTACGCGTAGGAAGGTACGAACGCCAAGTTGCGCTAATTCTTCAACTGCAATAGAAGTAGAAGGGCCACCAATACCAGTTGAACATACGACAACAGGCTTGCCATCAAGCTCTGCACGGTAAAGTGTGTATTCACGGTGGCTAGCAAGGAAAACTGGGTTCTCCATTTCTTCTGCAATTTTTTGAACGCGTGCTGGGTCACCAGGAATGATCGCTAATGTTGCGCCAGCGAGATCAGATTCAGTAACACCAAGGTGGAATACAGCTTGAGACATAGGGGACTCCTTATTGTGGCGAAATTTGGTTGATTAAATTTTACCATTCGCTCTATAAATTCATCGGGTACAGAACATACTGTAACCAACTACCAAGAGCTTTATAGTGACATTGATCACAACAATGATCGCAACAAAAATGCACATTGCAAACAAAATCGTTTTCGATCACAATTTTTAGCAAATCCAATTTGTCAGTTGCATAAAAAATAGCCCTTACATCATAAATGTAAGGGCTATTTATTGTTCTATCCACTAATCGAGTTGGGACTTAAACTTTAGCAATCGCAACGCATTGAGTGTCACTATCGCTGTCGCGCCACTATCAGCCAGTACCGCCACCCACAAACCCGTTAAGCCGAGCAAGCTGGTAATAAGGAAGACACCTTTTAAACCGAGTGCCAAAGCGATATTTTGACGAATTATGCCTAACGTTGATCTCGATAACTCAATCATTCCAGCAAGCTCAGTCAAGCGGTTATGAGTCAAAGCTGCATCGGCCGTTTCTAGTGCTACATCAGTACCACCCCCCATGGCAATACCAATACTTGACGCTTTCATCGCTGGAGCATCGTTAATACCGTCTCCAACCATGGCGACATTATCGACCGCCGATAGCTGTTCAACGTAACTCACCTTATCTTGTGGCAGCAGACCAGCCTGGTAGTCAATACCGATCATTGAGCTAATAGCCCGTGCACTGCGAGGGTTGTCACCCGTCAACATGATAGAGCGAACACCCAATTTTTGTAACGCTTTAACCGCTTGTGCCGAATCATCTCGCAAGGTATCTTGCCACGCAATTACCCCCATTACTCTTGCTTGATTTTCAATCGCGACCACAACGGTTTTACCTTGCTGCTCTAACCCTTCAATCTGCGTCAGCCAATTTTCACTAAGTGGAAGAGTCACTTTACTTGGTGCTGTAACCTGATATTCAACATTATCAACGACACCTCGAACACCACTGCCAACCAAAGCTTGCTTATCTTTGGCTTCAGGAATGTCAATGCCCATGAGTTTGGCTTTGTTCACTAGAGACACCGCCAATGGATGACTTGAGCCGACTTCAATAGCAGCAATTTTCTCCATTAAGGTCATTTCGGTCCATTCACCAAAGGCAATAAGATCGGTCACTTCTGGTTTACCTTTGGTTAAGGTACCCGTTTTATCGAAGGCGACTGTGTCGATTTTTCCAAGCTGCTCTAAAGCTGCCCCACCTTTGATCAACGCCCCACGCCTAGCTGCCGCCGCAAGCCCAGACGTAATCGCTGCCGGTGTAGATATAACCAAAGCACAGGGACAGGCAATAAGCAGTAATGCCAAACCTCGATAGACCCAAGTTTCCCAAGGTTGAGCAAACAGAAGCGGAGGCGTGATGATGACAAGTAGTGACACCAACATCATCAAAGGGGTATACCAACGACTGAACTTATCCAAGAAACGTTCTAATGGTGCTTTACGCGATTCCGCCTCTTCGATGAGGTGAAGAATACGATCAATAGCGTTTTCACCCTGTTTGGAGGTAATGGTCAGTCGAACAACTTTATCCACGACAACCGCGCCAGCCATGACAGATTCATCTTGGTATCGTTCAACAGGCACAGATTCGCCTGTTAAAGCACTTTCATCGAAGCTAGCGACCTCTGCCAGTAACTTGCCATCAGCAGGAAGACGGGAACCGGGTGACACTTCAATCACATCGCCAGGAAGCAACTGACTTGCTGATACCTCAACACGTTTACCATCGATGATTTGGATTGCATTTTCAGGAACTAGCTCCATCAATGCCTGCACACCACTTCGTGCCCTTGAGGCAGCAAACGCTTCTAACCGCTCGCCAATGAGAAACAAGAGTAATACCATCGCCGCTTCGATAGTCTCCCCCAAATAGAGAGCACCAAGTGCCGCAACGCTCATCAGGGTTTCAATAGCGAAAGGGGTACCCGAACGAGCAAGGGCGATCGCCTTTTTACTGATTGGATAAAGACCTGCAAGACAGGTGAAGATAAACATCCACTCACTGATGAGCGGAAATGAGGGGTTGATGAGTGCTGCGACCGCCATAGCAGAGGCTATCGCAATGATTTGACTGTTCTGAATAAATACCGACTTCCAGCCCTGTGAACGTTTTTTGTCTTCACGCGTGCTAGCGCTAGAAAATGTAAATCCGCTATCAATGACGGCTTGCTCAACTAACTGAATGACACTAGCGCTATCGGTTTTAACGATGAGCTTTTCGGTCGCAAACAGTACCTTGGCTTCAGCAACACCACTTACTCGGTTTACTGCGGTCTCAATTTTTCTTGCGCAAGATGGACAATCCATCCCTTCAATTATCCAGCTTTGAGTAAAACGTGTAGAAAGACTGGGTTCACCCTCATCTTCACTAGGGTCTGAGCCGCTGCTACAACTGTTCGAGCTGCAACAGCCCGCTTCTGTAGTTTCGACACCGGCCATTTTAATTGACGAAATATTTGGGCTAGCGCAAGAACCAGATTGGCTTGGAACTGGTGCCATTTTGGTTGACTGACATGCTTTGTGTTTTGTGCACATATGTTTATCTCCGTTCACTGTACACTCGAAGTGTAAACCTTAGAGCTAGCTCCAAGGTCAACCTTTTTCTCGATTTTGTTCTGTAACATCTGTGGTTGTGGCAACATCATCAATGAGCACGGCATCATGACTACAGAAAGGCTGGCTGTTCACACTGGTAATAGCGGGATCAGAGGTCGCATGTTCAAGACACGCCGAACGCGCCAAACCACATTGCCCCTAAGTGGACAAAGGGCAGCGTCCCAACGTTGCTTTACCAAGATTGAGAAAAACAGCACAGTAAATTGAGCGAAAACGGATGCCTGCGCCGGCCCCGACATCACGAGTATGTGACGCATGGTTGACCCCTGAACAAACTTAGCACTCTGATCGGACATACGCTTCCCTTTTGAGCTTGATGGAAAAACAACAAGAGGTGCTCGTGGCACCTCTTATTATTTTCATGTTCTAACTGTTATACAGGATGTTTAAAGCAATCCTCAATATTTTTGCCTATCGCTCTGAGCACATCTCGTCGCGTAATGATGCCGACCAGTTTACCCGCGTCAATGACAGGATAGACTTTCGGACGCCCTACCTTCATCATCTCTGCCAACTCAATAATCGATGTATCAGACGTAACGGATAGCACTTCACGATGCATACAATCTGCAACAATGTGACTGTCCTGACAGTAGTAACTCACATTAATGAGTTTATCGAGTAGATCTTGCCCAGAAAGAAAACCGATGACCTCTTTCTGCTCGTTAATAACTGGACCACCTAGATAGCGTGAATTCATTACCTTGTCGAGAGCTGCCGTCAATGACATCTCTGGGGTAAAGGTTACCGCTTGCAGGGTCATGTAGTCTTTTACTTTTAATGATTCCATCTGTGTCTCCTTGCGTGCAAGCTTTGCTGTATATTGTAATTGTTGTCTAATTTCTTGATTTTACTAAATGGAAATCAACAATTTTTGCAATAGGCTAAGTCTATTAAACCTCACGCCACCACTTACAATGCTTCTGAACATCCGTATTCGCTCGCCATCCGCCTATCAAATGCCCTGCAAATGACATGCTATGACTAGAAAAAATTTAATCCAACAACCACAGTTTCAGATCTTGCCAGAGAGACTCTTTCGCTGTTGTAATAAACAATAAAAAAGCTTCCCTAAGGAAGCTTTCATTCTCGCAACTCGCTCTGTCACTATTTCTGCTGCCAGCGTTCAGCAGCTTTGGCGTCAGAGTCTCTTGACTCGACCCAACGCGTGGTATCTGTGGTGCGTTCTTTTTTCCAAAAGGGGGCTTTGGTTTTAAGATAATCCATCACAAACTCACACGCATCGAAGGCCGCGCCACGGTGAGCGCTCGACACACCAACAAACACGATTTGATCACCGATATCCAAATCTCCAACACGGTGAATGACTCGGATATTTAAAAGTGGCCAACGTCGCTCTGCTTCATCACAGATTTCACCTAGTGCCTTTTCAGTCATACCAGGATAATGCTCGAGCGATAAGCCAGTAACATTATCGCCAAGGTTTATATCACGAACCTTACCAACAAACGTCACCACAGCACCAGCTGAAGTACCATCCGATAACGCCTGATATTCATCACTGAGAGAAAAATCTTCAAACTGAACCGATACACGACTGTCCATGTTTATCCCCCAGTAACTGGCGGGAAGAAGGCCACTTCGTCACCAGATTGAATCGGATGATCCAAAGGTACAATCGATTGATTAACCGCGGCCAGCAGTTTACCCGGCTCCAGAGCTAAGTCCCACTTACCTTCTTGCTGAACGAGATGCGCGCGAATGGCTTCAACAGTAGCAAAGTCACCCTCTAGCTCAAGTTCATCCTTGCCAACAAGTTCACGCGTCTGTGCAAAAAAAAGAACTTTAATCATTGTTCCACCTTAAAGTGACCCGATTTGCCACCTGTTTTTTCCAGTAAGCGAACCTGTCCAATGACCATGTCTTTCTGTACCGCTTTACACATGTCGTAAATCGTCAGTGCCGCGACCGATGCAGCAGTCAACGCTTCCATCTCAACGCCAGTTTTGCCTGACAACTTACATACAGATTCAATTCGTACCATATTTTCTGCTTCAATCGCTTCTAGCTGCACTTCAACCTTAGAAAGCAATAGAGGGTGGCACAGTGGAATAAGATCCCACGTTTTCTTCGCTGCTTGAATCCCTGCGATTCGCGCCGTAGCAAATACATCACCTTTATGATGCTGACCAGAGACAATCAGCTCTAGAGTGTCAGCGGCCATGTGGACAAAAGCTTCTGCACGAGCTTCACGCACTGTTTCTGCCTTAGCCGATACATCAACCATGTTTGCTTCACCGGAAGCGTTAATATGAGTCAACTCGCTCATTGTTCGCTCCAAAAATCATACCGATAGGTGAGGCATAAAGTTACAAGGACGGTGGCTAGCGTCTAGCTGCTGCTTGATGATCTTAGTCCAACCCGTGCGGCAAGCGCCTGTCGAACCAGGCATCGCAAAAATAACCGTGTGGTTAGCAAAACCGGCGATCGCGCGTGATTGAATGGTTGACGTGCCAATCTCTTCGTATGAAACCATACGGAACAATTCACCAAAGCCTTCAACTTCTTTGTCGAATAATGGCTTCAGTGCTTCTGGTGTACTGTCACGAGAAGTAAAGCCTGTACCACCAGTAATCATAATCGCTTGAACATTTTCATCCGCAATCCACTGTGAAACGATAGCGCGGATTTTGTACATATCATCGATAACAATCTGCTTATCAACCACGTTATGACCTGCTTCTTTAGCGTTTTCAACTAAGAAGCCGCCTGACGTATCGTTTTCTTCAGTACGAGTATCTGAAACGGTTAAAACTGCAATGTTTGCTGGTTGGAATTTGCTTTCTGCGTGACCCATTTGTTCACCTATATTTTTCAAAGTAATGTTCGCACCCTGCTGTCACTGAAGTGCGTTATATGTTTGTTGATGTGTATTAGCCGCCAATTGAGGCCAAGTGCGGGGTCATACCTGAATTTCCATCGTGAAGGAAGTGGCTGACCGACTTGGTTTGCAGCTGTGCTTGAATTCGTTCAATTAGCTCGGTTTCTTGCGTATCTTGCTGAAGCAAGTCGCGTAACTCGATGCCATGATCACCAAATAGACACAAGTGAAGCTTACCCGTTGCCGATACTCGCAAACGATTACAGCTTTCACAGAAGTCTTTTTCATACGGCATAATCAAGCCGATTTCGCCTTGGTAATCAGGGTGGACAAAGACTTGCGCCGGACCATCGTTTTTATCACGGACTTTAAGTAACCAACCATTTGCAATCAGTTGATTACGAATCGCAATGCCTGAAACATGGTGGCGCTTAAATAATTCATCCATTTCACCGGTTTTCATTAATTCGATAAAACGTAATTGAATCGGTCTGTCTTTAATCCAGTTTAGAAAGGCAGGTAACTCGTGAGCATTGAGATCTTTCATCAACACAACATTTACTTTGACCTGCTCATAGCCCACTTCAAACGCTCGATCAATTCCTGCCATAACCTGAGTGAACTTGTTCTCACCTGTGATCTGATGAAACATACGAGGATCTAAGCTATCAACACTCACATTGACGTGAGTAAGACCAGCTTGCTTCCATTCAGCGACCTGCTTATCCATACGATAGCCATTGGTCGTAGTTGCAACTTTTTGAATACCGTCAGTCGAGGCGATGGTATGAATTATGTCGGTGAAATCTTTGCGTAAGCTCGGCTCACCACCAGTGATACGAACTTTTGACGCGCCACAATCAGCAAACGCGCGTACGACACGCTTAATCTCTGGTAAGGCTAGAAAAGACGAGTTTTTTTGCCCGGAAGGTTGATAACCATCAGGCAGGCAGTATGTGCATTTAAAGTTACAGACATCTGTAACAGAAAGACGCAAGTAGTAAAACTTGCGATGAAATCTATCTTCGAATTGTTGCGCCACGGAACACCTTTCCAAACACGGGAGGCATAATCATTTCCAATTATGCCCTTGTGACAACGCGCCACTGGCTCAAAACGCTTATTCAGTATGAACTTAGCTTTGTGAGCTCGGAGTTATGGCAACTACCCCTATATTGGGTAGTAGCTTTACATTAAAATACTTAATAATTGTACGTGATTCTACCCTCTAAACGAAAAAATCATGCTTAGAGCCCAAATTACCTATTATTGAGTATTTGATGTTAATGCAATAATCTAAATTGTAGTTGATTATGAATAAAATAGAAGCTCAGCATGACAGTTTACGCTAGCAAGAAAGTCGTCGCAGTCGGTGGAGGCCATGGCCTTGGTCGCATGCTTGCGGCGCTAAAGGATTTTGGCAGCAACGCCACGGGTATCGTCGCAACCACAGATAATGGTGGTTCGACAGGACGGATCCGCCATTGTCAGGGAGGGATAGCTTGGGGAGATACACGTAACTGTATCAACCAGTTGATTACCGACCCTTCCATCAGTTCAATGATGTTTGAATATCGATTTAAAGGCGCAGGCGAACTCGATGGCCATAATCTCGGCAACCTGATGCTGACGGCACTTGACAACCTTTCCGTTCGTCCATTAGACGCCACAAATCTTATACGCAATATGCTGAAAGTCGATGTGAATATCATTCCTATGTCGGAACATCCTTCAGATCTAAAGGCATTGGCACCGAACGGGCGTTGGGTGACCGGAGAAACCAGTGTTGACGAGATGCCGGATAAACTTCTCAGGCTGGATTTGGAACCCGAAGTACCCGCCACAAAAGAAGGTGTTATCGCACTCGAACAGGCCGATGCTATTATTCTCGGCCCAGGTAGCTTTTTGACCAGTATCATGCCGCCATTACTGCTGCCGGAGATTGGTCGTGCGATTGCCAATAACCGTAAGGCAAAATTGGTCTTCGTAGAAAACCTCTCTGCCGAACACGGCCCTGCAGGAAAAATGACACTTCAAGAGAAGCTCGAATGGTGTGAGCGCTCATGCCAAGGCCGACGAATTGACGTAGTGCTGGGTGAAGAGCCTCATCCAGAACTTGAAGAGTGGAACTGCGTCACGACGCCGTTAGCATCACCAAACCGTGATTGGCGCCATGACCGAAGCAAACTCCAACAAGCAATAGAATACTTACTGTGTGAGTAATTGTTGATATCTCTGCTCAGTTTGATTGAGCAGAGATAGCATTTTGTCTTTGTGATCAGCAAGCTCAAGCGTCGCGCCCGTCTTTCCTCGCGCATCAAGTTCAATCGAGTAAGCACACAACGCTTCTGCCCCAAAACTTGCGGCGCTGCTCTTTAAAGCGTGGCTGATTTCCTTGAGATACGCCTGCAGCCCTTCCCCTTCTTGTTGAGATAAGGTCTCAATATACATAGCAAGCTCGTTCAAAAATATCTCTAGCAACACAGGCACGTTTTCAGGGCCAATCTCACTCGCCAGCCTGTCAATCTTACTTTGGTTCAAAATATCCACTATTGCACTTCCTTCGCGTTCCAAGCCTGTAGCTTACGGTAGATAGTCGACGGACTGACATCTAAATAGCCAGCGGCTTTGGGAATATTGCCATCACACGCTTTAATGGCTTGCTCTATCGCACTTTTCTCGGTCAACCATAGAGGGAAGATATCTTGTACCGAGACCGTTTCGCTTTGCGCTAATGGGGCTCTAATCTCATTGGTCGCAGGCTTATTCAACGGTGGTGGCAACATCTCTAACAATATTTCCCTGCCGTTGTTGAGCACTACAACGTTGCGCAATACGTTCTGTAACTGACGCACGTTACCAGGCCATTCGTAGCGAGCAAAACGTTCAACAACATCCGGTGCTAACCGGACAAAATCTTTCCCCTCTTCCTTAGACATAAAGCCCAATAGAGAGTACGCAATCTCAATGATATCATCACCACGTTCTCTCAAAGGAGGTAGATGAAGTGGGATAACGTAGAGGCGGTAGTACAAGTCTTCGCGAAAACGCCCTTCCTCCACCTCTTTCCAAGGGTCGCGGTTCGTTGCGCATACAAAACGTACATCGACACTTTTCATCTTAGAGGATCCGACCTTTTGGAAGGTACCTGTCTGGATGAATCTCAACAGTTTCGTTTGCAACTCTAGATCCATCTCACATAACTCATCGAGGAATAGCGTACCACCATCTGCCAACTCAGCTGCACCTTGTCGGTCAGTCGCGGCACCAGTAAATGCCCCTTTAACATGACCAAACAACTCACTTTCAATCAGATCTTTCGGGATTGCAGCACAGTTAATCGCTATAAAA
Organism: Vibrio sp. Hep-1b-8; assembly: GCF_006124995.1. Taxonomy (GTDB): domain Bacteria; phylum Pseudomonadota; class Gammaproteobacteria; order Enterobacterales; family Vibrionaceae; genus Vibrio. The sequence continues at coordinate 43,254 of NZ_QEWN01000138.1, forward strand.
GGTTTATCCCCACGTTTGCTTGTCGCGTGAATCGCTTCTGCACACACTTCTTTACCGGTGCCACTTTCGCCAGTTATAAAGATGCTCGCCTTACTCGCCGCTGCGGAATCTATGGTTCGATAGACCGCTTGCATGGTTTGGCTACTGCCAATAAAACCTTGATAACCTTGGCTTGAAAGACTGTCACCTTCGTTCTTTAACTTATTCGCTTTGCGTAAAGCATTGTTCACGGTGACACGCAAACGGTCCGCTTCACAGGGCTTAATCAAAAAATCCTGAGCGCCATGGCGCATTGCTTCAACCGCAGTATCAATTGAACCGTGTGCAGTCATAAAGATAACTGGAACATCTGGGTTCTTCTCTTTAACCGCATGAAGTACATCCATGCCTGTCATATCAGGCAAACGTAGGTCAAGAAGGATCAAATCAGGGGTTCGAAAGTTGAGACTTTCGATAGCATCACGCCCAGTGCCGACGATGTTGATGTCGATCTGAAGTGGAGTAAGATAAGAGCGGTAGAGTGCAGCCACGGAAGCCGTATCCTCTACCATAAGCAGATATTTTGATTTTTGTGTTTGAGTGTTATGTTGCATAACCTAGCCAATGGTTTGTTTGCATCTTGTATAATCATTGCATTGCGCTTTGCAATTTGCAATTCAAATACCCAAAAATGACCTATTTGAGTGAAATATGGCTCATTTTGACCGCAAAAATTTTGGCACACTATATGCTATCAATTTCAATGACCCTAACGGGTCACCTAGCCAACTGACGTTGTTAGTGAATTTTATATTCACAAATTACAGCCAATAGATTAAAGATTTCTATTGGCTATTTTTTTAGTCCTGCACCAACCAATTAGCTGTTAGTAATAAACTTTTGTCTTAACCGATCTATCTGATCACGCTTCTCCGCCGCCAGTTCAAACTCCAGATCTTGAGCATGTTGATACATCTGCGCTTCAAGCTTCGCGATCTCTTTATCAAGCTGCTGCGGTGTCATGACATCGTAGCTTTGTGAGGGCTCAGCCACTTTAGACAACGGCACGGTTTTGCTCACTCGCTGCTTCTTGCTCTTAGCAATATCACCCAGTTCCATAATGTCTTTGACATTACGCTTAAGCGCTTGAGGCTCAATACCCATTTTCTGGTTGTACTCTTGCTGCTTCTCTCGACGACGGTTGGTCTCATCCATCGCCTTTTCCATCGATTTAGTGATCCGATCCGCATACAAAATCGCTTTGCCAGCAACATTTCGCGCTGCACGACCTATGGTCTGAATCAGTGAGCGCTCGGAGCGTAAGAAGCCTTCTTTATCCGCATCTAAAATCGCCACTAAAGAGACTTCAGGCATATCAAGACCTTCTCGCAATAAGTTGATACCGACAAGCACATCAAACTCACCAAGACGTAAATCACGAATGATTTCTACCCGTTCTACAGTATCAATATCTGAGTGAAGGTAGCGAACCTTTACATCATGCTCAGTGAGGTACTCTGTGAGATCCTCAGCCATACGTTTAGTTAACGTAGTCACAAGTACTCGTTCATCCTTGGCTGAACGAATACGAATTTCTGAGAGAAGATCATCAACCTGAGTTGCAACCGGACGAACCTCCAACTCGGGATCAAGCAAACCCGTTGGGCGCACTACCTGATCGGCCACTTCGCCATCCGACTTCTCCAGCTCATAGTTACCAGGAGTCGCAGAAACAAAGATAGTTTGGGGAGCCAAAGATTCAAACTCTTCAAACTTCAGTGGGCGGTTGTCCAGTGCGGAAGGTAAACGAAAGCCAAATTCCACCAGCGTTTCTTTTCTAGAGCGATCACCTTTAAACATTGCGCCTATTTGCGGCACAGTCACATGGGACTCATCAATGATGAGCAGGCCATCGTGAGGTAAGTAGTCAAAGAGCGTCGGAGGCGGCTCACCTTCTTTGCGGCCACTAAGATAACGGGAATAGTTTTCGATACCTGAGCAAAACCCAAGCTCATTCATCATCTCAATGTCAAACTGGGTACGCTGGGAAATACGCTGCTCTTCTAGCAATTTATTATTTTCTAGTAAATATTTTTTGCGCCCTTCCAGCTCGACCTTAATCTCTTCGATGGCATCAAGAATTCGATCTCTCGGCGTAACATAGTGGGTTTTGGGATAGATGGTATATCGCGCTAAGTCACGTTGCTTGACCGCCCCAGTAAGCAGGTCGAAGACACTGATACAGTCAATCTCGTCATCAAACATCTCGATACGCACTGCGTCCTGATCCGATTCTGCTGGAAAAATATCAATCACTTCCCCACGGACTCGAAACTGACCTCGCTCAAATGCGACATCATTACGACTGTACTGAAGCTCCGCTAAACGACGCAGGATATCCCTCTGATCCATCATGTCTCCACGACGAATGTGAAGCATCATCTTTAGATAAGACTCAGGATCACCCAAACCATAGATCGCAGAGACTGATGCTACAATGATGGCATCTTTACGCTCTAACAGCGCTTTTGTTGCTGAGAGACGCATCTGCTCAATATGAGCATTGACGGAAGCATCTTTTTCAATAAACGTGTCTGTCGTTGGAACGTAAGCCTCTGGCTGGTAATAATCGTAGTAAGAGACAAAGAACTCAACAGCATTGTTAGGGAAAAAGGATTTCATTTCGCCATACAACTGGGCGGCCAACGTTTTATTCGGAGCAAGTAAAATAGCGGGACGTTGCGCCGTCGCAATAACATTAGCTAACGTAAATGTCTTACCCGACCCTGTCACACCCAGCAAAGTTTGGTGAGCTAAACCCGCATCTAGCCCATCTAGCAACTGGCTGATCGCAGTCGGTTGATCACCAGAAGGCTGATAATCAGACACTAAATCAAATACTTTACTCATGACACATCTCTGTCCTTAGCTGAGGGAAGGCTTCTATTGTGTCTGTATATATATACAGACTCAAGAGCCGATTATAAAATTAATCGCTGTTTTGCTTAAAGTCGTACCTTATGGCTAGATCATTCACTTCAATCCTGATATTATTCTTCGCCCTGCTAGAGATCTCCCTCTAAAAAACCCGAATAAATACTCACAGCTTATTCACACTTTTTGCCATTTTTGCATTCAACCCACAATTACAGCCGAGATTTTCACGTTGGTAATCTAAGTGAATAAATTCTAAAAATCCTTATTTAGTAAGCCATTAGATCCAATACTCTCTGAGCATCAATTCCATCAAGCTTGCATAAATCTGACTTACTCAAATTTAACACACACACTTATCCACAGTTTTGGTGGATAAGTAAATATAGCCCTTGGTGGATAAGAGCTACAGAAAAGTAAAGACTTTTTTCTACATTTTAATTCACTTATTTTGCCGTTTGATAGTTGACACCTGAATAGGTGCTCGCTAACATTCGCAGCGCAAAATGCAATTCCCCCTTAGTTCAGTTGGTAGAACGGCGGACTGTTAATCCGTATGTCGCAGGTTCGAGTCCCGCAGGGGGAGCCAAATTCAAGAAGAAAGACGTCCTAGGACGTCTTTTTTTGTATCTAAAGCTAGCTATTGCAAGGGATTGTATTCTCTTAACGTCTTTTCCTGACTCGTACTGGCTTAGAAGTTTAGGTACACAAATAGGTACAAAAACGTGGTTATTCAACTATACATGTCTACATAACGGTAAACGCGCCAACATGACGTTTGGTAGTTACCCTAGCCTTTTCCTAACAAATGCACGAAAGAAGGCTCTAGGTGCGATAGAAACACTGAAAAAGATCTGCCAACGTGTGAACAAAATTATGAGTTTTGCTCAGAATAAGGGACTTATTGAGTACAACCCTTTAGCCAAAATCAGTTCTGCGTTCTTGAAACCTACCGTCACCAATATGAAATCAATAAGTGCCGACGAACTTCCTGAGTTAATGAGAACCCTAGGACGGGCCAGTATCATGTATACCACTCGATGTATGATTGAATGGCAACTGCATACCATGACCCGACCTATTGAGACAGCGCAAGCTCGTTGGGATGAAATTGATTGGGATGAAAATCTATGGGTTATTCCAGCAGATAGAATGAAAAAAAGAAGGGATCACCTAGTGCCTCTAACCCCACAGACTTTAAATCTGTTGAATGAGATGAAAAAAATAAATGGTGGAAGCGAATACATATTCGCTTCCTATAAAGACCCGATGAGGCCGAGTAACAGCCAAACAGCTAACATTGCTCTGAAACGTATGGGTTTTAAAGACCGTTTGGTTTCCCATGGTCTAAGAGCTCTGGCTAGCACTACGCTAAATGAAACGAAACTCTTTCATAATGATGTCATTGAACTAGCACTAGCTCACGTGGACAAAAACCAAATTCGTGGTATTTACAACCGGGCTTTATATCTTAACCAACGTCGAGAAATGCTAAGTTGGTGGAGTAACCATATCGAAGAGGCTTCGAAGGGGAACTTTTCCATTTGTGCAACTAGCTAGTCAATAACATTCATCGTGAATTAGGCTGCCAACATCGCTGACAGCCTAATTTGTATAGGTATCAGAATTATAACAATATTAACTATTTGTGAATGTACTTCTCTTTCTCTGTCATACTCCAAACTCAAAAAAGTAGGCAGAGATACCTCTTCCTTAGGTCAGATTGGCGTGTTTCGCTAGCTCCATCCGTCTCATCTAGGTTTCTAAGCTGCCTATACGGCAGTGAACCTGACCATCCTCACCCAGAACCCTCTTTGCAATTTCTAAGCTGCCTGTGCGGCAGTGAACAACGAAATCGGTCTAAGTCGTTCCAGTCAATATTTCTAAGCTGCCTGTGCGGCAGTGAACCGCACCCTTACCAGCACGACCGCGAAGACGTATTTCTAAGCTGCCTGTGCGGCAGTGAACACACACGGCGCGTGTCCGGGGCAAATCCTACTTTTCTAAGCTGCCTGTGCGGCAGTGAACCTCCATGATCGGATTGACTGGCATAACATCCATTTCTAAGCTGCCTGTGCGGCAGTGAACTCATTGGAATGTTCCAGAGATCGTCGCGATTATTTCTAAGCTGCCTGTGCGGCAGTGAACTTGGTTGATTCCGGTCCCTTCTTGCCTGTTACTTTCTAAGCTGCCTGTGCGGCAGTGAACGTGTGAAAGATCGTTAAATGTCTGGTCGTTTATTTCTAAGCTGCCTGTGCGGCAGTGAACCTGATAAGCGAAATCAATCACGAACATATCGCTTTCTAAGCTGCCTGTGCGGCAGTGAACATAAGTGTTGCGGAAAGTGCTTTAGCAATTGCTTTCTAAGCTGCCTGTGCGGCAGTGAACTGTCAAACGCTCGTCAAATGTACCAATCAACATTTCTAAGCTGCCTGTGCGGCAGTGAACTTCACGGTACAGATATCGGTGAATTCATTCGTTTTCTAAGCTGCCTGTGCGGCAGTGAACACATTACCGACGAGTCAAGACGGTTCGTATATTTTCTAAGCTGCCTGTGCGGCAGTGAACACTTTTAAGCGTCCAGCGCTCCTTTTGGTTACTTTCTAAGCTGCCTGTGCGGCAGTGAACCTTCGGTTTGGTTCGATACTGACCGTAAATACTTTCTAAGCTGCCTGTGCGGCAGTGAACGCCTGTCGCCATCTGAAAAAGCGCATCATCAATTTCTAAGCTGCCTGTGCGGCAGTGAACCCGGTCTTGGCGGCGTGTAAGTTTGGGTTGGCTTTCTAAGCTGCCTGTGCGGCAGTGAACATTACTGAGTACAAAAAGTTTGACTTTGAGAATTTCTAAGCTGCCTGTGCGGCAGTGAACGCTTGCAAAGTGATGTAAGTGAATCCGTTTGTTTTCTAAGCTGCCTGTGCGGCAGTGAACGGGTCATGGTCATTTTAGTAGCTCCTTGTTTTTTTCTAAGCTGCCTGTGCGGCAGTGAACTTCCACCGCCTGCGCCTGCTTTGCTACCAAAATTTCTAAGCTGCCTGTGCGGCAGTGAACTAGTTGTGCCAAGTAATCTGTCAAAAACGAGTTTTCTAAGCTGCCTGTGCGGCAGTGAACAATAGAATAAACCAATAAAAATAAGCTGCAACAGGCTATTAGGATAAAAATTGTCATTTTACCTTGTTAAAAACCGCCTGCTGCAACCATTTGTATTTAAAGCACATTTTTAAAGAGTAAAAATAAAGGGTAAAACTACCTTTTTTCGTTCAATTTAAAAGTGCGGTACGGTCGCCAATACTGACTGCCCATGCGTTTTGCTGCTCAAACCATAGCAATCGAAGCTCCCATCTTGTGATGTACTTTGCTGCTGCATCTGAATAAACAGCGGAAACTTGCTGTTTCTTTCTGGTGAGCGTTGCTTGGTTTGCTGGCTATGCAAGTAAATAAAGGGCAAGGAGCACAAAGCTTTCGGCTTGCTTTGTTGCAAATCCGCTAAACATTCCACCAGCGGTTTACCGGATTTTGCTGCCCATAGTTCGGCTTTTTGCTGCATATCCCGCTCTATTCGTTCGGGCGATTTCACCTGCTTGCGTACAAAGCTTACGTAAGTCACATCGTTTGGTACGGGTTTGACCCCTTTGATGTGCACATAGTCTTCTAGCCGAGTTAGCCAGCGGTGGATATCCAACTTTTCCAATGTCGCTTGCTCTTTTGCAAAGAGACGCAACTTACTGCCAAGCGGAAACTGCGCTTGACGATAATCAGGAAAACCGACCGCAACCAAAGATTGGTTACTAGCCACTTTGTGCTCCACCAAAGCAATATGCACCTGTTGAAAGACGTTTTGCCAGAGAAAGCCCAAGGCAATGTCGGCATCTGGCAATAGAGTGATCTCTTGGTAGTAGTTCATCACTGCCACCTATTTGTCACTTTCACCAAAAACACCACCACGCACCAATACCGCCATGACGTAATGCTCATCTTCTTCACGAGGCAAGCTTTCACCACGCGCCCATTTATCAAAGAAAGTGTAAAAATCTTGCTTATCTTTCGGGGTACGGAACGCCTTTCCTAAATTGGTCACAGCGCCATAGGGTTCAATCGCAATGGCTCCTGCACTTTTCTCCTCAGATGCGTAATCTGGGTACCAAGTATCAATGGAACGCATTGCGTTACCAATTTTTTGTGAGTGCATCGCAGCATGCTCATTAACCGCATACAGGATTTTACTTTTCTTGGTTTTGCTGTTGCCCTTATCGAGCACTAACTCTTCACTTGGGTAAACTTCTTGGGCTTTACCCACCTTCGCGTAGCAGTCAATTTGCAGCATCAAATGGTCCGTTTCGCTGGCCAGTGCCTGAGCAATTCTGTCGGCCAAACTATTGATGTGTGAATCGTTATGATCAAAGTGGCGAGTACTGAATTGTTTAGAATTAAAAGTCCACGCCTGCTCTGCCCCATTGTTTAATGCCCTGACTTGCACTTCAATCTCTTCTGCGCCAACGCGGTTGCGCCATAGAAAACGGGCATTGGCAAGGTTGGTGGCATAGCGTTTCGCCAATTCGAAACAGCCATATTTGGTAATGTACTGTGAAACCGCAGCACTGTAGCTCTGTTTGAACAGCGCATTGTTACACGCCGAAGGTTGGGCAAACCCCCCTAATACTTTGAGTGTGAAATGTAGCTTTAACGTATCTTGATCCTGGCCCAACGCACAGGCATCCACTCGTTGCAAATTTGGACTTTCAACTTTTGCATCGAGTTTAGCTGGATCTTTTGTGAAATCACCTACGTCTTTCTTATTGAAGCGATTAGAAATCGTGCCACGTACCGATTTTTCTTGCAGCGCTAATGGGGTGGCTTGCTCTTTGGTTTCCCACTGGCATCCAAAGAGGTAACCATCAGATGGGACAAGTTTTTTTTCAAATGCGAGTACTGATGCAGTGTCGTTATTTTTAGCCATGAGCTTGTTCCTTATTGATGTTCGTTGATAGCGTTAACTTGCTGACAAAGGTAAAGATCGTTTTCTAAATCGGGGTGGTATTGCCAAAGGATGTCATCGAGATGTTTGATTTTGTGCGCCATGACAAATTCGCCCAGTGTGACAACACTTTCGGCAAAGCGATGAGGCACTGATGGATCGCGCTGATTTTTTGCCTCACCTAATGGTGAAATGCCCTGAAATCCGGTTGCAATCGGCACAATCCAACCACTCGTCTTGCGCTGGCTATGCCAAACAACACTTTGGTCTTCAAGCTGTTCACAATGGTGGTGTACGGTGAGGTAACCAAGCAGCGCATCTATCGCGTCAGCGCCTTGCTGCATGGCGTCAATCATTAAATCGCGCCGTTCAATCAGCACATAACCCGGCATTAATTGGCGTAGAACCTGGGCTGTATTTTCTTCAGTAATCACAGATTTGATCGAGGGCTTCCCAACAGAAAGAACGTCGCCTCCTGCAACTTTCATCGTCGCGATCACTGCTTGCAACTGCTGGGCAAACTCTGGATGCTGAAGTTGCTCCTCATTGCCACTCCACTCAATGACGAGGGATACATCCAAGTGACAGCGAGCTTCCTCGATAAATGATGGTCTTACAGCATTACCATCAGGTTTATCTTTCTCCGCCTTGGGCTCTAAAGGGTTTCCCGTACCGATAATCGAATAAACAAAGTCACCTTCGCCTTTATGAGTCTGTACATCACAACGGTGGCTCACCACCGCAGCACTATGCAGCATGAGATCGGATAACCTAGCTTGGCTGAGCTTGCGCTCTAAGGCATGCACAAAGCCTAACCATGCCGTCATGGCCGGAAAGCCAATAGTAAAGGGGCTTGAAAGTGCATTGGCGTTGTGAATTTTTAAATGCGGTAAAATCAATACGTTCATCGCAAGTTCTCCTTATTGCTGGCAACCACCTTTTCTATCGCCAGCAGCTCTTGGTCTGCCAATGTGACGGGATTGGAGATCACTTTGCTGCGGGTGTAATGGTTGATTAAGCCACGGGCAATGTGGCGAGTGATTTTATCGAGCCACTCATCCTCTTGCTGACGCTGCTCTGCAAACTCTGGATAGAGCCAGATTTTTTGCTCCAAAGGCAACGCACTCGATAATTCACCGGAATAGTCTTCAAGAAACAGGCGTACTTGCCACATTTTTTCAATCACCAGATCAACGTATTGCTGAATGCGGTAGTCGCGCCCATCACGGAGATTGATGTTGTTGTAGTCGGTGAGAAAGAGTCGATGCAGCGATTCAAGCACCTCTTTGGCTTGCCAAGCGGTAAAACTCTCTTTGAAAAAATCCGTTCTCGGCAGACGAATATCGCGAAGTGTTAACTCCGGTGGAATAGAGGCCAGTAAATGTGCTTTACCTGCAAATTTATTGTTTAACACACTTATATTTGCAGGTTTGGTTCCACCAAATCCTATCGTGGTTAGATCAAATATTTCTTGATAACCAACGGGATGAAACCGATTTGCTTTCTTACACTCTCTTGCCTCGTTCGCTTCATTACTAAATCGAAGTGCATCAAGTCGTTGTCGGAGCTCAAATAAGTGCCCAGAATGCGTCAATAAAGAAAGTAAGTGATACTGCTGATCTGCGACCGGAAAATAAACCTGCTTGATTTTTGAGTTCGTAGATGTTCCTTCACTTGTACTTTTAATAGCTAAGAAGCTTGACCGGAGTTGTTCATAGTCAACACCTTTAACTGCTAAAAGCGCTCTAGCTACTTTAGTCTCAGACTCGATGTGTTTAAGAACACTCATACCATCAGAAAGAGTAACGCTAAGGAAATCTTCAGCGGCCAACGCGCCAGCATCTCCAACTGAATCAGTCAAATCAAGCCTCACATTGCCAGATCTGACAAAACCATCATTACGTTGATTTCCTTCAAATAATACAGGAGATACAAATGTGCCATCCTTAATATTTGTTTTTCCAACGCCTGTACTTGGATGGCTAAATTTACTTGGATGAGTAGTTAACGCCCTACTACATATTCTACGCGCCGCATCAGGCAACCAATTGTCTAATAGAAAGTTTTGCTCACACTCCTGTTGTTTTTCTAATACTTCTGTATCAGACATTGCTGAACTGGTGTTTTTCTTTAGCCATGCTTCTTTACGCTCAGCAAAAAAGGCGGCTATTGCTGGATCTAACACACGACTCCCCTCCATTATTTAACCTTAACCAACCCTAGTTGGTCGTTGAAGCTGTATTGCTGATTACCTTCACGGTAGATAAAACTGAGTTCTCCATAGCGCACTGAGGTGGCGAACTCCTGCTCAGGGCTTGGACTGTATAAACTGACTAACTCACTGTAATCACGCTGTAGCCAAAGCTTCTGTTGCTGCGTTGGTGCCAGCGGCCGATGTTCAATATTCAAGGTGCGTTCAATCGGATGTAAGCCGCCCTGTTCTTCACGCAAACAAAACTCAATACTGCGCGCTTTTTTGACTAAGTAGATTTGCACTGTGGGTTCACTTTTACGAAAGCGTTTGAAGTGTTGTGGCAATGCGGTAAGCCACCAGTAGCCGTGAATATGACCATGCAGATGCTCATACCAACATGACTGCGGCGAGCTACTGCGACGATTACGGCTGTATCGATCCTGACGGCTGATATTGGCTTGCTGTGGTTTGCCAATTTGATCGGAGCCAAGGGTTTTCGCGGTGGCAAAGTGCTCTAAATCTGCCAAGTTGTTGCGCGGTTCTAGCACTGCTCGCTTTTGAATACGGACAATGGCATTAACCGCTTGCAACAGCGACTTTTCATCCACCAACTCACATAAATCATGAGTGGCAAGCTGAGTAGCGCTGTCTGTTTCATAACCGGGATGATTAAATACTCGCTCAGCGCCGCCCTTAAAGCCTTTAAAGTTGTATTGCAACAAGCCAATATTGGGCTCCTGTATCTCGCCATCGCGATGCCTGCGTACCCGACCTGCCATTTGAATAATCGAACGGAAAGATGAGGGTTCAATTACCGCCCAGTCAAAGTCATGATCACGCCCCACTTCTTCAACTGGGGTGGCAACCAAAATAAAAATCAGGTTTTTTGCTTGGCAAGCCGCTAGGTGTTCGCGGATCACGGGATGAGAAAAAGCACTTGGCAGTTCACCCGCTTGCTCTTTGCGCTTGAGTACTTCATCCAAATGCTTTTCTTGCTCATGGCGCAGTAACATCACTTGCTGACTGTGATAAGCCATGCAGCGCACTTCGGTATCGGCTGGCCAATCACAGCTGAGTAGATATTGGGTTAATTCGACGCAAGGTTGAATATTGGCAACACGAACCACGCCAAACGATACCCTTGTTTGGCTTTCTGGCTCTAAGGTGTTGTTGTGCTGGTGTTTGGCCAAAACCGCTTGTTTGACTATCTCGAAATACTGTTTTTCTAGCGGTTGATCATTCTGTTTAATACATTGAATGATATCGGCTTTTCTCTTCGCGACCTGCTGTTTTAGCTTATCCACGCGTTTAGACACAAAGCGTTGCTGGAAAGCCTCATAAGCAGCTAAATCAGCATCATCGCTACCCACCATCTGAACATCAGCTCTAAATTCATCGACATAAACACAATTAACAGTGCTGACTCGATCACGGCTGGCAGCAAAGACTTTCCATCCTTGACGATAGGCATTGTATAAACCCAATGCTAAATCCGGCGGTATAGTGGCAGAGGAAATCATCACTTTGCGCCCCAGCATGCCTGCCAAATGCACTAATCGGCCAATCGCAATTAGATCATCGCCTGTGAAGTCGTCAATTTCATCAATCACCAAGTCTGATGACATTAAACGCAAACAGGGCAGAATATAGCGCCCACCACGCTTGGTTTCAGTCGCGGCCATGATGTGATCGATGGTGCATACCAGTACAGGGGCATACAGAAGTTTTCGATCTTTTTCTTTGGTTAAAACGGTCGTGAGCTCTTCTTCAGGCAGCACACCTTGCCAATCTAGAATATCGTTTTCATCTTGAAGACTCTCCAAAGACTCAGAACCAGCATCCGCTTGTTCAGGTTCAATGTCGTCTTTTTCAGCCGCTTTACCCGATTTATGCAACTCCGAAATGGCTTTAGAGCCAATCAGCACTGCTAAATCGCTCTCTTTCAGTTTGAGTCTTTCTTTATATTCGTCTCCGGTTTGCAAAGTGAGTGTACGCAGGCCAAGTGCCAGAATAAAACGCAGACTTTCACCCTCTTCAGATAACGCCTGCATAATTTTGGCATTGGCGATGGTTTTGCCACAACCGGTACTGGCCATGTTCACCACAAAATAGCCTTGGCTTTTATCTTCCGTGTGTTCACGCCACTCATTGATTTTGCGTACCGCTTTGTCTTGCCAACGGAATGCTTTAGGCGTGTTGGCCTTAGGTGCAAGCTCGCTGAGCTCGGTGGCTTTGAGCGGCTCGGTTTCAAAAAACGGCAGTAACTTCACTGTGTTCACCGCGACTTTAGCGACATTCACTAAGTGCTCATCCAGCTTTTGTTTACGTGCTTTGGTGGTGGGTTCGGTGTTAGCGTACAGCTCTATCGACGTTTTCCATTGATGATCATTGGGTTGTGAAGAGTAATAGTGATCACCCAGCATCAGGCACAATCGGGCATGATGTAAAATACCCCGCCAACTACCATCATTGATTGCCTGATCGAGTAAAGGCAGATGATGCAATAGATCCTTTGCGCGGCGTTTTAGCTCAGCAAGCCAAATAGAGGAATTGGAGAGCAGCCCTAACGGAAATTCAACACATTTCGGCAGCAGCGCATTGTAATTATCAAAGCGGTTTTCATAGCCCCATGCTGGGGTAATTCTGGCCAACAATTCCTCTAAAGAAGCGTGACCCACTTCTCGCAGGTTATTACATAGCGCTTCTTCTTTTGGCAAAGGTAATCGGTGATGAGAAACAATCAACCAAGCAATCAGCGCAGCCACGGTCGGCAATTCGGCAAGCGCCTTTTCTTTAGGCAATGCATTAGCATTAAAGCAAGTTTCATCTATGCCTTTATCAATCAGTGAATTTAGCCAAACCTCATCAAGACGCTCATGAGTTTGATGAGTAACCCATTGTTGAAAGAGCAGACAAGATACCCACTCATGGCGTAGCGGGTCACCTTTATGCTTGGTTTTAATTTCTGGATTTAACTTTTCCTGAAAAAGTAAAGAGGCTTTACCCCAATCATGAAGTAAAGCGGCCATCCCAGCCAACCCTTTGATAAGCGGTAGATATTTCCAGTCACTTTCATAATCCGAGTTAAGCAAATCTTTTTCTGTGTAATTTACTGGCACTACACCCTCACTATTAAATTTCTTCTTGTTACCCACCACCCATAACAACTGGCTGCGCGAGCGGGAGCGGATCCAGTGGCAACTGACTGCGGTACTGCGGCTGGCGGTTTGGCGCAGCATTTTTTTCACCGTGAGTAACCCTTCTTCGGTGATGAGGGTTTGCCAGGTGTTATCGCCAATGCGGTTGGCGAAGGCATCCAGTACACGGCGGGTTTTCTTGAGGGCGTTTTTCTCGCATTGGCTAACAAAGGTGACCATCATAATTGATGTGCCTCGCGCTCTTCTTCCTCTTTGCCTTGCAGTGCGACGTGTTTCACTGTGTCGAACATGAAGTCGAGCGCTTTGTGTTCGATGAAGGCTTGCAGAATTTGTTGGCGAAACTCTTGTTCGCTGGCGTTCTCTTTGGCGCAAACAAACGCCCACGGCAGCACAATCGCATCTTTGATTAAGTCGGCGACATCAAATACCAAAGCACCACGGCGGGTTTTGCCATGCATGACGGCAAAGCCGTGCGGAATGCCCAGCACCCACAGGCAGCTTGCCGCAAGCCCGTAGGCTAAATAGTTGCCGTGATTGAGAAAATCGTTGGCTTTGTCGGTGCATTTTTTATCCGGCTGATGCTGACGCGTAAAGCCTTCTTTGCCTGTGTTATTGGCGGCGTACTTGTACAGAGCTTTGGTGAGTTGCGCTTCAGTGAGGAGCAGATCGGCTGGTTTACTCGCGGCTTCAGTACGTTGGTAAAAGGTATCAAGGGATTGCTTGATGACTTCATCTTGTAGATTAAATTTCTCATGGGTTAATTCTCGATCGGCGCGCCAAACACGCTGCAAATAATCAATCCGTGCGTTTTGAAATTGTTTGGCGGCGGCCAAGCGCTTTTCATCATCAAACCAGAATGAGAGCCAGCCTTGTAAGTATTCTGTTGGGCGATACTCGCTCTGTGGCGTGAACCATTCCACCTCGCAAGCCATGTGCAGTGGCGTACCGCCGCCGCCACAAAATCCGACCAATACGCCGGCCTGTGAGAGCATGCGCATTGCGGCTTGAGTAATGGAGGTGCCGTTGCCGAGCATGAGTACGGTGGTATTAGCAATCGGAATATTGAAGTAGAGGTTTTCTTTGTCGGCTTCGGTCAAATAGAGCACGCGGCCATCTTTTTGCATCACACGGCAATATTCCAAGTAATACATATTGGCGCGCTTTGAGTGTAGGATGACTTTAAGATCGGAGGGTGAGAGATCGTCCATAACTTGCTCCATGTTTCACGGTTATGCATACACTTTATGTGATTGTTGCTAAAGCTCAATCCTGCACATTTATTCAGGTAAAGTAACTTTACCTAAGCGTGACTTGGCTGAGTTTTAACGTTCAAATAACCAGGGTTTGACGTCACGTGGGTTAACCAAAATCAGTTGTTGGGCTTCTGGCGTGCCTTCGAGATAGTGGGTTTTGACTTGCATCTCTTTGAGTAGGTAATCAACCAATGCGGCACGTGTGGTTATACGCAGTTGTCCGTTTTCCATTTGGTAATCGTGGGAGATGACTTCTTTTTGCTCGTCATTTAAGCGTGGATCAGGGGCGAAAATTAACCCCACCTGCGTATTCCAAACCCGATCATCTTCTTTGGTGTGATCTGAAGCATCGAGTAACTCAACATCACCGCGGCAGCGGCTTAAGACCAAATCGCGATAGTCCTGCGATTTTTCACAGTAGCCACGAACATGCCAACGCAAACCAGTTTTAACCAAGGTATGGGGGTGGAAAATTCGCCCTTCCCATTCGGGATTGGACAGTGACACATAGCCAAGCTCAAGGCGTTTTTGTTGACGAATCGCTGCCGTTAGCGCTGCAATCACCTGTGGTGCAACATAACGCTGTGGAACGGAGCTGTGCTCACCCAGTGCGGCATTGAATGATGACTGAGGTGCATAAAACTGACCCGTACTGAACCACTGCAAATAATGCTCAAGCGAGTGTTTGGGGGCTTCAAAGAGATATTGCGCGCTAAATTGATAAGGACCAGACACCATCTTCTTTAACCGTTCAGGATGTTGCTCTTGGTAGGCTCGGATATCCTGATAGGCTTGTTGGCGGGTAATCGAAAACTGATCGACCAGATCTTTGTTACGAACATAGCCTTGCCACACGGCAAGCATTTCTAAAAATCGATGCCGTTCTTGAAGAGTGTGTATGGTCACGCTGAATATGCCTATCGTCTAACAATGAGCATAACGTAGCATAATCAATAAGATGTGTTCGTGATTATTTCGACATTACACATCGAAATTCACAATAATGGAATGAGGGATATCGAGCAAGGAATGTATTTCAAAGTATAACTTTGAAAACGACTGCAACTTTGCTCCAAAGCCATAATGGAGAATTTTAGAGTGGCACAACTTTTACTGAAGCATTCGAAACTGGATGCACCATTCGTTGAGTTAGAATTGGTCTTAAAAGGAGGTAGAAGGTAAGCTTCGTTCCTTGCCGACTGGCTAAAGCGAATCTAGCCAATATTAAACGTTTCTATATCTTCCCCTATCGTTAGCGGAAAACATGCTTTGCTATTGGTCGAGGTCATGAGGCTAGGTGAAGTATGATATCTATCGGCTGGTCACCAATATTTCTATTGGTGTACCAATTAAAACTTGACTAAGCTTAGTTACAGGATTAAATCCCTTCTATACAAAGACTTATTGTCGCATTTAATCGCAAATGGATATTGAAATGAATGCAGTCTACCTACTGACCAAGGTCAGTGCCAAACCATCACGTCGGGTGTTAAAGAAAGCGGTTCTTTTTGCTCTGGCATCCAACAAGTCCTTGCGTATCTACGCTGAAGACTACAGGCGCAGTGAGGAGCACACCTTTCTAGACTTTCTCCTTCACTCTGAAGAAAGTTCTGTTCGTTACGATGATTACTTTATGCAGTGGTGTGATTCTGTCTTAGAGCAAATCGAAGAGATTCGAGCAGAGTATGAACTGGCCGCACTCGAAGTAAATTTCGAACTACTTTCGGGCAGTAACTGGGAGAAGCAACTCACTCACCAATGTCAGGGATACAACGATCTGTTTCTTATTGATTACGCCAAAGGCGTACTGGCACCACAGATACTTAGAAAGCTCTCTAGTCAAAGTAACGACATACTACTGCTGACCGAAAAAAAATGGTCACAGAAATTGAAGCTCGCCACCGCTATTGACCCACTTCATCGTGGGGACAAAAACGCCGAAATTGATAAAGCGATTATCAACCGCAGTATAGATATTGGCTCTAGACTCAACGCCAGTACCACCCTCGTCTATTGTCAGTATGTCGCACCTTATCTATATCGTTACTCAAAAGAGATTCTCTCCAACCAAAAGCTAGCGATACAAGAATTTCTCAATCTCAATAAGTTTTATCAGCTTCCTTTGCGACTGATTGAAGCGAACCCAGAAGAAGGGTTGCCTAATGCGGCAATCTCAATCGACGCTTCTATTTTGGCAATGGGGGCGTGTAAACGGACCGCGTTGTCTCGCTATTGGTCTGGTAGCACCGTGGATGTTCTGATAGCCAACCCGCCATGTGATTTATTGCTTATCACCAAGTAGGCAACCTAAAGCACGATAGCAAAGCCTACGGATTAACCATAGCGATCATTGCTATCAATACGATTAAAAAACGCCAAAAGAGCATGGTAACTCTTTTGGCGTCAACTCCGTTTAGGCTTTTTTCGACTCTCTAACGATGGTGAGGGCACCATCTAGATGTATATCACGTTGTGGGTAAGCGATTGTTATGTCGTGCTGTTTGAACATAGCGTCAATCTCAAAACGAATATCGCTGGTTACTGCCCGAACCTCGCCTTCTACCTGTGAGTTAATCCAGAAAAACGTTTCAAAGACTAATGCGTTGTCTCCAAAATCCTGGAAAAAAACCGCAACTTCAGGGGTTGAAAGTACTTTGGGTTGGTTGATGGTAATATCACGCATTAACTTCTCAACTAACCGAACATCACTTCCGTACGCCACTCCAACAATGACTGAACCTCTTACCAATTTATCCCTCAGAGTCCAGTTAATCACCGTATTTTCAAGCAGTTTACTGTTAGGAATCAGCATATGAACCCCATCAACACGTCGAATTCGTGTCGAGCGAGTGTTAATTTGTTCCACCGTTCCTTTTGCCCCTTCAACCTCCAGAAAGTCACCAATACGAATCGGTTTTTCACCTATCAATATCCAACCACTGATAAAGTTGTTAATGATATTCTGCGCACCAAAACCAAATCCAATCGCTATAGCACCGGAAAGAAAGGCAAATGCGGTGATAGGAATGTTCAGCATTGATAACGTGGTAAGGAAAATAACACCAAGTGCGAAAACAAAGAGCACTCGCTCGATTAAGTGCACTATATTTGGGTCCTTACCCGATGATGTTAGTTTTACGCGAACGCCTTTTATGAGTAACTTAGAGACCCATAAGCTGACCACAACCCAAGTGGGTACCGCCAGAATAGCCCATAGTGTCACGGGTTGATCGTTAAAGGTAAAAAGTGTCATTTCCAACCAAGAAATTACCTTTTCCAACATACTCATCCCTCTTAGTACATCACCTATTTGTTTTGTCGTTATCTATATCATGAACTCATGATTATCGCTGCGGGGTATTGGTATGCGCCATAACAACTTTTGCTTTTGGCGCAATCAAGCACACTGGCCGACAGCTTCTTTGTTATCGTTGCGTTTGTCTTTACTAGCTTGGCTGGTGTTAATCTTTTTTACCGAATCAATGGTGACCACTTCTTCTGCGGTAACGTTTTTCGAGTTACCTAGGAATACACCGCCTTTTTGAATCGTAAACTCTCCCGCAGAAACCTCACCTTCTAGGCGACCGTCACCCAGTATCTCAACACTCTTGGTGTACACTTTGCCACGAAAATGGCCATTAACGACCAAACGATCCGCTTTCACTGAACCTTCAACCGAACCAGTTGCGCTGATAGTCACGGTTTGGTCTGTCTCAATACTGCCTGTGACTCGGCCATCTATTTGGATATTACAAGTAAGTTTGAGTTCTCCGCTGATGTCGGCTCCGTCAGCGATGACAGTCTGTGTGAGGTGGCGATTCGATTCTCTATTTTGTTTACTAAATAATCCCATTCTATGTCCTTATTCGATTCAAAAATCGCGGCAAAGTTATTCATATCCCATTGAGTAAATGGCAGTGGGTCAAGGGCGCGTCCTACCATACGGATCTCATAATGGAGATGGTAGCCCGTCGACAGGCCAGTATTTCCAGACAAACCAATCAGGTCGCCTTTTTTAACGTATTCTCCAGGCTTCACTTTGAAAGCTTTTAAGTGGGAATACGATGACGTAAAACCAAATGAGTGAATGATGCGCAGAAAGTTACCTGAGCCCTGATTACTCTTGCGTGTCAACTCAACAACACCATCAGCAGGTGCGTAAATTGGCGTACCAATGTTGACGGCATAATCTATACCACGGTGCATAGAACGCGTCTTTTTCACTGGATGAGTACGCGTGCCAAATTTAGACGACAGGTAACCAATTTTGACTGGCTTGCCGCTGGGAATTAATTGCAATATCTGGTGACGAGCAGCGGTGCTGAGTGCGGCGAGATCCGCGCGCTCACGCAATTCTAACTCTTCATCCGGCAGTGACATCGCTTTCTCTATTCCACTCAGTTTCTGCTCGACATACACCAGCTCTTTCTTGAGCGACTCAGCATCTTGAAGCTGTTGTTTCAATTGTTGCTCTTTAGCAGCCAATTGCTGCTCAAGCCGCTGGGTTTTATCTGCCAGCTGCTGCGCTTGATATTGAGAGTCTGCAGCATTAGTTAGTTGTATCACCAGTACAGTGACCAGAGCGCCAAACACCAGCGCAGCGAATAATAGGCTGAGTTTGATGCGACGAATAGTTTGCGGCGATAGGTTTAGGAATTGAGTTCCCGTTACACTAGAGACCGCCACTGTAAAATTACTGGATTTCATAACGTCAAAAATACAAGGGGTTACATTCATTTGTTCTCAAGGCTGGCAATTCTAGCAATCTACTTCCTCTAAATCAGATTGGAAGGGCAAATTCGTTGACTCGATTCCAGTCTTATAAAATCCGTTTAATATCAGATTTATCATTTTAATACGATACGTATAATCCCTGCTCAATTTCTTACATACCAAGTAAAGAGTATCTGCATGTCTAAGCTGTTTTTTAAAGGTCGAATCGAAACTCGACAAAATCACGTACTGTCAGGCTACAACGTTAATCGTGCCATCAAAGCAGGTACTGAAGAAGCACCGATCAATATCGTTGTTCCGACAGAGTTACGCAAACAAGAAATCGAGACCATCACTCAGGAGCATTCGATTGTCGCTAACATCACTGTAGATGAAAGCCAAGAGGAAAATACGATCGAGCTAGATACGCTCCTGAACAAGGCAAAAACAACAGTTTTCGAAAAAAAACAAACAGAAACGACCCTTGTAGTTGTGGTAGTGGCAAAAAATACAAGAAGTGCTGCGCTTAGATTGCTAATACCGCCCTCACACGGCGGTATAACGCTTATCAACCTCCAGCCTGACCTATATTGACGCCTAAGCCCCCTAGTTGCATTGACTTACGCATCAAAGCCTATGTTTAAACCTCAACCTTATAATTTAAATAACTTATAGCCGAACTCGCCAACATCGCGCGTAGGAATAATCTGTGTTTTCATTAAACGTCATGATATTTCTATATAATAGCGTTAACATTACGGTTAATTACCATTTAAATTATAAAAGCTATGAAAAATGTGATATTACTCGCAAGTACGTTAAGTGTTCCTGCATTGGCTACGGATGAGTCTCCTCGGTTTTTTATTGGGCTAAAGGGCGGATACCAATGGGCTCTAGACGATACTTACAATCAATCAAATCCAGAAGGAACAATCGTTGGTGTATATGGTGGATTGCAGTTTACTCCATCTTGGAGTTGGGATGTCGGCTATCAACATCATGAGAAATTAAAAGCTACTGCCACATCAGTTGACGTAAAAACTTGGTTAATAGAAAGTGCCCTGCGTTACGATTGGTATCTACAAGACAATTTGAGCTTATATGGTCGACTAGGCGTTGCTTATTGGGATATGGAAAAAACAATCAACTTATCTGATAAGCTCGAGGCCTCTGGTTTTTCTCCTCTCGGCGAGGTTGGGGGGCACTATCACTTTAATTCTAACGCTAAAGCTGTTGTGGTTGGACACACTGACTCGACAGGCTCAGCATCTTACAATCAAAAACTCTCTGAATATCGTGCACAAACATCCGTCAGTAAACTGATTGAATTGGGAGTAGCACCGACACAACTTGAATGGCAAGGAGAAGGGGAATCTCGACCTATTGCTGACAACAATACAGAAGATGGGAGAGCCAAAAACCGCAGAGTTGAAATTACTATCACCAATTTTAAAATTTAACGGAAATTATGATTCAGTTTTTTAATATTTTTTTTACCCTAGTGGGCTTGACATTGTTGGTTGGCTGTAATTCTGAGGGGGCATTCAATTCGTTACCTCAGCCGTCAGTCGACGCGACAGTGATAGAGATTTCAGTAACTCCTTCACCTATTTCGGTGTTAAAAGGACGCACGAAACAGTTAGTGGCTCTGGCCAAATTTGACGATGGAACTGAATTTGATATAAGTGATTCTGTGACATGGGCGATAGTTGGAGATCCAACCATCGCATCAATTTCAGCTTCAGGTTTATTAACCGGTATCGCTAAAGGTAGTACCGCGGTCACTGCCATGAAAGGTGGCGTTATAAGTAATACGGTGAATGTCAATGTGTGTGATCTAGCTGGTGCATGTATTGATATTTTCGATGTCGGTAATGGAAAATTGTTTACCAACTCCCCATCTGTAGCTTATTTAGACAGTATTAATGTAGGTGGCATAACTAATGGAACTTATACTGAAAATGGGAGTTACGGCCCCACAGGTGATTTCTATCAATTCAACTGGGCTAACGCCAACGCTCTATGTGTTAACTATAACACCTATAGTATCGGTGGGCGTACTAACTGGCGCCTAGCAACAAAAGACGAGTTAAAAGTGGAGCTGTTTGATAGATTTGGTAACATGTTTACTGCGCATGGTTGGCCGACCTACCAAAGTTACTGGTCAATTACGCCTGACGGATCTCTTTATTACGAAGTAGATCTTAACTCTGGTATCATCATCAGCATAAACCCAAGTGTCACGTTCTACGTATCCTGTATCTCAGAGCCTTAATTCACTCATTCAGTATAAAAACAAGAAAGTCGCTCATTAGGGGAGGTTTACAATGTGTATCTGACCTTCGATGCGACCAGCTTGCAATACAACATTGATCAGCAAGCGCCACTGCTTAAACAGTTAGAGCATCATGCAAATATACGGAGTCAGGCCATGAAAACACTTGGTCTGACCGCCGATCAACAAGGTATTGAACGGCTGTTTAAGGTTCTGCCCGCTCAACTGGCAAAACAGATTAAACAGCAGTGGTTAACCTTGCATTCATTAGTTGATCAATGCCAGCAATATAATCATGAAAACGGGGTAAGCTCAGCGAGTTTTCATGAACTGATTAGTCAACAAAACGACCAACGTTTCGACTTAGAGGCACCCCCTCCCCTAATCACTCTGTAAACTCGATTTTTTGCCTTTACGCCAGCAATTTACCCACAAATGATTCAATATCCCGTATAATTTTTACTCAACAATAGAAAACCTTATCTTTCGTTGGTTGTTATTGGACGAGCAAAGCAGGATAATGTCGGGATCGGAATTTCAACACTATATAATTATGACCGAATATCTTTTGTTGTTGGTTGGCACTGTGCTGGTCAACAACTTTGTACTGGTGAAGTTTCTGGGTTTATGTCCATTCATGGGCGTGTCGAAAAAGCTAGAAACAGCAATTGGAATGGGGTTAGCGACTACGTTCGTTTTAACCTTAGCGTCAGTGTGTGCGTATCTCGTGGAGAGCTACATCCTTGATCCGCTCAATCTTCAATACCTAAGAACCATGAGTTTCATTCTGGTTATTGCAGTCGTTGTGCAGTTCACAGAGATGGTGGTGCACAAAACCAGCCCAACACTTTATCGCCTGCTTGGTATCTTTTTACCCCTAATCACCACCAACTGTGCAGTGTTAGGTGTCGCTCTGTTAAACATCAATGAAAACCACAACTTTATTGAATCGATCATTTACGGCTTTGGTGCTGCGGTTGGTTTCTCACTGGTTCTGATTTTGTTTGCCTCTATGCGTGAGCGAATTGCAGCGGCCGATGTACCTATGCCTTTTAAAGGTGCCTCGATTGCAATGATTACCGCAGGACTGATGTCGCTTGCCTTCATGGGCTTTACAGGTTTGGTGAAGTTGTAATGAGCTCAATATTAATCGCGATTATAGCCATTGCTGTGCTGGCGGCGGTATTTGGTGCCGTGCTTGGTTTTGCTTCGATTCGCTTCAAAGTAGAAGCCGATCCTATTGTCGATCAAATCGATAGCATTCTCCCTCAAACCCAGTGTGGTCAGTGTGGTTATCCTGGTTGTCGCCCTTACGCGGAAGCCATTGCCAATGGTGATGACATCAACAAATGTCCTCCAGGCGGCCAAGCGACAATAGAAAAACTGGCTGATTTAATGGGGGTGGAAGCGACAGATTCTGCTCATGACCTTGAGAATGCGGTAAAAACCGTCGCCTTTATCCATGAAGATATGTGTATCGGCTGTACTAAGTGTATTCAGGCGTGCCCTGTTGACGCGATTGTCGGCGGCACAAAAGCGCTGCACACAGTCATTAAGGATGAATGCACTGGCTGTGACCTTTGTGTCGCACCGTGCCCAACTGACTGTATTGAAATGATCCCTGTAGAAACGACTACAGCGAGCTGGAAGTGGCAGATGGACGCCATTCCTGTTGTTGATATTACCGATTCTGCGCCAGCGCAGAAAAGTGTGAATTAAGGACTGGCATGTTGTCACTAATCGAAAAAATAAAATCAGGTGCACTTTGGAGCTTCCCTGGTGGTGTGCACCCAGCGGAAAACAAAGCTCAATCGGTCTCGCTGCCGCTGAGTCGCGCATCTGTTCCGGCACAAATTATCCTGCCTATCAAACAGCATATCGGTAAGCCGGGCAACCTTGCAGTTGAGGTTGGAGCTAAGGTTCTCAAAGGGCAGCCACTCACCAAGTATGACTCCAGCTTTATGTTACCTGTTCACGCGCCAACCTCAGGTACTGTGGTGGCGATTGAACCACGAACCACCGCGCATCCGTCGGGTTTAAGCGAAGTTTGTATCGTTATCGAACCGGACTTCACAGACCAATGGCAAGAACGCGAGGCTTGGCCTGATTTCGCTCAGCGAACGCCAGATGAACTGATTGAAAAGATCCGTCAGGCGGGTGTTTCCGGCATGGGTGGCGCAGGTTTCCCGACGGCTAAGAAAATTCAATCTGGACTTGCTCGTACTGAAATCTTAATCATCAATGCCGCTGAATGTGAACCTTACATTACCGCCGATGATGTACTGATGCGTGAGCATGCAGATGAAATCATCAAAGGCATTGAAATTGTTGAACATATTCTAAAGCCAACACTGACCGTGATCGGGATTGAGGATAATAAACCACAAGCGGTTGAGGCCCTTCAGCAAGCCGCCGAAGATAAAGATATTGTCATCCGTGTTATTCCGACCAAATACCCTTCTGGTGGTGAGAAACAGTTAATCAAGATTCTGACCAATAAAGAAGTTCCTAATGGCGGTATCCCAGCAGATATCGGTATCTTGGTACAAAACGTAGGTTCACTTCAGGCTATCAAACGAGCCGTTTGTGATGGTGAAGCATTGGTTGAGCGTGTAGTGACGTTAACTGGTGATACCTTCAAGCAGCCTAGAAACGTCTGGGCTTTGATCGGAACGCCAGTTCAGGCTTTGTTAGATGAATTTGGCTACAAAGCTGATAAGAAGCTGCCACGCCTGATCATGGGTGGACCGATGATGGGCTTTACCTTGCCTCATGCACAGGTTCCTATCACTAAGACATCGAACTGTATTCTGGCACCAACGCGCAAAGAAATTTCGCCAAATCAATATGAGATGGCGTGTATTCGTTGTGGTCAGTGTGCGGAAGCTTGTCCTGCCTCACTTCTTCCTCAGCAATTGGTCTGGCACGCCAAGGCGGAAGAGTACGACAAGTGTGAAGAGCAAAATATTAAGGATTGTATTGAATGTGGTGCTTGTGCTTTTGTCTGCCCAAGTGAAATACCTCTGGTTCAATATTACCGCCAAGCTAAAGCCGAAATTCGTACTCGCAAAGAAGAATCTGAAGCAGCCGAACGCGCCAGAATTCGCTTTGAAGAGAAGAAGGCTCGTCTTGAAAGAGACAAAGCTCAACGTGAAAATCGCTTCAAGAAAGCGACTGAAGATCGTCGTAAAGAGATGAAAAACAGCGGCGAAGATGATGCCATTGCGGCGGCCATTGCTCGCGTAAAAGCTCAGAAATCTGCTGACGCTGAAGAAGGTCAAGCGGTCAAACCTGCTGTTGCCGCTGCCATTGCCAAAGCGAAAGCTAAGCAAGCTGCCGCCCAACAACAAGGTAAATCTGAGCCAGACAACAGCGAAATGGCAAAACTGCGTGAAGAGCGTAAACGTCAAGCCCGCGAACGCAAAGCTGAGAAATCGCAACACGTCGAGGGCGCATCAGAAGATAAAAAGGATGCCGTTGCTGCGGCGATCGCTCGTGCTAAAGCACGTAAGGCGCAGCAAGACAACGGCGAAGCTGACAAACCTGCACAAGATGAATCTGCTGATGCTGGCGATGCGAAGAAAGCCGCCGTTGCGGCCGCTATCGCTCGCGCTAAAGCACGTAAGGCGCAGCAAAATAGTGCTGAGACTGAGCTACCATCTGAAACACCTCCGGAACCATCTCAGGAAAGCACGACAACCGAGCAAGATCCTAAGAAGGCAGCGGTTGCCGCGGCTATTGCCCGAGCTAAAGCTCGTAAAGCACAGCAAGAACAACAAAAACAATTTGAGGAGAAAGAGTAGTGGCCTTTTTTATTGCCAGCTCACCCCATGCGCACAGTCGTAGAAGCACTCCTGATCTTATGAAATGGGTCGCGCTTTGCGCCCTACCCGGTTTGGCTGCCCAAACCTACTTCTTTGGTTGGGGAACCATCATCCAATTGATGATGGCAATTGTGATTGGTTTATCGTTAGAAGCCTTGGTGATGGTCGCTCGAAAGCGCCATCCTATGTCTGCCTTGAGAGACAACAGTGCGTTAGTCACGGCTTGGCTATTAGCCATCGCGATTCCACCTTTGTCTCCTTGGTGGGTGATTACTATTGGCCTTATCTTTGCCATCATCATTGCAAAACATTTGTACGGTGGTATCGGTCAAAACCTGTTTAACCCAGCTATGGTTGCTTACGTTGTACTGCTGATTTCATTCCCAGTACAGATGACCAGTTGGATCTCTCCAGCCGAGTTACAAGCCACACCGATCTCCAGTGGTGATGCATTATCGCTGATTTTTACAGGCCTAAATTTAGAAGGGCTGTCGCTGCAGCAAATTCGTAGTGGCATTGATGGTATTACCATGGCGACGCCACTTGATGCCTTTAAAACTTCACTTTTAGCTGGCCACACGAGCAGCGAAGCTTTGAGTCAACCTCAATTTAGTGGTCTGGCTGGCATTGGTTGGGAGTGGGTTAACCTCGCCTATCTCGCTGGTGGACTATTGCTAATTAAACTAAGAGTCATTAATTGGCACATCCCAGTAGGTTTTCTGATCGGTTTAACGCTAATCAGCAGCCTATTTGCGCTGTTTATGCCTGGCACAACCGCTTCGCCTATCGTACATCTGTTATCTGGTGCAACCATGGTTGGCGCCTTCTTTATCGCAACCGATCCCGTTTCAGCGTCTACAACAGTTAAGGGGCGTCTCATCTTCGGTGCTTTTATCGGTGCTATGGTGTTTATTATTCGCAGTTGGGGTGGATTCCCTGATGGTGTGGCGTTCGCTGTACTGCTTGGCAACATGTGTGTACCTCTGATTGATTACTACACCAAACCAAGAACTTATGGGCATTAAGGTTACGTCATGTTAAACGCTATTCGAAAAAATGGTGCCGTACTGGCTATTTTTGCCTGCGCTTCTACAGGTGTGGTGGCACTGACAAACTATCTGACTAAAGATCAGATCAACTTGCAGCAACAGAAACAATTGCTATCAGTACTCAATCAGGTGATCCCTCACGATCTGCACGATAATGAGCTCTATAAGGCCTGTACTCTGGTCAATAGCCCACTTCTGGGCACTGATGCTGACATGCCTGTGTACATGGCGACACTAAATGGTCAACCTTCCGCCATGGCAATTGAAGCTATCGCACCAGATGGCTATAACGGAGCGATTAAAATCATCGTCGGTATCAAACAAGATGGCACGATTTCTGGTACTCGTGTTCTTAGCCATCAAGAAACACCCGGGCTTGGTGATAAAATTGATCTACGCATCAGCGACTGGATTTTAGGGTTTGTGGGTAAGTCTTTGACTGATAGTAATCAAGCCGATTGGAAAGTTCGCAAAGATGGCGGTCAATTTGATCAGTTTACCGGTGCAACCATTACACCACGAGCCGTTGTGAAAGCGGTCAAAAAGACGGCTGAGTACGTCAATACTCACCGAGATCAAATACTGGCTCAGCCACTCACATGTGGAGGCAACAATGAGTGATCATAAAACACTGATTAAGAACGGCATGTGGGATAACAACCCTGCGTTAGTTCAACTTCTTGGTCTGTGCCCACTGTTAGCGGTCTCTTCTACCGTGACCAACGCACTTGGACTTGGAATCGCAACGCTATTGGTGCTGGTTGGCTCAAACGTCACCGTATCATTAGTCCGTGATTACGTGCCTAAAGAGGTACGTATTCCGGTGTTTGTGATGATCATTGCCGCATTGGTGACTTGCGTGCAGTTGTTGATGAACGCCTATGCTTACGGTTTATACCTATCACTAGGCATCTTCATCCCTTTGATTGTGACCAACTGTATCATCATTGGTCGCGCTGAAGCTTTTGCGTCGAAAAACGATGTTCTACCCTCTGCACAAGATGGGTTTTGGATGGGCTTAGGCATGACGAGTGTACTCGTGGTGTTGGGTGCTATGCGTGAGATCATCGGTAACGGCACTCTATTTGATGGTGCAGATTTGCTATTGGGTGAATGGGCAACATCTTTGCGCATAGAAATTTTCCACTTCGATAACAGCTTCCTACTGGCGCTGTTACCACCGGGTGCCTTCATCGGCGTGGGACTACTGATCGCAGCGAAAAACGTCATCGACAAACAAGTCCAAGCTCGTCAGCCAAAACAACAAAAACAGACTATTGAACGAGCTCGTGTAACCAACCAATAAAAAACCGCGCATTCTTTTATTCGCGTGGCATAAAACACTGGAAAGCAGCCTCAAATGAACAAAGAGAAACGAATACTAATACTGGAACGCTTGAGGGAAGATAACCCGAACCCTCAAACAGAGCTGAACTGGAACACACCTTTTGAGCTTTTAATTGCCGTTCTGTTATCAGCACAAGCAACGGATGTCAGTGTCAACAAAGCTACAGACAAGCTCTATCCGGTTGCAAACACGCCACAAGGGCTGCTCGATCTCGGTGTTGATGGCGTCAAGGAGTACATTAAGACCATCGGTCTGTTCAACTCCAAAGCCGAAAATGTTATCAAGACTTGTAAGATCTTAATCGAACAGCACGGCGGCGAAGTACCTGAAAATAGAGAAGCGTTAGAAGCACTGCCAGGGGTGGGACGAAAGACCGCCAACGTCGTTCTCAATACCGCGTTTGGCTGGCCAACAATTGCTGTCGACACTCATATCTTCCGCGTTGCAAACCGCACCAAGCTTGCAATGGGGAAAAACGTTGACCAAGTGGAAGAGAAGCTACTCAAAGTTGTGCCTAAAGAATTCAAACTCGATGTTCATCATTGGTTAATCCTCCATGGTCGCTACACTTGTGTAGCACGCAAACCACGTTGTGGCAGCTGTATCATAGAAGACCTTTGTGAGTTCTCTGGAAAAACAGATTTGTAAAGAATCCTATTATTAACTGTAAACACAAGCAAATAGTGTAAGCGTTCACCAGCAGTCCATTGACAAAAAGTGTGAGTTAACGCAATTGATCCAACATTCCTAATTGAGTGATCATTTCTAACCGTCATGCTTAATGCATGAAAAAGAAAAAATCTAAATTCTCATCTTCGCCGCCCGTAGCCTCAGATATCAACGAAGCGAATGCGCTGATTGTTGAGCTCTGGGAGCAGTTGCGCCACTATGAGGACAAGCTCAAAACTAGCAGCGCTAATTCATCCAAATCACCATCATCCGATGGGCCTAAAGAGCGGGCTGAAAGAAAAAAGCTCAAAGCTCTAGTGGTCGCAATCCGAGAGGAGCTACACAAGGTCACTCAGGGCACAAACGACAACTCTCAGAATTAAAACCATCTGATACCTTTGTTGAATGTTACCCAGATAGTGCCTGTTCTTGTTGTGGCGATACGAACCTTAAGATGAGTGATAAACCTTTTTATCGACATCAGGTTCATGAAATTCCCAAACCGACAATGGATATTGCCGAGTATCGGCTCTTTTCTGGTAAATGCTCTCAGTGTGGCGAAACCGCGAGGGCCAGAAAGCCGAGCGATATACCTCAAGGCATCATGGGCCCCAATCTATTGAGTCATATCGCGATCTTGGCTGGTCAATATCATCTGAGCGTGCGTAAAATACGCTCTTTACTTA
>NZ_QEWN01000139.1 GCF_006124995.1 Vibrio sp. Hep-1b-8
TGGGCCAGCTCCTATCACTTAACGTGTTCGCAACGCACTGGATAGCAAACCTTACTGTTGCGAACGACCCCTCTGTAGCAGTGGGGTATTTTCTGATTTTTCATCATTTGTGATGGTTCACAGTCTCCTCGGTGCATTTCTTGCTTCCGGGCAACTTTTTGCTCGACCTGAGCAAGATCTTGCTCGATTCGAGCAAAAAGTTGCTCAGCTTGTATATTAACAAATGCTTAAATTGTTGAAATATATACATTTTCATTTTGGCACGCTTTTTGACTAAGAGTAAGTGTTATTACACACAACCTCTAAGGATTTTACTATGCCAACTCCATGTTATATTTCTATCGACGGTGAAACTCAGGGTCTGATCACGGCGGGCGCCTGTACGGCTGACTCTATCGGTGACTCTTATGTAGAAGGTCACGAAGACGAGATGCTGGTTCAGAAGTTTGACCACGTCATTTCGGTTCCGACCGATCCACAATCTGGTCAACCTTCTGGTCAACGCGTCCATAAACCTTTCAAGTTTACTGTCACTCTCAACAAAGCCGTACCACTGCTGTACAACGCGCTTTCTTCTGGTGAGAAGATGAAGAACGTCGAGCTTAAATGGTACCGCACTTCTATCGAAGGCAAACAAGAGAACTTCTTCACCACTAAGCTAGAAAACGCGTCTATCGTCGATATCCAGTGTGAGATGCCACACTGTCAAGATCCGTCGATGTCCGACTTCACGCAAAATCTAACGGTCTCAATGTCGTACCGTAAGATCACTTGGGATCACGTCAACGCAGGTACGTCTGGTTCAGACGATTGGCGTAAACCTATCGAAGCTTAATCACTTTGATTTTCAGAGGCTTCCTACAGGAAGCCTCCTGAAAGCCTTAACCCCAAATTACCGTTGTCGCGGTAATTTGTATTTAAGGTTTTTGTGCTTGGTGTTAACGATAGGAGAGACGTATGGCGACATTGGCGTACACCATAGATATAGAAGGACTCGGCGATGATGCCTTGGTTGTGACTCAGTTCGATGGGCAAGAGTCCTTGTCTGCCAGCGTGTTTCATCATCGACCTTGTTACGGTTTTTGTTATCAAATCACCTTAGCCAGCCGTCGGCATGACTTAACCGCAGACCAAGTGGTGGATCGGCAGGTCGAGCTGCGCATGTACCGCAACCAAGTGTTGGTGCAGCGCGTACATGGGATAGCCCGCGCGTTCACGCAGGGTGACATTGGTCATCACCATACTCGCTATGCCTTGACGCTGGTACCTGCGCTGGAACGTCTCTCGCTGCGCCACAACAGCCGGATTTTCCAACATAAGACCACACCTGACATCATCGAGACGCTATTGCAGGAGATGGGCATTCATGACTATGCCTTTTCACTGCAACGCGAGCCTGCTCAACGTGAGTTTTGTGTCCAATACCGTGAAAGTGACCTCGACTTTCTCCACCGCCTCGCCGCGGAAGAAGGCATGGTCTACAGCTTTATTCATGAAGCCGGAAAACACACCTTGCTGTTCAGTGATGCCACTGTGCTGCTGCCCTCCTTACCTCAGCCTATTCCGTACAACGGGTTAGCGGGTGGTGTCAGCGATGTGCCCTATATCCAAGATTTTTCTTATCAATCCAAGGCCCACGTCAGTGAGGTAGAACTCAAAGACTACAGCTTTAAAAACCCGGCTTATTCCTTTAGCCAATTGGCTCACGGCACGGAGATGGATTATCAACAACCCACTTACGTGCACTTTGATGCGCCAGGTCGCTACAAAGATGACCCAAATGGCATCGCCTTCACCCGCACTCGCTTGAGTTATCTGCGCCGTGACGCCCTGTTAGCCAAAGGCAAAAGCAACGAATTTTTGCTCCGTTCAGGGTATAAATTTACCTTGAGTGACCACCTCAACACATCCTTTAACCGCCCTTGGCTGCTGGTTCAAGTCAATCACCAAGGCGAACAGGCTCAAGCACTCGAGGAAGAGGGCACTCAAGGCAAGACGACCTACGCCAACCAATGGCAAGCCATCCCAGCTCATCTCAATTGGCAAGCGCAGCCCGAGACCAAACCTAGAGTCGATGGCCCCATGATCGCCACCGTCGTCGGCCCTGAGGGAGAGGAAATCTTCTGTGACGAACATGGTCGCGTGAAAGTCCATTTCCACTGGGATCGCGAAGAGAGAAACCCTGAACATCGTTCATGTTGGGTGCGAGTCTCTCAAGGTTGGGCGGGCAGCCAATATGGCATGGTCGCTTTGCCTCGCATTGGTCACGAAGTGATTGTCTCATTTCTTAATGGTGACCCTGATCAGCCCATCATCACGGGGCGCACCTATCATGCAGTCAATAAACCACCTTATGTACTGCCCAAGAACAAAACCAAAACCGTCCTGCGCAGTGAGACCCACCAAGGACAAGGCTTTAACGAACTGAGTTTTGAAGACCAAGCAGACCAAGAGCAAGTCTATCTTCATGCGCAGAAGGATTTTGACTCGATAGTGCTGAATGATATGACCACTCATGTCAAGCACGACCAACATATCACAATCGATAACGACCACTTCACTCAGATTAAAAACCACCACAACCTCACCGTGGAGGGTGAAAGCCGCACTTTGGTCAAACAAGATGCCACCTCGATTGTGAAAGGGAGCTTCCACCAAAAAGTGGGAGAAATCTACGCGATAGAGGTAGGTAATGAAGTTCACCTTAACGCTGGTCTCAAAATAGTTATCGAAGCGGGGGCAGAGCTAACCCTAAAAGCCGGTGGCAGTTTTATCAAAATGGATGCTTCTAGCGTTAGCCTAGTTGGCGCGAAAATCAATATAAACTCCGGTGGTAGTCCAGGCAGTGGCAGTGGCTACGGAGGACTAAAAGCCGCACTCCCAATGGGATTAGACTTGCAGCAAGCACCGGAGCCGCTTTTGGCGGCACCGACAACATCCACGATGTCGAGCTTGCTAACTACGCTAGCAACTCTCGATATCTCTGGAGCTGAGTTATGCCAAAAACGCACAGATGGCAGCTGCGCTAAAACAAATTGTGAGTGTACAAATCATGAAGTCGAATAATTATAGCTACCTAATTCTGGATACCATTCGAGTGCCAGACGCAAAAAAAGTATGCGCTGAAAATGAACAACAGTGGTTTCCGCTGTACTTAGGCACAAACTGGCAGCATCAGATAGATTTAAGTCCTATTTGTATCCGAGTAGCGCCTAAAAGCGCGATTTGGCAAAGATGGGAAACAGACTCTGAGTGGGCGACTAGTGGCGTCGTTTTCACTTTTTCACAACAAGTTACCCCAGATCAAGCGATGGCGTCTCTGCAAAAAAACATCACGGTGACGAGTGAAAACGGGCGGTTATACCTGCTGAGATTCTACTCCCCCTCCACCTTTGCCAAGATTGCTCAGTATGGAGAACAAAATGAGATTGATGGTATTTTGGGACTCGCTCACTGTGCACATTTATCCCCTTTAGTGTCGAACCGCTATTCATTAGACAGCGTGGAGAGTCAAAACAGCCACGCCTCAAATACTCTTATTACGACCAAACTCGTCAAGGAATTACTCGCATGAAAACACACGTGATACGACGAGGAGAAACCCTCTCTCAGCTTGCCAAATACTACAATACCGAAGTGGCAACATTGCACCAACTTAACGCTCAGCAGATTAAAGATATCGACCTAATTTTCGATGGTAACAAGCTAATTCTGCCCGAAGAAATCGATAACACTTCAGGTGAACGTGCAGAAAAACAAACCTTTTCAAACAACCAGTTAATACTCACTCAATGCTCCACCCCCAAATATGTCGATGCTCTTTATGTCCCTGAGCACCCACACACAAAAAAACAAATGCTAATACTCTTAACAGAAGAGGCAAAAAAATACGTCACCGAAGATAATGAGCGTTGCCAACAAGCATTAAATGGCGATAAACAAACGGTGCTCGCACAGTTGACCAAACTAGGTGTAATGGATCAATTCAACAGCATTACCCATGAAGTGTTCCTAAACCAGATTAGCGCCCCAAAAGCCGCGGCCTATCGTAAGGCACTGCTAGAGAGAGCCGCATTGCACAAAGCCTACAACCATAATGAGCTAACTTTCCCAGATGATGATATAGAGATTAATCTCATCAACGTAACGGCCGATATTGATCGTATCGAACAGACTTACTCTAAAGCCATTGAGAAAATCGAAAGCGAAGCAATCGGTAGCCTCGTCCCTATACAGGGGGCGTTTGGCGAAGTGATGCTCAAGCAAGATGCGATTGAAGGCGCCCAATCACTCAGGGTCAAACAATTACGTAAGTTACAGCAAGAACTGATCGAAGACCTGGATGAAGCGATCAATAAGTTTGAGCAACAAGCCATCGGTCATGCAGCCAAAACTACCATTAACGATAAAGGCCATACATATAAGTTTTCAAAGCAGCATGGATTCTATAGCTCTAATGTCGAACTGCAAATTTACGACGCGTTGGCAACCCTTCATAAAGAGAGAAAATCGATTGGATTGGATGACTCTCTTAATAGTAAAGATCTAAAAACCAACAGCAAAATTCCTTCGCTGGAAGAGGCTTACAACGGCTATGACTACTGGGTCACACACGCTCATTCTGTTCTAACAAAACTCAATAGCCAGCGAATAGAATGGAAACCATTGGCGTTCTTTACCGCGAATAACCAAAACAACATTAAATACCGCCACTTTTTTGCGGCTGTGCATCGTTTAAATCAGACCGGAACATACATAAAAGAACAGTGCCTAAGCGAACAGCAACTCTTTCAAGGTTGGCAAAATGTCGAGTTTCTTCGCCAGCACCTTGAGAACCATCGTCCAAGCATCGACAAATTGCTCCTTGGCTTAGAGAAGCTCAATAGAGAGACGCCTATTCACAGCGAGCTCGGTTACTACAGTGCCTATATATTGAACCTCGTTTTACTTCAGGAAGTCGCGGTTCGTATTCGAGATTTCTCTGAACGATTTGGGCAAAACGAAAACTACAGCAATTACGTTAAGCGGCTATTTGTGTTTGCTGAAAAGGCCCAAGAACGTTGCGACGCTTTACTGGTCACCGCGCAAAGCCGCGCCAACAATCCTTACTTTGATTACCAGAGAACCTCCATTACCTTTGTTGGTGACGTTCCAACACAAGAAGCCTCGGATCGGCGTGTGGTGCTCAATGAAGCACTATGGAAACCGAAAAACTTAGACAACCATATCTATGCCAACAACGGAGCGAACCAAAGGACGATTGTTGAGTGTGCACTCTCTTCCAAGCCAGATAAGCTGCTATATATCCTTTCCGATAGTCCGGTACTGTCGCACGATGTAGCCGATAACAAAAAATGCACTTCCATTGTTAACCTAAATTTAGCAACGTCTGTCAGCCGACAAAAAGAGTCACTATCTAAAGCCTTTGAGCAGGCACTTGGTGGCTCTTCTGACGCTGTTCTTCGCTCTTTAAAATTTGAAAAATCGATTAACTGGGCGAATATTAGCGATGTTATTTTCCCTTGGAGTAGCAAAGAGTACCAAAATGAAACGTTTGGTATTAGCGCAATGACAGAAACCAGCGGAGGAGCGCAATTTGCTCGTTTTGCTTACAGTGCCAGTACCGCTATTGACCAAGACACCTTCCACAAAGGCACATTAAAAGCCGAGTTTCAAAGCGATTTTTCTCTCGCCAGTGCAGAGCAAAAGATAAAACTCAGGCTGCCAGCCAGCGGCGGCATGGCATTGGATATCCCTTATCGTACCCGTGGTAACCAAAAACGACATACAGAAAACATTGGCTCTGCTGTGCTTGAATTTGAAGGTAAAGTCTATGGTGTGCTCGCAGCAAGCTTAAAAGTTGCCACGCAAATACACATCGGCAATATGGAAGAATCTTCAGGAGAGCAAGAAGTTCGCCCTCTCGGCATCAAAGGAACAGTACCAAGCAGAAGTGACTATACCAATTACAATGTGTCCGGCTTAGGGCAGGAAGGCAACCGAAACAGTCCCCTTGCGGCAGGAGCTACTGCGCAAGCAAAAGCCTTTGCTGGTTTGGAAGCGGGGGGCACTCTGAGCTGTAAGCTAGATTGGGCAAAAGATCAAAAAAGCGCAACACAAAACCTGTTTAAAGTCAGTTCTGACTTTAAAGTCTCGGCGGGGATTGGGTATGATGGTGTATTCCAGTGCACGTTCAATAACGGCCGTTTTATCTTTATTACGGCGATGGCGGCCACGGCTGGGGTAGGATTCGGTGGGAAATTTGCCACTGAACTGAACCCGAAAGCCGCAGATGACTTCTTTGCTGCGCTGCTTGGCGTGATGAATAATAAAGGGTTTCAGCGATTTGAGTTTTTCGATGAGTCAGGCAAAGTCAACAGTTTTGCCGAATTCAATAAAGTGCTGACGGTCGCCGCTGCCTTTGGCTTAACCATTGGCCAAGTGATGATGCTGCCATTTAACATCATTGATGATATGGAGAAGCAAGCCACCGACCAAGAAAGTGCCTACTTTGTGGCTAACTTTTTGCTTTCAAAAGAGCACCAACAAGAAAATCAGCAGTGGATCACCAATATGCCTGCGGAAACATTGGCTAAGTTATTGTCGGTGTTGATAAATTACAACTCAATACCCGAGTTTAGTTTGGGCATAGGCTACATAGAAGATAAGCAATTAGAAGCCGCCACCAGAAATCAAAATCAGCGCAAAGCGATCAATCAAATACTCAATTGGTTAGGAGCAAACCGAGCCGATACAGGGCAAATCAAGCGCTTTGAAAATGCCCTGCAACGTATGGGCTTACCACACCCCACTGAGCTTAATAAAGCAGAGCAATGGCAACGCTACGCCAAAAATGTCCTGAGCTTAAGAGATTTTTTTAACAAGGCCTTTTCACAGCCTTATGAAAATCCAAATGATACAAATAAAAACAGATACATGGAAACATTAGACGATGATTACGCAGACTTGCGCGAGTACATTCACTGGTTAACTAAGGAACATAAAATCCTAGAAAAATCGTACCCAGCCCGAGCGCGAATGAAAACGGAATATGCGGTGCTCCCTGAGGATGATATCGAACAACTTGAACAATTTAAACTGCGCGGCTATCAGCTAAGTAATTGGTTACCAGAGAGATAAACCATGAAAAAAACGTTATTTATTTTCCTGCTCTTGTGCAGCGGTAAGCTGTGGGCAATAACACCTGTTGAACAAGGGATCCGACTGTTTAACCAAAAACAGTACCCACAAGCCGAGCAGATTTTTCAACAACAATCAGACCAAGGCAGTGCTTACGCGACATACTGGCTAGGTGTCACACAGTATAAAAACCGCCAGCAGTTTGAAGCGGGGCAGACCTTTTTAAAAGCCGCCAATATGGGCGACCCATGGGCTATGGGCGTATTAGCAGGAAAAGAGCTTAACGGAAATAGCCCTTGTAGTTATTTAGGTTGGCCATGTGACCCTAGTTGGAAATCTAAAGCTATAGATGGCTGGGAAAAACAAGCCGCTAACGAAAATGGAAAAGCTATGTTCGCCCTCGCAATTAAGCAAATAAAATGGTGGGAGTTTATTCCTATTTATAAGTACAAAAGACACCGAGAGATCTATGAAGTAGCAATTAATAATCAAGGTTACGGATTTCTAAAATACAGTTCGTATTGGAAGGATGTAGAGGAAAAAATAAAATACCTAAAAATCGCAGCCAACCAAGGCTACGCCCCCGCGATGCTGTCCTTGTATTACTTTTTGTTGGAGCCTGAGACTTTGGATGAAGCGCTAAAGTGGAACCTCAAAGCAATCAAATTGGGTTACGCTGATGCTGCAACCAGTCTCTACTATGCCTATTCTCAAGGTAAAAAAGATAGTAATGGCAACATAATCATCCAACGTGATGTTAAAAAAACCTATTACTACAATCGCTTATCTGGCGCATTAGGGGGGGAAGAGAAAAAGGCTTACTCAATTACACAGGAACATGTATATGATGAATATGGCTCACCATTAGCAGATGAAGAAGGCCGCCCTGTGTTTAAAACACTCATCACTAAAGAAGAACAAGCTGAATTAGACAAGCAAGTGGCAGAGTTTGTTAAAGACATTACGCCAAACATGTTCTTAGATGAAACGTCTTTAGAACTCTTTTAGTCCCCCCCCCCACAAAGCCGCTCATTGAAGCGGCTTTGTTACTGACTACCATAAGAGATAAACCATGAAACAAACGTTATTTATTTTCCTACTCTTGTGCAGTGGTAAGCTGTGGGCGATGACACCTGTTGAACAAGGGATCCGACTGTTTAACCAAAAACAGTACCCACAAGCTGAGCAGATTTTTCAACAACAATCAAACCAAGGCAGTGCTTACGCGACATTTTGGCTTGCGATGGCACAGTATAAAAATCGTCAGCAGTTTGAAGCGGGGCAAACCTTTTTAAAAGCAGCCCAAATGGGTGACCCTTGGGCAATGGGTGTTATGGGAGGAGGTAAGTTATATGTAAATACACCATGTAGCTACCTTGGTTGGCCTTGTGATGAAAAGTGGCTCCCTAAAGCTCAACAAGGATGGAAAGAACTCGCCCAAAATGGCGATGGAAAGGCTGCTTTTGCCCTAAAAATAACCAAAAGAGAGTGGTGGGAATATATCCCTTATTATCGCCAGACTAAATACAAAGAATTGGTTAGCAATGCAATTCCCAATGGTGGTTATCAATTCCTCGATTACAATACATACTGGGCATCGTTTGAAGACAAATTACCGTATCTAAAACTCGCAGCCAACCAGGGCCACGCCCCCGCGATGCTGTCCTTGTACTACTTTTTTTTGAAGCCTGAGACTTTGGATGAAGCGCTAAAGTGGAACATCAAAGCAATCAAACTGGGCTACCCTGATGCTGCAACCAGTCTCTACCATGCCTATTCTCAAGGGAAAAAAGATAGTTCAGGAAATACATTTATTCATCCTGATGTTAAAAAAGCCTATTACTACAATAAGATATCGGGAGCTTTAGGCGGCGAGAAAGAGGATGATTTAAGAATTACCGAAAGGATGCGCGTAAAAGATCAGCGCCCTGTCGTTGATGAAAATGGTAGGCCGGTGTTTGAAGTACTCATCACTAAAGAAGAACAAGCTGAATTAGATAAGCAAGTGGAAGAGTTTGTTAAAGATATTACGCCAAACATGTTCTTAGATGAAACCTCTTTAGAGCTCTTTTAGTCCCCCACAAAGCCGCTCATTGAAGCGGCTTTGTTACTGACTACCATAAGAGATAAACCATGAAAAAATGTGTATCAATCTTTATTCTCCTCGTCGTTTGCAGCAGCAACGTGTGGGCGATGACACCTGTTGAACAAGGAATCCGACTGTTTA
This sequence comes from Vibrio sp. Hep-1b-8, assembly GCF_006124995.1. Classification (GTDB taxonomy): domain Bacteria; phylum Pseudomonadota; class Gammaproteobacteria; order Enterobacterales; family Vibrionaceae; genus Vibrio. The sequence continues at coordinate 9,368 of NZ_QEWN01000139.1, forward strand.
ACCAAAAACAGTACCCACAAGCCGAGCAGATTTTTCAACAACAATCAGACCAAGGCAGTGCGTACGCGACTTACTGGCTAGGTGTTACACAGTATAAAAACCGCCAGCAGTTTGAAGCGGGGCAGACCTTTTTAAAAGCCGCCAATATGGGCGACCCTTGGGCTATGGACGTATTGGCGGGAAATGGCAATAGCCCTTGTAAGTATCTTGGATGGCCATGTGATGAAGCTTGGACAGATAAAGCCATTCCCCAATGGGAAAAACAAGCATCCCAAGGGAATGGAAAAGCAATGTACCAACTAATTCTACGAGGTAAACCTTGGTGGGAAATAGTCCCCATCTATAAATATAAGAAATATAGGGAAATATACTCCAGAGCTATACCTAATGATGGGTATAGGTTTTTAAATTCTAGCGTGGTTTGGGAATCGACTGAAGAAAAAATAAAATACCTAAAACTCGCAGCCAACCAAGGCTACGCCCCTGCGATGCAGTCTTTATATTATTACCTCTTAGAGCCTGAGACATTGGACGAGGCTTTCAAATGGAACAACAAAGCAATCAAACTGGGTTACGCTGCTGCAACCAGCTTCTACTATGCCTACTCTCAAGGGAAAAAGGATAGTTTAGGGCAGACTTTCATTCACCCAGACGTTAAGAAAGCCTATTACTATAATCGCTTATCTGGTGCTTTGGGTGGCGAAGAGACACCGGCAGATCTCATAACAGAAGAGCATATACTTGACGAATATGGGTACCCATTAGCAGATGAAGAAGGTCGCCCTGTGTTTAAAACACTCATCACTAAAGAAGAACAAGCTGAATTAGACAAGCAAGTGGCAGAGTTTGTTAAAGACATTACGCCAAACATGTTCTTAGATGAAACGTCTTTAGAGCTTTTCTAGTTACCGTAAAAGCCACTCAGTGAAGTTAACTCGTGTTTGGAACGAAAACAGGGTCGCGAGTTTTAGTTATACGAACGGTCCTTGATTTGGGCCGCTTTGTGATTGTATAGACCCGTAGAAGATCAAATCCACAACTGGCTGATCGGCATATCTGACTGATAGTGATGGGCAATCTGTGCTTGTAGCAACTCCGCTGTTGCAACGGCATCGGTAAGGGCATGATGGGGTGTGTATTGAGGCAAACCATAGCGGGTTCGACTCGCTCCGAGCCTGACTGACGCTGGTTTGCGACCCTTGAGTTTGTTGACTATCCCACCAGCAAGCTTTTTCTGTAGGAGAGTTTCAATCTGCATGGTATCTACCGCGGGAAATTCTATTCCTTCGTTAATTCGAGCCATCAGAGCTTTATCGAAAAACTCACGTTCAATACGCTGGTAGTGAACCACCACTATTTTCCCTTCCATCTGTGCCAAGATCTGGTCATAGATGACAGATAGATCAGGTGCATCAAGAACGTCAGAGTGGGTGATTCCATGGATGACGACCGATTCTTGCGCTAACTGCTTACGAGGTTTAACCGTCCAATGCTTCGCTTGATTTATAAAAATGCGATTCAAGTTAAAGGGAACGGTTCCGATGGTAATAATGTCATCTTGGTCGGAGTTTAAGCCTGTGGTTTCAAAGTCCATCGCCAGAAATGTAATTTCTTCCAATGGTGTATTGGGCAACGGAACCCCAGCCGTATAGTACTGTTGTAAAGCAGCGGTTGTTGTCGTGCGCAATTTTTGAGCAAACTTTGCCGGCCAGTCGATCGAAGGGGGAGATATGATTTTGTTAAGCATCGTCACCTCACTTAAAGTTATTACTGGCTTGATAACGGAACTTAAGGAAGTTCTGAGCATTGCTTAGAATTTGGAATGCGTCCTTGAGGTTACGGCGCTCAAAATCCGATAAGTTTTCTGGTTCAATGTTGTTGTCTGGCTCGATTTCATTTTCGACGTCCAGCGCTTGGTGGCGAATACGAACGATGGAGATAAACTCAAGTGCATCACGGAGGTCTCTCGCTTTGCCTTTAGGTAAAATACCCGCCTCATGGATGTCATCCAGACGTTCAAACGAATTCTTTGACCGCGAGCCGACGGCGAGGGCATGGACGCGAATAAGATCCGCTAACGGCGCGGTGCCACGTCGTTTAAGGTTGATTGAATTTTTGTGTTGGCCATCTTTTTCCATCACAAAACTCTTAAAGAAGCCCAGCGGAGGAGTTCGATTCATTGCATTGCGGGCTAAACAGGCAAGGAAACGATTGTTTCTACGTGCTCTACGTACAATAAAACCGCTGAGCTGTTCCGCCCATTTTAGACGTCCATATACACCATCAAGGTCAAAGAAAATCGAAGCGTTGAGTAACGCTTTAGGGTTGGGGTCATCTATCCAATCCGCAAAGCACTCTTCCCATTCGGTTCGAGTCATACGCCAGTCTGGATTCGTTGCCATGATATCGCCAGTACAGTAACTGTAGCCACATTTATCCAATCCTTCACATACACGGTTTGCCAGTTGCGCAAAGTAGCCGTCATGTTTCTCTTTGACGAAGGTGTTATCGAGGATGATAGCGTTATCTTGGTCAGTGACGAGCAGTTGCTCATCGCGCCCCATTGAGCCTAGAGCCACAAAGCAATAGGGTATCGGTGGCTCACCTAATTCTTGCTCTACAAGTTCGATAATACGCTGTTTAAAGCTACGTCCAATTACGGACATCGCACTGCCAACCATGTGAGAGTTTGCGTCTTCATTGACGAGGCGAACAAAGCTGTCTTTCACTTGCTCAGATAATACCGAGAGTTCATCAATCGATTGTTGCTGGAAGATACTGCTGACCAACAGAAGTGAATTTTGCGATTCGTAACGAACAATATCCGTTGCTTCGATGACGCCAATGGGCTGCTTGTCCTTGAGGACAGGAAGATGATGAACGTTGTATCGCAACATCGTCAGCATCGCTTCGTAGACATAGGCGTTGTGATCAAGTGAGATGACTTCAGTCGTCATTACGCTAGCAACGTCGTCGTTGGGGTTGAGCCCTTGAGCTAGCACGCGGGTACATAAGTCTCTATCAGTAATGATTCCAACTAAAGGGCTGTTGTCGTCATCATCATCCTCAGCCACTTCGGGATCAATAATTAGCAGCGAAGAGACATTGTCTTCTGCCATTTTTATCGCTGCATTCTGGATTGATTCCGTCTTATGAATCGTTGGTGCGATGCTGTTAAGCAAGTTTCTTACCTTTGATGTAGTAAGATCGTTTTGCTCTTTACTGTTTGAGACGGTCTGCCTCAGGCGTGCGTTATCTTCTACTTCGACAAAGTCTGCAAAGGCTTCGTGCTGCTCATACAAGTGCTGAAAGACCGCTTCTGGAATACAGTAGAGTAGGGTGTCTTTGATGGCTTTCGCTGGGAAGCGAACCTTATTGTTGGTCAGTAGTCCCATCTGACCGAATACTGCACCTTCATCAATTCGGTTGTAGAGCTCACCTTTGCGTCGATATATTTCAACCACCCCACTGCGTACCATGTAAAGATCATGGATTTCATCACCAAAGTGAATGATGGGGGTATCCTCTCGATAGTAAGAGATTTCGATATGTTGAGTGACGTAGCTGAGGACTTCATCTTCGAGCTCATCAAATGGAGGGTATTGAGAAAGGAAGTTCTTAATTTCCAGTAGTTCTGCTTCCATGAATACGTCCAATCTTTGAGAGTGATGAGTTAATGGTACATGATCTTCAAGCGAACTTCATGGAGTGAGGCCAATACATTAAAGAAAAAAGGCTAAGATTGAATAACTTAGCCTTAGAGTGTGAAGTGGGCAGGGACTACGCCCGTTTAGCTTAATCCAATAATGTGACCATTTTCATCAAGGTCGAGATTCATAAATGCCGGTTTTTCCGGAAGGCCTGGCATCGTCATCACGTTGCCACATAGGGCATAAATAAAGCCCGCTCCTGCGCACAGTTTCAGTTCCCTTACGAGGACATCAAAATTATCGGGGGCGCCTTTAACACTTGAATCCGTCGAGATCGAAAGTGGCGTTTTTGCCAAACAAACGGCAAGGTCATCAAGTCCGTGTGCTTTGAGTTGAGCCAACTGCTGCTTGGCGACGTCACTCAGTAGTAGCCTCGTTGCACCATAGCCAACTTCGGCGACGGCCATAAGTTTCTCTTCAGTGGTTTGTTCAAAACGGTATAAAGGAGAGAAGTGGGATGGCTTCTCGCACTGGTGGATCACTTTATGGGCTAACTCTAGCGTGCCCGCACCACCTTTGCTAAAACCTTCACTGACGGCAACTTGTACGTCATTTGGCAACGCTTCCACCATGGCTTTTAGCGTTAGTAATTCGGAGTCACTATCCTGAGGAAAGCGATTAATGGCAACTACGGCCGGAATACCGTATTTATTGACATTATTAATATGCCATTTCAAGTTTTCGAAACCAGCAAGGAGCGCGTCTTGATCGTCACTGTAAAGGCTCTGTGGAATCGCTTGGCCTGGTTTTAGATCATACTGACCTGAGTTAGCTTTAAGGCCGCGAAGCGTCGTGACGATAACTGCGCAATCAGGAGATTTGTTGGCAACCTGCGCTTTAATGTTACAGGCTTTTTCAAAGCCCATATCCGAGCCAAAACCGCCTTCAGTGACCGTAAATTGTGCCAGCTTTGTAGCGATATTATCCGCAATGATTGACGAGTTACCGTGGGCGATGTTAGCAAATGGCCCTGCATGAATGAGAGTCGGGACCCCCTCTAGAGTTTGCATCAAGGTGGGTTCGATGGCTTCTTTCATGCTCACTGCCATTGCGCCCGCTACTTGTAGATCTTCTGTCGTCACCGGTTGACCAGACAAATCATAGGCGACGACGATTCGACCAATACGTGAACGAAGATCTTTTAAATCACTGGCTAAGGCGAGAATGGCCATTAACTCTGAGGCTGCTGAAATATCAAATCCATCGCAGCGCTCAAATCCATTAATGTTTTTCCCAGCTTCATTTTGACCCACAGTTACCATGCGTAACGCTCGGTCGTTGTGATCCATGACCCTTTTCCAAACCACATTTTGAGGATCGATTTTTAATGCTTTCAAACCACTGCGTTGTTCGAAATCTTCGTATCCCAGTCTTTGCTCATGATAAATGCGAGCATCGATGGCAGCAGCGGCTAAGTTATGCGCCGCCGTGACCGCGTGAATATCTCCTGTGAGGTGGAGATTCAACTCTTCCATGGGAGCAACTTGCGAATAGCCGCCTCCCGCAGCCCCGCCCTTGACGCCAAAAACAGGCCCATAGAAGGCTGCCTGATACACGCCATTGCTGAATGATTAAGTTGAGCCAAGCCTTGGGCAAGTCCAATGGTCGTGACAGTCTTACCTTCGCCAAGTGGCGTTGGGGTGATAGCGGTGACGACAATCAGTTTACCCGTCTTCTTAGATACAAGGCGTTTTAGGCTAGATAAACTGACTTTTGCCTTATGTTCACCTTGGCTTTGGTACTCATCGGCTTTCAGTCCAGCTCGCTGTGCAACTTTGCTTATAGGAAGTAACGGAGTAGTGCGGCAGATTTCGATGTCAGGTAGCATAAAATCCTCTATGTGGACCTAGTTTAAGTCGGGATGTGGCTACTTGTTACAAGGTTTCGATAAATATAACGTAGAAAGCAGCATTTTTAGATTTTGCATATTTTAACTGATATTGAGTGATGAATAAATGTGTGCCACCGTGCTAACTAAAAAAAGGCCTGTCTTCTGACAGGCCAGTCCCACAAAAAGTGACGAGCAACATGGGTAAAGGACGGCGGTGCACAAACGCCATCAAGTGGTAAATTAAGTTGGCGCAATTTGCACTAAGCGGCTTATATTCGTAGTGCCTACCTTTTCGAGTAATTTGACGTTATCGCTCAGCGCCCAACTCGATACATGACTTTGGCAGCAGGACATTTGAGAAGTTGAGGGTAGTCAAGCCTGACGACATCAACACCGGCACACAACATCTCTTCAATCTGGTTTTGATCCGGCATCTCGGGTCCGAGCGTTGCGATGATTTTAGTCTTTTTCATCTTCCTTCCCTCTTAAAATCGCCCGAGGAGCGTTTCGCGACGATAGCGTACTTGGTATGCAAAATGAGCAAGTGATCGTCTGTTTTGAGGATGATGGGAGATAAGTGAACAAAACGCAAAATGGCGAATTTGAGCTAAAAGTGACTCAACTAATACATTTGGCTGGGATAAAAATGTCACTCTAGCCAGTGAAATTCGTTTCATTAGTGATTGAATGTTCCTAGGTCAGACGCGGAAATGCGTCATCGGTGACTCACAGAGTGACGGCGAAAATGATCGCTTTGTGAAGGAAATTAGACATTCAGCGCATAAATCGAGAGGGATAACATGAAGGGCTGGCGGTTTTGTTCAATAGAAATGGCGACATTGGTCATCGGTCTGATCGGATTTAGTTCGATCGTGCTCGCGGGTAAGGAACAGTTTTCGATTTTAACGACCTTCTCAAGTGAGCCGGTGAACGAGTTAATTGCGAAATACAAACAACAGAATCCAGACGCGGATATTGAGCTTATTCATCGCCGTAGCCAGTCTGCAATGCAGTTGCTTAACAGGAGCTATATACAAGGTGTTGATGTTGTTTTGAGCTCATCACCATTCCTGTTCGAGGCGCTCGATAAAAGGGATCAACTTGCATCGCTAGCGCTGGAGCAAAACCCTCCACAGTGGCTAGAGCCATTTTTATTTCCGATTAAAAACAAAGTGCTCAGTATTGGTTACTCTGGAGCGGGAATTGTATGGAACCGAGAGTATCTAGCGGCGAATAAATTGCCAATCCCCACTCGATTTTCAGAACTCTCGTCCTTTGCTTATTTTGGGCATATCACCATGAGTACACCGAGTCGCTCAGCCACCACACAGTTGATGCTGGAGAGCATACTTGCCCGCCATGGTTGGCAGCAAGGCTGGGCGACAATACTAAACATAGGCGCCAATTTAGGGACTATTTCATCACGCAGTTTTGGCGTAAGTGACTATGTCTCGAAAGGGCAGTTTGGTATTGGACCGACCATAGACAGCAATGCTATATCGCAACAGAGGCAGTTCGCCTATGTAGGATTCACCTATGACCCTGACTTTACGTTGATGCCTACTTATCTCGGGATTGCCAAAAACGCGACGAAGACCGCTGAAGCGATTCGATTTGTTGAACTGGCATTGTCAGATGATGTACAGCAGCGAATCCTTCAATCGAGTTTAACCAAACGATCCATCTACGACCCTGCTCTCTATCTTGGCACTAACCCTCCGCTCGACTTCAAGAAGGTGATGAAGCGCGAGAAGTTGCTCAATATTCTTTTTGATGAAGCAATCACCAAACGCTTACCAGAATTACAAGATATCTGGTTAGGTCTATCTCAATATGTGCAAATCCATAGTAATGATGCCGCAAGGCTTGAGGTTGCTCATCAGCTACTAAACCAGCTTTTTACCATTCCAGTCACGGAGCAAGAAGTGAATGAGTTAGCCAACCTCATCAGTTCGCAACGTGATGCCTCTACCTTAGAAGATGGCGAAGAACAAGCCTTGCTGGTGGAGTTTAGCTATCGTTTCGCCACTTTATATGAGGAGGGGCTGCAGCGAGTTGAAGAGATGTTTCACGAGTTGCAAGTAGAGATCGCCAATGAAAATATGTAAAACGATCGGTTCTAGATTGGTGGTGGCGTTTACCTTTACGACTTTGCTGCTTACCTTCGTCTGTGTATTAGCATGGGTAACTTGGTATCGGCTCGACCAGCAGGTGAGTCGTCTACTCGACACCAGTGTTCCTACGTACAACACGAGTTACTTGTTGGAGAGTCGCAGTAGTGAAATTCGTTCCCGAGTTCAATTGCTTTCTACATCAACCAACAAGATTGAATTAAACCGCCAGAGAAATGAACTCGATAAGTTACTTAACTCTATTCAGCTGAAGTTATCCAATTTTCAACCACTCAAACTTGAGAACAATGACAGTGACGAACTGTTGAGTTTATATGCGCAGTTAGAGCAGACATTAGAACAATACACTCATTTTGTGTTCGATCGAGTTCAGCAAAGGCGTAAAGTCGCCAAGCTAGCGGAGCAAATCAACTGGTTACATCAAGATATCCATGCTGAGTTGGTGTCATTTCGGCAAGAGTTTTACTGGCAGTTGACTCGAGGAGGTAGTTCAGAAAAGCATAAAGCCACTCTCGAACAACTACGGGTGATACAAAGTGTGTTGGATCTTGAATCGAATATCTTCGTGCTAACCACAGAGTCGTTGCAGGCGCAAAACTTGGAACAGATTAAAAATGCCTCAACCGTTATTCAATTCAACATCGCGGAGTTAATCGCCACGAGTGAACCCTTGTTAACTCTGCCTTCCAGCATTTCCTATCAGCAATTGTTGCAAGAGTTGCAGGTGCTATATGTAAGTGATGATGTGTTTTCGTTGTTGCTGTCGGAAGGGGTGATACTAAACGCACGTATCATCGAAATTAAAAGCGAGATCGAAAAGTTGCTCGGTGCGATTCATCAGCAGATTGGTCAGATTATTAAATATGCCGACGCCAGCTTTATTGATGTGAAAGCGCGAACGGCTAACTTGGTCTCCGATGGAAACATTGTGTTATTGGTGTGCTTTGGCATCTCTATCCTTTTGTCTTTGTTTGTCACCTACTACTTTATAAATCGCCGTGTGGTCGCCCGTTTGAACGCACTGAGCTCAAGTATTGATGCGATCATCAAAGGCGATTTTAGTCATCGGATTGTGGTTGACGGTGCCGATGAAATCGGCCAACTAAGTCAAAAGCTGATTGACTACGGGGCAAGTGTCGAAGAGTTACAAAGAACGAATGCGGTTGGTTTGATCAATAATACATCTGCCAGTCTATTGACGTGTGATCTCGCAGGGTATGTTGAATCTGCAAATTTTAGCGCCCAAAAACTACTGGCGATCCAAGGGACAGTCGAGCACAAGCTACTGTGGCAGTCGTTTCGTAATCAAAACCGCAAGCAATTAGCAAAAGTATTTGTCACGGGTCAGGCACTTTTTACCACTGGAAATGATGCGCTTACCTTGCCATTAGATGGCGAGAGAGAGTGTTATCTTCATTTCGATTTTCACCTTTTCTCTCATGGTCAATTACATAAAGTCATTGTGACAATCACCGATGTGACACAACAAGAGTTAACGGCGATAGAACTTCAGAAGATGGTCAATGACAGAACGGCAGATTTGGTCGAGAAAAACCGCCTTTTGTCTGAAGAGATTGTTGAGCGAGAAAAGGCGGAACTCACTTTAAAACAAGCCCAAGATGAGTTGATCCAAGCGGCGAAAATGGCGGTTGTCGGTCAGACGATGACATGTTTAGCTCACGAGCTAAACCAGCCACTGAATGCAATATCGACCTACCTCTATAGCGCCAAACTTTCTACTGATTCCGGTAATTTAACCTCGACTAGTCGTTCCATTGAGCAAGTGGCTCAGTTGTCAGCAAGAATGAGTGAAATTATAAAAAGCCTGCGAACCTTTGCCAAAAAGTCGGACACTGATCAAGTCACGAACAATTTACTGCTTACTGATATCGTCATGCAAGCCATCTCAATTGTTGGCCCTAAAGCCAAGCGGCAAGCAACGAACATATGCAATTTGATCACCGAACCACTGTATGTCTATGGCAATGCATTAGCCCTTGAGCAGGTCATGGTCAACATACTGGTCAATGGTTGTGACGCCATTGCTGAGTCAAATCGGCATGGCCAAGAAATTCGAATTGAAAAGCTATTCTCGAATACATCTCACCATGTGATAGCGATATCCGATAGTGGTTGTGGCTTTAAGCCTTTCATTATAGACAAGCTATTCACACCGTTTACCACCACCAAAGAGGTGGGCTTAGGCTTGGGGCTCAGTATTAGTCGATCTTTGGTTGAGAAATATTCAGGGCGGATCTATTTGGCATCCCGTTTAGACAAAGGGGCCTTGGTTGTTTTGGAGTTATCACATGCAAGAGTTTAACTATTCTTTACTGTTGGTCGATGATGATCAGGATGTACTCGACGCTTACCAGCACTTGATGAGCATTGCAGGCATTGCAGCAAAAACCGTCGCAGACCCTACTCAAGCGATGGGTTATTTATCACCTGATTGGTTGGGCGTTGTGTTACTCGATATGTATATGCCACAGATGCATGGACTCGAGTTGTTAAGCCAGATTAAGCAGTTTGATAAGTGGCTACCCGTTATTGTTGTCACTGGACATGGTGATATCCCAATGGCTGTCGAAGCGGTTAAAGAAGGGGCGTGTGAGTTTGTTGAAAAGCCGATCGACCCTGCCAAACTCGTCGAAACGGTACGCCAGCATCTCGAGCAACGAAAAGTCTATATCGACCAAAAGAGGGAGATGGAATCGACCATAAAACGATCTTTGTTGGGCAAGTCTGCGCAGTTGAATCATATCCGCTACAGTGTCTCTCAGTTTTCTAGGTTACGTAATCATGTGGTGGTCTATGGCGAGATGGGTGTCGGCAGACACTTAGTCGCGAACCTGATACATGATATGTCGCAATCGGGTGGTGAACTCGAATTGTTATCGGCAAACGATGCTATGGCCTGTGAGGAATTGAGTGCCAAGCTCTATTCGTTTGTTTCTGGAACCTTAATCATTGATAGTCCTGAACGATTTTCAGAGCAGTGTCAACGCGTGTTTGCACAACATATGATTGATAAAGAGAGAAAGGGTCAGCACGGACGTGTCATCGCGATATTTGAGCAAAACCCTCAACAACTTGTCGTGGCGAATAAACTAGTGGCAGAGCTTTATTACGTTCTCAATCAAGTGGAGATTGAAGTCCCACCACTAAGAAAGCGCCCGGATGACATCGAAGTGTTGTTCCACCATTACCTTAAGTCCAGTTGCCGGAAATTGGCAAAACACTTACCCGAAGTAGAAGCAAAATATATGGATCTACTGCTAGCACATGAATGGCCGGGAAACGTTAGAGAGCTGCGAAATGTGGCTGAGCTCTACTCGGTTGGAATAATTAAACTGGCTGGCAAGGATAGTCACAATACTTCTGCCGAAGCCCAATTGCCTTTGGACGAATTGGTTGATGATTTTGAAAAACGAGTTATCGAAGATGCGTTGTTTCTGCACTCGGGTCGAATCAGTGAGTCAGCAGCGTATCTGCAAGTCCCGCGCAAAAAGCTTTACCTGAGAATGAAAAAACACAATATCGATAAGGACGCGTTTAAGAGTCGCTAAAAAAACGCCTCACGATTTGTGAGGCGTTTATCTCGTTTAGTACCAGTCATCTTCAGGAAAAAGCTTCCCTTCTGGAGCGTATGGATCGTCATCAAACGGATGTTCTGCCTTGTTTCTCAGGCTGTCCAATTGATGCTCAAGCATTTTGACGGTGTCGTAGTCTCCTTCGGAACAGGCGACATAAATCTGTTGCTCCAAGGCTCTGATGCTATCGTTAATACCCATAGTTACCTCCGTATGCGTTGTCTGCGCAGTTGAACGGTTCTACCTATTCTCAAATCTATTGTAGTCAAGAAGACCAAATTCGATAGGCTGATTTTCCTTATACCAAGCATGAACCCGGTCGCTAAAAGGCCAAAACTGGGTTGAGCTGCGTCGAATTGCGAACGTATCCAACAACTTAACATAGTCCTCTTCGGTGCGGATATTTTTCAACATTTGCACCAGTTGGGGGATTTGTTCTTCTTTAAAGGATAGATACGCAGCGGGATAGCTACCGATCACTCCACGCACCAAAGTTAAGTCATCATTTGCTGGATCACGATTGCTCTCTTCATCAAACAGACTGGAAATATTCGTATGCGCATTGTTATGGAGCAGAGTGAAGAGTTGTTCTTCTCCGTGATTGGATTCAATCATCATCATTACAATTTGCGGTATAACGAGTAACCCTGCTCCTTTGATGTCACTGATGCTTTTCAGTAGTGCTTCATTCTTAGCGCTAAAACCGGTTTGCTCTATATCGTAACGATTACTGAGCACAGGGGAGAGCTGAGTGCGAAGAATGTCATAAAGCTCGGCTTTGGGATCATCCGTGTGGTATGGAACCTGAGTTGGTTGATCGAACGGTTTAACATTACGCTGTAAGAAGTCACTAAGTTGGGTGCTTTGGTCTTGGTACCAGCTTGAGTGTTCTTGGTGACGCATCGCTTTTGGTAAGAGTGCGATAAAGTTACTTTCCCCTTCAAGGCGCAAGAAATCCATAAACATACGTGTCATCAATTGGTGGCCAAAGTTGCCATATACGTCAAACCCAGCGACCAACAGATAGTGAATACGTTCGAGCAGGGAATAATCCAGTATCCACGCTGTTTTTGGTGGTTCACCAACCATACCTTGAACCACGGATGCGCTATCAAAATGGCGGAATACTGTGAGTGCTGCATTAGGGTTAGTGCCGTTTCCCGTCCAGATAATGTCGGTAGTTAGGTATTTACCGCCTTCAAACCATTGGTTGATAAACTCAGATTTAGCCTCAAGGTAACGCGCTTGCTGACGTGAATAGGAGACCCAGTTGGTCACGGGCAAAGCATTACTTTCTAACTCTCCGGGCAGTTTTAAGTTGTCTGCTTGAGAGCGGTAAAATTCATTCACTTCCGGCAGATCGGCTTTGTCTGGGTCAAGGAAGAACACCCAAAATCTGTCATTGATAACGTTGAGCGCGAGTTGTCCACGACACACTGGCCCTTTAATAAAGGCATTGATGGTGTTTTGGGAATTATCGAGCATAAATTTAAAACGTGCTTTCACTGGCAGATCGATAAATGCGCTCATAGGGTTTGCAGCAACTTCTACATCGTAACTTGGTAGTTGAGTAACTTTGTAGTTGGCGTCGATGAACCACTCTTTCCAATCTCTCATCCGTTGTTCGTTCAAGGCGAATGGCATGTGGGTTTTATCAACGATGGTGCCTTGCTCAGGAATTAGGCGGTAATACACTCGTTGAACGCCAGGATCATCGTAAGGACGACGCGTAGCAATTCGTTGGACGGGCTGGCCCGGTGGTGTCGATGAGCGAACCAAGGTGAAGAAACGTGGTGTTTCTTCATTGAGGTCAGAAAAATAGAGATGCGACAAAAACAGGTGCTCATAGATGTAACGAGCAGTCAGCTGCACCTTACGTGGGCTCTTGTTGAGCAATGTCTCGTATTCATTCACTAATTGAGCTTGCTGGTCAGTCAGTGGTATCGATTTGTTCATGATCGCGCCATTTTGCAGCCAACTGGTTAACGTCGCGTACTCATGTGAACTGAGGTTTGGCATACCATAAGGCATGCCCCAAGTCGGATAGTCTGTTAGGTACTGATCGTATTCTTCAATGGTAGGGCAGACCTGACTGCGGTCGATTGCAAAGTCGAAACCCTCCAGTTGTTTTTGATCTGGCAGGGGATGTGCCTCTTTTTGAGCGAGCATGCGCGCAATTAAGCCCGCTTCTAGGTTTGCGGTCGGGTTTTGCACACGCTCATTAAGCACTGGATGAAAACCAAACTCTCGCCACTGCTGTGTCGTTTGCGCATCTTCGAAAAGACGATGAGGCGTTGCGGCGGTAAGGCGAGTACCTTGATAAATTAGTTCTTTACTTGAGCCCCTGTCGATACCATCAACTGAAGAGAGTTTCAGTTGGCAGGGTGCGTCATAACAGGCATGACAAACCACGCAGCGGTTATCAATGATCGGTTTGACTTCAGATAAGAAGAAATCACTTTCTACACTGTTTAAATCGCTACGACGCTCTTGAACACTCGCCTGTCCAAATAGGTCGTCATAATTAAGTCCGGCGTATGTCGCACAGCCCGCGAAGCTTAAAACAACAGCAAACATGAAAAATGTACGTAAATTCATCTGGATAATTGTGCTCATTCAATATTGGCTTAATTGCAGCAGAAGCCCATCAACTTAGCAAATAAAACATGGTTCAACATCGTCAATTAATTGAAACAATATCGATGTTAGCAGGCAACAGAGGAGACTTTGCGTTAAATAACGGTTACGTAGATAATAGTCGGGTGCGAGTTCAACAATCTCAGACATGATCAATACATACAAAAAAGGCTTAACCCTAAGGTTAAGCCTTTCTATCAGCAATTCAATCTATTAAGCGTGTTTTAGCTCAGCGATCTTCGCTTCTGAGAGTGGCTTAGTGATGAATGAAAGCACAATACAAACGGCCATCATTGCTGCTGAGATAGTGTAAGCTAGCGTGTAGCCTGTGCCGTTAGTCATAGAGAAACCAACGACTGCTGCACCGATTGCACCACCAATACCCCATGCTGTGTAAAGTACGCCATAGTTAGTGCCGTAGTTTTTCAGACCGTAGAACTCAGCGGTAAGCGTAGGGAATACAGCTAGCAGCGTACCGTAACCAATTGCCGCGATTGCCGTACCAATGATCAGTGTAAATTCTGTTTTGAACGTTGCGAACAGAACCATATTGATGCCTTGTAGTACGAAAGCAAGCAGCAGAGTACGTACGCCACCAATTTTGTCAGCCAGCATACCAGCAGCAACACGACCGCCAGAGTTAAATATCGCTAGGATAGAGGCAAGGTATACCGCATTTGGTAGGTTAGCCTGAACACTAGCAATCGTTGTAATGTTACCGATGATCATTAGGCCTACTGACGCAGCAAATGCATACATGATCCACAGTGAGTAAAACTGTGGTGTTTTCAGCATTGCTTTCCAAGTTAGGTCATCAGATTTCTTAACGGCTTTAGGTGCTTGACCTTGTTTTACTTTTGGTTCTGTTGGTGTGTAGCCCGCAGGTGGGTTGTTGATTGTTGCTGCAAGAGGTACTGCGATAGCAAGAATACCAACGCCCAAAACCATAAAGCTGGTTTGGATGCCCATGCTGTTAATGAGTGCAGAGGTTACTGGAGCAAGGTAAATTGCCGCTAGACCAAAACCTGCTGCAATGATGCCGTTAACCATACCTTTCTTCGACGCGTGGAACCACTTCATCGCAGAAGGAGACAGACAAGCATAACCAAAGCCGATACCAGCGCCAGTGATAACACCGAAAGTGATGTTTAGCATCAGTGGTGAGTCGACAAAGCCAGACGCGATCATACCTAGGCCTGTTAGCACAGTACCAAGGATTAGAATAAGACGTGGACCCATACGGTCTTGCAAGATGCCAGCAACAAGAAGACAGATAGAGAAAGTGATGGTTGCTGTCGCGTATGGTGCTGATGCTTCAGCCGCGGTCCAACCAGATTCAGTGACTAGTGCTTTGTTGAATACACTCCAAGCATACAGGATGCCAAGACAAAGGTTGATACAGAATCCCGCTAGCAGGATGCGCATAGCTTTATCAATCTTGCTCATTTTTCTTCTCAGTTGTCCTCACAATGAGGATCGGTTAACAGACGATTTGTTCAAATTAAGTTTGCGTTTATCAACACAAGGCATAATGGGCGCGAATTATAACCGAATGAAGTGTGATTGGAATCTCTTTTTCAACTTAATTTGAATATTTTTCAAAAGTGTTGAATTTTTGTTTCTGACGTGTGTGGATACTGAGTTAAATCGATGAGGCGTGGCTTGGATGGTTTGTTGAGTTATGGGTTTGAGGCGTTAGTGCTTAATCGTTGTGCAACACGGTACGATAAGCGCTCAAATTGAGGAACAAGAAGCAGTCGCGTGACGAGGAACTGATTGAGATTGCAGAAAAAGGCATAGACGGGCGCCCATCTATGCCTTATGACGATGATTAGTGGCCGATCAGCGCAGGAATCCCTGGTAACTGACCAACGAAAGCAAGAGAGCCGACACAGACGATGAAGGCGGCGCCAGGGATCAAGTACTTGTCTTTTGCCGATAGAGTCTTGGCACGTTCATGGTCACCAATCAGCCCCATGTTATCCAGCAGCATTGTGGTTGCCCAACCAAACACTGGGTTAACAAAGGCACAAGCGAAGATACAAATACCAGCACTTAATGAATCTTTATGTTTGTGGATCATCTGCATACCCGCTTCGAGAAGTGGTAGAAACACACCAACGATCAGAGCAACGCGCAACACGGGTTCCCACATCGCTAGATCCATCGGATAACCAATGATGGATGCGGCAATACACATTAAGCCGGTAAGTAGCGCCCCTCCAGGAATTGGACGCTTTGCAATGGCGGCTGGGATCATATATGTACCCCAAGAAGAGGCAAGGTTACCACCACCCAATAGAGCACCGACACCTTGACGGATAGATGCACCGACCATAGTGTCATCGACGTCCATCAGCACGCCTTTTGCTTCTTTCGGGTAGTTAAGCTCTTGGAATACACGGTGGCCAAGGTAGTCTGGTGACCACATTGCAACCGCTAAAAGTGCAAATGGTGTGACGGCAATAAAATGCTCTAAGTTCGGCCAACCCAATTGCCAACCCGTATTCTCACCCCACCAGTAGAATGGGCTGAAATGTGGTAATCCTGGTTCGGTAGTAAAAGCAAACTCAGCACCCATAACATAAGCGACGATGCCCGCTAAAGCAGAACAGAGTGGAATGGCCAGCCAACGTTTGTTGATTTTAGCGAGGTAGGCGTAGACCATCACCGTTACACCAATCACAGCAAATGAAATATAGCCTTGGTCAGTACTTGCGGCCCATGCTTCCGTTTTATTGATCTGACCGAGCAAGCCGACGGCACCAAGATAGATCAATAGCCCACCTCGGACACCGACACCGGTTAGCGTCATCAGCTTTGAACCGCCTTTGGTAAAGGCAAGAATCAAACCAAATGCACATACCATGAGACCGAGTGCGAGAGGGTGTCCTCCAGCCGCAGCAATAAGCGGAATGAGCGGTATCATTGGGCCATGAGTACCGGCTAAGTTAGCATTGGGGTTAAGAATGGCGGAAAAAAGGATAACAAACAGAGCGCCAGCGATGAGCAGTTCATAGCGTACGTTTTCCGCGACGAACTCAGGTGACAATCCAAACTGAGCGGCAAAAGCGGCAACCATAGCTGTAACCATTACCACTTTACCTATCGTCGCTGCGAGTGCAGGTACCCAGTCTTCTATCTCGATGCTGTAGTCGCGAGAAGGTAAATGGATACCCCAGCGACGAAAGCTCATGATAGTCAAATCATGGTTTAGAAATTCTTCTCGGCTTTCAAATTCCTGCGCCTTGCGACGCATATCCCTGTAAAAGGTTTTATTTGTGTTAGACATTCAGTCTTCCTTTGTTATGTTTCGAAGTTGAACCATGTCAATTAGAGTTCCGCTTTCACTTGGTATACTGACCTTCGATCAATACGAGACGACATCCCAGACGCTACCAAGCACCTTTATGTTTGATAAAGAGGGAAACATGGGGTTACTTCGCTAATGAAGACAAGTTAGCGAGTAAGCTAGCTTGTCAAAAATTCAATCAAACATGGCAGCCATACTAAGAAAGGGTTATGGGGCAAATATTGATTTGAGTTAATTAAGCGGGCGAAGTCATAAGCTGGGAAATTGGATGTTAGTAAAAATGCAACGCAGGCCGCACTTTTTAACAATTTATTAATATGAAATTGGGTTAATTGAAACCAAATGAAAATATCTGAACATGCTGACCGTACAGAGAAGCTGCACGGTGTCAGAGCCGAAGAGATTCATCGCTGGATTGATGGCTTCTTTGACTACAATGGCGAAGAGCACAGTGACACCATGGCGGATGGGGTAGAATTCGATCCCTATTCACATAGACGATTTCGTCACTGCAAAGAAGCGCTGACAGAGGCGATTACTGAGTTTGGCGACAGATATACCCTTCAACAGATTAAAAACGTGTTAGAAACGCATATTCGCGACGATTACCATGGCTATTTACCCACTCGCGCAGATTTTACCAACGACTCGTTTACCGCAAAATATCACGACACATGTCATGACCAAGATCTGTCGGAGGTATTGGACGAAACTGAGCTTGCCGACTACTTTGTTGGTTTGAGTACACATCAGAGCGAACATCAATCGACGCTGAGTAACTTTAGTCTAAGGATCGTTGTTCCTACCGTGGTTGCGATTACGCTGTTTGTCACGGCAATTATCTATGTCATTCTACCTTTGGTGGAAGAGTCGATGCTCAACCAAAAGCGCCAGATGCTAAAAGAGCTGACGTCAACCGCGGTGAGTATCGTCGACAGCTATGTTGACTTAGAGCAGCGTGGAATACTCAGCCTCGAGGAAGCGCAGAAAAAGGCGGCGATGGAAATTCGTGCGATGCGCTATGGGCCTGAAAATAAAGATTATTTCTTTATTACAGATATGCAACCCAACATGGTGATGCACCCCTATAGGAGTGACTTAACCAACCAAGACCTGACCAACTACTACGAAAGTGAAAACAGTACAGGTTTCCCCATTTTTGTCGAAATCGTCAAACTGGTCAAAGCGTCTCAGCAGGGTTATCTCGAATACCAATGGCAGTGGAAGGATGACGCGTCGATCACCGCGCCTAAGATGACCTACGTCGAAGGCGTTGAAGAGTGGCAGTGGATTATTGGCACTGGCGTCTATTTTCAAGACGTCGAGCAGGAGATAGATAAATTAGAGAGCACCTTATACCGAGTTTTTGTTGGCATTACGCTCGGATTGGTGGTGATTCTCTTGTACGTTATTGGTCAGTCAAAGGCGATTGAAAAGAAGAAAAAGCGTGCCGAAATTGCACTTCACGAAGCAAAAAACCGGTATAAAGCGCTGGTAGAGTCGTCAAATGAGGGCTACATCCTTGAGGCTGATGGCAAGATAATATTTTCTAATACTCGGTTGCACCAACTATTGGGTTATACCGATACGGAACTCAAATCACGCACTATTTGGCAAGAGCTGTTTTCCGACCATCCACAAAATCGTCGTGTGTTAAATCACTTGCTACAACTGTTCAATCATCACAGTGAGCCTGCCGAGTTCGATGCCCAAATCGTGACGAAGAGTGGCCGTACTATCGATATCATTTTGAGTACCTCACGCATCTTCCTATCAGAAAAACTTGGTCATGTTGTTTCGTTCCGCCCGATTGTGCGTAAAGTGTATGGGGCGAGTTTCGGCTCGGTAAACCCGAGTTGTGATTATCGTAAAACGAGCAACAGTATCATTACTGATATAGAGAGTAGTGACAGTCATAGCCATGTGGTTGAATCTTTGAACAGGCTAACAGACCTGATTCGTGAAATGATTGCCGCAGGCACACGCTCCGATCATTTGCGTAGCTTGATTGGTTGTACCTACGATGCCGCTATTTGTCGTTTTGTCGAACTGACAATTAAAGATATCGGGCCGCCGCCAGTGCCATTCTCGTTTGTTTCGTTTGGCAGCAATGCTCGTCACGATATGACACTGTTTTCGGATCAGGACAATGCCATCGTGTTTGAGACACCAGACGATGAGGATCTGAAAGCGATACGACGTTATTTCCTCCATTTAGGTGAAAGTGTTTGCGCGATGCTCAATCAGGCAGGATATAGCTACTGCGATGGATTGATCATGGCATCAAATCATCAGTGGTGTCTGAGTAAGAGAGAGTGGCAGGACAACTTTACCCGTTGGGTGGAGCAAGCCTCCCCAGAAACCATTTTAGAGTTGAACGTCTTTTTCGATATTCGGGCCACGTATGGTGACGCATCATTAGTCGATGATATTCAGTCACATATTCAACAGCTGTTGGTCTTACATCCGGAGTTTTTACCCATCTATGCGCAAAACTGCCTCTCGCATAAAGTGCCTTTGCCTGCCTACAATGATGATCCAGAGAGCAAGCAGGGATGTATGTCGATCAATCTCAAAGAGTGTCTAAGACCGATGGAGATCTTCTGTCGACTCTACGCTTTGAAGCACGACATCAGAGAGTGCAATACACGTATTAGATTACAAGGCTTGCTCAATGCGCAGGAGATTGATTCAAAAACCTATCGAGAAATGGTCTACATCTTCGACCATATTTGGCACCTACGTTTTATGAACCAGATCGTTGAATACAGTGATTTGCGCAGAGTAAACGATGTACTGGCTGTTAACGATCTTACGCCGCTGGAGGTACAAAACCTAACCAATGTCCTCAATCGAATCGGCATCTTCCACGATAAAGTGACAATGGACTTTGCCATCCACGAACGTTAGTCAACACACGGAAGTGAGGGAATCGATTCACATCTCTGTGTAGTTTGGACCACCACTTTCGGGCGGAACCCACGTAATGTTTTGCGATGGGTCCTTTATGTCGCAGGTTTTGCAGTGAACGCAGTTGGCTGCGTTGATTTGTAGTCTTCTCTGGCCTTCAACATTGACGATTTCGTAGACCCCCGCAGGGCAATAGCGTTGACTCGGTTCATCGAACAAGGTCATATGATGGGTTATTGGAATGTGTTGATCCGACAGCAGTAGATGGCAAGGCTGATCTTCTTCATGAATGGTTGCAGAGAGATACACAGAAGAGGGCTTATCAAAGCTTAACTGACCGTCGGGTTTATCGTAATGAATAGGATGACAACGAGAGCGTTCGTATAAGGTGACATAGTCAGCTTGTGGGTCGCCAATATCCCAACTCAGTGCTGTGCCCGTTAGACGTTGCCAGATGTT
This sequence comes from Vibrio sp. Hep-1b-8, assembly GCF_006124995.1. Lineage (GTDB taxonomy): Bacteria > Pseudomonadota > Gammaproteobacteria > Enterobacterales > Vibrionaceae > Vibrio. The sequence goes on from NZ_QEWN01000139.1 coordinate 29,953, forward strand.
TTGCTCAAACAGCGTCAGTGCGCCACCAAATAATGTTCCATAACGATGAATGGCACCAGAGAAGTTACGGTTCTGGTTCAACTCCTCATACAACCAGGACTCAGTAAACCGTTGTGCGTAATTTGCTTCTTGCTGCTGCTGTTCTATCGCTTCAAACACGGCTTCAGCGGCAAGTAAGCCTGATTTCATGGCGGTATGACATCCTTTGATTTTGGCAGCGTTAAGGGTGCCTGCTTCACAGCCAATCAGTAGCCCACCGCAGAACTGTTGTTTGGGCAAAGAGAGTAACCCACCTTTGGCAATGGCTCTTGCACCATAGGCAATGCGCTCCGCTCCTTGCAAGAACTGAGCAAACTGAGGATGGTGTTTGATGCGTTGAAATTCATCAAATGGACTTAGAAAGGGGTTGGTATAGTTGAGGTCAGTGATAAGACCGACGGCGACTAAATGATCCTCGAGATGATAGAGAAAGCCGCCACCGCTTGAATCTGACTCGCTCAATGGCCATCCAGTCGAGTGAATTACCTTGCCCGCACTAAAACGAGAGTCATCGGCCTTTAGACGCCACAGCTCTTTGATACCGAGCGCGTAGTGTTGTGGCTGACTCACTCTATCAAGCTTAAAGTGGCTAATCAGTTCTTTTCCTAAGCTGCCTCTCGCGCCTTCGGCAAAGATGGTCTGTTTGGCGTTAAGTTGAATCCCCGCTTGAAAAGTGCTTTTTTGCTCTCGCTGTTTGTTGAGTCCCATATCTGACGTGATAATGCCAGTTACATTCCCTTGTTCGTCGTAGCAAACTTCTCTCGCAGGAAAGCCCGGAAAAATCTCAACCCCAAGCTTCTCTGCTTGAGTCGCTAGCCAGCGGCAAAGCTTGCTTAGGCTAATCACATAGTTGTTGTGGTCATTGCGCAAAGAAAGTGGGGTCAACCAATGTGGTACTGAGATATGGTTTGCCTTGCTGGTACAGTAGATAAATTGATCCGAGGAGACGCGAGTTGTCACAGGCGCACCTTGTACCTGCCAGTCTGGGAAGAGTTCGTCGAGCGCTCTGGTCTCGAATACCGCACCAGAAAGTATATGTGCTCCGACTTCAGCGCCTTTTTCTACCACACAAATTGACAGCGTTTGTTGATGTTGCAAGGCTAATTGCGCCAGCCTACAGGCGGCAGAAAGTCCCGCGGGGCCAGCGCCGACAATCACGACATCAAAGTCCATACTCTCTCTTTCCATCTTGCATAACCTTCACGGCGATTCAACATCATGCAATAAATATAGTTACAGTTGACGTAAACGTAAACTTTACTAAGCTCAATTTATCACTTTGCTTTTCGGAGATTGCGATGAAAGTTCTGGTAGCGATTAAACGCGTAATTGACCCGTACACGAAGGTACGTATCAAAGCTGACGGATCGGGTGTAGAAACCGACAACGTTAAAATGGCAATGAATCCTTTCTGCGAGATCGCCGTTGAAGAAGCGATTCGAATGAAAGAAGTGGATAAGGTAAGTGAAGTGATAGTCACCTCTATCGGTACTGATGATTGCCAAGAGCAGCTGCGCAGTGCGCTCGCATTAGGCGCGGATAGAGCGATACATGTCAGCAGTGAGACGATGCTTCAGCCACTCGCGGTAGCAAGAATTCTCAAACGGCTTGCAGAAAAAGAGCAGACCCCGCTGGTTATTGTTGGCAAGCAGTCTATTGATACTGACAACAACCAAGTGGCGCAAATGTTAGCCGGTCTTATGGCGTGTCCTCAGGCGACGTTCGCATCCAAAATCGATCTTGTTCATGATGAGCTGACGGTCATTCGTGAAGTGGATGGTGGACTGGAAACGCTTAAGTTAACCCTGCCTGCCGTCATAAGTACCGACTTAAGACTCAACGAGCCACGTTATGCATCGCTACCCAATATCATGAAGGCGAAGCGTAAACCATTAGAGATCGTCAACGTTGAAAGTTTGAATGTTGACTGTTCGCCGACTCAGACTGTGCTGGAGGTTTTTGCTCCTCCTAAGCGTGAAGCCGGAATCATGGTTGCGACCGTCGCCGATTTGGTCGACAAACTTAGAAATGAAGCCAAAGTGATTGAATAAGGAGTGTGTGATGAGCGAAGCCAATATATTAGTTATCGCAGAGCATGATCATAATGCGCTCTCGGCGGCGACATTATCTGTGCTGACTGCTGCGATGCAATTAAAAGGATTTTCTTCCGGTGCAAAAATCAGCGTATTGGTGGCGGGGAACCCTTGTGATGAGATTTGCAATCAACTCAGTGGTTGTGAAGGAATCGACGAGTTGCTAGTGGCAGATAGCCCAGTGTATCAATCTCAGCTAAGTGAAAATCTCGCACAATTGGTGATGAGTCGTGCCTCTGAATATGGCTATTTGCTCTGTTCGTCGTCGAGCTTTGGCAAAGACATAATGCCTCGGATCGCGGCTCTGCTCGGGGTTGGAATGATGTCTGACGTGGTTGCTATTGAAAGTGGCGATACGATAGTGCGCCCGATATACGCAGGTAATGCGTTAGCGCGAGTACAAAGCCATGATGATCTAAAAGTCATGACGGTGAGAAGCACTGCGTTTGAAAAAATATCCCTTCAGGGGGCAAACACGGTCGAAATTGTGCATCTAGACCTAACGATAGATTGTCAGGGAACAGAGCTTATCAGCCGAGACAACATTCAAAGTGAACGCCCCGAATTATCCAATGCGGATGTGGTGGTTTCTGGTGGGCGTGGTGTCGGCAGCAAGGAAAATTTTGCCATGGTAGAAGCTTTGGCTGATAAGCTCGGTGGGGCGATAGGAGCCTCACGAGCGGCTGTTGATGCGGGCTTTGTTATTAACGATTTACAGGTCGGTCAGACGGGCAAAATTGTCGCACCGCGTCTCTATATCGCAGTGGGCATTTCGGGGGCGATACAGCATTTAGCAGGCATGAAAGACTCCAAGGTGATTGTTGCGATTAACAGCGACCCTGATGCGCCTATTTTCGAAATTTCGGACTATGGGCTGGTGGGGGATTTGTTTACTCTATTACCGGAACTGATAGAAAAGATAGACGCTTAATTCGAATGCTTAACCAAAAAAACGCCGAATCGAAAGATTCGGCGTTAGTTAATGGTTTAACTTTGCAAATGCTCAACCAGTTTCTTGGTGAATCTTGCTGCTTCGCCGCCTGTACATGCACGGTGGTCAAAAGTAATCGATAGCGGCATGACTTTAACCGCAACTGGAACGCCATCTTTTATCACCACTCGTTCGATGATACGCCCAGCACCAACAATCGCGACCTGAGGTGGTGAGACAACGGGCGTGGCGAAAATGCCAGCAATGGCACCAAAATTAGAGAGGGTGATGGTTGCATGCTGTAAACTGTCTCGGCCAATTTTACGTTCTCTAATTCCTTGGACGGTTTCGTTTAACCATGTTCGGATGTCGTTATCGTCATAACTCTCAGCGTGTTTCAACACGGGGACGTAGAGCCCGTGACTGCTGTCAACGGCAATACCGATATTGACTCGGCTATGGACACAGCGGGTCATGGTTTCTGCGTCGAACCACGCATTCAGAGCCGGTTCTTCCTGACAGGCATAGACAACGGCACGAATCAATCGCCCTGATATATCCTCCGCTGCTGTCCAATTTGCCAGAGACGCTTCTTCGGTAATCGTCACTGCCGCGACACTGTGATGCGACTCAGACATGGTTGACACCATGGTTCTACGTGCACCTTTTAACACTTCAGTGCCAGGACTCTGCTTACGCGCTTCGGCATAAATGTCATTATCGGTGATTATTCCATTCGGCCCGGTACCGCTGACGGTGTTTAAGTCTACGCCGAGCTTTTTAGCCAGCAGGCGTGTTGAAGGTAGCGCCGTAACCAGTCCGTCTGTGGAAGGGCTGTGAGTGCTGCCGATCCAAAAATCGTCAACGTCTACATGGTGTGTAGTTTGCGATACATTACCAACCACAGTGGCCGCGTCTTGTTGCTTCTGTTTTGACGCAACGGTGCCAACTAACTCAGGTTGCTCTTCAATTTCGAGCAACAGTGCACCGATGTTTATCACATCACCCGCTTCACCATGGCGACTGACCACAACGCCTGAGTAGGGGGCCGGTACTTCCACCACCGCCTTTGCTGTTTCAACGGTAAGCACCACTTGATCTAGCTCGACCGAATCGCCAACATTAATGTGCCATTCGACAATTTCGGATTCTGCTAGACCTTCGCCAAGATCTGGTAATAAAAACGTTTTCATTTCCAACCCTCCACAAGCTCACGTGCAGCTAAGACGATGTCTTGCTCATGAATCATAAAATAGTCTTCGTTACGGTAGTAAGGCATTATGGTATCGAATCCCGTGACACGTTTAGGTGGTGCTTTTAGTAGACACATCGCTTTTTCCGCGGTGCGAGCAAGAATCTCCGCCCCAACGCCACACGTTTTGCTGGCCTCATGCACAACGAGCAATCGGCCAGTTTTTTCTAACGATGATAGTATGGTATCCATATCAATAGGTTTGATGGAGGCGAGATCAATGACTTCCGCTTCAATTCCTTGCGAGGATAAGGTTTGTGCCGCTTGCAATGACTCAACAACGCAAGCGCCCCATGTCACTAAAGTAATGTCTCTGCCTCTACGCAGAGTAAAGCAAGTATCTAGGGGAAGCGCTTCTCCATTATCAATCACATCAGATTTGACAATACGATAGATGCGTTTTGGCTCGAAAAACATAACGGGATCGTTGCTTCTAATCGCCGCTAATAGCAATCCATATGCGCGTTGTGGGGAAGACGGGATGACAACTTTAAACCCAGCAGTGTGAGCAAACAGGGCTTCAACACTTTCAGAGTGATGTTCCGGAGCGTGAATACCACCGCCAAACGGTGCCCTAAATACGGCGGGACAGGTTAGGCGACCACGTGTTCGATTTCTCATGCGAGCCGCGTGACACATAAGGTGCTCCAACGCAGGAAAGACAAACCCTTGGAACTGGAATTCTGCAACGGGCCGCAAGCCCTGACTCGCCATGCCAACTGCGACACCTCCAATAAGCGCTTCAGCAAGCGGGGAATCAATCACACGACGAAGACCGAATTTTTCTTTTAAGCCAACGGTGGCACGGAATACACCACCGTTATCGCCGACGTCTTCGCCCAGAACCACGACGCTAGAGTCGTGACTCATTTCATAGTGCAGTGCAAGGTTAACCGCTTCGACTAGGGTGAGTTCAGCCATGTTTACCTCCTTGCATGCGCATTGCTTTATTTATTAGCTCATCGCGTTGTTGATTCAGTTCGACGGGGGCTTGCTCATAAAGAAAATCAAACGCAGTTTCAGGCGCTTGAGGTGGCAGAGATAGGTAATGTTCGACTGCTAATTCGACTTGCTGTTTGCACGAGACGAGCCACTCCTGTTCAAGGTTATCGTTCCATGCGCCATGGCTAGTCAGATAGGTCTTGAGACGTTTAACAGGTTCATATAGCCAGGCTTGGTTCAGTTCGTCACCGCTCCGGTAACGCGTCGCATCATCGGCGGTGGTATGATCACTAAGTCGGTAACTGACGGCTTCGATTAGTGTCGCTCCCTTACCTTTGCGAGCGCGATCTAACGCCGCTAGAACCGTGTCATGCACAGCAACAACATCGTTCCCATCGACGGTAATTCCACGGATCCCAGCTCCTTGCGCTTTATCAGAGAGAAAATCAGCGGCACATTGCAGCGCACGGGGTACCGATATCGCCCATTGATTATTGTTCACGACGAACACAAGTGGCAGGTTCCAAGCACCAGCGCAATTGATGCTTTCAAGAAAATCACCTTTCGAAGTCGCGCCATCGCCACAGGTGACGAGGGCTGCGTGGTGTTGATTGTCTATTTTCAGCGCTGCCGCAACACCAACAGCATGGGTGCACTGAGTCGCAATAGGTACGCAGAAAGGTAAGTCATGGCATGGTTCTGGGGTATCACTTTGGGGCGCAACATGAAAGTCACTGCCTCGTTCATCGCCTCCCCAATATTGAAGGTTCTTTTCCATCGCGATGCCTCGTGCCCACATTGCGGGCATATCGCGATAATAGGGAATAAAGACATCTCTTGGATGCATCGCATGGCCAATTGCCACACCATAAGCCTCAGAACCCAGATGGGAAGGGTAAGTCCCCAGTTTCCCCGTCCGTTGAAGCGCCACCGCTTTATTGTCATAAGTTCGGGTGAGCAGCATATCTTTATAAAAATCGGTTAGGGTCGCTAAGTCTGCCCATGCGGGAAGTTGGTTGACCGCGTTACCTTCGTGATCGATGAAGCGTAACATGGGTAGTGTCTGAACATTCATTACTATCTCCTTTATGTTACTCATTAGTGGATCGCACTTGGAGCAACGGTGTCTGACTCAGTGACCATGTTTCGGCACATCAAAGCCCAGATAGATACTTAAGTTTCATACATCTCTAAGTTAGTGACTAAAACAACCTGCTGATGAATTCACCACCTGCGTATTTTTCACCTGTAAACAAAGATGAAAACAGCGATCAATTTCAATCATTACACTTTAAGGTAAGTGTAACAAAGATGTTAAAAGTTGCGTGTTGAGAATGATTATTGTGTAGTAAAGCTGGGCTTACACTTGCGTGAGTTGTGGCGAAAAATCGCGTTTATTAACAAAGACGGGATGAATAGTTAGTTATTTATACTTGTGATTGAGCTTGATCTAGAGGATTGGTTTGCAAGTTTAGATACAAAATATCTGTTTTTTAGCCGTGTATCTAAACGAAAACAGCAGACCGAAGCCTGCTGTTTAACGAGTTAGAGCGAAATGTCAGATTATTCTGGTTGCTCTGCTAGGTTTTGTTTTGGTTGCTGTGCTTTGTACACTTTACCTGCGTTGAAACGTTCTAGGTAATCCGCTAGGTCACGTTTCACTTCTGGTACTAGGATGTAAAGACCAACAATGTTCACTAGAGCCATTGCAAAGATCATTGCATCTGAGAAGTCGATAACTGGACCAAGGTTCATTGCCGCACCAATGACAACAAAGATACAGAACTTAACTTTGAAGATGATTTCTGCAGTTTTGCTCTCACCGAACAAGTAAGTCCAAGCTTTTAGACCGTAGTATGACCAAGAGATCATCGTAGAGAAAGCAAATAGGATTACTGCTACAGCAAGTAGGTAAGGGAACCAGCTAATTGCGCTACCAAATGCCGCAGACGTTAGTTCAACACCCGCTAGACCTGTATCTGTGTCTAGGTAACCTGTGATGATGATAACTAGTGCCGTCATAGTACAGATAACAACAGTATCAATGAAAGGTTCTAGTAACGACACAAAGCCTTCTGACATTGGTTCTTTTGTTTTTACCGCTGAGTGAGCGATAGCCGCCGAACCAACACCCGCTTCGTTCGAGAACGCCGCACGTTTGAAGCCTTGAATTAGAACACCGATTACACCACCAGCAATACCTTCACCAGTGAATGCGCCGTTAAAGATTGCTGAGAATGCGTCATCGATGCGATCAAAGTTCATCAAGATAATGATGATAGCAGCACCAACGTAGATGGTTGCCATGAATGGAACAACCTTCTCAGTCACTTTAGCGATAGACTTAATACCACCGATGATAACGATACCAACGACCACAGCGAGGATTAGGCCAAACAACCAACCTTTATCTGCAAAGAATGAAGCATCGCCACCAGTAACACTTACAACCTGTTTGAACGCTTGGTTTGCTTGGAACATGTTACCGCCACCAAGTGAACCGCCGATTGCGAACACAGAGAACAGAACGGCAAGAGTACGACCGAATGCGGCGTTACCACGTTTAGCCAGACCTTTGCTTAGGTAGTACATTGGGCCACCAGAAACAGAACCGTCTGGGTTTGTGTTACGGTATTTAACACCAAGTGCACACTCTACAAACTTGCTCGACATACCAAGTAGGCCTGCAAGGATCATCCAGAATGTCGCACCAGCGCCACCGATAGACACCGCCACAGCAACACCAGCGATGTTACCTAAACCTACGGTGCCCGAAAGAGCCGTTGTCAGTGCTTGGAAGTGAGACACCTCACCATCTTGTTTTGATTTTGGATCTGAGAACTTACCAGATACCAAGTCGATAGCGTGTTTAAAACCACGCACGTTAATGAAGCCTAAGTAGACTGTGAAGAAAGTTGCTGCAACAACTAACCAAAGAACAATCCACGGCACCTGTACGTCACTAAAAGGGAACGGAATAGTCGAGAAGATCATTCCTACAAAAGGGTTAACGATAGGTGCAACGACTTCGTTGATTTTGTCATCCAAGTTGGATGCTGCAGCGCTACCTGCAAATATACTCGCCAATATGGCTAGCGAAATACGCTTTGTCATGCTTTTCCTGCCTGTGAAATGGGTGTTTTTATAAATAATACTTATATTGTGTTGTGTTTTGTTACATTTGTGTAACGTTGCCTATTATTCATTTAATAAATAAGCACGCAACATCTTTGACGGAAAAGTTGATCTAGCAAACAATTCTGATTTTTACTAACCAGTTAGGCTTATTTTGAACTTATTCACTGCTTTTGGTAAAAATCTGGATTTTATATAAAGATATAATTGGCTATTTTGGTCGGATATTTTGCGGTTTGGGCGAATATATAAAACTGTCTGATTACTATTTGAACAGTGGTAGATGAGGCTAACCCCCGATTTTGCAGATTATTTGTACTGCATTCTGAAACAAAATGTTATCGAGCCTAAATCTGAGCAGCGCGATCACTATAGAGGGCGGGTTGGGTATTGCCACACCACTATATATAGATTGTGCTATAGGAAATAACCTATTTAAAACAAAAGATTAACATAGTAAATTTTGTGTCAAATATCTATTGTGATGGATTGATTTAGCCGAAAACAAGAGTACGATGCGCGCCTTCTTGATTAAGTGGTGGTATACATGAAAACTAACGTATTAAAAATGGCTATTGTAGTAGGCTTAGGAGTTTCTTCTCTTACTGGTTGTATGGGACAAATGGCGACGACGGGTCTTGTGTCAAAATTCAACCTAGAAGTGGTAGATAACCGCTACGGTCGTGAAGGTATGTTCCTGCTTCTTTCACCTGTCTATGGTATCGCTGGTACTGTCGATCTATTCGTCTTCAACGCGATTGAGTTTTGGACAGGTACCAACCCAATTTCTGGTAAATCACCAGCGGTAGTAGACACTCCGACCAAAAACTACATCAAAGTGAATGGCCATTTAGACAGCTCACTTAAAGATGTTCCTTTGTCGAACAACGCAAACATCGAAAAAGCAACGATGCAGCAAATCGACGAAAACACAATGCAGATGGACATTTCATACATTGATGGTACTCAACAAGTACTTCGTGGTGAAAAGTCGCAAGATAGCGTAGCCTTCTACCTAGATGACCAGTACATCACGACAGTCTCTAATGATGAGCTAACGAATTACGTAGCAGCGGCAAATATTTAATAGCCCTGTTATATCGTATTTCGAAGTCCTCGCTTAGCGGGGACTTTTTTTTTGCACTTACCGACCGGCTCATACAAAAGTTTAATTTATTGATACACATTTATTTAACAACATTGAGCAAGACGCTATAGTAAGCATTGAACTTACTATAGGAGTTAATGGATGAAACTCACGATATCAGGGAAGTTACAGCTAAGTTTTCTGTCACTTGCAGTACTTTTTATCGTTTCCGCATTTTTAATCTTCCGCAGCATTAATACTGTCGATACGCAGACTCGTTCGTTGCTAGAGAGTGATCTGTCGACCGTAGATGCCGGTCGTTCCATTCAGCAATCTATCCAAGCTACAGTCTCTTCTCTACGAGCGTACATGCTGCTTGGAGGGGATGAAATGACGGGGGCTGAGCAGAGAGACAACTTAGCCCAAGCGATACTCAAGGTTGATGAAGCGCTCCCCCAATTAGAAACGCTGTTAGTTGCAGAGAGCTACCAAAGAGTCATGTCACAATGGACAGTGGTAACCAAATCATTGAATGAAATCGCCGAGCTCAGCCATAGCGATGAAAACCTTCCTGCTCACTCACTGTTTATCTTTGAAGCCGCCCCTATCGCAGAGGTCGCACTCGATCAACTGCAAGGTTTAATCAATGACGAAGCAGGGAATAAAGAGGGTGGGGAGCGTAAGCGTCTATTCAGGCTCTATGCAGATAGCTATACCTCGTTAGCAAACGCGCTTTCATCAATGCGAGATTTTCTTCAATACGGTAGCCAAGACCATCTCGACAAGTATCAAGAATTTCTAAACATCCACGCCAAATCTGTAGATGAAATCGAGTCTAAGACCGATTTGCTATCTAGCAGTGACCAAGGACTATGGTCACTGTTCAAAGAGATGCAACAGCTCTATTTTCCCTTAGCGGATCAGGTAGTGAATCTTCGTAAATCGAACGACTGGAACATCGCAAATCAGAAGATGGCAAACGAGCTGGTTCCTGCTGTACAGCAACTTGATGCTAGCCTCGAGGCGGTGATCAACCAGCAGCAAGCTCAAGCTGATGCGAGTGGGCAAGGGATCTTTAGCTCAGTCACGAATGTCATTCGTTTGCTGGTTGGCTCGATTGCTCTGGTCGTGATCGTATCGGTAACGACTGCCCACCTCATGGGCAAAAACATCGGTCGTCGTGTGTCGATTGTGTCCAAACGTGCCGAGTCCATCGCTGATGGTGATGTATCTCAAGCTTCGCTAGAAATTGAAGGTAGCGACGAGCTGGCCAGTTTGATGCATTCGATCAATCGAATGAATGATGAGCTCGCCAGTATAGTAAAAGGTGTCATGACTAAAGCGAACACCGTCAGCGATAGTATGAAGTCATTGCTCGACGCCAACGACGCGACGGTTTCTCAGGTCGAACGTCAGAAGGCGACTATGGCACTAGTTGGCCAGCAAGTGAGTGACGTGAGCCAGTCTGCCAACGACACTGCAATACAAGCAGAGCAGTCGGTGACTAATTTGCTTCAATCGAAACAACAGATCGAACGTGGTTCACAAGCGTTGGATCTCAATAAAAATACTGTAGGTTTGCTGCACACAACAATAGAAAAAGCGAGTGATCAGGTGGATGAGCTCAGCAAAGAAAGTGAAGCGATTGGCCGGGTTACCGAGGTGATTGAAGGTTTAGCGGAACAAACGAATTTGCTCGCGCTAAATGCGGCGATTGAAGCTGCAAGGGCAGGGGAATATGGTCGAGGTTTTGCTGTGGTTGCCGACGAAGTTCGATTACTCGCTATGCGCACCACAGAATCGACTACAGAAATCAACAACATCGTTAACGCGATCCAAACTTCGACGAGAGCCGTTGTCAACGAAATTGACAAGAGTAAGGATTTAGCTCGCGAAGGTGCGGAACATACCGAACTGGCGTATGGGACACTCAACTCAACCACGGATCAAATTGAAGTGCTTAACCAACAGATGAAAGAGTTATTGAGTTCTGCTCAGCAACAGTCGTTAGCGACCGACGAAATACAGAGCTTAATGGAAGAGGTCATCTTATCCGTTGAGGACGTCGCGAAGATATCCAATTCCTCTTCCGATATATCGAGTCAGGTTCGGACTCAAGTGAACGAACTTAACAATGAGATGGGACAGTTTAAAATAAGCTAATTTGTTGAATTAGTGAGATTTGACGCGAATTACTTAACAATAATCATAATTGATGAAATTGATCAAAGTACTATCTATACCAACCTCGATATATGGTCTATAGCTTAATAGTCGTAACAGTCAGCTTAATGGTAAGGATGGAAGTGCTTCGATTTTTTATTAGTGTATTGGTTCTAGTGAGTTTTACTTCTTGGGGGCAAGCTGAATCGCCGCAAAAGCTTGTTGTGGCTAACTCAAAAGCATGGAAACCCTTCTCATTTATTAATCAAGAAGGTCAGCCTGACGGTATATTGATTGAGTATTGGCAGGAGTTTGGTCACAAGAACAATATAGACGTTGAGTTTCTTTTGTTGGACTGGCAATCATCACTCGAAGCCGTAAAGGATGGCCGCGCAGATGTACATGCGGGTTTGCTATGGTCCGAAGGACGAGACAGCTACCTAGACTTTACCGCTGGCATTATGTCTATCGACACTCAGCTTTTTATCAGTCAAGAGCATATAGGCTCTAGTCTAGATGAATTCATGCTCTCTAAGCACGACAATAAGGTAGGGGTTGTTGCGGGCGGTTATGAGGAAGAGTTCACCAAACTGCATTTTCCGAATCTCAATCTGGTTAGCTTTGCCAATAACAAACAGATGATCGAATCTGCGTTTGCGGGTGATCTTGATGCGTTTGTTGCAGACCTACAAGTGGCTAACTTCTATATCCACACATCTCAAAAAGCCCCGAAATTTATTGGGGTTCGCCATCTCTATTCTGGCGAGTTAAGGGCGGCAGTGGCTGAAGGGAATACAGCGCTACAACAACGAATTTCACAAGGTATCAACTCGTTTGGTGTTGAAGATAAACAGAAGATCTTCAATCGCTGGATGTACATCAGTACCGTCTATCCTGACTATTTAGTCCCACTCGCCGCTTTGGCCATTGGGATCTTTACCTTCGGCTATATTGTTGCACTCAATATTACGGTGAAGGTGAAAACGAAAGCTCTGGAGCAAGCAAACCGCGAGTTAAAGACATTATCAGAGACGGACCAGCTGACGGGGTTAAGTAACCGCCGTCACTTTGTCTCCGAGTTAAAGCAACGTCTGGCATGTGAAGGACCCGTAACCTTGATGATTTTTGATATTGATGACTTCAAAAAGGTCAATGATAGATACGGACATTCTACCGGAGATGAGGTGATCCGAAAGGTCGCGTTGGCCGCTAATGCCATTGTCCCTGAGCAGGGACTGATTGGTCGTATTGGCGGAGAGGAGTTCGCCGTTGTGATATGTGAGTTGGAGTTCGGCAAAGTCGTTGATATTGCGGAAAATATCTGCGCCAGCGTGCGCGAGTTATCGGTTCTTGACGAGGGTGAGCTCCAGACTTCAGTGAGCTTAGGTTGTGCCCACTATTCAACCAACAATGGTGAAATCACCCTATCGGATGCAGATCATCTGATGTATCAGTCAAAGATTGAAGGTAAAGACCGCGTCACCGCGATCTGTTACCCATAAGCGACATTCTAGCCTCTATGATAGATAGGATTATTCTGATGACTGATTGAGCAGGGCATCGAAACGTGGGTTACCGTGTAGCCCTTCCAGATCAGGCTCAGTATTGATCAGTTCTCGAATTGATGGACTCGCGTTGATAGCATGCTCCAAATCTTCAATTGCCTGTTCCTCAATGCTTAAACGAGAAAACGCACAGGCACGTTGATACAGCGCCGGGCCGTTACTGGTATCCAATTCCAGAACTCGATTACATAAACTCAGTGCCCAGTTGTACTCCTTGATCTCCATCGCCGCATCCGCTTTATAGGTTAGTGCTTCCAAGTCTCCAGGACGGATGGTCAGGATCTCATCATAGACATCGATTCGCTGTTCGGCGGTAGGCATACTTTGTGCGCGCAGCCACAGGTTATGAATTTCATTGATGCGCTCAATTTCTTTGTTGTTTTCACTAATGATACGAGTTTTGCGTTTTAAATCTCGCTCAAGGGCACTGAATTTCTTTTCGTACTCTTCGGCAATTGATTCCAGACGTTTATCGGCCATCTGTTTGGTGTTTTGCTTAAACTCGCGCAGCGATTGCCAGCCCACAAAGGCGATCAGTGAGGCGACACCGGCGATGATATAAAAGAAATAGGTGACGGTGACGTTGGCGTAGTTGAGGGACTTATCTGCAACGGCCAGCTCGCGGTCAGTCATTTGAATAACAAGTTTACGCTCTAAATCTTGCTGATCCTGACGCAGGGCTTTTAATTCATCGAGAATATAACGCTCCATGAGCGGGCGGTCTAATAACTCCGAGTCTGAATAAGCGGGTTTTTCAGCCTGTACTGGTAGAGACAGGCTCAACAATCCAAAAAGCAATAGAACAAAAACGCGCATAGAAGATCCCTTTAAATCGCTGTTTACTAAGGTTTAACATTAGCAAAGAAGCGATGAAATGAGTAAAGGTTTCTATAATCAAATGTGATTATTTCTGGACTGGATAACCGCTTGAAGAGACAAAAATGAGGAAAAACCACTCACATTGATGCTTAACTGTCCACTTGAACGCAAACTCCAAAAAAAAGGTTTTCTTTTCAGTCAGATGTGGCATATTAACTAGGTCTTCGACGCAAAGCGTACTTCGTATAATGGCTATTACCTCAGCCTTCCAAGCTGATGATGCGGGTTCGATTCCCGCAGTACGCTCCAAAATTCTTCAATAATTTCAATAATTTCAAAGATTTACATCAATTTTTAGCAATTCCAATTGGCAGTGATACGACAAGGTGTCACGATGTACATTTTTCGAAATTGTAATTCTACCTACTATTCTCGTTTTTACTTTCCCTCTCAATGGGTTAACTTTGGCTATCCAAAAGAAGTGCGTTAGGTAAGGTCGTTGCGTTGTTCGCCCCTAAAAACAACCTGATTGAAGTCGATCCAGCCATTAGTAAGAAGATCCATCGCATTCACTTTATCAGAGATTCTCATGTCTTGTGCGCATTGAAACAGGGGCATATAAATCGCTTTTCGAATCAACTCGCGTTCAATTCGCTGATAACCTTGAACACGCTTACTTTCATCTGATTGAGCCAAATTATCAAATACTTGTTGTTCGAACCAAGGCTTTGATTGCTTATTCAGGCTCGCCGTCAAGGTGTTTGTGCACAACAGCCATCCAAGCCAAGAACTCTCTTTATGTTCATCAAACACCTCACCAGAAACAATAATATCCGCTTTCGATTGTCGCGCTACTTGGTCAAACTCAGGGTATGGAAGCACGGTAAGGTATGAATCTAAACCATGCTGACACAGCAGCTCAGTGATGTTTTCAGCAGCTTCAATATGCCCAGGCAACTGATAAGTTAACACCTCAAGCGGCACCTGATTTACGGAAGATAAGTCCACTTTTTTGCCTAATTTAAAGGGCTCAAGGCTTGTCATACCTGAGGCTCGACGATAAATCACAGTGTCTCTCACACCGTTCATTGGCAAAGATTGCAGCAACTTTTGGATGTATCGACGATGTTTTGTTAACCTCATCCATGCGTTGTTTGCACTGTTTAAACAGACGTAGATACAGCCCTCTTCCCACTGTTGTACCTGTGTGAATGCATCGGAAATATCCGCAGCTGAACTGCCATGCACAATATCGCAATTCATTTGAAAGTCCTTTGCAGACAAGCCCATGTTCCAGATTTCTACGCCATCTAACCAAGGTCGATAACCATGATAATGAGTGGAAGCAGTCATTAGCGTTCGGTAGTTGGTTTGCTCTGCTAATCGAAACGATCCACTTCCGACTATCGAGCCGTCGCTGTTCAATTTGGAAACCGACAACGCACTATTCGCCATCAACTTTGGCAGATAGTGAGACAAACGTTTGGAACGAATTCGTAAGGTGTACTCGTCGACCACAGAAAACTCATCAATGAGCTTGAACAGACCTCGACTCACCGAGTTTGACGAGATGATCGACTCAAAGGATTCCTTCACATCAAATGCAGTAAGTGCTGAGCCGTCCCAGAACTTAAGTGATTTACGCAGTCGGACCTTCAGCGTATCTCCTGTATGCTCCCAAGTTTGCCCTAGATCCCCCTCCAACTGGCCAGTGTCCTTATTGAAACGTAGCAGATTGGCATAGAGGTAATTCGCGATATGTTGCTCAGTACGCCTTGATATTTCATAGGGGATCAAACTATGTGTCGCTCGATAAAAAGGGATTTGGAGAATGTCCTGATCGTTATCTTGCTGTTGATATTGACTAACGTAATCGGCAATAAACTGATCACGATCTTTGCTTCTGATTAGCTTCAACGCCTGTTCGGTTTTTCCCTCATTCATCCAAAACTTAGCTTGTACGCTTAATGTTGTATGTACCGGCTCTTTAAGGAGAAGCTGAGGCAAATTACCTCTTCCAACACCCGACTTCCAATCAATGATCGATTCTTCCACCAGCCTTTTGATGACCAACTGAGCATTGCGACGTGTGCAGTTCAACGCTTTCGTTACGTCATTCAATGAAATCGGTGTCCATCGACCTATCTCAAACCCAAAGTCTCGCAAAAATACCAAAGCTAACCAATAACGCATAAAGGTGAAATCCTAAAATTATATTTCTATTTTTCTTCATCTTTTATTTTCAAATAATAGCCGCGTTACCGAAAATAAAAAGGACATTTAGATGAATACGTTAGCTGAGTCTCATGGCTCCATCTGGAAGAATAAAACCTTTGTTACACTGTTTAGCAGTGCTCTGTTTGTGAGCTTTGCGAGCCAAATCTACGCACTTGCATTACCGTTGTTGGTGTATGAACTGACCCAATCTTCTGAGTGGATGGGTTGGATGAGAGCCGTTGAGTTTCTACCCAATCTATTACTGGCTCTTTTTATTGGCGTGTGGGTCGATCGCTGTGATAAAAAGCAGTGGTCGCTGGCGATGTTACTCGGTCAAGCGGTAACGGTGCTCACGTCCTTCTTCGCAGTTGAGTTCCTTGAAGATCCATTATGGGTTCTGTTCCCGTGCGCGTTCTTAATGATGGCATTTAACTACGGCTACCATAATGCGCGGATGTCGATTCAGAAAAGCGCGCTTTCACATGACACTCAGAATGTAGCAACAGCTCGAATGAGCTCCTTGGGCAGTTTTATGGAAACCGTAGGGCCTGTACTCTCGGGAGCCATCATGTTATTGGCGGCCATTCATAACGTCTTCATCGGCGTAGCACTTTTGATGTTACTGGCTTTTTGGCAGGTCAAAAGACTCGAGGTAAAAACACCCATCAACAAAGACCAACAAAGCACTTTCAGTGCCATAAAAGAAGGTTGGCAAGCACTACGTAATGAACAGAATATGTGGCTGATCACTCTTGCTGTAATGGTCATTAACACAACAGGCGCGGTATTTTGGATTCAAGCTATCTATTATGCCAAGGCAGATTTAGGGTTGAATGCTGTAGGAGTGAGTTATCTGATCGTTGCTTCTGGTCTTGGTGGTCTCATTGGTACATTCAGTGCCGATAAACTACGTAAGAAATGGGGGTTGGGATGGCTTCTCATTATCTCGATTGTACTTGAATCGATCGGGTTTGTTATTCCACTGGTAATGGAGAATCAAACAGCGCTTATTGCTGGGTTCTTTTGGGTATCCGCTGTGGGTTTATATAGCAGCATCTGTGTTTGGAGTTACCGCCAAGAAGCCTTTGATATCAGCATTCTCGGCCGAGTAAACGGTATAACGGGCTCGCTCTTCAAACTTCTAATGCCATTTGGCCTTGCTGGTTCGGGCTATATAACATCATTGATTGGTATTGAGTGGTTGTTCGTCGGATGCTTTGCCACACAACTATTAACAGCATTTTGGTTAATGACGACCAGCGTCCGTTCTATTCGTTAACAGCAAAATTGGTGATAAAGTTGAACATCATCATTGGTGGCAATAGACGTGACTCGCACTAACAAAACGGGGCATTAACCTTAGCTACTTCGCGTACTTTTGGTTATGACCCCTAAAGCACTTTTATATGGAAAGAAGATTAATGAGCTTTACTCTCAGAGAGCGACGCCGATAGTTTAAATGTAGGGCGTGATAACCTCCAGTTCTTCGCGGTGTACTGAATCAGTATGGCACGCGGAGTGTCAGGGAGAGGAGAGGGAGTCCATATCATTGGTTATGTTTACGGGATGGAAAATGGTTATTTGGCCTTGTTTGTTCAAATTAGAGGGTGATTCGGAACTAATATATTTGGACTCTGAGCCGTATTTAGTCGCTGAGTTGGAGGGGTTAATCTGGGATGCTTCAGACCTTCTGATAGATAGTAGTGGGCAGTGCTTCGTGCTCAGCGTAGAAGGTGATGGTTATGTGTTTGAAGCTCAAGGAGCTCCGCTAACTTTGCCGGAAGTTACCAAATTGGTTCAAGAGCATGAATTTTCGAAAGCGGAAATGTGTCTTACAAAAATTCAGTTTTCATCTGTTGCAGAAGCGATTCAGTCGCTCTCATTGGGTAAATAGTCGAACTTTCCTCAATTGTCGATTATGTGACCTTTTGCCTAGGGTTTGTCCGTTGAGTTTGTTGATAACAAATCAATTGCTTATGCTTGCGAGTACGTCGAACGTTTCTTCAAGTTGGTAAGCACATGTTTAACAATGCCGTCACCGTTGGAACGCCAACTAGTTTCAATTGCCAAGCAGTTTGGTGATATGGGCGTTAAAGCGGATTTGGTTGAGAGCAAAGGCAAAACGTTTGTGGCGTTTAACGGCACAGATCAGAATGGAAGAGTCCTCAAATATGCGTTTGTGAATGGTACTCGTATCAACATGAACGGAAAAAATACCCGCTCAACTCATTTAAAGCAATGCAAGCTGGCTTTAGCCCAAAATCAAGAGCCGCGAATTTTAAAGGGGCAGGAGTATCAGGGCGACCGCATGAGTGTTTGATTTTTACCCACCGCGTTTAGGCCTTCACTCAAGACCGCCTCTAGCATCGCTGTGTTCATCATACAACGCTTCTGTTTTCCAACGATACTGAGTTTAGTCGGCTCTGTGCGCAACATATTCAACCCTATATGGCGCAGACAAGCTAGGTTTTCGGCTCCGTGGTCTTTATTGATTTGGCAGGCATCCTCAGCCATCGTCACATCTAAGACCCAGTGCATTGACTCGATACCCCAGTGCTCCCTTACTGCGCTTGCCGCTTGCTCCGCACTCAATTGCTTTGAGCTGATGTAGTATCGATACTCTAGCTCTGCTACTTTGCCTTTATGGTAACGGAAGTTTTCCACCATAATGACCGATTTTAATCCTTTCCAACGAGAGAAGTTACCTTCGAGCGTTTCACTGCTTAACACATAGCTTTGACGGACTTCAATACGGCCGTGACCCTGCTCGATTTTGATATTTTTGGGCTTTGATACTCGTTGTTTTGCAAAAGCCTGCTCTATTGCTTTGCGTAACTTTCCTTGATTATTTTTAACCGCAAGTAAGTAGTTAGCATCTTGTTCGATGATAGTTTTGGCTATTTCCGTTTGGCATGCCATCGCATCAATTGTGACTAGAGCGCCTTTGATATCAAGAAGTTTGATGAGCTCAGGTATTGCTGTGATCTCGTTGCTCTTTTCTTCTGTTTTGAGCTGTCCAAGTACGAGCTTATTGGACGAAGCGTAGGCGCTAATCATATGGATAGTACTAGATCGGTCATCTCGGTTGTAGGAGCCCCGAAGTGTTTTACCATCAATCGCAACGACTTGCCCCTCAGTAAGGGAATGTACTGCTGACATCCAGTTTATAAAGCAAGTATGAAAGGGCTCTGGTTCTATCTTAGAGATAATGCGAGCAATCGTATCATCGGCAGGAATATCATTAACAAACATACCATTACGTTTAAACCACTCA
>NZ_QEWN01000014.1 GCF_006124995.1 Vibrio sp. Hep-1b-8
GCATTGGCTTATTCCTATGCGCAAAGGGGCTCAATATACAACGGTTCGCAAACTGGGACGTGGAGAAGAATTAGTTGAGCTGAAGCTCTCTCCACAAGCAAAAAAGAAATGGTGTGATGCCCCGGAAATACTAGAGGCTCGCCTAATAACTAAGGTAGTTAAGGGGAAAGAAATACGACTGTTAACGTCAATGACAGACCCTTTACGTTACCCAGGAAAAGATATTGCGGAGCTTTACAGTCATCGGTGGGAGATAGAGTTAGGCTATCGAGAGATGAAGCAATATATGCTTCAAAACAGCCTTACTCTACGAAGCAAAAAACCAGAACTCGTTATACAAGAGTTGTGGGGGATGTTGCTAGCCTACAACTTACTTCGCTTCTTAATGTGCCAAATGGCTTACGACCAGAATAAAGTAATGCCTTATCAAATAGGCTTTAAGCAAGCGTCGTTGTTCTTAATAGGTCAGTTACAACTCCTTCCTGCTGTTGCGCCAGGTAGAATCCCTGAGGTAATGAACTACATACTCGATATGGCTGAGAGTTTTACGCTGCCAGAAAGGCGAGATAGGAGCTACCCAAGAGTGGTAAAAAGAAGGCCCAGTCGCTACGCGACTAGGCCTTCAAAAAGGTATTAAATGCTTCTTAACTGACAAGCATTAGCTCTAGGGGCTGCTTTTTTTGTGCCTGATGGCGATTTTATGCGTGTCAAACCAAGAAATGACAATCATCCATCATGAACTCGCGTTCTAGGCTGGATCTTTACCATATTCCTACCACAATTTACTTACAGATTTAATAATAAATTCGAGTGATTGGCTCTGCTCTGTAGTCGTTATGGCAATAGAGTGAATAAGGAATTTGTAATGAGAAATTTAGGATTTAGGAAGTTACTGCTTATATCGATCATCGCACTGGTGGTGTTTTCTGTGACGGTGTCGAGCTATGTTTCATACATTAAGCAGAAAGAGACATTGGTTGATCTGATCACTAGAAGCAATCAGGAGTATGTCAAAGCTCAAGCTGAGCAGGTCGGTGGCAAACTGAATGAAAAAGTGGCGGGTTTGGACAAAGTTGGGGCGTTGTTTGCGAATCAACCCATCACAGGCAGTGAACAAGAGTTCATTGATTTGACTCACTTGATAGCGGGTGGAATGAACCTTAACAGTTCTGTGGTGGCATTTACCAATGGTGATGCCTACTGGAACCAGACAGCAAACACGTGGCCGAATCACAAATACAATGGTGACGTTACAACTCGAAGTTGGTATCAGCTCGGAAGACAAAGTCCAACGGCCGCAATGACGGAGCCCTATTTAAGCAGTGACGGGGACACCTACTGGGTGTCGATAGTGCGCAAGACACTGAGTGGCATGATCTCAGTCGATATGCAGCTAGGGTTTCTCAACGAAATCGTTAAAAGTGCCAACGATATTCCTGGTGCATTCGCGATGATCCTTAATCACGATAATACCGTTCTGGCTTCTTCTCTCTCTCTGGTTAAAGCAGGAGAGAAGGCAGACAAATACGCTTGGTTGGCAAACGTTGCTCGCCAGTCAATCGGAGTGAATGAGGCGGTATTTGAAGGTCAGATTGACTCCGTCGAAAAACTATTTTTTTCGCACAAAATCAATGTTGCAGGTAAAAGTTGGTACTTCGTTACTGGGCTGGAGAAAGAAGTTGTTTTCTCTGATTTGGTGTCGGCGAAACAAGCCGCGATCGCCACGGCATCCATAGCAACCATGGTGAGTGTCATACTAGCAATGCTAATTATGCAGGTTCTTTACCGACCCATTTTAGTATTGAAACAGACCATGCTTGGTTTGAGCCAAGGAAACGGTGATCTCACTCAGCGCATCGAAGTCAAAACGAAAGACGACTTGGGAGAGATCTCGGAAAGTGTTAATTCGTTTATCGGTAGCCTGCAGAGCATGATGTTAGAGATTCGCCAGATGACGGAAAATCTCAATGAGAATGTCGATCGGATGAAAGATCAGAGTCAGAGGAATAGCGTTATTCTCCAAAATCATGTTCAAGAGACAGAGCAAGTGGTGACAGCCATTGAGGAAATGAACTCTACGGCTGATTCGATGGCAACGGATGCGGCGAATACGGCGCAATTGACTCATAAAGCGAGTGAGGCGAGTAGCGCTTCTAAGAATACCGTGACACAAGCGCAGAAAAATGTTCAAGAGTTAGTCGAAGACGTAAGCACGGCATCCGGAAACGTAAATAATATGGCGGCCGAGACGGATGGAATTAATACCATCCTTGGTGTGATTGGCGATATCGCTGAACAGACCAATTTATTGGCGCTAAATGCAGCCATTGAGGCGGCACGCGCAGGGGAGCAGGGACGTGGTTTTGCTGTGGTGGCCGACGAGGTCCGCAACCTTGCTAGCCGAACCAAAACCAGTACTGAAGAAATTGAAGCGGCGCTAGCAAGCTTGTTACGTGGCAGCCAATCCGTGGTGGATTCGATGGAATCGACCAAACAGAAGTGCGCCCAAACTGCGCAAGGGGCTGGTGAAGTGGCAGAAAGTCTCGATGTGATGAGTCAATTTGTGACGGATATAAACGACCTCAGTACCCAAATTGCGACAGCCGCAGAAGAGCAAAGTAGCGTTACTCAAGAGTTAAGCCGCAATATGAGCGCAATCAATGACATTGTTGGTGAGTTGGATGCCAATGGACAACAAGCATTAGAAGAGGCGCAGAGAATTTCAGATATGAATCAGACACTGAGTGATATCGTCGCTCGCTTTAAACTCTCGTAGTTCATTTGCTATTGGCTGAGAATATAAGAGGTACCTCCGTGTACCTCTTTGGTTTTTAATTGGAGAGAGACAATATGGGTTCAGTTGGCAATTTGAGCTTGTAAAGCGCGAGAGCGGTTGAGTTGAGACATGACCAATACCGCGAAAAACATAGTAAACGCTGCAATAGCAAAGCCCCATTGAGTCATATCGTATCGCGCCAAATACGCAATCAGGATGTAACTGACACTTTGTACAGATGTGGAGAATAGCACCAATCCACCCTCGACTCTGCCCCGCTGACTGACATCAATCGTATGATGCATCCAATTAGTGCGAGCGATACGATTTAAGGCATTAAAAAATCCAAACACTAACGTCATCATAAGGATGTACATTGGGTGTGTCGCGATGCTCATACCCACTAAGGACGCCGCTACGAGCGCCATTGAGTATTGCATGGTCGTTTGATGTGAGCTGAGTGAGAGCAGTCTGCTGACAAATATACCCGTCAGCAAAGAACCAAAACCAAAGGTGATGTTATAGCCCGCATACCAGTCTCCGGAAATGTCATTCTCAGCAAACCAAATGGGGACAAGTTTTCCTAAGAAAGTGAGAATTGGATAAGAAAGGCATGACATCAGCAGAAAAGCATAGAAGTGTGGCTGTTGAGCAAAGATGGTACGACTCTCTTTCATCTGTTCGACAAAAGAGTTTTGGTTGTTGCTACGCAGTTGCTGTTGATATGGTGTGACAATGTAACTCACAGCAGCGATAGCCGATGCAATGGCGGCAAACGTTGCAAATTCGACCATTCCCCATCTTTGCAGTAACACGACGCCTAATGCACCAGCACCAAGGGTTGTCGCCTGCATTACAATCTCTTGCTTACCTGAAATCGAAGCATATTCATGACGCTGATAGTTCTCTTGGGTAAACGCGTTGTTCGTCGACCAGGCTAAATTGCTACTGACCCAAAACACCAATTGAGCACCGGCGAGGAGCCAGTGAGAGTCGAGATTAATAAGATATGCGACCAATACGATGGTTGCGGTGAGAGACTGAACCACTTGAACAAGGATCAGCAATAATTTGCGTGAGTGACGATCAATTAAGGTCGCAAAAAATGGCGTGAGGACAAATGATGTTGCGGTACAGGTAAGCGCAACCAAGGCAATGAATGTTCCCATGTCGGGTGTGCTTAACATGACCCACGGCAAAGCCATCATGAAAAGACCGGATGAAATACCATCAAAAAAGCGTCCTGAAAGATAAGGCAAAGTTCTATTTTTCGTCACTAGTCTCATCGAAATATCCTTATGTAATCTGACTGAGTTAGTGCTACTGTAAAACCTCAAGTTAACTTGAGGTAAAGCGCGAATTTTAATTTATTTGGAGTGCAATATGGAAATGAGTGTGGGAGAAGTGGCGAAAAGAGCGCAAGTCAAAGTCTCAGCGTTACACTTCTATGAGCAAAAGGGATTGATCTTCAGTTGGAGAAATCAGGGCAATCAACGTCGCTATCATCGCAGCGTACTGAGGCGTATCGCAGTGATTAAAGCCGCTCAGGAAGTCGGACTAACGCTGGAGGAAATTGCGGAGTCACTGGGTCATTTGCCTAAGCATCAGGCTCCTAGCCGTCAGGAATGGGAGCAGATGGCATCCGGATGGAAAGAGCGTTTGGAGCACAGAATTCAGCAGCTTAAAGCTCTTCAAGATGATCTAGGTAGCTGTATCGGCTGTGGTTGTTTGTCTATGGAATCCTGTGCTATCTACAACCCTCAAGATATTCGTGCTGAAACGTTCAAAGGTAAAACCATGCTCACCAACCCTGAAGAGTGGTCACAAGGAGAGGGCGAACCCGAGTAACATTGGCAGTGTCAGCACACTAAAGAAGTTACTGAACAATACCATTGACGCGACTTTCGTTGGCTCAATCTGAAAGCGTTCAGCAAACAGATAGTTCATCACCGCTGGTGGTAGCATGGTAAAGAGCACCATCATTTGTAGTTGCATCGGCGGTAGAGGAATGAATAGATAGATCACCGTGAAAGCAGCTGCACCGGTTGCCAGTGATTGCAACGTACATAAGATTCCCACTTTTATGCCGCTCAACCTTAGGTTACACATCTGTGCTCCAAGCGAAAGCAGCATGACAGGAACAGCCGCCTGACCGAGTAACGAGGTCGCTTCATAGAGTGGTGTCCATACACCGATATCGGAAACGTTAAGGATTAGCGCTAAGCTTGCCGCGATAAAGATCGGCATCTTTACGATCTGTTTGAAAGGGTTACCTTCACTGAGGAGTGCTAAACCGAGGCTAATATGTAGGCAAGCCGAAACCACAAACAGTAAAACCGCTGACCCGAGCGCACTGTCTCCGAAAGTGTAAGTGAACAACGGGATAGCGAGGTTGCCACTGTTACGAAACATGTGTGGAGGCGCCCAAGCTTTATAGTTTAGCTTGGTGAGTTTGCACACGGGAAGCATGAGGATGCCAGGTAACAGCACCGCGATGGCGGCAGCGCTTAAAAGGGGCACTTGCTCAGTATCCAGAGGCATAGCGACCAGCGATGAAAATACCAACGCAGGGGTGAACGCATCCATATTTATACGGTTAATCGGCCTAAAGTCGGGTTTAAGCCATCTGCCAACGGAAAAGCCAACGGCAATCAGCGCGAACACAGGGAAGAGAATCCCGACCACTTGTTGAAACATTTCAATCCTTGAATAGCGTTATACAACTTTGACTAACTTACTGGATCTTAAATCATTAAAACAGGGTAATGTCGCTTTTAACGTCAATGTCAGTTGATTTACGCGCGGTTGCTCTGCTGACTACTTACGATATTTATGCAGCACATTGACGGGAATGTGACAGTAGTCATTTGGAAATCGAGTTAATCGATCTTGGTGCTCGTCATCGCTCTTGACGTAATTGGTCAGCAGCATCACTTCAACTGCAATTTTCTTGCTGTCAGGACGCGCAGCAATGTACTGGCGGGCTTGATTTAAGTGCTGCTCATCTCGGCTGTAAACACCGGTACGATACTTCTTACCGATGTCTTCTCCTTGCTGGTTAACGCTATAGGGGTCGATAATTTCGAACAGATAATCCATTAACTGTTCAACAGAGAGCAATTTAGGATCGAACTCAGTACGAACACATTCTGCGTAGCCATCATATTGCCCCGAGGTTGTGCTTGAGGTGCCATTGGCTCTACCAGCTTCAGTGGTGACAACGCCGGGTAAATGGCGCATAAACTCTTGCACACCCCATAAACATCCGCCTGCAATATAGATCTCGTGTAACAAAACATGGCTCCGTTGGTCGATATAGACTGGCAATTAAAACAAATTCCGCTGCCTAGGAATAGTGATCATTCGTCAAGTGAATCTGTACACAGATATAACAGGAAGCATGGAGAAAAAGAGAACAGGTAAGACGAACTGGCGGATCGGAAGGGCTGGTTTTTGTGAACTGGCGTTAAGTTTTAAAGAAATTATTCATGACAATCTGAAAAACTTGAGCTCTTGATTCACTTTTTTAATTCATAGGCTAAATTTATATGTGCTAGGTTTCTTATGCAAATGGATCTGCCAATGATACCGTTTATAAAGAATAATAAATTGGCGCTTAGTGTTTCTGTGCTTATGTTGTGCGCGGTAGCTTGGGGCGTGATAAACGAAGTGAAGATGAGTCAGATGACGACCTCTTCAAAAATAAGAATAGGGGTTTCTCTAACACCCTTATCATCGCCTTTTTTGGTTGCTGACCAACTGGGCTTTTTTAAATCCTTTAATCTAGATGTCAGCTAACACCCTTGTTCGAGTGGTGCCGCTTGTACAAACCTGATGCTAGATCGCAATGTTGACTATGCAACGGCATCGGAGTCTGTTGTGATGTTCCAAAGCTTTCAGAGTGATGATCTTTCTTTGCTTGTCAGCTTTGTTGAATCAGACAACGACCTCAAACTTCTCACACTCGTGCCTGCCAGTATTCATAGCGTTAACGAGTTGGAAGGTCGTAGGGTAGGCATCATCAAGGGCACGGCTAGTGAGTTCTATTTCGACTCGGTACTTATCAGCAACAATCTCAAGCATATGCCCGTAGAGAAAGTCTATTTGCAACCACACGAGATGGTACCGGCACTGCTTTCGTATCGAGTTGATGCAATATCGGCATGGGAACCAATGGGCTTTGAAGCGGATTTATTCTCTGTTGCGGATGTCGCGAATCTAGGGGTTAAAGGGATCTATCAATTGTCATTTAACCTGACTGCTCGCTCACCTTATCTAGAGTTTGTTGGTGATGAGCCGACCCGCTTACTACAGGCTCTTGATAAGGCGATTGAATGGATAAACAGCAACCCAGAGGAGGCGATTGCGATGATCGCGACACGACTTGACCTTCCGCCTAGCCAAGTCAAGTGGACATGGCAGGACTACCTGTTTCGCTTATCCTTGGGTAATTCGCTACTCTCAAACTTGCAATTACAATCTCGCTGGGCGATTGAAATGGGGTTAGTCGAAAACTCGCCGCCGGATTTCAGAGAGCTACTTTACCCTTATCCGTATCAGCAAGCGATGGAACTGAGGGATTGACGCTATGTTGGATTCTCTGTTCAAGAAAATGTTTATCCTTTCAACGACAACGATGATGTTGACGTTATTCATTGTTATCTCTTTCTCAAAGATACATGCCGAACAGAAGCTAACGAAATTCGAGCTGGATCAGCTTATTGAGCTACAACTGTGCGTCGATTTATTACGCAGCCAATTATGGGTGTTTAAACAGTTTGGTGACCAGCCAAGTTTGCATCAGGTCGAGATCGCACACGCTGAGTTGGACACTAAACTCACCGCTTATAAGAGTAGCAACATTCTCCTCGACAACATTCAACACATGAACCGAAGCCTTCATATTTTGCTACTGCAAGAAAAAGAGCTCTATTTTGATGGTTCTGGTAGACGCAAAGAAACGGATTCTGACGATATCAATGCACGTAACCTGCTGCATTCGCGCTACAACATGATCGTGCAAAACATGACAGAGGAGCTTGCTTACGTTCATCAGCTTGTCTTGAATCGTAACGTCACCAATCTACAGAGTGTTATGGCGACAGCTGCTGCGTGGCTGATCATCTGTTCCATTTTAGTGAGCGTCACCGCTTGGCTAATTTTGTTCCGTTTTAAATCGGGTGCAGAAGCAATGAAAGCAGCGATCATCGATCTTGCTAAGGGGAAATTGGACACCAAGGTTGAAGCGGTAAAAATGGACAGTGAGTTTCGTGTTATCGCCAGCTTTTTTAATCAAATGACCGTCTCGTTGTGTCGTTCGACGGTCACGCGTAAAGAGCTTGAAGAAGAAGTGCTCAGACAGACTCGACAGCTCAAACATAAGCAGGAGCAACTGCTGTTCTTATCCGAACATGATCCACTCACCAACCTAATGAACCGCCGCGCATTTGATAAACAACTTGAGAATGCGATGATCAAAGCTAATCGCAGTGGCTGTAAATTGGCGTTGCTGTTTATTGATCTCGACGAGTTCAAACAAGTTAATGACACCTATGGTCATGATGCTGGTGATGTGGTGTTAGTCAACATTGCGCAGCGATTAGAAGAGAGTGTACGCGAGTCGGACTTTGTTGGTCGTTTAGGTGGGGATGAGTTTGTTATCTGCTTAGACTTGCTTCACGATCTGTCCATTGTCGATAAAAAAGTTCAGCAAATCATAGACGTCATCAGTCAGCCGATTGTATTTGACGGCCACACGCTCGTGATTGGGGCGAGTGTTGGTGTTAGCCATTATCCTGAACAGACCAAAGATAAAGATTCATTGCTCAGCTTAGCTGACGAAGCGATGTATAGCGCGAAAGGTCGCAGTGGGAGCGAGGAGAAGGCCAGTAAGCCAACGACCTCTTCAGAGTCAAATGTGGTCAATTTATCACAACGCTCTAAGTAACCTTAACCTCTAGTGTACATTTTGTTTAACACAGCCCTTACAAGTGATTTCCTGTCAGATCTCGACATTTTTGTCATTAATCGACATCTTATGCGGGTTTGATTCACCAGTTTGTGAATCTGATTGCCCATCGAAATACGTCGCCGTGATGCCTATTTCGATTTTGGTACTAATGGATAGGAAGTCTAAATGGATAAAGAACATAGTTTGCGCGAAAACTTACTTGCGCTTGTTTTGGGTAGTGCTCTGGTCTCACTGGGCGTTATCTTTTTCAATAAAGTCGGTCTGCTGACAGGCGGTACTGCGGGATTGGCAATTTTCCTGACTAAGGTGAGTGATTTCAGTTTCGGCCAAATCTTCTTTGCGCTCAACTTGCCGTTTTACATTTTATCCGTCACCCGAATGGGATGGCGATTCACGCTCAATACCTTCATTGCCGTTACTATTGTTTCATTCGCGGTTGACCACTTACACCATGTCATAGAGATTGCCCGCATTGACCCATTTTATGCGGCGCTTCTTGGCGGAGGGATGATCGGTATTGGGATGCTGGTGATATTCCGCCACAAGATGAGCTTAGGTGGATTCAATATTTTAGCGCTGTTTCTGCAGGAGCGATTTGGTATTCGTGCGGGTAAAGTGCAAATGGCATTAGACTGTACGATTGTGATCATGTCTTTGTTTATTGTCGATATTTCGTTGATTGCTCTGTCGGTAATGGGCGCAGTCGCGACCAACTTGATTCTGGCAATGAACCACAAGCCGGGTCGTTATCAACCCCAAGCAACAACAGCATAGAAAAAGGCTTAGCTTCGGCTAAGCCTTTTTTATTTAGCAATGGGATTGGCTATGACTCAAGGCGTTAGTGAAGTGCTGAAAATCCTGGTCAGACAAAGAGTAGCCATCATTGCAAGCGGCGTGCAGAGTCGCAGTAAACTCCATATTAAAATAATCAAATAGACCGTGAAACAGCCCATGAAATATCGGGCATATTTGCCTCATCAGGTTTTATTGTAATCACTAGTAGGTAAATTTCACCTACTAGTGATTACATTCACCAACTGCATAGTTAGTAAGTATTAATTACTCCTGTGGAAGCTTTTATTTATCAGGGACTTAATTTTGGCACTGCAATTGCTATCGCCTAATTAGGTATTCAATGTATGAACAAAAATGAGAATTGATAAGGATTTATTATGAACGTCATTTATTGGGTGTATAGTGTGGGCTGAATTGGTGCAAAACCTCTCTACATACGTATATAAATTCTATTGCTCGGTGAAGTCAGCCGAGATTGCACAAATGTATTATTACAAGCGGATAAGGAATTCAAATGACAACTAAGCCGTTACGTTGGTTACTGCCATTTATCACGTTAGGGGCTGCTTATGCGGGCTACTCAGCTATCGCTTCAAGTGCACCAGAGTCACTAGAGAGTAAGCTACCCAAAGCACCACCAGTCGTCACCGTTTCTAAAGTTCAATCGAGTGACCACAAGGTCGTGATTACTAGCCACGGCGAGCTTCGACCTGTGGAAGTCACTCAACTTTCAGCCCAGGTGTCAGGTGAGGTAATCAGCTGGCACGCCAACTTTGTCGTTGGTGGTATTGTAAAACGAGGCGAGGTCCTATTCAGTATTGAAAACGACAACTACCAAGCGGCGGTATTGCAGGCTGAAGCTCAGTTAGCGAGTGCACAAGCAGCGCTTATCGAGGAGAAAGCAAAAGCCGAAGTCGCAAAGCGTCAAGCGAAGAGTATGCCTGAAAAACAGGTCACAGATTTATATCTCCGTAAACCGCAACTGCTCAGTGCCAATGCCCAAGTGAAATCTGCACAGGCCGAGCTAAAAAGAGCGAAACGTGATTTAGAAAACTGCCAGATCATCGCACCTTACGATGCACTGGTAGTGTCGAGGGATATTGGTGTTGGTCAATTCATCACTCCGGGTGCTCACGTCGCAACGTTAAATAACGTCGAAGCGGGTGAAGTGCATATTCCAATCGCAGGCTTTGACAGTGCTTTCTTGCCACAAGACTACGCAGGAACATCAGCTCAGATCATTCAGCGCGGTATCGAAAATACCTTCCGTGAAGGTGTTATCGACCGTGACCTCGGTGTAGTAGATAGCAGCACAAGGATGATCAATATGGTGGTTCGCGTCGAGAATCCTTACGCCATTGATAGTGATCAGCCCGCGATGAAATTCGGTTCTTATGTCGAGGTGCAGTTCGCAGGCAAAGAGCTGAAGCATATTTACCGTCTGCCGCAAGAACTGGTTAACAATCGTCAGGTTTGGGTGGTTAACGACAACAATCAGTTAGAACCAAGAACCGTTAATGTGTTGCGTGCAGAAAAAGAGTTCATGCTGATCAATCAGGGATTAAATGATGATGACATGTTAGTCCTCACTGTGCCTGAGTATCCGCAGCAAGGGTTACAGGTCGAAGTTGCTGCGAAAACTAACCAATCAAGCATGTAGGGTTTGAGCATGGAAGAGACGAAACAAACAGGGCTGATTGCCTATTTCGCCAACAACCCTGTGGCGGCAAACTTGCTGATGGTGTTCATTCTTATCGTCGGGACGGTGAGTTTTTTCTTCATACAAAGACAAATGTTCCCCAACATTGAGGTCAACTACATCAATGTCAGCGCACAGTATCCGGGGGCGTCACCACAAGAAATTGAAGAGAGCATCCTAATCAAACTTGAAGAGTCGTTGAAGGATGTCACGGGAATTAAAAAAGCGGTATCCACGGCATATCGTGGTAGCGGTAACATTGAGCTGGAAGTGAACGTTAATGAGAATATCGATGATGTTCTCGATAAGGTTAAGCAGAAGGTCGATGCCACTTCGAACTTCCCAGATGCCATGGAGCCGATTCAGGTTTACCAATACGAGTGGCGTCAAGATGTCATTGAGATGGCTCTGGTCGGTGATCGCAGTTTACTTGAGCTAAAGCCGATTGCTAAACAGATTGAAGATGAGTTGCTACAACTGGGGAATGTGGCTTTGGTTGATTTAGGGGCGCCTGATTACGAGATCGCCATAGAAATCGAACCTCAAGTGCTGCAAAAGTACAGTTTAACGCTCAATGACGTTAGCAACGCGATTAAGCGTTACTCAGCGAACTATTCTGCGGGTGAAGTGCGCACCAATGCGGGAATGATCTCGGTACGAATAGAGAATCAGTATTACAGCGGTGAAGAGTTCCGCGATATTCCAGTCAAAATTGGTAACAATGGTGGCAAGGTTCTTTTACAAGATATCGCCACGATTAAAGATGGCTTTACCGAAGATGATCGATACTTCAAGTATTCGGGTCAAAACGCGATGTACCTTTCGGTTAAGGCGACAAAAGATCAAAACATGGTCGCCGTTGCGGAGTCAGTCAAAGCGTATATTGAGCAAAAGAATCAAACGTTGCCAGCCGATCTGAAGATCAAAACTCTGGTTGATATGACCTATTATCTGAATGCGCGTTTAGACATGATGTTGAAGAACCTACTGCAAGGTGCGGTTTTGGTCGCACTCATGCTTAGTCTATTCTTGCGCGTTAAGTTAGCAATGTGGGTGATGATCGGTCTGCCTGTCTGTTTCCTCGGCGCGGTGATGGTGATGCCTGCGATTGGTGTCAGTATCAATATTATTTCACTGTTTGCCTTCATTATGGTGCTGGGTATTGTTGTCGATGACGCGATAGTGATTGGCGAGAGTGCTTATAGTGAAATCGAGAAAAAAGGTGGCGGGGTTGAAAATGTGGTTCGAGGCGTAAAACGCGTCGCGACTCCTGCGACCTTTGGTGTTCTTACCACCATGGCAGTATTCGCTCCGTTCTTGATGTCTAAAGGTATTGAACGCGCCTTCTTCTTTGGTATCGCGTCGATTGTTATTCTGTGTTTGTTCTTTAGTTTGATTGAGTCGAAGTTGATTCTTCCGGCGCACTTGGCACATTCTAATTTCACTCCAATCAAGAAAGGCAGTTGGCGAGATCGATTCAATACTCGTTTCTTTGCATTCATCAATGGGCCGTACAAACGTTTTGTCACAACCTGTACCTACTGGCGTTGGAGTGTGTTTGCTGGCTTTGTCGCGATACTCGTTATCAGTATCGCGATGGTGATGGCGAGTTACGTTCGAATCGTCCCGTCACCTAAGGTACCTCATGATTTCCCAAGTATTAAGTTGGTGATGAACGACAATGTTTCTAGCGAACAGACGATAGACGCGTTGAAACTCATCGAATCGACGGTTCTGACGATTGATAAAGAGATCGAACAAGAGACGGGTCAGAAAATGATTCGTGACATCCTCACCTTTAGTCAGGGTAGAAAAGAGGGGCGCTTGGTGATTCCTTTGGTTGATGAGGAACTGAGACCATTTACCACATTTGAGTTGGCGCGAAGATGGCGCGAACGTCTGCCAGATATCCCAGGGCTCAAGATGCTGAATGTATCCGACAACGTTAACGATGATGAGAAAGGGGATGAGTTCGGATTCTTGCTTTATGGGTCGGATATTGAAAGTCTGAATGCGGCTGGACGCGATCTGATTTTGACTCTGCAACAGCAGAAAGGCTTGTTTGATATCTCTTCATCTATTGATGCGGGTAGTCAGGAAGTTCTGCTCTCTCTCGCACCAGTTGCCTACGATCTCGGTCTGGATCTCTTCGATATTGCCACTCAGGTCGGTGGGAGTTTTTACGGTGGCGAAGCACAACGAGTGCTACGCGATGGTGAAGAAATTAAAGTAATGGTTCGCTACCCACAGTTGACTCGTGAAGCGTTCTCTTCACTTCGATATGCCGTCATTACGACTCCAGAAGGCAAAAAGGTGATGCTGGGGGATGTGGTCGAAATTAATCAGCAACCTGGCGTGAGCAGTATTCGACGAGAAGGTGGCTATCGCAGTGTGTATGTCTATGGTTCTATTGATGAGGAACTGGTTGAGCCGAATCAGGTTGTTGGTCAGATCTCCGATGAAATCATTCCAGACATTTTGACATCTTATCCCGGCGTTAAGAGCCAACTTGGTGGCTCGATAGAAGAGCAACAAGCTCAGCAAAATGAGCAAAAAATCTTCTTTGTTGCTGGCATGATCATTGTTTATATCCTGCTGGCTGTGCCGCTCAAGAGCTACACTCAGCCGCTGATCATTATGTCTGTCATTCCGTTTAGTCTAACTGGGGCGATCTGGGGACACTATTGGTTTGGACTCGATCTGAGCATGATGTCGACATTTGGTCTTATCGCTGCCGCGGGGGTGGTGGTTAACGACTCCTTGGTGATGACAGATTATGTCAATCAGGTTCGAGCGCAAGGCGTGACGATCAAAGAAGCCGTGATAGAAGCTGGCTGTGCTCGATTCCGAGCCATCATACTAACTTCCATTACTACCTTTGTAGGTGTACTGCCGATTATGTTTGAAACCAGTCTTCAGGCAAGGTTTGTCATACCTATGGCGGTCGCACTCGGTTTCGCCGTTTTGTTTGCAACACTGCTGACGCTGGTTCTCGTCCCATGTCTCTATTTGATGTTGGAGGATATCAAAGGCGTGTTTGGCAAGCTAAAACGCCTGTTTCCACGAGCGAAAGCGAAGGCACAAACCACGTCTTGAGCAATGTTCTCGGTAGATAAAAAATAAGCCAGGCATCTTGTCTGGCTTATTTTTATTTTAATGTTTCGACCATCAGATTTCTTGATGTTTATGAACCAAACCGAAGTCAGCCAATACGGCGTAGGCGGCGGGGATCATAAACAACACTAGAAGTGTGGAGGCAAAAATACCAAAGACGATAGAGATCACTAGTGGTTGAATCACTTGCGCCTGCAAGCTGGTTTCAGTGAGCAGTGGTAGCAAACCCGCAGCCGTAGTCATCGACGTTAAGAAAACCGCGCGGAACCTCTCTCTGCTCGCTTTTACAACCGAGTTATGGACATTGTCTCCTTCATCCACATGGTGACGGATATACTGCACCAGCAGGATAGAGTCATTGACCACTATCCCCGCCAAAGAAACAAATCCCATCATACTTGGCATGCTGAGTGAGTGACCAAGCAGAATATGTCCCCATACTACACCGATAAAAGCGAGTGGAATGGCGAGCATAACCACAAACGGTTCTAAGTAGCTGCGGAACTGATAGCTCAAGATGGTGAATACACCGAACAGTCCGAGCAAGAAGCCTTTCGCCATCGAAGAACTGGTTTCTGCGGTGTCTTTTGCTTCCCCTTCAAAATCAAAGCGTAGCCCCGGATACTTAGCCATTAACTTAGGCGCTTCATCTTTCTGGAACTGATTGATGATAGCGGTTGAGTTGACTTTGGTATTGTCTGTGTCACCAAAAACACTGATGGTTCTCAATCCGTCAATGCGCTGTATGCGTACATAGTTTCTCTGGAAATCGAGCGTCGCGATGGTTGCCAAGGGAATTTGGCTACCGTCAGCGACAATGATCGGGAAGTTAGCTAACTGCTGTAGATCGCCCGCTTGAACCTTATTTAATCGCACCTCAACGGAGATGTTTTCGACGCCAACCTGAATCTCATCGGCCGTTTGACCAAAGAAAGCGGCTCTCAGTTGGTTGGCGATAAGCTGACCATTGACTCCGTAGGTTTCAGCGCCCGGTCTTAGTTTGACGAGCACCTCTTCCTTGCCCATGCGCATGTCATCGAGTACGCCGTGAACGCCATCAAACTCTTTTAAGTACTGCTGAATATCGATCGAGGCCGCTTTTAAGGCGTTAAGATCATCATGTTCGGCGCGGATTTCAATGGCTCGTCCTCCTGGTCCCATAGTGGGTTGTTTAAATACCAGAGAGATAGGATCGGCGAGCTCTCCAATATCTTTTCTCCATGCGGCAATAAACTCATCGATGACTGTGTTGCGGCTTTCTGCCCCGAGCAAGTCAAGCCTGACGGTCGCGATATGAGGGCCAGACTCGTTGGCGTCCGCGTTGGCGTTAAACTGACTGGTAATATGCTCGATCAGCGGTGTGCCATTTTCGACAGTTTCACTCCACTCTTTATCAAGCTTACGAGCGGAAGCGACGATTTTATCGACCACAGCTTCGGTCTGGGAGAGAGACGAGCCGGGAGGTAAAATGATACGAGCTTCAGCGATATCGCCATCTAATTCTGGAAATGGTTGGAATTTAAGTAGTCCACCAGCAATGGTGGCTATTGAAATCAGAAGTAACGCGACGATACTACCGAGGAAGGCGTAGCGGTATTCGACCACTTTTTCGACACCATAGACTAGGGTGGTGTTACGGAAGTTCTCAAACTTATCGAGGAGCTTTTGTTTGAACTTAGCAGGTGGTTGATCGTTTTTTTCTCGGTGTAACGAATGGGATAAGTGGTTAGGCAGGATTAAAAATGCTTCCACCAAGCTTAACGTTAGAACCAAAATGAGCACTTGCGGAACGGCTTTCAGAACCGCCCCCATCTCTCCTTCGAGAAACAATAGACTGCCAAAGATACACACAGTGGTTAGGAACGAAGAGATAACGCCGGGCAGAACCTTTTTCACCCCTTTTATCACAGCGTCATCCACCTCTTCACCACGATCTAGGTGTGATGCGATAGACTCGGCGATCACGATAGCATCATCCATCATGATGCCTATTGCCATCAGAAGACCCACCAGCGACATGATGTTGATTGACAGTCCGAGTTGTGCCATTAAGAACAGACCGCCAAGAAACGCGACTGGCAAACCGGCGGCAACCCAAAATGAGTAACGAAGAGTGAAGAACAACCACATGGTAGCAAACACTAAGACAATACCTTGCCAGCCGTTGCGTACCATCATAGTTAAGCGATCCCAGAGTACGGATGAGAGATCATTGGTCAGCTCAAGTTTGACACCCATGGGCGCAATAGCCTGTTGTTCTTCCACAAACTGGGCGACACGCTCTTTGATACGCAGCGCATCATCTTCTTTGTTTTTACTGACTTTAAGCAGTGCAGAAGGATGGCCATCGAATAGCACTTTTTGTTCGTCCAGTTCGAAGCGATCAGTGATGGTAGCGATGTCTCTAAGACGTATGAGCGATACATTGGGGCCTGAACCGACAACAATGCTTTCCATTTCTTGTGGAGTGATGCGTCGCTCATCAAAACGGATCAGGAAGTTTTTGTCGGGAGTTTCAACGTTTCCGCTTGGTAGCTTGATATTCTGACGACCAATCTGATCAGCGATATCGCCAACACTGAGACCCAATTGACGCATCGCTTGCCCATCAAGCTCGACTCTAAACTGGTGATCCGAAAAGCCTGCTACATCGACCAACGAAACATCATAATCGAGCTTTAACGTTCGTTTAAGCTGTTCGGCATACGCTTTTAGCTCAGGCCAAGTGGTATCGGCAGTAATCGCGACATCAACGACAGGCTCGTTCCAGTCTAGTTCTTGAACGACAGGGGACTCAATCTGTTGAGGGAAGTCATTGATAGAGTTAATTTGAGTCTGAACATCAACCAGCATCCGACCAATATCGGCTTTCTCATTGAGCTTGAGGATCAGGCGCGCTGAACCTTCAACGGCTTCACATTGGGTCTCTTCAATATTGGCTAATCCATCGACGGCATCTTCCATTCTTACACAGATGCTCTCCTCGACTTCTTGAGGAGATGCACCCGGGTAGACGACGCCGGCCATAATATAGGGTGGATCAAACTCGGGGAAAGTCTCCCTTTTGATGTTGGGTAATGAGGTAAGGCCGAGTACTAATAGGGCGAGCATCATCAGGTTGGCGGCTGTCGGATGCTTGGCAAAGAATCGGATCATTGCGTTGACTCCTGATCGCTACTGTTCGCTGTTTTAAGCAGCATCCCTTCAATGGCAGGAAGAAGATCATTAACAATCAGTTGATCCCCTTGGCTAAAATCACCATCGATGACTACTTGGTTGTCTCGGCGATACAGTACTTCGACAGCATGGATTTCCAACTGGTTTTCCTGATTCATCAGATAGATTTTGTCACCGTGCAAAGCGCGTTCAGGGATGACCCAACTTGGATTGGCCTGACCTTCAATGACCGCTCGGACAAACATACCGTTGACCAGTGGCGGTGCGGACGTCGGGTTGAGGTTGCGGTAGTCTTGCTCGATTTCTAGAATCACGCCCGCTGTTGCCTGATTTGGGTCAACCGTTTCACTGATACGGGCAACTTTGGCAGGCCATGTTGCCTTCAAGCTTCCGCTACTTAGTTCGATATAGGCATCAATGAAGGTCATGTCAGGCTGAGGAATCCCATTCGCATCACGGCCAAACTCTCCAAGACTAGATGCAAGGGTCTGCATGTCGTGAATCGATAACTGCGCTTCAACTTCCATCACGCCCATACCATGTGCGGTGACCATCGTTTGCTGGAGGTTCACAACTTGATTTTGCTCGACATCGACTGAGGCAATTCGCAGATCATACGGAAGAGTAATAATGGTTTTCTCAAGGGAACGCTGTGCTTCATCAACTTTCGATGCATTGACTTTAACTAAGGCTTGCGCGACACGTTTTTCATCTGGCATCAGTCCAATTTGGTTTTCGATGTCCAGAACCAGTTTGCGTTGTGATAACGCACTTTGCTCTTGTTGATCGACATCTGACTGAGATGTCAGCCCTTTAGTGCGCAGATTCTGTTTCCGTTGTAACTCTTTGTTCGCAATCTCAAGTCGGTTACGTTCGATCTTTAAGGTTTGTTTAAGGTTATCTTCTTCTTGATTCAGCTTAGCGAAAGAGGTTTGAGCAGATTTGAGATCAGCCTGAGCTTGAACCAGTTTTAGTTCATAATCGAGTGGGTCGATACGCAGGATTTCTGTTCCGGCTTGAAGAACCTGCCCTTTTTCAAGTCTCGGATGGCGGAAGACGATTTTACCTGTGACCTCGGCGATCGCTTTCCACTCTAATTTAGGGGCAATTTTACCAAACCCGATAGCCTGCGGAGCCATTGACTTGAGTTCTAACGTTGCGGTTTCGACTAAACGGGCGCGATCGCCAGCGGGTTTAACGGGCAGATCAGGTTTCATTTTTACCGCGATAATCAGGGTGATCACGCCAACAGCGAGTGCGGGGAAGAACAGTAGTTTCTTGTTAATTTTCATTGATGTTAATCCTGCTGGTGGTTGGATTGCAGAAATCCGTGAGTCATGAGTTTGATGTTGTGTTCGAGCAGTCGGTCTAAGAAGGCTTCATTCAGTTCAATGCCATGAATCGCGAGCAAAGCAGGCGGTGCAATAAACGGAAAGACCATCAGACTGATGTAGGAGACTTTACACAGTTTCGGGTCAGCATCTGGCCTGAGGATTTTGCCCTCAACGAGTTTCATAAACATAACCTGTTGCATGGGTTGGCTGATATCGAGAAAGTTCTTCTGAGAACTCTCTTTTAACAGTACCTGCATTTGCCGTCGCATTGGCTCCAAGGTTTCACGCAACATGGTTTCAAATAATCCTTCTTTGTTACCGAAGTAATAGCGGATCATGGCAACATTGACGCCTGCGCGGTTGGCGATAAGTCGAGTCGATACCTTATCGTAAGCCATGACAGTAAACAGCTCTCTGGCTTGATGGATCAGTTGTTGTCGAGCATCGATACTGTCACTGGGACGTCCTGCTTTACGTGGCTTAGTCGTCACACCAAAATCTCTTATATTAAACAGACGATTAATTATAGTGTGGCTATGATTTGTTCGACACGACAAAAATTAATCAATATTTAAACAAGTGATTAATTTGTGACGTATCGCGTAAGTGGACATGCTAGAAAAGAAAATGCCCGTACAGTGGGCAACTGCACGGGCTAAAAAGGGCAACAATTCATATTGTTTGTTTGGAGATTGTTGGTCCATATCCTTATTTAAACTGTTATAAAGAGTGTTCGGTCTTTGGAATTTCTTTATATCAGTGTAACCAATGACGTTTAAAGTAACACTTTTGTCACGATTGGTTAAACAGTAAAAACGCAAAGATAAATTCCAAATATGAAATCTTCGGGCTACAGATTTGTCTTCGACGTCGAGTTTTCTTGTATGGTCGACGCGTACCTTTCTGCTAATTGATCGATACTGATAGGGCGTTCAATTAAATAGCCTTGCAGCACATCACATCCGTATTCGATCAAAATCCTTCTCTGGGCTTCCGTTTCGACCCCTTCAGCAACGACACGCATTTCCGCAGACTTGGCAATCGCAAGGATCGCTTTAACGAGCGAATCACTCTGCTCCGAACTCAGCATCTTGTCGACGAAGACTCGATCAATTTTGAGCTCGTCGAGTGGTAGGTTGCTCAGATAGCTTAACGATGAATAGCCTGTACCAAAATCATCTAGTGATATAGTGAACCCAAGTTCCTTCAGTTTGCTAATGACAGGTGCGACTTTAGGGAGATCGCTAATAAGGACATTTTCGGTGATTTCTAATGTCACTCGATGATTAGGCAACTGGTGCCTATCGGTTGCCGCCAGCAAGTTAGGAATAAGCTGTTCGTTCATCAACTGCATCGGTGAGATGTTGATTGAAAGAACCAAATCAAATTGAGGAGAAGGGAACAGTTGGCTAAACTCCTCGCACGCCTTATTAATTACAAAGTCGCCTAACTGATGTATCAGACCAATCTCTTCTGCCAGAGAAATAAACTCCAGTGGAGAGACATGGCCAAGTTGAGTATTGCTCCAGCGTAGCAAGCTTTCAACTCCGTACAGTTTACCGCTGTCTGCACAAATCTGTGGCTGATAAACCACGGAAAGCTCACCGCGCTCAACCGCACCGCGTAATTCGCGTTCGAGTAGGAAGTCATACTGAACTTGTTTGTTAATACTGCTATCGAAAAACAGTACATCACCTTTTTGACGAGCCTTCGACTTGTAGAGCACGATATCAGCTTTGGAAATGAGCTCTTCGGGTTCATCACCATCGGAAGGGTACATAGAGACACCGATAGAGCAACTGGCAAATAGCACCTTGCCATCGATGACAAATTGCTGCTTAAAGACTTGCTTAATACTGTCAACTTTTGCTTCGGTTTCAGCGAGATTAGTTAAGCCGGAGAAACAGAAGATAAACTCATCGCCACCGAAACGCGCTACAAAATCGTTGGGCCCAAGAAATGCTTCAAACTTCTTACCGATTTCACTGAGTAGACGGTCTCCTGCGGTGTGGCCATATAAATCGTTCACTTTCTTAAAGTCATCAAGGTCTACAAACATCACCGCTAACTGACAACATGCTTGCTCCGATTGCTTGATGCCTTCTCTAATACGTTGATGTAACTGAGAACGGTTGGGTAGGCCAGTGAGTTCATCATGGGAAGCAATGTACTCCAATTGATCCTTGGTGGACTGCAAATACTCGAAGTCGTTGTTGATTCGTTTTTCAAATCGCTTAAAGCGTTTGGCGATGAGACGGCTTAAAGCAATGGAGAAAAGAGCCACGATGGCGGTTGTGCTTAGCCCAATGACTAACAGCTGCTGTAAGGTGCTGCGT
The DNA here is from genome assembly GCF_006124995.1 of Vibrio sp. Hep-1b-8. GTDB lineage: Bacteria > Pseudomonadota > Gammaproteobacteria > Enterobacterales > Vibrionaceae > Vibrio. The sequence continues at coordinate 21,203 of NZ_QEWN01000014.1, forward strand.
TGTTCAAGTTTAGCCTGCTGCTCGACAGAGGCGAGATAGCGCATATTGATTTCATCATACACACCGGCGCCGATTGTCCATTGCCAGCTTTCATCTTGAACGACGTAACTGGTTTTAGAGTAATCTGAGATATCTTCAGGTCCAAAGGTGGCTTTGTAGTGTACAAATTCTCTATTGGCGTCCATGAGGGCTGAAGCGCCTTGTAAAGATTCGGAACTGTCGAGGTTATACGCATTCTTGCCAATCAAGTCAGACTCAATGTGCGAAAGAATCGTCCCGTCATTTTCGATGACGAACACATAGCCAAATTGATCAAATCTAAGATTTATCAACCAGTGAAGAACCCTTTTCTTGATATCATTTTCTACATCGACGACATAGTCGCCCGTACCGATAAACCAGTCATAGGGTTCGAAGTACTTACCAAAGCCAACTTTTTCAAACTCTTTATTTTTGTTATCTGGCTTAACAAACCACCAGCGATAGAATGCTTCGCCATGCTTTTTCACCTCTTCTCCCATCTCGCGGACGATGTAGCTGCCGCGAACATCTTTAAAATCCCACAAAGAGGTTCCTTCGACACGAGGAAGTAGGGGATGCATGATGCTCAAACCATCGGTTTTGTAAATAAAGAAGTAACCACGACCGTTATTGAAACGTATATCGCGGAGGGCATCGGTAATGAGTTTGGTGACTTCAGCCTCGGGCAAAGATTTGTTGCTTTCGTATAGGCGTGTCGCGATGTTGTGAGCTTGATATATCTGCTCTTTGATCGTGCTTTCTAATTCGGCTTCTGTTTGAGTGCGTGCGTAGCGGATTTGCTGCTCAACATATTCGACTCGGCTGGTTAGGGTTGCCAGTTGCTGTTGTTGATGTTCTTGGCGTAATGCGCGTAATTGCTCTTCTGAGTTTAGAATGACGTCTCTTGCGGTAAGGATTATCCAGAATAGAGTGAAGACAGCAACGATGGAAGCTGGAGCATAAGTAATTAAGTTCAGCAGTTTTTTATCCGTAAGCTTGGTCATGTAATACCGTAAGTTGCCTAAAAATAAGAACTTAGATTATAGCAATCGTTTAATGAAATGTTAAAAATATCAGTGTTAATTGTTCTAAATCTTAACACTTTGAGATCTCACGGTATGTATTGAATTGCATTACGAATCAGGATTTTAAGATTAAAATTGCATAATTATGCATTTGTGCGCAGGGGTAGCTGACTGTTAGTCACTTGAGTTGAGCTATATTTCATAGTGTAGCGGAGAAATGTGACAGCTTGACGCATACTTGGTTGATATCGTGCATAAGGAGAGCCGATTGATAAAGCGCAGCTTAGTCTGGTTATTGATCTTCAGTCCAACATTGACATGGGTCGGATTCTCATTTTATGAATCGACTTGGTGGATTGAAAACATTGTCGCTTTTCCGGCGGTCTTTCTATTGATCTACTGGGGACTCGCGTTGGCCTTGATATTGAAGAAGTGTTGGGCGCAGGGTGTCGTGTCTGTTTTGTTATCGGGTGTGTTCTTGCTCCTCGCTCCAAACTCTCAGCACACTTTAGTCACCAACTGCGTTAATCCGATCACAGTGAGTCAGTTTAATCTTTACTACGGCAACAGAAACATCAATCAATTTATAAACCGCCTGCTATCGAATCCCACTGATTTAGTCGTGCTGCAAGAGGTTGCGCCTGAGATAGGTGAAAAACTCAAGACACTCGATGATGTGTATCCCTATTACTACGGCGGACAAGAGGGAATTGGTTACCCTTCTAGCCAGATGATTTTAAGTCGAGCGCCACTGCGAGACGTCTCCGTGTACATGACGCCAGATCAGCAAGCCATCATCCACGGTGTGTGGATGCCAAATAAGCATAGTGCGGTGACCTTTATTGCTGCACATCCTCCTTCACCAAGGACTAAAGAGCTCTGGTATCGACGTAATGCCTTGATAAGGACGATAGAGTCTATCATTGAACTTTATCCGAGCGATGAAATGCTGGTGGTTGGAGATTTCAACCTATCCGCGGTCAGTCTGAGGTTTGGTCAGATTTTGCCAAGTTTTCAAACGGTGCCAGTGGCGAGTTGGCCTAATTGGGCTCAAGAGGTTGCGACCCCCGATTTTTCAATGATTGCGATTGATCACTTATGGTTAAAGTCATCCTTGGAAGGAAGGCGGATATGTGAACGACGAAGTATCAATCATCCAAACGGCTCTGACCATAAAATGGTGATCACTAAGATTGGGTTTCTTTAATGGCGCTAGCCGGACGAAACAGATTCAACTGTTACTATGGTTGAACTCGCAGTAGGCAGTCTGTAGAATCGCCGCTCCTTAACACTCTATCCGTTTGAGGGTTTATGAACAGTGCACAAGTTGCGGCGTCATATTCTACAGCGATTGTTTCACCTATGCGTGAAGTGATGATGCGAGAATTTTTGGCGTTAGCAAAAATGGCGTCGGCAATTGCCTTACCATTTTTGCTGTTGTCTCTGGTTTGGATTTAACTCAGAGCAATACGACACAAGGATGTGTACTTTCTAGCCTTCCTGACATCATCCTCTTTCAGCACCGGTCATCCTTACTCTGGCTTTAACGCCATGACTTTATCGATATCCTCTGCGCTATGGCGTTCGAGCACCTGTTCCCACTCTTCACCAAATGGTCGGTTCACAATACGTCCTCGCTGTACGGCTTGACGAGACTCAATCTGTTTTGCCCAACGGACCACATGGGTGTAACTCTCTACCTGTAAGAACTCAGCTGCGTTATACAATTTGCCTAGTACTAGGTTTCCATACCATGGCCAGATCGCCATATCCGCAATCGTGTACTCTTCACCAGCGACGAAGGTGTTGTTTGCCAACTGCTTGTCCAGTACATCTAACTGACGTTTGGCTTCCATCGCAAAGCGGTTAATCGGGTATTCTTGCTTCTCATCGGCATACGCGTAGAAGTGGCCAAAGCCTCCACCCAAGAATGGTGCGGAACCTTGAGCCCAGAACAACCAGTTGAAGGTTTGGGTACGGGCAGGCCCACTTTGTGGTAAGAACTTGCCAAATTTTTCTGCTAAGTGAACCAAAATTGACGCCGATTCAAACACGTTCTCAGGTGTTTCGCCTGAATTGTCGACCAACGCAGGTATCTTAGAGTTCGGGTTTACGGCAACGAATCCTGAAGAGAACTGATCGGAATCCCCAATTTTAATTAGGTGCGCATCATACTCCGCCTCCTTAATACCAAGGGCGAGTAACTCTTCCAATAAAATGGTGACTTTTTGGCCATTCGGAGTGCCTAAAGAGTAGAGCTGAAGGGGATGTTCGCCAACAGGTAGATCCCTTTCAAATCGAGCCCCTGCTTCTGGGCGATTAATATTTGCCCATTGGTTGCCTGAGCTAGGTTCGTTCTTCCAAACTTTAGGTGGTACGTATTGAGTTGTCATTGTCGTTCCTTATTCGGATTGCGTTCAATACTATTATTGGGTCACTTTAGGCGATAAAAACCCTAAGTAACAAACTGCCTATAGAACGCTTAGTTATTGAAAATTGGTAAAGGGTATAAGGGCGAGGTGCCGTGTTCGACAAGATGGTCGGCGAAGAAGTAGCGAGTAAACCAATGATGAGAAATGCTTACTCGCTGTCGAGATTACTGCTGTTTTAAATCGGCTAGGGCATCATGCAATGATGGCAGGATCTGGTGGCCAAGGGCGATCACATCCTCACTAGGTTCAAGCAGATCTGGGATTTGATAGGTATTCATTCGCGCTGCCACTGCACTACGTACACCATTGTTTGAGTCTTCAAACGCGAGACACCTAGTCGGGTCTACTCCCAAACGCGTTGCGGCGAGTAGGTAAATCTCTGGATCAGGTTTGCCATGTGACACTTCGCAACCACAAGTCAGGCTATCAAAATACTTATCGAGACCTGCCAGTTGAAGCTTAAAAGTGGCGACATCCTTATGTGTTGAAGTGGCGACAGCCGTTGGAATCTTGTGGCTTTTTAGCCACTCCAGTAGCTCTATAACGCCATCTTTGACAGGTATTGCCTGATGCTTGACGATAGCGTTGTAGTTGACTCGCCACTCATCGTGTACGGTTTGGTAGTGCTCCCCATAAGCGTGACGAAAGATCTTCTCAATCGTTGCAGAGTTACAACCAATAATCGATCGGTAAACCTCTTCATGGAAAGGTTGATGGGTTGTAGCGCAGGCCTGTTTGAAGACGCGCATACAGACACGTTCAGTGTCGAGTAGAAGGCCATCCATATCGAAGATAGCGGCTTGATAATTCATGTGACAACTTATTTAACATGGAAGTAACTGCGTTGATTCTGGCACAATTAGCCAAGTGAGTAAAAGAGCATATCAATGATATCTCGACAATTTTAATCGTCTTCGCTGGGGCGATTTGTTTTGTAAATGGGTAGAGGTGGTTGGTTAATCTGCCCTTATCGGTGACAAACAATGCTAAGTTTGCGTACTTTTCGAATGTGAACAACAGTTCGTTTGAGAAGTTAATTTGTCCGCCATTATTTAGTACACTGGCAACACAACAATCTATAACAGAGAGATAGAGTCATGAACAACAAAGTCGCCTTCATCGGATTAGGAGTGATGGGCTATCCAATGGCGGGTTATCTTAGCAAAGCGGGAAACGAGACTAAGGTGTATAACCGCACATCGGCTAAGGCAGAGCGTTGGGCTGAAGAGTATCAAGGAACAGCATGTGCAACACCGAGAGAAGCCGCGCAAGATTGCGATGTGGTTTTTGTCTGTGTTGGTAACGATGATGACGTGCGCAGCGTTGTTTACGGTGAAGATGGTGTCTTGGCAGGGCTAAAACCAGGAGCAGTATTGGTTGATCATACGACGACGTCGGCAGAGTTGGCGATTGAGTTGGCAGATGCGGCGAAAGAGAATGGAAATGCCTTTATTGACGCCCCTGTTTCTGGTGGACAAGCAGGCGCAGAAAATGGCGTGTTGACCATCATGTGCGGTGGTGATCAGAGTGTATTTGATGCCGTATCTCCCGTGATGGATGCCTATGCGAAACAAGTCAGCTTGTTTGGTGAAAACGGGCAGGGTCAACGCTGTAAGATGGTTAACCAGATTTGTGTGGGTGCGGTATTGCAAGGCCTCAGCGAAGCCATTTTGCTTGCGCAGAAAACGGGTCTTGATGTTGAAAAAGTCGTTGATACTTTAAAGCATGGTGCCGCAGGATCATGGCAAATGGAGAATCGCGCAGTCACTATGGCTAACGATCTGTTTGATTTCGGCTTCGCCATCGATTGGATGCGTAAAGATCTTGGATTCTGTCTTAAAGAAGCAAAACGAGTTGGTATCGAGTTGCCTCTGACTAAAGATATTGACCAACGATACGCTCAACTGCAAAAAGATGGCTATGGCCGTATGGATACCTCTGTATTGATTAAAGCGCTAGGCAAAAATCAGTAAAAAATAAACAGCTCTTTGGTGTCAAACAGTCTAAAAAAATCGAAGCTTTTCATGGTTCACCCCTCATTGTTCCTACAGAGCTAAGCCAATAGAGAGGTGATATATGCACCTCTTTTCCTATTTGGTTTCATCAATAAATTTAGTGTAGGTTTTGCACGATTGCCAAATTTTATCTTCAGCAAATAGCGCGGATTGGAAAAGACGTTGAGGACGGTTGGGTTGGATTCGAAACAGCAAAGAGGGCTCACCACAGTGAGCCCTCTTTGGCATGATGTTTTAGTGTTCGATCACTACGTTTAGATCAAAGGGCAGCGTTGGTTTGAACAACGAGTTTACCGAAGTTTTTTCCTTCCAGCAGGCCGATAAAGGCTTGTGGTGCGTTTTCTAGACCTTCAACCAGATGCTCGCGGTAGTGAATTTTGCCTTCAGCTAGCCATTGCCCCATGTAAGCGGTGAAGTCTGGCATGCCCATAACGCCTAACGCATAAGATGGATGAGAAGGTGCTTTACCCATCTTAATGAGACCTTCTCCATTTGAAATGCCGTAGTCCTGCCAACCGGTAAAGGCGAGAACCCATTAACCGACTTCAAAGTCAGGGTGGTTGGATTGCTCTACCTGACAAACGCTACCGCCAACCATCACTTCACCCAAAGCGACAGGATCGGCGTAAGATTTAGCATCGCTCATACGTCCACGCATGTAGGGATCAAGAGAAAGGTAAACACTGCGAAGTAGCATTTCTCCTTGGGCAGGTGTTGGTTTATCGACATTCTCAAGACGGAAGTTACTGTCGACCGGAGCACCTACCGGTCTTGAAGCGAGGACAATGCGGCGATTCGTTGAATTAGTCATGGGTAGTTCCTTATTATTAGACCAGTCGTCTAGTTTTTGTTTTTCGTGACATAACCATGGACTGGCTAAGAGAATGATCGAACGAACAGGCGGAACCTAGATTAACTTGATGAGAAGACACAGGCTACCGTTGGTAGCCTGCGTTAAGCCACTTAAACGAGCTCGTAACTGATTTCGAAAAGGGTGTCTGTATTAGGGTAAATCTCCCTAATCAGTGCTTTGAGTTTTGGTAGTTCAATCGATTCCTGCTCGGCATGGAACTCGTTGATATCATCAAAGTGGAGGGGGTTAACCGACAGTATCTTAATGTTGCAGACTTTTTGGTCAGTTTCTAAGGTGTACACCTCCACTTCCGTTCCTGGAACATAATGGGACTCAGACTCATCACGGATGGTAATGGTCTTTTTTCCCGCCGTGATCAACGGAGTCAGAAACTCAAAAAAGGTAATTTTAGTTGGTGCGTTCATCAATTATCCTTTTGTTGGCGTTTGTGTTTTGGCACATAGTTTAAGATAGAAATCGGCACTGGCTTACGAGGTTCAAAACCTTCAATTTCACGGCGCTCAATCAAGTGACCTAAACGAGATTCGATCATGCAAAGGTTCTTGAAGTTATCTTTCGAGACAAATGAAATCGCTTCACCTTGCGCATCCGCACGACCCGTACGACCAATGCGATGAACATACTCGTCTGCTGGGAATGGCAGATCATAGTTAATGACTCTCGATAGCCCTTCAATATCAATACCGCGAGCGCCGACGCCTGTCGCAATCATGTATTTAATTTTGCCTGCTTTGAAGTCAGCGAGTAGTTGTGAACGCACCGCCTGACTTCGGCCACTGTGAAACGCTTCAGCAATGATGCCGCGCTTTTCAAGCTGCGACGCCAGCTTGGCTGCGCCATGTTTAGTTTCGATAAAAATCAGCGCCTGATCCCAGTCATTCTCATTGATCAGATGACTCAGCAGCGCTGATTTTCTGTCTTTGTCTACCGTTATCAGCCATTGCTCAATGTTTTTCTTTGATGCTTGGTTGGCTGCAATAGAGATTTCATATGGGTCATGAACCGCGGTTTTAGCCAGATCGCGCACCTTGTTCGACAGGGTTGCCGAAAACAGAAGATGCTGAATATCGGTAGGCAAACGATCGAGAATCTTGTTGATGTCTTCAATGAAGCCCATGTCGAGCATTCGGTCTGCTTCATCGAGTACCAGCACTTCGACTTCATCGAAATGCACTGCGCGTTTGCCATACATATCAATTAGGCGGCCTGGTGTTGCAACCAGAATATCGACACCATCGATTAATGCTTGTTTCTGGCTACTCTCATCGACGCCACCGTACATAGCGAGAGAGGTGAGAGACAGATTCTTACTATAATCTTGTACCTTTTGCTCAACTTGCATTGCAAGCTCACGGGTAGGAGCAAGGATGAGAGCGCGAATGCGTTTCTTACGCTGGGTTTGCCCTTGACTGAGCTTTTGTAAAATTGGCAGAACAAAGCTGGCGGTTTTACCGGTTCCCGTCTGTGCCGCAGCGATAAGGTCATCACCACGTAAGATCACTGGAATCGCTTGTTGTTGAATTGTAGTTGGCTTGCTGTAGCCAAGTTGAGAAATCACGTCGGTGATCGGTTGGCTCAGGCCAAGTTTGGAGAATGGCATGGTTACACTCAGGTTTTTTGTCGTAGTGGGCGTTTACCCCATAATTGACGCTGAGTGTAGCATGAAGTGAGTTATTTTGATTAGCTTTGTTTCTCTCGCTTTACCGCTTCTAAGCAAGGATTTCAGTGGTTATCTCTGTTTTGACTGAATTCGCGATGAAGCAGTGTTGATGAGCAAGGTGATGGAGTTTTTGCAACTGCTCAAACGTTGGTTGCTTGTCGCCAACGAAAATGATGTCGGGCCGCAGAATCACTTGTGTCACGGAGCTTCTTCCTTGAGAGTCTTCTTCCATATAACCAACAGCGTGATCGATGTACTGGTCGATCACGTAGCGCTGTTTGGCGGCTATGCCAAGGAAAGTTAGCATGTGACAGCTGGAGATCGCAGCGATATACGCCTCTTCAGGATCAACATTTTCCGCCACTGAAAAGGGTAGGGGGACAACATGAGGTGAAGACGAGGCGGGAACAACGATTCCGCCATCAAACTCCCAAGTGTGGCCACGGCTGTATTGATTGTCGTTAAAGGGCTCTTGCTCGCCACGTTGCCATTTAACCGTAGCAGTGTAATCAGACATATTTGAACATTCCTTGTAGGCTGGCTTTAAGACATTGTCTTACACTGATTAGGTTGAGGTCTGAACCCTTAGATAACAAAAGCCTGACTAGACTCACAGCATTGACGGTTTCTAGTCCGCGCAGTGAGTCCTGTCTGCGAGTTAAAACTCGGCCGGTGCTGAAAAGGTTAGTCTCTCTTTGCTATAAGGGTGGTCAAACTCCAACCGCTCTGCGTGTAGATGTAAGCGATCTGCTTTCTCACCATACAATCCATCACCGACCATAGGCAGGTTTAGTCCGAGATGGTGTGCACAGTGAACCCTAAGTTGGTGCGTGCGTCCAGTTTTCGGATAGAGGTAGAGCTTGCTTCGTCCGTCAGTGGTGTTAATTTTTTCCCAGTAAGTTTCAGTGGGTTTGCCATGCTCAAAACAGACCAGTTGGCGAGGGCGGTCAACGGGATCTCCTCGCATTGGTAGAGTAATCTGGCCGCTCTCTTGGTCAACACTACCCTCGAGCAAAGCGACATAGCGCTTGTGTACGCTGCGGGAGATAAACTGTTTCTGGAGGCTTTTGTTGGCGCGTTTAGTGAGTGCAAAAACCAGCAATCCCGATGTGGCCATATCCAATCGATGGATGACAAATGGTCCTTCTGCGTCGGGATAACGCATTTGTAAGCGTGTATAGGCAGAGTCTGAGATGGTCTTGCCTGGCACTGATAGTAGGCCCGAAGGTTTGTTTACGACGACTAATGCTTCGTCTTCGTATAAGATTTCCAACTCTTTGTCTTGTGCCCAGCTCTCTTCCAGTGGGTTGTCGTAAACCAGCAAGCCTTGCAACATGTGGCCTAATATTGGCTGGCACTTGCTATTGCATGATGGATAGAACTTTGCGTGCTGTCGAATTTCCGATTTTGGAGAGACTCCCCACCAGAATTCCGCCAGCGCTAATGGTTTAAAGTTGTGCTTAAAGGCGTAATGTAACAACTTTGGTGCCGCACATTCGCCTGCTCCTGCGGGTGGGGTCGGGCTCGTCGTCGGTGCAAAGATTGCAGATAGAGACTGTTGTTGTCCATGTGCATTAAGAAAACGGTATTGATTGAACAGTTTATTTTGCAGGGTATTGGACAACTGTTTTCTCTGTTGCTTGAGCTGTTCTAGTGACGTCTGCAAGACATCAAGCTCTGCTGTGATCGCCGCGATTCTTTCTTCCCACTCTAACTTGAGGTATTTGAGTTTGTTTTTTTCAGCGACACTCTCTTTGCCTAACGCTACTAACAGCGCATCGAGCTCCGCTTTACTTAATGTTTGTTCGCCGCGTTCGCGTTGCATTTTACGCGCTGCTCGGCCAGCAATAATGGCTTGACGCTGCTGATGTTCTTCGCTCTGATAGTCTTGCTGTAATTGACTTAACGTCTGTTTAAGCTCTATAAGGCGGGGGTTGGATTGCTGCTGGGTAACCGCACTATTGATCTCAGTTATATTAGCCAGATCTGAACGAAAGAAACTTTCCTCTGCCAGCATATCAAACACCGGTGGTACAAAGCCTGGTAGTAGGTTTTGATCTGCGATCTTGCCAGAAAAAGCAGAGAGATAACCAATTTCACCTTGAGGAGACTTAACCAGTAGAACGCCAAACATTTTACCCGTTCCTGCTGCATCACCGTCGATGCCAAAGTTATGTTGCCATTGCTTCTGGGTCGTCAAGTGTTGTTGCAGTTGCTCAGCCGCTAACACGCACAATGGGTGCGGTTGATAATAAAACGGAAAGGTAAATTTCTCTGGTAGTGAATAATGTGCGATATCAGTGGAGAAACGGGTAAATAGATCTTGAGGGTGGTGCATTAGGGTATTCACTACAGGTAAAAACAACTGGCGTGATTTTACCTGTTTGTGTCTGGAATGCTAGCGCAGTGAGAGGCTAGCGGATGTAATTGATATTCGCACTGACGTACCAATGTTGCACTGTACCGTCGGGGCTTTCGATCCAAACGTCATTATCAAGGAACTTAACTCGACCATTGACCGAGAGCGATAATTTGTTGTCATCAACCTTAGTCACAGTAATAAATGGGTCAGATGTGATCAAAAAAGGTTCTGAGTCTGAGACGCTGGCTGATTGATCGATGAGGAAGAAGTGGTTCAATTTACCGGCTTGAGGATCGGTTGATATCGCTTTGTGACCGACCAATTTGTAGCCACCACCAATTGATTGATTAAGGATTTCGTTGCCGAGACGAACATGGGTAGGAATGAACACCCATGCTAGTACGAGTGCGATCGTGATGATGAGTATACTCAGTGACAGTTTGACTTTAGACATTTTCAGTCGCTTTTGGAATCGGAACAGGAGGTCATGTTATCACAATCGAAGCGCGGTTTTTTGCTTTGAACCTATCTGGCTAAACAATTCACGACTTCGATTCTTGTGAGATTATTGTCTTTTTTGCAATAATTAACCGTTAGATGACCTAGAATATTACAGAGTGAGAAGATGGCGAATTGGGAAGGAGTCAGTGAGTTTGTCGCGGTGGCGGAGACACACTCATTTACGGCGGCGGCAAACAAACTGGCGACTTCAGTTGCGCAGGTCAGCCGTCGCATTTCTACGCTAGAGGAACGTTTGGCCGTTAAGCTATTTAACAGGACGACTCGCAAAGTCACCCTCACCGAAGCTGGGCATGTTTACTTCCAGCAATGTAAGCATCTTGTTGAGGGGTTAGAATTGGCTGAACTGGCGGTCACTCAGATGCAGTCAACGCCGAAGGGATTGTTAAAAGTGACCGCCCCAGTCACCTTCGGTGAGCAAAATTTAGCGCCTTTGTTGCATCAGTTTCTGGAACAGTACCCACAGGTCGATCTGGAGCTTATGTTGACCAACCAGAAGCTGGATCTTATTGAGATGGGCTTTGATGTTGCGATTCGCCTTGGTCGTTTACAAGATTCGAGTTTGATCGCAAAACGTCTCTCAAGTCGGCAGTTATACGTTTGTGCTAGCCCGAGCTACCTAGACAGATATGGAGAGCCTTATACATTATCTGAGTTAGCTCGCCATCAGTGCCTTGTGGGGTCAGTAGACTACTGGCGCTTTAGGGATGAAAAGAGCGAAAAATCAATACGCGTTACAGGCCGAATTCACTGCAATTCAGGCTATGTGCTGCTTGATGCGGCGAAACGAGGGCTAGGTTTAGTTCAACTGCCCGACCACTATGTTCAACACGCTTTGGACGAGGGTGATTTGATCGAAGTATTGACGGAGTATCGAGATGAACGCGAAGGTATTTGGGCGCTTTATCCGCAAAACAGAAACCTATCGCCTAAAGTTCGGTTGTTGATTGATTTTCTCGCTGAGAAGTTGGTCTGACGATTCACTAATGAACAGATTGAGGGAGAAATTCCCTCAATCTATATCCCAGTTAGTTGTCATGCTGTTCCGCATCTTGACGTTTAATCACTTTGTGACCGTCTTCTGCAACGCCTTGTTTCCAATAACTACTGATGTAGATATTTTCTCTTTCTACCTGTCTTTCATTTCTAAAGTACTGGCGTAGCCCTCGCATAGAGTCAAACTCACACGCGCACCAAACGGAAGTTTTACCTGCATGCCAAGGTAAAGAACGTACTGTGTCGACTAACGATTCATTTTCGAAAATCCATTTAACGTCAAAGTGACTTGGCGTCTCAATAGGCTGAATATCGAGCTCTGAAATAACCTTGATCACAGCATAGCCTTTTGCATCGTGCGGCAAACGGCGGATCTTAGCGGATAGTGCTGGCAGTGCGGTCATATCGGCGGTCATAAAAAACCAGTCCGCTTCTGTATTCATATCTTGAATCGAACCTGGACCCGCAATAGAAATGCGTTCACCCACTTTGGCACTCATTGCCCATCGAGCGGCAAATCCGCACTGTAGATCCTCAGTAATATGTTTAACAAAATCGACTTCAATCAATCCGTTATCGGCGTCAAAGCGGCGGATGGTGTAAGTGCGCATGATAGGGCGATCGCCTTCGCTCATCGTGGTGAGATCAGTGCCACCTGATGGTGTAAACAGTAACTTGATGTAGCTACCTTCACAATCGGCAGGGAATTCAACAAGCGCATCACTCTGAAGAGTAATGCGCTGCATGTTGGGAGTGATGGATTCAGTCGCTGAGATGGTTACTTGTCTTGGAGATGGCTTTTTCATTTCTTACCCGATAATTGTTCGTATTCGCGTTTAAGATTAGCAGCACAATTTCAAGTTAGATAGCATCTTTAAGTAAATTTACATTCAGCCCAGCTAGATCATCGGCAGGGTTGAGGCGACGAGCAGTGTAGCCATCGCGATATTAAAGCTTCGAATACGAAGTGTACTGGTTAGCCAACGTTGTAGCTCACGTCCCGCCAGTATCCAAAAAGTACCAGAGGGAAAGTTCACGATTAAAAAGGTACTTGATATGATCATTAGCTCAAACCAACTTCCACCATTGCTATACAAGGTGACGGAACTGAGAGCCATTGACCAGCCTTTGGGGTTGACCCACTGAAAGCTTGCTGCGGCAAGAAAGCTCATTGGTCTAAATTCATCAACTGTTGAGGCTCTACCACTTAACGCAATCTTAAGCGCCAAATAAGCCAGATAGGCCAAGCTGACGTATTTTAGTACGACATGCGCTGTTGGATAAGCTTCAAATACCTTGGTCAAGCCTAGGCCAACAAGCAATACCATAAACGCAAAGCCAACTGCTATCCCACACATGTGCGGAAGCGTGCGCATATAACCCACATTGGCTCCAGAAGTCATCAACATGATGTTATTGGGGCCTGGGGTAAAGGTCGAGACAAAAGCAAATAAAATGAGAGCACTAAGTTGTTCAAATTCCATGAGAGTTCCTAATTGCAAAGTGATCGCAACAAAGTTGCGTGATGAGCTTCTCTTGACCGGTCAATGGCTATATTAGGTGGAAAAGTGAGCAATTTTGTGTTTTTATTCGAATCTAATTGGTTATTTGCACAATAAAGAGATGGAATGGATCGTTTTGACGAAAGGATATTGCACGAGCTCAAGTTAGACGGAAGAATCTCCAATGTTGAACTCGCGGAGCGTATTGGTTTATCGCCATCAGCGACGCTGCGACGGGTCCAGGAGTTGGAGAAGCAGCGAGTCATCAAAGGTTACCGTGTGATTCTGGATAACAGCCGCCTTGGTATCGGATTTATTGCTTATGTTTCAATAGGCTTAGCCAGCCACAGAAAACAGGCTCAGCAAGAGTTTGAACAGCATGTGCGTTTTGTCGATGAAGTGGTGGAATGCCACAACATTACGGGGGCCAACGAGTATTTACTCCGTGTAGAAACCAAGGATTTACCAAGTTATAAAAAGTTTCACGCCGATGTATTAGGTGAGTGTAGGCACGTTCAGTCGATTACCACCATGGTAGTGATGGACTCGCCTAAAGACAAACGTTAGCAATCAGTTTCATCTCGATAGGGCAGGTCTTCTTTGGCATGCCCTGTCACATTACTTCCATTATTTCGCCACTTAACCGTCATGGTTCAGCCATCAAAGCGTCACGCTGGCACATTAATTTATCTCGCATTAACCCATTCGAGCATGAAGCTCATTGAAAACTAAAAGGTAACGTAAGATGAAATTAGCAGTGGCAGCGTCTGCAGTATGTGCAGCATTGGTATCAGGATCTTCATTGGCAGCGACCGTTTACAAGGCAGAGGGTACCGAATTTCAAGTCGGTGGCCGTGTTGAGTTTAGAGGTGACTTTATCGGTACCTCAAAGGGGGCTGAAATTCAGGGCACGATGGATGACAGTACCCGTGCTCGTCTGAATTTAAAAGGGAAGTCTGAAATAGCCCAAGGCATGACAGCATTTGGCGTGTACGAAGCAGAGCAAGACACAGGTAAAGACGAATTTGAAAACCGCTATATGTACGCAGGAGTCGATTTTGATGGTCATGCCTTATCGTTCGGTCGTCAAGATATGGCGTCTGTCATTGTCTCTGATCTAACGGACATCACGGAATTCTCTGGGATCCAGCAAGTCAATAATTCATCAAGCGACAAGCAGGACAGTGTGGTTGCGTATCGCGGAGCATTTGAATCTTTCAAACTACAGGCGACCTACCAAGCCAATAGTGAAGAAGACACTGATGGCTATGGTATTTCCGGGATCTATTCTGCGCCGTTTGGGTTGGATATTGGTTTGGCATTTTCGGCCGCAGATCTAGGTAAAGGGCTAGGCAGCCAATCACAAGTGCTTGGTGGTCTCGGTTATACGCTCGACAATCTTTATCTTGGTGCCACTTACTCTATTGGTGATCTTGATGATAAAGCGACAGGGACGGACGACAAAGAGTTCACCGCCTTAGAAGTGGTGGCTCAATACAAGTTTACCAAGCAGCTTTCCGCTGCGTTGCTTTATACCAATCAGGAAAACAAGCAAGCAAATGGTAGTAAATATGATGATACTGATGGTGTAGAGCTGGTCGGTTATTACAAATTCAACAGTAATTTCCGTACCTATGTTTCTTACTACTCAAATGGCGTAACGTCGACGGATACGAACGCCGACGGATTCAAGGATACGGGTGAAGATACCTTACGCCTTGGTGTTCGCTACGATTTTTAATCGCAGAATTGCCTGAAGATTCTGTGGTAATGGCCAAGCTCAGCTTGGCCTTTTTTGGCTAAGTATCCTAGTTTAATACAACGTTTAAAGTCATCTGAATGTATATGCACTATAGTCGGTTTGCATATAATGGCGTCTGAACCTAGAGTATTGGTCAGGACATACTGCTGCCGAAAAAGCACCTCACTCCAGTCAGACACTATTACTTGAAATGCTTTAAGTCCCTTTTTAGCCAACGCGAGCTTATAACAAACAAGGGCGAGCTTAGACTGACAAAGAGTGAATTATGCAGCCATCATTAAATAATTTTTCGATCCGAACTCAGGTTTTGTTACCTGTTCTTTTTACCGCCCTAGCACTGATTATTGCGTTATTTGTCACCAAGAGAAGCATTCTAGCGGAAGAAGCCGTGGTCAATGAAATCATCGAATCACTGATGTTTTATACCGAAACGTTGGACGAGCTTGACGAAGAGGTATACACACTCAGACTCAATGTGTTAAACGTTATCTATGGTAGTGAAGATCAGAGCGATTTCCCTATCAAATTGGACCATGGAAGGTCCGCTATTGAGGCTAAACTAACCCTGATTGATCAACGGGGAACATTTATCGAACAGGTGAAACCGGTTCGCGATGCGCTGAAAAACTATATTGCGCAGTCTGAGCGAGTGTTGGAATTTACAAACGCGAAAGAGTTAGGGCAGGTGAGTAGAGAGGAGTATAACGACTTTCTTAGCAATTATCGTCAAGCAGGCGATGAGATGGTGATTGTGGCTGATCAGCTTTCCCAACAAATTGCGACCTTCGCAAGTGAGTTTGTCGAGATGAGAGCGGCGCAGAATGTAAAAGTAAAACGACTGACGTTTATTTTGGTGCCTTCGGTATTCGGCTTATCGCTTTATGTCGCATGGGTTCTGTCAGGCATGATCGTTCGCCCAATACTCAACCTGCAAAATGTCATGCGCCAGTTAGCACAAGGTGACTTAACAATTCGAGCTGAGGCAAAGGGTAAAAACGAAATCTCAAAGCTAATCAATGACGTTAATCTAACGGCGAAGCAATTCCATTCGATCGTCGGTACCTTAACGAACATTAGTGACGAAGTTGCCAGTGCCTCGACAGTATTGGCTAAGGTTATGACCCAATCAGAATCCAATGCAGAGAAAGAACTGGCAGAAATCGAACAAATTGTTTCTGCTGTCAAAGAGCTATCAAGTGCTGCCGACAATGTCAGTGCTAATGCTCAGCAGGCTGGTCTAACGGCCCAAGAAGCCGATACGTTGGCAAAGTCTGGGCAACAAGTATTTGAGCTGAGTCATGCGGAAGGTTTGAAAATGGGCAAAGTACTCAATGACGCAGCGAACGTTATCATGACTCTGAAGTCTCAATCTGAGCGCGTCAATGACGTGATTGAAGTGATTCGCGGTGTCTCCGAGCAGACCAACTTACTGGCGTTGAATGCAGCGATAGAAGCGGCGCGAGCAGGAGAAACTGGGCGTGGTTTTGCTGTTGTCGCAGATGAAGTACGAAAATTGGCGGCGACAACACAAGACTCCACGGTAGAGATTCAAACCATCATTGAAGAACTACAGAAACAGTCGAATCTTGCCAATGAAAGCATGCAAAAAAGCTTGGATATGCTGGACAAAAGTAGCCAACTTACTAATCAGGCTAACGGTGCATTGCATGGTATTACGCAAACTATCACCAGTATTAATGCCGTCAATGCGCAGGTGGCAACAGCGGCGGAACAACAGTCTCACGTTACCCAAGAAATCAATGGCAACATGGCGAATATGTCCCAGTTGGTGAATCAAAACGTGTTAGGGATTTCTCAAAGTGCCACCGCAAGTGAAGCGCTTTCTGATCTCGCAGAGAAACAAAAACAACATTTGTCGTTCTTCAAGCTGTAGTTTTTGGACTTTCTAAGTAAATAATCACGTATTTTTTTACTCAAGAGGCGAAAAATCGTTGAGCTCTACACCACTGTTTTTAACCAAAACGAGACATCGAGTCGAACATTTAGTTTAAAGGTTGGTTTAATTGCCTAAGTAAAGGATTGCGCAAACGTTTGTGTGGCTGTTGTTAAGTGTTTGTTTTGAAAAGATAATTGGTGTTTTAGGCGTGAGTTGCAGTCGGCTAGGTGTGCAACTTAGCCGAACTGTAGCATAAAAATTTTGAAAATATCAGTCTTGCGAGAAATAAATCGCGACCTATAATGCTGAAAACCGGAGCGTCTGCCAACGCTCCGGTTTTTTTGTGTCCGAAACTCAGTAAAACGTCTGCCAACGTTTACCGAAAACGCACGACACGTAAATTTGCTTACAGGAAAATTTATCATGCGTATCGAACAAGAACTTAAGTTAGGCTTTAAAGATGTACTATTCCGCCCGAAGCGTTCTACTCTTAAAAGTCGTTCTCAAGTTGAGTTAACCCGCGAGTTTACATTCAAGCATAGCGGTCGTCAATGGTCTGGTACTCCAGTCATTGCTGCCAATATGGACTCGGTAGGTAGCTTCGAAATGGCAAAGGCGCTCGCTGAACACGGTGTTATGACAGCTGTTCATAAACACTACTCAGTAGAACAGTGGGCTGAGTTTGTAGAATCTGCGGACCAAAAAACATTAAACAATGTGTTTGTTTCTACTGGTACTTCTGATGCTGATTTCGAAAAAACCAAAGAGATCATGGCACTTTCAGAAGAACTTATCTTCATCTGTATCGACATCGCAAATGGTTACTCAGAGCATTTAGTTGAGTACGTAGAAAGAGTACGTGCGGCATTCCCAAACAAAGTGATCTCTGCTGGTAACGTTGTGACAGGTGATATGTGTGAAGAGTTGATTCTTGCTGGCGCGGACATTGTGAAAGTGGGTATCGGCCCTGGTTCAGTATGTACAACACGCGTGAAAACGGGTGTTGGCTACCCACAACTTTCAGCAATCATTGAGTGTGGTGATGCGGCGCACGGCCTTGGCGGTATGATCATCGGTGACGGTGGCTGTTCATGTGCGGGTGATGTGGCGAAAGCATTCGGCGGCGGCGCAGACTTCGTTATGTTAGGCGGTATGCTTGCAGGTCATGAAGAGTCAGGCGGCGAAATCATCGAGAAAGATGGCGAAACCTTCATGAAATTCTACGGCATGTCTTCTCAGTCGGCGATGGACAAGCACTCAGGTGGTGTCGCTAAGTACCGCGCAGCTGAAGGAAAAACCGTACTATTGCCATACCGTGGTAGCGTTCACGGCACTATTTCAGACATCCTTGGCGGTGTACGTTCAACCTGTACCTACGTAGGCGCAGCAAAGCTTAAAGAGCTAACCAAGCGTACCACGTTCATCCGCGTACAAGAGCAAGAGAACAACGTATTCGGTAAAGAGAAGTAAGCCAATACTTCGAAAAAGACGAATAATCGAGAGCCGCATTTTGCGGCTCTTTTTTTACCTGAAAATTGGTAAGTGTCTACAAAGTGTCTACACCTGTGACATTTTTGCTTTGCGAGATTTATCGGATTTGCATAAAACCGCACGAGTTATTCAAGTTCAAGGGCAGCAAGTGGGTTCATTTCTAAAGTTTCTGAAAGGTGGTCTGGGGCAAAGTGAGCGTAACGCATCGTCATACTGATATCGGCATGGCCAAGGACATCCCGCAGTACCAGAATGTTGCCACCATTCATCATAAAGTGGCTGGCGAAAGAATGGCGCAGAACGTGTGAAGCCTGGCCCGAGGGGAGGGTAATGCCAAGTTAACTGTTAGGTTTATGTCTTTTTGCTACCAAGGTGAACTTATAGTCACTTGATTTAAAGAAGTTACGACTATATTCGAATACCGTATCGTCGTGTAAGTAACTGCGAGTGCGTTTCTCAATGATCGGGTCGGTAGTGCTAATACCTAACAACTTCGCTATTTCATCAGGAGGTAGGATTGGCACTAATTCTTGTTCGCTTCGATCTATCACTAGCTTTTTTTGATTCTCGATAAACTCATACTTTGATCCCTGCATTACCTGGTAGGTCAAATCAGGAAACATTTCTACTGGCATCCAAGTCTCTTCAACCGTGATTGGATTCTCATCAAGGAAACGTACACGCTTAACATAGAAAATGCGTTCACCTTCGTTGATATCTAAATGTTCAGCCATAGTGAGAGACGCAGATTGAATTTCAAAGGCCAATACATCGCTATGCGTGACACCTTCCAAATGTGCCCATTTTTCAGCGAAACTACTCTGCTGATAGATATCATAATTGACTTTGGTCTCTTTAACGTAGGTGCCACTGCCTTGAATACTCTCTAACTCTTCGTTCTCGATGAGCAGCTTTAATGCTTGGCGAACGGTGACTCGACTGGCAGAGAACTCTTTGCAAAGTTGAGCCTCGGTGGGAAGTGCCTCACCTACTTTGTAATCCTTGCTGATTATCTTTTCTCGAATGGCGTCAGCTATTTTGCGATACAGGGGCAGTCTTGCCATGTAAACCTCGAAAGTAATACAAAAGAGATGGGGGGCAACAGATGATGCTTCCCACAAGAAGCTTAATGATACGAATTAAAGCGCTGAATACAAGATACGGTTGATAAAGAGCTAGCGGGTAATACAAAAAAACTCCAAGCGAGGGGGGATCGACTTGGAGTTTTGGAGCATATTTAGTTGAGGGTAACTAAACTTTCGCTTCAGCTAACTTCTTTTCTTTTTGGTTTCCTATTCCTTTTAATGCGATGGTTAGGACCATTGACACTGCAATACCTATGACGAAATAAGTCAACCAAGCGACAGGGTTACCGATAACAGGTAGCATGAATACTGCGCCGCCAGCTACGGTACCAATCGTAATCTTAGAAGATAGAATTAACGCAGCCGCTACGCCACCACCAATCATATGTGCTGGTATGATACGCATTGGATCTTTTACAGCGTAAGGAATAGCGCCTTCAGTGATACCACAGAAACCTAAGATAGCGGTTGAAGGGCCTGCCAAGCGATCTTCTTCGTCGAAGAAACGTTTGAATACCACAGACATAATACCTAGTGACATACCTGGGATACATTTCGCAGCAGTAAAGGCTGCGTAGAAGATTGATGCATCACCAGCGAAGTCTCCACTAGTACCGACACCGATACAGAATAGGTACGCGGCTTTGTTTACAGGGCCACCCATATCGAAACAAGCCATAGCACCGAGGATGAAACCAAGAATAAGTAGGTTATTCGTACCCATTGACGTTAGCCAATCGACCAAACCACTGTTAAGCATCGCGAAGAACTTACCAGGGCCTGCATACATAAAGATCAGTGTGGCGATACCGGCTAGTAGAGGTGTGATGATAATCATCTTCACTGATTCTAGTACTTTTGGTACTTTGATCTGGCGGACAAGCATAACAAATAAGGCTGCTGCTGCACCGGCTACTAAACCACCTAGGAAGCCGCCAGTCATGACCGAGATCTTACCGAACCCGCCACCAACGGCGACGAAACCACCGACGAAACCAGGGGCTAAACCAGGTTTACCTACCATACCGTAAGCCGTAAATGCCGCAAGCACACAGATTAACAGAGGGTTAAAGGCTTTTAACGTGCTGTAGTATAGGAAATGAATAATACCTTGGAACGAAGACTCAAACTGCGCTTTGGCTTCTGGCTGTGCAATGGCTGCATAAACTTCTTGCTTAATTGCATCGATTTCACTGTTTGCTAGCCCTTCAGCAGCGTTAATAATGCCAAGGTCTGCGTATGTTTTGCCCGTGTATTCAACCAGTATCGCTTCATCATAAAGGTGGGTGTAATCGTAGCCGAAGAATAGATTTAGAAGACCTACACAAAGACCACCGATTATAACAAGAGGAATGATGTGAGATACGCCTGAAAGAGCGCCCTTGTACCAAAGTTTCAAGAAGCTAACGATCATATTGTCGTTGCTCTCTTCCTTCTCGGCAAACTTGTTGGTCGTCGTGGTTGCTTTCGCTTTTGAGCCACCCGCTTTGACCTTCTCTTCGAGTGCATCAAGCATTTCATCAGCGGCTTTGATGCCATCCTTAACCTTACCTTGCACAGACGTTAGGCCCTCGAAACGTTCAGCTTCAATTACGCCTACGTCAACAGCGTAGATAATGCCATCGGCTTCCGCGACATCTTGCGCGGTTAGTTTTCCATCTAGGCCATTCGCACCTTGTTTCTCGACCTTTATTTCCCAGCCGCGCGCGGCTGCTTTCTTTTCTAAATTTTTAGCCGCCATGTAGGTGTGCGCTACACCGGCCGTACATGCTGTAATCGCTAAGATTTTCATCTGATGTTCCTTTGC
Source organism: Vibrio sp. Hep-1b-8 (assembly GCF_006124995.1). Classification (GTDB taxonomy): domain Bacteria; phylum Pseudomonadota; class Gammaproteobacteria; order Enterobacterales; family Vibrionaceae; genus Vibrio. The sequence goes on from NZ_QEWN01000014.1 coordinate 42,651, forward strand.
GTCGTCTCTCGTCATTTGAGCGACAAATAGGTCACTCAATGATTATATTTTTACCTAATTTGTTTTAATCATCTGTGACAATTCTCACAATTTGTATTATTTGTATTTAATTTGTTTTTGTTTATCTTGGATAAAGGTAATACAAAAATTTATTTTGACGCTATAGTATTGAAATATAATATGAAATAGATACACGATGACATTGAGTAATAAAACCCTTATTTAAATAGAATAGCTTGTCTTCGCCCTTTGGCGCTTAGAGGTGAGGGTAAACTTATAGTTGTTGGTCGTGAAATAGTTTCGGCTGTACTCGAAGATGGTGTCATTTTCTAGGTATCCGCGTGTGCGCTTTTCTATAACGGGTTCTGTGGGATTGATGCCAAGCAATGCAGCCACGTCACTTGGTGGAAGAACGGGCATGATTTCTTGCTCACTTCTATCTATAACCATCTTCTTCTGTTTTTCGATGTAGTCATATTTCGACCCTTGCATCACTTGGTAGCTGAGGTCTGGGAATATCGCTGTTGGCATCCAAGTCTCTTCAACCGTAATGGCGGTTTCGTCTAGGAAACGCACCCTCTTGATGTAGAAAACGCGCTCTCCTTCGTTGATTTCCAAGTGTTCTGCCATCGTTAGTGAGGCAGCTTGTACCTCAAAGGCTAAGACATCGCTGTGCGTTACTCCCTGCAAATGAGCCCACTTCTCAGCAAAACTGCTCTGTTGGTAAATGTTGTAGTTGATTTTGCTCTCTTTTACATAGGTACCACTACCTTGAATACTTTCTAGCTCTTCTTGTTCGATTAGAAGCTTAAGCGCTTGGCGTATAGTGACTCGGCTGACAGAAAACTCTTCACGTAGTTGTGCCTCTGTAGGCAGTGTCTCACCAACCTTGTAAATACCGGTGCTAATCTTATCTCGAATGGCATGAGCGATTTGTCGGTACATGGGTAATCTTGTCGTCATATCCTAGATAGCCTCTTGCTTATTAACCTGCATAACCGCTCTAACAGGTCTTAGTGTGTGACTTTAGACTTAGATAATACTAATTCCACCCTGTTTAATAAATTAAAAAAATACAAATATGTCATTTTAAATCCAATTTAATACATATTGTGGTGTTTGTGAGATCTGTATCACGGTTTATTTGTATTTGATTGGTATTATTGGTGTATAAACGAATAACCCAACAGAACGTGAATACGGGGCTAAAACTATGAACCTTACAACGCTTACAAATCCATCACTGATCAATCTACAAACGACGTTCGAGAGTCGTGATGCTGCAATTAAGGCACTCGCTGAACAGCTCGACCAACAGGGCAAGCTGCACGACAAAGAAGAATACTTAAAAGCGGTGTTTGCCCGTGAAGAACATGGTGCAACGGCGCTAGGTGAAGGCCTTGCCGTTCCACATGGCAAAACCGACGCAGTGAAAGAAGCGGCATTTGCTGTCGCAACCCTAAAACAAGATTTGAAATGGAAGGGAATTGATGAAGAAGAGGATGTCAATCTGATTTTTTTGATTGCTATTCCTAATGCTGAAGCGGGTTCTACACACATGCAATTGCTGACCGAGCTTACAAGTACTTTGATTGATGATGAAGTTCGTGAAGCGGTACTTAGCGCGACTACTGTAGAAGAAATTTTTGCACTTCTTAGCGATGAGGAAGAGCAAGTTGAAGAGATAGCAGAAGAACCAGCACCAGTAGTTGAAGAGAAGAAAGGGTTGTTTGGCTCTATTGCTTCAAAATTATTTGGATAGCTCAGCGTTTACGCAAAAGCCATTACTCATTTAAGTCGCATAGCACAGTCTTTACAGGTACAAAACAATGACTAAATCACGCGTTCATATTACCCCACACATGCACTGGGATCGTGAATGGTATTTCACCACTGAAGAGTCTCGTATTCTTTTGGTGAACAACATGGAAGAGATCATGCAACGTCTGGAGAGCGATCCAGACTATAAATACTATGTACTCGATGGTCAGACAGCGGTCCTTGAAGACTACTTTGCTATCAAGCCTGAAAACAAAGAGCGTGTACGCGACCTAGTTCAGGCGGGCAAACTGATTGTTGGTCCTTGGTACTCTCAAACAGACACTATGCAGGTTGGTGGCGAGTCAATCGTTCGTAATATGTTGTACGGCCTACGCGATTGTCTAGAGTTGGGCGAGCCAATGAAGATTGGCTACCTGCCAGATTCATTCTCGATGAGCTCACAATTGCCAATGATCTACAACGGTTTTGATATCGATACTGCGATGTTCTGGCGCGGTTGCTCTGAGCGTCATGGTACCAACAAAACTGAGTTCTTATGGCAATCTAATGATGGTTCAGAAGTTGCGGCACAAGTACTGCCTCTTGGTTATGCGATTGGGAAGTACCTACCTCAAGACGAAGAAGGGCTGCGTGCTCGCCTAGACAAATACTTCCCTGTGTTAGAAAAGCCGTCAGTGACCAAAGATATCCTGTTGCCGAATGGTCACGATCAGATGCCAATCCAACAAGACATCTTCGAGGTGATGGACAAGCTACGTGAGGTTTATCCGGAACGTGAGTTTGTGATGAGCCGCTTTGAAGAGGTTTTTGATCGCATCAACCAAGAGCGCGATCAACTAGACACAGTAAAAGGCGAGTTTAATGACGGCAAATACATGCGTGTTCATCGCACTATCTCGTCAACTCGCATGGATATCAAACTGATTCACGCTCAGGTAGAGAACAAGATTGTCAACATCCTAGAACCGCTCGCTTCTATCGCTTGGTCGCTAGGTTTTGAATATCACCACGGTCTGATTGAGAAAATGTGGAAAGAGAGCATGAAGAACCATGCCCACGACTCTATCGGTTGTTGCTGTTCAGATAAGGTGCACGCTGAGATTCTTAACCGTTACATCCTAGCCGACGATATGGCGAGCAACCTGATTACCTTCTACAAGCGAAAAATCGTTGACCATATGCCAACTCGTGAAGGCTGCGACAAGCTAGCTTTCTTTAACCTATCGCCATACGAACGTGAAGAGGTGATCAACACCACCATCACTATCCGTGCAGAGCAGTTCAACATCTTCGATGATAACGGCAACCCAGTAGAGTTCTTCATCCAAGATCAGCGAGTGATCGACCCAGGCAAAATTGACCGTCAGATCGTTCACTACGGTAACTATGACCCGTTTGTTGAGTACGATATTCAGATTAAACAATCTGTACCTGCGATGGGCTTTACCACTTTGCATATCCAAGGCAATGAGAAAGGCACTCAAAAAATTGCTGAGCAAAAAGATTACCTGCTTGAGAATGAGTACTACAGCATCAAGGTCAATGACAACGGCACTCTAACCATCTTGGACAAAGAAACCGAGATGACGTACGACCAAGTGCTAAAAATTGAAGATGGTTCAGACGATGGTGATGAGTACGACTACTCGCCATCTCGCAAAGAGTGGTTGCTTTACTCAGATGAGTTCAAGGTCGAAACCGATATTAAACATGAAGGCTTCCAATCGGTTGCTAGTATCAAACTGCGAATGGATGTGCCAGCTAATCTGCAAGAACGCGAAGAGCGCACGGGTCAAAATGGCTTTGTTGATGTCGATTGCCAAGTCGTACTGAAAGCAGGTTCACGCCGTATTGAAGTTCGTCTGGAGCTAGATAACCAAGCTGATGATCACCGTGTGCGGGTGCTAATCCCAACGCCATTTGTATCTGAAAATGTGGTGGCAGATAACCAGTTTGGCCTAATCACACGTCCAACTAACGACCCTGCGATGCAAGTATGGGAGCAAGAAGGTTGGAAAGAAGCGCCAGTGCCGGTGTACCAACTGATGAACTTTGCTGCTGTTGAGAATCAAACTGGTGGTTTGGCGCTCATGACTAATGGCCTGCGTGAGTTTGAAGTGGTTTCGAGCCAAAGCAATCAAGATCGTGACACTTTCGCCCTAACTTTGCTACGTGGTGTTGGCGTACTGGGTAAAGAAGAGCTGTTGCTGCGTCCGGGACGTCCTTCAGGGATCAAGATCCCGACTCCAGATTCGCAAACGCGTGGCAAGTTAGTGTGTGAGTTCAGCTTACTTGGTTTTGCTGGTAACCATATCGACGCAAATGTAATGGCTCAAGCACGAGACTATGTAACGCCAATCGAGTGTTACAACAAGATCCCGTACAACGCAATGAAGCTAAACGTTGGTGTACAAGACAAACCTTTGACTTACTCGCTCTTAGCTAAAGAGCAGAAAGGTGCCGTCCTAAGCGTCTTAAAGAAAGCAGAAGATGAAGATGCCTTAATTCTACGCGTCTACAACCCTGCTGAATCTGGACAGATTGAAGATGGTGTTGCCTTCACTCAACCAGTGGCTTCATGGCAAGAGACCAGCATGGATGAGCGAGTACGTGATACCGAAGTCGCTAGCCAGAGCTTTGGTGCCCTTAAAGCGTGTCAGGCTAAATCATTCCGAGTGAAGTTTTAATCCTAGTTTTTAAACGTAGAAACCTCCGCTCTGATTCCAACTGGGCGGAGTTGGTGAACTGAGATGAAGATTGTAATTGCCCCCGATTCATTTAAAGAGTCCCTTAGTGCCAAGCAGGTATGCCAACGCATTGAAGCAGGTTTTGTACAAGTATTCCCAGAAGCGGAGTATGTGCATCTACCGCTGGCTGACGGTGGTGAGGGAACGGTGGATGTATTGATGCAAGGGTTAGATGGCATTATGCAAACTACCCAAGTGATGAACCCACAGGGTAAGACCGTCGACGCACATTGGGCACTGCTTGATGAGGGTAATACGGCATTGATAGAGATAGCGGCGGCATCGGGATTAGACCTAGTTTCGCCACAAGATCGCGATCCTGCCCTTGCAACTACCTATGGTACTGGTGAGTTGATCAAAGAAGCACTTGAGAAAGGTGTAAATAAAATCCTGCTTGGTCTTGGCGGAAGTGCCACCAATGACGGTGGGGCAGGTATCGTCCAAGCATTGGGTGGTAAGTTGTTGGACGAGCAAGGCAATGAGATTGCCTTGGGTGGAGCCGCTCTTTCTCATCTTTCTCGCATCGACTTGAGCAATATCTATCCTCGATGCCAACAGGTCGAGTTTGTGATTGCTTGTGATGTCAACAATCCACTAGTTGGTGAAAACGGCGCTAGCTATATCTTCGGTGCTCAAAAAGGGGCTTCTTCGAAACTGATTGTTCAGCTTGATGACGCACTAAATCATTTTGCAGAGATCAGCCGCCGTCTCACTGGAAAAGACAACCGAACGACACCTGGCTTTGGTGCCGCTGGTGGCGCATCTCTTGGTTTATCACTGCTATTTGATATTCAAATCAAGCAAGGTATTGAGATGGTTTTAGACACCTTAAACGCAGACCAAGTGTTGCAAGGCTCGGATCTCGTTATCACTGGTGAGGGTCAGATGGATAACCAAACCCTGCAAGGCAAGACCCCGTTTGGTATTGCTAAACGAGCCACGCTACAAGGTATTCCCGTGATTGGAATTGCAGGCTCATTGGGTAAAGAGATTGATGAACTCTACAACGCTGTCGATAGCACCTTTGGCACGGTTCGTTCACCACAACCCCTAGAACAAGTTCTGACAGAGGCGGGCGATAATCTGACTCGCACTGCACGCAATATTGCCGCCACCTTGAAAGTCGGCGCACAGATATTTGGAGAGAAGTAGTATGTCTCTATTTAAGCTTGATAACGTCATCCAAAACTATGCATGGGGTAGTAAAGACTCCATTCACAACCTATTTGGTATCAATAATCCAGAGCACAAGCCGCAGGCAGAGATCTGGATGGGTGCTCACCCAAATGGCAGCTCTAAGCTCGATGATACCGGAGAGCCTCTTGCTGAGGTAATTGAGCACAACAAACAAGATATCCTTGGTGGTTACACCGCCGCACGTTTTGGGGAGTTGCCTTTCTTATTCAAAGTCCTTGCCGCAGAGACGCCACTCTCTATTCAGGTACACCCAAGTAAACATAAAGCGCAGCAAGGGTTTGAGCGAGAAAACCAACAAGGGATTCCGTTAGATGCTGCTCACCGAAACTACAAAGATCCTAATCATAAGCCTGAGTTGGTTTATGCGCTAACTTTCTACAAAGCGATGAATGGCTTTCGTCCGATCGCCGATATAGTTGCCCTGTTCAAAGAAGCCAATATCCTAAGCTTGGCCCCTGAGGTCGCAGAGCTTGAAAAGCAGGCAGATAACGCCGCACTAAAGGCATTCTTCACTACTATCATGTCACTTGAAGGCAAACACAAAGAGGTGGCTCTGGCAGAGTTGGAAGCCGCCCATAATCGCCCCGCTAAAACCATGATGGGACGAGAAGCGTTGCAATACAGTGCTGAATTCAAACAGCACTATCCGGGAGATATCGGTCTATTTTCACCACTGATACTAAACACCGTTGAACTGGCTCCAGGTGAGGCAATGTTCCTCTATGCAGAAACCCCACACGCTTACGTGCAGGGCACTGGCCTTGAGATCATGGCAAATTCGGACAATGTATTGCGCGCAGGGCTAACACCAAAACACATTGATGTAATTGAGTTGATAGATAACACCTCATTCGAACCGATTAATCCAGCGGAGATTCGGCTAAAACCAATATATAAAGAGGGTAATAAAGTGAGCTATCCCATCCCAGTTGATGACTTTTGCTTTGATGTAATGACAGTCGAACATAGCAGCCAAGTACAGTTTGTCCGTAGCGCAGAAATACTGTTTTGTATTGAAGGTGAAGTGGCAATTTCAAGTCAAAATAATCACCTTGTCTTGAGAGCTGGTGAATCAGTATTCGTTAGCAGCAACTCAGTGAAATACGATTATCAAGGGCATGGGAGGATAGCCCGAGCATTCAATTAATTTGCATATACTTTGACCCTTCACGTGGCTTGCAACTAGGGCTAGCTTTAAGAGTTGACACTACTAAATAAATGGCAACTGCAAACAATATTGAGTATTTGGCAGCCCTAAGTGCTTTGTGTCCAATTTGAGTCTAATCTCATTTAACTTGCTTAAACTAATCCATTTCTCACTAAATTATTAAATTGCGTAACATTTTGTCCAGAAACGTGTTACGGGGCCTCTAGTAGCTGCGTTGAAGGCTGTTTCTAATCACCTCAATGAAATGCCTCTGCTCACTAAAACTCAACTTACTTCTGCCCCAAAATTATTACTTAGATTAAATACTCTACTCAATTCAGGGGGCGTGCGTTTACCCTACTAAAACTTATTCGATTGAGTTGATAACTGTTCACTTCCGTCATTAGGCGACATCTTGCAGTCTAATTTCCCTTCATGTGTCATAAATTATTGATTATCAGTTGAGTTAATATGAAAATGACTGCATCACCGATGGATGAAAGACGACAATTTGTCGTCTAATAAGCGTTAGGCTTTTCGTTGAAAATTGGAGGAGAATTTGACTCAGGAGTCATTAGGAATTTGGACTATGCTTGGCACTTGGTTTTCAGGACTTGGTGCATTTAGTGCTGTGTTGTTTGCTTTATACTCAAATAAGCCAAGATTAAAAATCAATTTCCGCGGACAATCTAAACTCGAAATAGCTAATCAGCGCCCGGTAAATGCACATATTAGTCATATTTATCATGAAATTGCGGGTGCGCCTGTAAACCTCCCCTAATTAGTTGCGCCCATAATTAGAGGTTTCGGTTTGTTCATTCTTCATTAAATATTCCCATGGTGTCAGATCGTTGAGGGCATCATGGGGACGTTCTTCGTTGTATTCTCGTATCCAGTTTTCTGTTAGCTCACGCACTTCATTCAAGGTTCTGAACACATACATATCGAGGATCTCTGTGCGATACGTACGGTTAAATCGTTCGACATAGGAGTTCTGAGTCGGTTTGCCTGGCTGGATAAATTCCAGCTTGATATCATGCTCCTCAGCCCAAGTCGCAAGCGTCACAGAGATGAACTCTGGGCCATTATCCATTCGCAACTTTTCTGGATAACCTCGCCATGCAATGATTCGTTCAAGCACTCGAACCACTCGTTGCGCTGGGAGGCTTAAATCCACTTCGATAGCGAGTGCTTCAC
>NZ_QEWN01000140.1 GCF_006124995.1 Vibrio sp. Hep-1b-8
GATAAAAGACCGACCAGTGTCAGACCAGAGCCAGCTAACAAGCTCTCTCAGCAAGAACGTGATGCAATTATCGAGGTGTGTAACCGCCCAGAGTTCGCGAGTTTACCTCCAACTCAAATCGTACCGACACTGCTTGATAAAGGTGAGTATATCGCCTCAGAGTCGAGCTATTATCGAGTACTGAGTGCACAAGGACAACTTCACAACCGAGGCCGTCAACGGAGCAGAAAAACGCATGCTAAGCCAACGAGTTATACGGCGACAGGTTCGAACCAAGTCTACACATGGGATATCACTTACTTGCCTTCAACGACCCGAGGCCAGCACTATTATCTGTATGTCATAGAAGATATCTACAGCCGCAAAATCGTGGGGTATGAAGTCTATGAATGTGAGTGTGGCGAGCTAGCATCACAACTCCTGCAACGGACGTTGATGCGAGAACAGTGCTTCAGCCAACCGCTGGTTCTTCACTCAGATAACGGTGCGCCTATGAAGTCGCTGACGTTCAAAGCGAAGATGGATGAGTTAGGCATTACCTCATCGTATAGCCGTCCAAGAGTCAGTGATGATAATCCGTATGTTGAGTCGTTGTTCCGCACGGTAAAGTACATGCCAAATTGGCCGACAAAAGGCTTTGAAAGTCTCGACAGCAGTCGACGTTAGGTTGAAGCCTTCGTGCGCTGGTACAACACCGAGCACAAACACAGTAAGCTAAATTATGTCACGCCTTCAGAGCGTCATAATGGAAAAGATGAAGAGATCTTGAAGCGCCGAGCTGAGGTATTGCTCACCGCAAAACAGCGAAAACCTGAGCGCTGGCCTGGTGATATCAGGAACTGTGAACCAGTTGGTAACGTACACCTAAATCCAGAAAGAGAAGCAGCTTAATAAGCAAGCAAATGATGGCAACTATCTTGAAAAACACCGCATCTTACAAACTTGGAAAACGTTTTTTGCTAAGTCGATAGCGAGCACCGTAGAATGAGTCATGTGTTGGCTTCCTTGTAAAAGTGTCGTTACTTATTACGTTACTCCCGAGGGAGATAGGGAGTCCATACATCTTGGCACTCTTAGTTTGAATCAGCTTTAGTGTTTGCGGCACAATGATTTAGGTCAGATGGAGGCGTTGCTCACTTAATTTGGTGTTATACGCTTATCAGGACAATCAAAAAGGAGCAAGGCAATGAATCAGCATGAAAAACTTAATTATGTTGAGTTTGGCGCAAAAGACTTAGAATCGACAAAATCATTCTTCTCTTCAGTTTTCGGTTGGGAGTTTGTCGACTACGGACCTGAATATACAGCTTTTTCAAATCAGGGATTAGACGGTGGTTTCTTCAAAGCTGATTGCTGCAACCAAACTAATACCGGTGGAGCACTTTTAGTATTCTACAGCTCTGACATTGAAGGTACTCTAGAGAAAGTCGCTCAAAGTGGTGGTGACATCATTCGCCCTATATTTGAATTTCCTGGCGGTTGCCGTTTTCATTTTTTAGAACCAAGTGGTAATGAGTTCGCAGTTTGGTCAGAAGCCCGCTTATAACAAATGCTCAAGAAACTTTTACTAGTTTTGTATAAATTCAATATATTTATGTGTCTTGTTAAGGGCGGCTTAATTAACGTAAGTCGCCTTTTTGCATTCTTAGATAACAAGCTATTCCTAAGCAGTTTATCGGCGTTTCGTAAGGCCATTGCACGCAGCAATATCGAACTACCCAAAGGCCAAATGACCCACGTTCTACGCCATACCTTTGCGAGTCACTACGTGATTCGAGGGGGAAACATCGTCAAGCTAAGGGATACGCTTGGCCATAGTGAGATCACAACAACCATGAGATACGCACATTTAGCCCCTGACCATCTAGAAGAGGCGTTAGAGCTAAATCCGTTAAATAAGCATTATGCTCCACATAATTAACTAACATATTAAAGCGACATTGTAGCTAGGAGTGGTTATGAAATGGTTAGAGTTACTAGTTTCAGACTTTACAAATAATAAAGACGTAATTGCAGATCAAATGCTTCATACTCCTAGCAATGTCTTCAAGAGAACGCTTAGTCGAGCGAAAGGTAGGTCAACTGCTTACTTAAAGCTCGTTAAAAAGGACGTTGCTTTTGCTGATAAAGAACTTAAGTTTGTTCAATCTGCAACCATGACAGTGTCAACAATGGAAATCAAAAAAGGTCTCTTATTCCTCCAGAGTCACGTTAACTCGCTTGAGGACAGGAAATCATACTTAGTGATTTATGCTGCTTTTCTTGCTTCGTGTGTTGTTATATTTAAAATTGTTGCGCTTACACACTTATCATTGGTTTTTGCTGTCGGGCTTATTCTGGTCGCTATTGATAGAGTGTTTATGTCGCATAGAGTTCATCAGCTGACAGATCTTATAAGCTATTTGCAGTTCGTTGTTGATATGCGCGAAGTTGAAGCATAACAAACAAAGCATTTAAGAGTGATTTCCAATGTTGGCGTTATGTTTAAACTTGAAGTTCGGTACATGAGGTTAGAATGGATTTAAAAGAGAACGCGAGAATTTATTTGCTAGATCAGGCATTAAATGATCTAGAGAAAAACGGGATTTATTGGATTGGGTCTATATCTCGAAACCAAAGAGGTTATTTGGTAGAGCTGTTAGAAGAGTATGGTTATAAAGTGCATATGAATGAAGTTCCTCCTCATTGGGAATATGCTTTTTATACCTCAGAGTTCTCGTATGACGACATTCTTAAGCTTGCACAGCAAAGAGCTAAAGAAAGCGGCTTTTAAACATAACAAGCATTCAAGCTGATTCGCAACGTTCGGCGCTTTCGGTTTCAATTTGTTTAGTGATTACGGTGAAGTGCTTGAGTACAGCAGTAGCGTTGCTCACAACTTAATTGGGCGTTATGTTTCCGAGTCCCCCACGTTTAGTAGACACTTTACGGAGTTAGTATGGAAAGTGAGTTTAACTGGATATCTTTGCTAGGTCTTCCGCAATTAGCGATCTTTATTTCTATCCTCAGCTTGAGTCTGTCATTATTCGTAGCTTTTCGTGACGCTACTCGATTTGCGGTAGTAGCTAGATATCTAGAAAGTTATGAAAACATGTCGGATGCAATTTATCTGAAAATAGTGAATACAGGTAGGCGTCCAATAACTCTGGACCGCATAGACTTTAAGTTTACTGGTGGGCCAATTCAATCTATAAAGCTTGATACACATACAATGCGTCGAACTGACCCTTTTGATAGATCGATCGCGCAGCCAATCACGTTGTCTGAAAGCCAGTTCTTCGAGTTAACTTTGGACTCAAGAGTCCACGATTTTGGCGTAAGCGTTCACCAGC
>NZ_QEWN01000141.1 GCF_006124995.1 Vibrio sp. Hep-1b-8
GTGATCCGGTGGTTCTGAATGGAAGGGCCATCGCTCAACGGATAAAAGGTACTCCGGGGATAACAGGCTGATACCGCCCAAGAGTTCATATCGACGGCGGTGTTTGGCACCTCGATGTCGGCTCATCACATCCTGGGGCTGAAGTCGGTCCCAAGGGTATGGCTGTTCGCCATTTAAAGTGGTACGCGAGCTGGGTTTAGAACGTCGTGAGACAGTTCGGTCCCTATCTGCCGTGGGCGTTGGAAGATTGAAGGGGGCTGCTCCTAGTACGAGAGGACCGGAGTGGACGAACCTCTGGTGTTCGGGTTGTGTCGCCAGACGCATTGCCCGGTAGCTAAGTTCGGAATCGATAACCGCTGAAAGCATCTAAGTGGGAAGCGAGCCCTGAGATGAGTCTTCCCTGACCCCTTGAGGGTCCTAAAGGGTTGTTCGAGACTAGAACGTTGATAGGCAGGGTGTGTAAGCGCTGTGAGGCATTGAGCTAACCTGTACTAATTGCCCGTGAGGCTTAACCATACAACACCCAAAGGGTTTTGTGGACTCAATGTAAGAACATTGAATGTGTAAGAACTGACAGCTTTCCAGATTAAAGAATTTGCTTGGCGACCATAGCGATTTGGACCCACCTGATTTCCATTCCGAACTCAGAAGTGAAACGAATTAGCGCCGATGGTAGTGTGGGGTTTCCCCATGTGAGAGTAGGACATCGCCAGGCTTACATTTCGTTTTTAGATTTTAGACCTTTTTATTAAGGGAAAATCTAAAGGCAAAAACTTAGACTCAAGAGTCTAACCAGTGCGGAGCGGTAGTTCAGTTGGTTAGAATACCGGCCTGTCACGCCGGGGGTCGCGGGTTCGAGTCCCGTCCGCTCCGCCACTTATTCCGAAAACCTCGCTAATGGCGAGGTTTTTTCGAATCTAAAATCTGAAAAGATTCTACAGGGGTGTAGCTCCAATTGGCAGAGCAGCGGATTCCAAATCCGCGTGTTGGGAGTTCGAATCTCTCCACCCCTGCCATAATTAAGAAGGCTCTAGTCGAAAGACTAGAGCCTTTTTGCATTCTCAGCCCTTTCTGTTCTTCCGGCTTATACGCTAATTGGGTTTCGGAGTGAGCAGGGTAATTATGTCTATGATTAGAACGCCCTATAAGCTATCTCAGCATAAGATTAGACCCGGAATGAGGGGTTGATGTCACCTTTATCGCTCCAGCGGCTGGAGAGCGCATTTTTGTGCGTCAGATGAAAGGGCCTTTTCCATTTCCTCTCTGTTCCTCTTCGGTGATCGAATCTGATCTGCCTGATCAGTCAGTGATTCCCGTTATTCCCTTGAATGCAATTCCTAAGCTTGATCTTAATAATGCAGAGTTAATTGATTTTGTATTTGAGTGGGAGGGTATGAGCAAAGATAATATTCCAGCTCCATTAGTGACACCTGTAACCTTTTAAATTTCAAACTTTGTTTGATGTAAGATGCTATGAATTTTGGTCGATTATTTATCGATGATCGATACAATATCAACCAGAAAATAGTTTTTGGGGGAGTTATGGGTCAGCTTTCTATTCTTGGTTTTATCGCAGTGGGGGGTGCCTTTGGTGCTTGTTCGCGTTATTTGATATCTGAGTTATGTATCATGCTGTTTGGTCGAGGCTTTCCATACGGTACGTTAACCGTTAATGTGGTGGGTTCTTTTATAATGGGCTTGCTGATTGCAGCGTTTGAGAACGAGCTTCTTGCACCAGAGCCATGGAGACAGATTATCGGTCTTGGCTTCTTAGGTGCCTTGACTACGTTTTCTACCTTTTCGATGGATAACGTTTTACTCATGCAGCAAGGCGCATTTTTCAAGATGGGACTGAACGTATTGCTCAATGTCGCGTTGAGTATCTCTGCTGCTTGGGTAGGATTTCATCTACTGGTCAAAAGTTCGTAGTGATTTTTTGTTCATTTTTTTAACAATTTTTGTACAGGTCGGCTTGGTTTAACCAAGCCGATTTTATATACTCGCTTTACTTGTCGGAGTGCCATAAGGCTGAGACCGTTAATTCGGGATCCGTTGAACCTGATCAGATTAGTATCTGCGAAGGGAACAAGAGAAGGTACCTTAACCAGTATCAAACTGGTTAATATCAAATATCGATTCTGTAAATAGTCATACTTTTAGAACTGTTTTCGATACCTCTTGTCGCATCTTTCCGCCAAGCATTTTTATCCAAAATCTTTTTATCTAGAATAACAAGCAAGGAAAAATGCTATGTCGAGTCGCAAACAAGCGAGACTGGAAGCTAAACAATTCATCGATACGTTGTCTGTTCAACCGTATCCTAATTCACAAAAAGTGTACGTAGAGGGCACTCGTCCTGACATTCAGGTCCCTATGCGAGAAATCACGCTGTCTGATAGTCTAATCGGTGGCACTAAAGAATCCCCCATCTTTGAGCCTAATGAACCTGTACGCGTCTATGACACTTCCGGTGTCTATACCGATCCAAACCACAAAATAGATCTGTATAACGGACTCCCCAAGCTTAGAGAAACTTGGATTGAAGAGCGTAGCGATACTGAAATTCTTGACGATGTCAGTTCGATTTACACTAAGCAGCGATTGGCAGACGAAACGTTAGATGACCTTCGTTACGGGAATCTACCAAGAATTCGACGCGCTAAAGTCGGTCACTGTGTGACTCAACTGCACTACGCCCGTAAAGGATTAATTACTCCTGAGATGGAGTACATCGCTTTGCGCGAGAATATGGGACGCGCCAAGTATCGTGATGAAGTGCTTAATCAACAACATCCTGGTCAAAGTTTCGGTGCCAACTTGCCCAAAGACATTACCGCTGAGTTTGTTCGTAATGAAGTTGCTCATGGACGCGCAATAATCCCATCTAATATCAACCATCCAGAGTCTGAACCTATGATTATTGGCCGAAACTTTCTTGTTAAGGTCAACGCTAATATCGGCAATTCATCGGTTACATCGTCTATCGAGGAGGAGGTTGAGAAGTTGGTGTGGGCCACTCGTTGGGGGGGCGATACGGTTATGGATCTCTCAACAGGGCGCAATATACACGAAACACGAGAGTGGATATTGCGTAACAGTCCAGTGCCAATTGGTACGGTTCCTATGTATCAGGCTCTTGAAAAAGTGAACGGTATTGCCGAAAACCTTAACTGGGAGGTGATGCGTGATACGCTAATCGAACAAGCGGAGCAAGGTGTTGATTACTTTACTATTCATGCCGGACTTCTTCTTCGATATGTGCCAATGACGGCCAAACGAGTTACAGGTATCGTTTCGCGGGGCGGTTCCATTATTGCCAAATGGTGTCTAGCTCATCATCAAGAAAGTTTCCTTTACACGAACTTTAGAGAGATATGCGAGATCTGTGCGAAGTATGATGTCGCACTATCGTTAGGTGATGGTCTTCGCCCAGGCTCAGTTGCTGATGCAAATGATGAAGCTCAGTTTGCTGAGCTACGCACGCTTGGTGAACTCACCAAGATAGCTTGGGAATACGATGTTCAGGTCATTATTGAGGGGCCAGGTCATGTCCCAATGCATATGATCAAGGAGAATATGGTTCAGCAGCTAGAACACTGTCATGAAGCCCCTTTTTATACACTTGGTCCGCTTACAACTGATATTGCTCCAGGCTACGACCACATTACCTCTGGTATTGGAGCTGCGATGATAGGTTGGTATGGCTGTGCAATGCTTTGTTATGTGACGCCAAAAGAGCATCTTGGTTTGCCTAACAAAGAAGACGTTAAAACGGGGATGATTACCTACAAGCTTGCTGCACATGCGGCAGATTTAGCGAAAGGGCATCCTGGTGCCCAAGTTCGTGATAATGCTTTGTCAAAAGCTCGCTTTGAGTTCCGTTGGGAGGATCAATTTAACCTAGCGCTAGACCCAGATACAGCGCGTGCTTTCCACGATGAGACTCTGCCACAAGAGTCGGGCAAAGTTGCTCATTTCTGTTCAATGTGTGGTCCTAAGTTCTGTTCTATGAAGATCTCACAGGAAGTTCGTGAGTATGCTAAAGACACCGAACAGGTGGCAGCAGATCAAGCTATATCAATAAAAATGCTTGATGACCCGCTGGAAGGAATGCGTCAAAAATCGGCAGAATTTCGTTCTACCGGTTCAGAGTTGTACCATCCTGCTGTTCAGCCAGAGGTAGCCGAGTAGTGATGAGAATCCTTATACCTGCGTCATGGATTGCAATGACGGGGAATGTTCAGCAATGTCTGTTGTTGGCTAGAGAACAAGGATTTGATATCGAGTGTATTGAGTTGGGCGTTAGCCCAACTCTACATTTCCAACTTGTTCGCGACCAACATATCACTCACATCAGTACAGACTTAATATCTAAGCATGATGGTCAAGTGCTTCTAGATTACGTGCTTTACTATCATGGTTCGATTGATATTGAGAGATATCTAGAGCAACCCAAGAATTCTATTTATATCGATGTAGAAGATGCTGAGCAAGGCGATGTAAGTTGCATTCTGTCGCAGTTCGATATCTGGAGGCATCCAGACACAGGGGAGGTGCGAGCACTTTCCGCTGCGCCTTCGCTCTTGTTTCATCCCAAAGCGCATTTTGTGTGGGTGGTGACACTACTTGCTCTGGACTTTCCTATTGAAGATGCACTGACATTAGCCCGAGCAATGTTGGCTTCCTGTGATGATGTTTCACGTGAAACACTTTCCAATCCAAGAATGGGGTTCAACAAAACATGGCCAAGTTCCTATGCTCATTTTCCTGTACCTGTTTTAAATGATTCACGACTTGGTATTGATGTGAATTGGTCGACTGCAAATCAAGCCTTATCTTTTCCATCGTTATCGAAGTTAGCGTTGGGTCTATATCCTGTTGTTAACAGTGTTGAATGGATCGAGCGTTTACTTGAGTTAGGCGTGAAGACGATTCAGCTGCGAATTAAAGATCCACATCGGCATGATTTAGAGCAGCAAATAGAAAGAGCTGTAGCGCTTGGTCGCCAGTACCACGCTCAGGTGTTTATCAATGACTATTGGCAGCTGGCGATAAAGCACGGTGCCTTCGGTGTTCATCTTGGACAAGAAGATATAGAGCAGTCCAACCTCGATCTACTGAGAGAAGCTGGACTATGTCTTGGGCTGTCGACACATGGGTATTACGAGTTGCTACGTATAGCGCAGATTTATCCGAGTTACATCGCCTTAGGGCATATATTCCCAACCACCACAAAGCAAATGCCTTCATTACCACAAGGATTGGTTCGGTTGGCTCTATACCAGCAATTGATCGATACCATTCCTTATCGTGGGAACCAAGGACTTCCTACCGTAGCGATTGGTGGTATTGATCAAACAAATGCGCATCAAGTTTGGCAGTGTGGGGTTTCCAGTCTCGCGGTAGTCAGAGCAATCACTGAAGCTGACTCAATAGAGCAGGCTATAGAGTTTTTTCAACAAGTAATGAGTAAGCACAGCATTCGAGACAAAAACAATTCAGAGGAACTTACACATGCTAAGTGATGAAGAATTTGTTAGATATCAGCGCCAAATCGCCTTACCTGAGTTTGCTGAACGAGGGCAGCTGGCGTTATCAGAAGCACACGTATTAATCATTGGTTGTGGTGGATTAGGCAGTGCTGCGAGTCTATACCTATCCGGCGCAGGGGTAGGAAAGATAGTGATTGTCGATGATGATGTGGTTGATCCGAGTAACTTGCATCGTCAAGTCATATATCGGGAGCAGGACGTCAATAGACCAAAGGTCATTGCGACTCAAACGCAAATTAGAGCGTTGAATTCTAACGTTGCTATTAGGGCGATCAATAGACGACTAGATAGTCGGCAATTGAGTCTCGAGGTCATGCTTGCTGATGTCGTTTTGGATTGTAGCGACAACATGACGACTCGACAGATGACCAATCAAGCTTGTATTGAACAGCGCAAACCTCTGATCACGGCCGCGGCAATAGGATGGAAAGGTCAGTTTTCCGTATTCGATTATCGTAATTCCGACTCCGAAAATGGCTGTTATCGCTGTTTGTTCCCGTTCGATGAGCTAACACATCCGGTTAGATGCAGCGATAGCGGAGTGCTGGGTCCTGTAGTTGGCACAATGGGTAACTATCAAGCCATCGCGGCAATTCAGCTTTTAGTTACCGGCAAGTTTCACTTTCAGCCCGCTACCTTACATCTATTTGATGGGTTAAAGCTTGCTTGGCAAACCTTATCGATAAACAGAGATAGTCAATGTTCTGCTTGTGGGTCGTTAAGTCAGACTAAATTTCCAGAGGTGCAAATATGAGTACATCAAATAAAGTTTCGGTGTCGTCTGATTCGCTAGATAGTACCAGTAGTTCGACGATAACCATTGAGATCAATTCAATTCCACAGCTTGTACCTTTTGGCTGTAACCTAGAAAACATAGTGACCCAGTTTGCCATTACGGATTCTGGGTACGTATTTGCGATCAATAATCAGGTTGTGCCACGCAGTGACTGGAGCAATACCATTCTCATTGAGGGAGACAGCATCTCTCTATTTCAAGCTATAGCAGGGGGCTGAATCAATGCTTAAAATTGCCGACAAACAATTTAACTCTCGTCTGTTTACCGGAACAGGGAAGTTCGCCAATAGTGAGTTGATGGTAAAAGCCATTGAGGCATCTGGCTCTGAGTTAGCCACTATGGCTCTTAAGCGTGTTGATGTTAACGATAAGCAAGATAATATCTTGCAGCCACTTATCAATGCAGGTGTTAACTTACTTCCGAACACCTCTGGTGCAAAAACCGCAAAGGACGCAATCTTCGCAGCTCATTTAGCGAGGGAAGCGTTAGCAACCAACTGGCTTAAGTTGGAAATCCATCCTGATCCTAAGTACCTAATGCCAGACCCAATAGAGACGCTGCTTGCAGCAGAACAACTGGTTAAAGATGGTTTTATCGTTCTACCTTATTGCCATGCTGATCCGGTGTTATGTAAACGCTTAGAGGAAGTAGGGTGCGCTGCTGTTATGCCTCTTGGAGCGCCAATCGGCAGCAACAAAGGTGTTGTGTCGCGCGACTTTCTTGAGATCATTATTGACCAAGCGAATGTCCCTGTTGTTGTCGATGCTGGTATTGGTGCGCCATCTCATGCTGCACTCGCGATGGAAATGGGTGCAGATGCCGTGCTTGTCAACACAGCGATTGCGGCATCTACTCATCCTGTAGAGATGGCGATAGCATTCAAATTGGCCGTCGAATCTGGTCGCATGGCATTTGAAGCAGGACTCGCAGGAAAAGCAAATCATGCGATTGCATCTAGTCCTCTCACATCATTTCTCGATCAACTGTCGTAAACAGCAGTGAGGAGATCGAATGAGTTTTGTTGAACAGTACAAAAAATACAATTGGCATGATATTTCGATGTCGATCTATGCCAAAACCGCCAAAGACGTTGAGAATGCTTTGGCTAAGAGCCGGCGAGACTTGGAAGATTTTAAAGCGCTAATCTCTCCAGCAGCAGAGCCCTATCTTGAGCAAATGGCCCAACTGTCATATTCAGCGACACGTACACGCTTTGGTAACACGATGTCGCTCTATATACCGCTCTATCTTTCAAACTTATGTGCCAACGCTTGTACCTATTGTGGATTTTCTATGGAGAATCGCATTAAACGTCGCACATTGAATAAGTCAGAAATCGAGGCAGAAATCGAGGCGATAAAGCGTATGAAGTTTGACAATGTGCTGCTGGTAACTGGTGAGCATGAGACTAAGGTAGGCATGAACTACTTTAGGGAGATGGTTCCCCTAATAAAGCAGCGCTTTAACTACTTAGCTATGGAGGTTCAGCCATTACAGGAGCATCAATACGCAGAGCTTAAAACGCTCGGTTTGGATGCGGTCATGGTCTATCAGGAAACTTATAACGCTTCCACTTATGCCAAACATCATTTGCGTGGCAATAAAATGGATTTTGATTTTAGGTTGGATACGCCAGATAGATTAGCTAAGGCTGGTATCGACAAAATTGGTATCGGAGCTCTAATTGGTTTGGATGAGTGGCGCACTGATTGTTTTTACGTTGCAGCACATCTCGACTATCTCGAACGGACGTATTGGCAATCACGTTACTCAATTTCTTTTCCTCGGCTGAGACCATGTGAGGGGGGAGAAAGCTCCGTTGTACCGAAATCTGTTATGAGCGATAAACAGTTAGTCCAGCTTATTTGCGCATATCGATTGCTCAATCCAGAAGTTGAGTTGTCACTTTCTACCAGAGAGTCACCTCAGTTTAGAGATAATGTTTTATCACTAGGTATTACGAGTATGTCAGCGGCGTCAAAAACTCAGCCTGGGGGATACGCTTCAAATGACGCGGAGCTTGAACAGTTTGAGATCAGTGATGAGAGAGGCGCGGATTCAATTGAAGCAATGATTAGGTCGAAAGGTTTAGATCCGGTGTGGCGAGATTGGCATTGTGCATATTCTGGTTAGAGTGTTTCACGTGAAACATAGGTAAAGAAAAGAGGGTTGATGCAAAACATCAACCCTCTACTTTTTTCTAGCTTCTAGCTTCTAGCTTCTAGCTTCTAGCTTCTAGCTTCTAGCTGTGTGCTACAGGTGCCGTTGCTTGACGAAGCCACTCTTTCACATCACCTTCAACTAGCGGGCTGATCTCATCCCATACTTTCTGATGGTAGTCATTCAGCCACGCGAGTTCTGGACGTGTCAGCATATCAACATTGATGTTTCTGATATCAATTGGGCAACGTGTTAGCGATTCAAAGCTGAGTACAGGGAAGTCGCCTTTAGTCGGTGTTTCGACAACAAGCTCTAGGTTCTCAATTCGGATACCGAATGCATCAGCGCGGTAGTAACCTGGCTCATTAGACAAAACCATACCTTGAGTGAGAGGCACATCAATTTGCTTTTTAGATATGCTAGCGGGTCCTTCATGAACACTGAGGAAATGCCCCACGCCGTGTCCGGTACCGTGGTCATAGTCGTAGCCTTCGGCCCATAAGTGCTGACGAGCTAGAGTATCAATCTGGTATCCTCGAGTACCTTTAGGGAAACGAGCGCGAGCGACACCAATGTGACCTTTTAATGCAAGCGTGAACTGCTTAATCATTTCGTCGCTAGGTTTTCCGATAGCAATGGTACGCGTGATGTCTGTGGTGCCATCTAGATATTGACCGCCAGAATCAACCAAGTAAAGACTGTCTAGTTGAAGTACTCCAGGCTCAGGTTGATTCTCATGGTTGTAGTGACACATTGCGGCATTACTGCCGGCTGCGGAAATAGTGTCAAAGCTAAGATCCATGAGTGTCGGGTCTTGTTTTCTAAATTGCTCAAGTTTGTCAGACAGTAGCGCCTCATTGTGAAGATTTCCCGTCGCTACTTCTGAATCTAGCCAACTCAAGAACTTACACATCGCAACGCCATCTCTAACGTGGCAAGCTTTCATGCCTGAAATTTCGACGTCGTTCTTCGATGCTTTAGGCATTAGACAAGGATCGGCAGCATTGATGACTGACGCACCGCTATTTTGCAGAACCAGTTTGAACCAAGCATTGCTGGTCGCTGGATCGAGTAGCACTTTTTTACCCGCAAGCGCTTCGATCTGTGCCTTGAGTGAATCTGGGTGATGGACGGTTACACCATTACCAACGTGTTCAGAGAAGTTGCTAGGCAGACGTGCTGGGTCAAGGAAGAATTCGACACTCGCATCGTCATGGAGAATCGCGTGAGATAGCAAAACAGGCAAGCGTGAGACATCAAGACCACGTACGTTTAATAACCAGCAAATTGAGTCCAATGCGGTTATCACAGCGGCGTGACCTCCTGCCTTTGCAACCAAATGAGCGATCTCTTGACGCTTACTCTCACTAGATTGACCAACAGCTTCTGTCGCCATCAGTCTTACATCCGAAATGACGGGGGCTGGACGATCATGCCACAACTGGTCAATCGGGTTGCTTTGCAAAATATTGAGCTCCAGCTTTCCTGCAAGTTTTGCTTGAGCTGAATCTAACCAAGCTGAGTTATGCATACGTGGGTCGATCGCGACTGAACATCCTGTTTCAAGATGTTCGAGGATCCAATCAAGAGCAGGCTCTTCAATTAAGTGGCGATATTCGAACAACGTTGATGGGACCTGTTTAGTTACTTGAACCGTGTAGCGACCATCAACGAAAATAGCGGCATTGTGTTGAGTAATGACAGCAACACCGGCAGAACCTGTAAATCCAGTCAGCCAGTGGAGACGCTCATTGTGAGCGGGGACGTATTCGCCAAGGTATTCGTCTTCATGTGGGACAAGCAGGGCGTCTAAATTATTCTGTGCGAGCCAATCGCGAATAGCAGCCAAACGCTGTTCTGTAGTCATAAGCATCTGTGGTAATCCTTCATTATTGTCTAGTTGTCCGTGTCAACGTTTAAGCGTGCAGTTGGACGATGAGAATAAGCTACTCTTTTTACCGTCAGGCTGCAAATTATCTAAGAGCAGTGGTTTTATCCCGAATGATTTGTCGTAGCCAAGATAATGCAGGGTCATTTTCTCTATCACGGTGCCAGAACAGCGTATATGCCATTGGAGGAAATTCCATCGGTAAAGGTAGGACAGTCAAGTCTAGCTGCTTTGAGGCTAGCTTTACAAAATGACTCGGTGCGGTAAATACGAAGTCTGTGTAAGAACATAAGCTTGCCGCACTGTTAAAGTCAGGTACGGTAATCGCGATATCGCGCTCTTTGCCGATGTCGGCTAATCGATAGTCGAGTAACCATCTTTCGTTGCCATCACAGCGAACTTGAACGTGGCGCTGAGCCAAAAAGTTATCGAGATTCCAAACTTGCCCCAGAGCAGGATGCTCTTTTCGGACTAAACACATTTGGTTATCACGGTATATTTCCTGCTCGCAAATATCGCTAGGTGGCAGCATAGTGAGTTTTGCGTCATTGATGTCGATATCTTTCCCTGTAATGCCTAAGTCAATTTCTCCCCGCTGTATTTGACGAAATGTGTCGTCAGACCAAGCATGAGTACTGATAGTGACGCCCGGTGCGCGGTTAAATATCTGGGGAAGGAAGTGGGGTAAGATCAGTGGGTAAACACTTTCGACAGCGGCAATCTGGTAGCGATAATCACTCGAGCTAGGCGAAAACTCTTCAGGTTGTGTTAGCTGTTCTAATTGATTTATTAGTATCTCGAGTTTGGGTTTAAGAAACAGCGCTTTAGGTGTTGGTTTTAGGCCATGGGCGTGACGCACGAACAGAGGGTCATCAAACTGTGCCCTAAGCTTGGCAAGATTCTTACTGACAGCAGATTGGCTAAGACACAATCGGTGTGCTGCGCGAGTAACGTTAAGTTCTTCAATTAAAACACGTAAACAGACCAGTAAATTCAGATCAAGACGAGCAAGTTTCTCTATATTCATTAGAAATTCTCAGGAGGAATAACTTTGATGACAATACGTCATTAGCAGGCATATCTAGTTTAGCCTACTATAAAGGCAATTTCATCATGCGCAGCGGAGATACAAGTGCAGACGGCAACCTCAACCAACCCAACCAAGCAACAGCTAATGCTTCTTACATTACTTGTTCTGTTTAGCCCCTTGGCTATTGATATTTATCTGCCTGCACTGCCATTAATTTCGTCAACGTTCCACGTGGAACATGCGTTAGCGCAAGATACGATTACTTGGTTCTTGTTTGCTATGGGCGTCGGTCAGCTATTTGCAGGTCCCTTAGCGGACAAACTAGGACGTCGAACTGTTGCATTGGGAGGAGTAAGCATCTATGCGGTCAGTGCTTTATTGGCGTGGAGCGCTCAAAATATCGAGTGGATGCTGGTCTCTCGTTTGCTACAAGGCTTAGGCGCGTGTGCGACATCGGTAGCAGCCTTTGCAACAGTTCGCGACATCTTTGGTCCACAAAAAAGTGGCAAAATGATTAGTTACTTAAATGGTGCAATCTGCTTTATCCCTGCGCTTGCCCCGATACTCGGTAGTTGGTTAACACAGCAGTTTGGTTGGCGATCGAATTTTAGCTTTATGGCCGGCTTTGCGGCAGTCGTATTGGTGATGCTATGGATTGGGTTAAAAGAGACGAACCCGCAAATAAGTAAAGAGCCGGTATTCAAACTCAATCGCTATCTTGATGTTGTGCGTTCACCGTCATTCTTGTTTCACGCAACTCTGTGTATGTTAGCGATGGCGGTCATTCTCGGCTATGTAACATCGGCACCCGTAGTACTGATGGAGAATCTTGGCCTTAGTATGAATGAGTTCACCATGTGGTTTGGTATTAATGCGGCAATCAATATTGTGGCCTGTATGAGTGCGCCAAAATTCATGGATAGATTTGGAACGCATATGGCACTGACAGTCGGCATTGTAACTTTGGCAATTGCTGGTGTGGTGGTGATGCTTCTGCAAGGTCAAGCGACAGCGATGGCGTTTATGCTACCAATCTTTATGTCTTCGATTGGTTTTGCATGGATTCTTGGCGCGGCCGCTGGTAAAGCGCTTGCCCCATTTGGCGATAAAGCGGGTACAGCAGCAGCACTGCTAGGGCTTTTTCAAATGAGTGGTTCGGGTTTAGTCGTCGGTACCGTACAGCGCCTAGGTATGGAACCACAAATTATGATCGCAACCTTAATGCTTATAGTCACACCTGCACTTGCTATTCTATGGTCTAGAACTGGCCGTTACTGGCACCATGCGGTGGCGTAATCTTACGAGATGCGCTTTGATAATTAAATGAAACGTTGTATATTTGTGCTTCTTTATATCGGTATGTGTGGATAAATCGCTACGATGTCAATGACAACCTATGAGATGGCTCGAGTTCTGGAACAATTGGAAGATTCTCCAGAAAAAATAATGTTTGGTAAATTGTTGAGTGAATTGGGCAACCAAAGTGGCGAGCGCATCCGTAGTGCGGCGAAACAGGTTCCGCTTCCTATTCTTCGAGATATGGTGTACCAGTTTCAACAGGTGATTGAATCACGCAAAGGTGAGCAGGTCGAATCACTGGCTAAACAGATTGCAGATCAAGGTATTTCTGTTGAAGACCTTAAAAGTTACCTTGCCTCAAAGTAATAAGATCAAAAATTGATAAAACTCGCTTCGGCGAGTTTTTTTATGGGTTAACGTTTCGATTGATTGGGTTTTGTAGCGAGATCAAAGTCTCGGTAGATTGAACTTCATCAATGGCTTGTAGCTTATCAATCAGAACATACTGCAACTCTTCAATAGAGCGGCACATTAATTTTACGAAAATGTTGTAGGCACCTGTGGTGTAGTACGCTTCAACCACTTCTTCTAACGCATTCAGTTTTTCAAGTGCGGAGTGATAATCTCGAGCCGCATTAAGATTGATACCGATAAAACAACACACGTCATACCCCAACTTTTTGGTATCAACGATTACTTCGGTTCCTTGTATGATATCAGCCGATTTCATCTTCTCGATACGCACGTGAATGGTTGCAGGGCTTACTTCAAACTGCTTGGCCATTTCCGCATAAGGAGTACGTGCATCTTCCATAAGGGTTTTTAGGATTGCCTTATCTAGATCATCCAGTTTGATGTTGTTAGCCTGCATGTAACTCCTTGTAATTCACGTAAATGTTACGACCTTAGTACAAACCATCACCAGTGGTGATACAATAGTAGATATAATTTTTTGGTTCTGAGACACATTTTAGTGCGTTTTTGTCTATTCCTTCTAGCGATAATTTTGAGTTCGTTTTCCCAAGCGCATGATCAAGACGTGCTGGTTGTGCATTCATACCACCAGGGCTTTTTTTGGACTGACGCTTTTCAAAGTGGTTTAGACAGCCAATTGAAGGGCTCTAGCATCCCAATACGGGTTCTCTACCTCGATAGCAAGCGTATACAAAGTGATACTTACTTTGAACGTTTGTACCAACTGTACAAAACCAAATTCGAACAAAGACATTTAGAGCGATCATTGTTAGTGATAACAACGCATTAGCATTAATGAATCGACTAGCCAGTGAATTAGGCGATATACCGGTTATTTTTGGTGGTATCAACAACTACACCCCGAATCTCCATGAGAACCTAAATGCGACAGGGATTGCTGAAGATATCGACATCTATAGCAACATCTCTCTCATCGAGCGAATTCAACCACAAGTAAAGCTCATTCATATCGTTAGTGATCACTCGGTCAGCGGCGCTGGGATTCGAAAACAGGTTGGGATGTTTCTTGCTAATTACCCCCATTATCGAGATCGAATTGTTTCCTACATTCCAGACACTTATGAGCAGCTTCTTGAACATGTGTCTAAGTTAAATCGCCGAGATAGCATTCTCTTCTCGATATATGATCGTGAGATTGACGGCCGACTTGTCGCAGAGCACGACAAATGGAAACGACTTAATGAGGTATCAAAAGCGCCAATTTATATGGTGCACGATCTTGCACTGGGCTATGGTGCCGTTGGGGGCGTGGTTCAAAGTGGCTTTCTGCATGGACAACAAGCGGCCAACCTTTTAGTTGGCGCCTTAAATAGCCCTGCTGAGCCTTTGCCAAGCGTCAAATTGGGTACTCCTGACATCAAGCTTGACTACCAAGCGATGATGAAATGGGGTTTGACCAAAGTTATCATTTTATCGGTGTTTTAGACGCTGACGGTTGCATTACATCGAGCAATAGTAAGCTTCAGGAGCTTCTATACCATCAGGACTTTAGTGTCGATAGACCTATTTGGCAGCACCGACATTGGGAAGCAGAGGCAGCAAAGCAGTTACAGCAGTTTTTCAGGCAAACATCCAATGACTCTGTTGCGCAGTTTGAAGCTGAGATTTGGCATGCTGAACATGGTTCTATGGTTTTGGAAGTCGCGCTTAAACCTATTCCTTCTCCCCAAGGAGGCAAACAATTTTTACTTGAAGCTCGTGATATAACGACAAGGAAAATCACCGAAGAACGTCTTTATCAAAGAGAAGCGAATCTAAGTCACTACTATGATCAGCAACCAGTAATGATGTTGACGTTGGATGAGCAGAATCGTGTTCAACAAGTTAACCAATTTGCCGAACAACTGCTTGGCTATAAGTCGGATCAGATTTTGGGTCATCGTCTAAGAGAATTCTATTTTAATCAGGATGAACTCATTCCTAGACAAGTATTATTGCAACCTAAGCAGGCGATAAAGGGCGTGTGGCGACGTGATATCGAATATCGACATGCCGACGGTCATACCGTCTGGGTTAGGGAAAATATTAGACCCTTGGTTGAATCTGGACACATTCTGATTGTCGGGGAAGATGTAACTGAAACGCGCACATTGTCAGAACAGCTTCAGTATCAAGCGCAACATGATTTGCTTACTGGAACCTACAGCCGCAACTATTTTGAGAGAGAACTAGGGCTCTGAGTGAAGTAGCAAGTTATACCCGCACTCATGCCATGCTGTACATCGATCTCGATCAGCTCAAAGTTCTCAATGATACTGCTGGACATGAGGCTGGTGACGCAGCAATTCAGTTTTGTGCCAGCATGTTGGAAGAGGTATTACCATACAACAGCATCTTGGCTCGTATGGGAGGAGATGAGTTTGCTATCTTGCTAAGGAATTGCGTCGTCGGGAGCAGGAAATGGAGAGCGTCAATCTGGTTCATGAAGCGTTGGCGAACCAGCGCATCGAACTGTTTGCCCAGCGAATACTTGATAAACAGGTTGTGACACAAGCACTAGATTGGCTGTCAGCGCACCCTGAAGCACTCAAGGAACTCGGTACCTGTGCGATCAATCTTTCTGGTCACTCAATGGGCAACAAAGAGTTTATCGCTTTCTTGCTGGATAAACTGACGCAATCAGATGTGCCTTGCGACAAAATCTGCTTAGAGATCACCGAAACCGCCGCCATGAGTAATATGAATCAAGCGATAGAGTTTTTTACGCAGTTAAAAGCTTTGGGTTGCCAAATCGCT
Source organism: Vibrio sp. Hep-1b-8 (assembly GCF_006124995.1). GTDB lineage: Bacteria > Pseudomonadota > Gammaproteobacteria > Enterobacterales > Vibrionaceae > Vibrio. The sequence goes on from NZ_QEWN01000141.1 coordinate 15,958, forward strand.
CTCGATGACTTTGGCTCAGGTCTATCGTCATTCGGATATCTGAAGAAGCTACCCGTCGATATCGTCAAGATTGACGGAATATTTGTTCGAGATATCGATGTGAATGAAATGGACCACCTAATGGTGCGTTCGATCAATGATTTGGCGCGTCAGATGGGCAAAAAAACGGTTGCTGAATTTGTCGAGAATACCCACATCATTGAACAACTTATGGAGTTGGGCGTAGATTATGCTCAGGGATACATCATTGGCAAACCTAAGCCACTGCGGGAGTTAGTGGAAGAGCTAATGGCGATAGAGAAAACTTAGTACCGTTATTGAAAATCCAGTACACTGCGCACTCTTATCGTAACAACATTTTGGAGCACTTCGTGCAACTACAACTTCAATGCGAAGACCAGACTCAAACTGAGCGGTTTGTAGAGCTTACTCAACGCTGGGGATTGACTCACAGTGATGACTGTCCGTTTGCTTTAGTTCTGACTGAGCATCGGCTTGAGTTGCGTAAACTCGATGAGCCCAAACTTGGTGCGATATATGTGGATTTAGCGGGTGGTGCAGTGGCACACCGACGTAAGTTTGGTGGTGGTAAGGGGCAAGCTATTGCTAAAGCCGCAGGATTAAACAAAGGCAGTACACCAACCGTACTTGATGGTACCGCTGGCCTTGGCCGCGATGCGTTTGTATTGGCGTCATTAGGCTGTAAGGTTCAAATGGTTGAGCGTCATCCGGTTGTCGCAGCGCTCCTAGATGATGGCCTTGAGCGAGCTAAGCAAGACTCGGAAATCGGCGATTGGGTCAGTGAACGTATGTCATTACTTCATGCTTCGAGCCATGATGCTCTTGAACAATTGGCGGCTGATCCTAACTTTGTTAAACCTGACGTGGTGTATTTGGATCCCATGTATCCTCACCCAGAAAACAAAAAAAAGAGTGCACTGGTAAAAAAAGAGATGAGAGTTTTTCAGTCTCTAGTTGGGGCAGACCTCGACGCTGATGGTTTATTAGAACCTGCCTTAGCCCTTGCAGCTAAAAGGGTTGTAGTGAAAAGACCGGACTACGCAAACTGGCTGAATGATAAGAAACCAGCGATGGCGATTGAAACGAAAAAGAACCGATTTGATGTTTATGTCAATGCATCAATGACTTAGCGAACGCTGTTTTAATTCTGCGATGTTTGCGCTTGCTTATTATTGATTAAATGGTTATATCTTACTAAGAATTATTCGTATTATTAGCTGGGGTGGTGGCGTGACTAAACGTCTTTGTAAGATGAACCGTAAACAAATCGCTGATAGCTTAGGTGAAATTCACCGCTTGGTAAGCGATACCAAGTATGTCTGCCGTTCATGTGCTCGATCTTCATCATCGAAAGCCTCGCTTTGTAAACCAGCGGCAATTCCTCCGAAATCTTGTCAAAATCAGCCAGTTGAGCAACAAAAAAACTGTGCTTTACTTGCCGAAGCTTTGCCGAAGACACCTAAAGTTATCCCTTCACCAGACAAGGCTCAAGCGATTAGAAAGGTTGTTGAGCGTGTCAAAGAGAAGGTAGCACAACCTCAACCATCAATACTCAATCAGCAAACGGAAGTTATGTTGCCCAAACTGGGTGATTTACCTAGTAAGCGAGTAATTAAACGCGCGAAGAAAACACTCAAAAAATACTACAAGCAACAAAAGAAGCTGCTTAAGTTGGCCAAGAAGCAACAAAAACTGCTCAAAAAGCAGCAAAAGCTTGAGACAAAATTGCCGAATACGTTGGTCTTAGCGGCAACCATTTCGGAAATGCGGGATGTCGTAAGTGGCTCTAACATCCACTAAATGAACAATAAAAAACGCTCTCCAACAAGGAGAGCGTTTTTTATGTACGAGGCATTATAAAGAGATCACTCTAGCGCTTGATGACTTTGCTGCACTTTTCTCTTTACCCAAGTTTCATTGACCCACAATGAAAGCAAAATGATCGCACCGCCAATAGTGAGTTGAGTGACATCAACATCTCTGTTCCAAATAACGATGTTAACGATAAGACCTGCCGGTACGAGGGCATTATTCATGATCGCAAGAGCGCCAGCATTGACCATGGTTGCGCCTTTATTCCAAGCAAAATAGCCAAGACCTGAAGCAATAAGACCCAAGTAAATCAAGACTCCCCACTGCGTGTTAGTTGTCGGCATTTTTTCGATATTACCCATAAGAGCAAAAGCGACAGTTGCAACGCATAATGCCCCTAGATAGAAGTAACCAAAGATGGTGTGTTGAGGAAGTTCTACCTGATATTTTTCCATTAGGTACTTGTAGCCAACCTGTCCAATGGCGAAACAGATATTCGCCCCTTGCACGACCAAGAAACCAACAACAAAATTCTCATTTACGCCAGCAAACTTAATAAAAGCAGCTCCAGCAACGGCGATAACGGCAGTCACGAGATACCATGGAGAGAAGCGTCTCTTCAGGAGATCGTAAATGATAGTCACGTAAATAGGAGTGAAGACAGTAAACAGCAGTACTTCTGGTACAGAGAGTAACAAGAAAGATTGATAGTAGAAGCAATACATCAGGCCGAGCTGGAAGCCGCCGATGACCATTAGACGAACGATTAGGCCTTTGTCGACACCTCTAAATCGTAAGAATGGCAAGAAGACGAGACTGGCCAGTGCCACTCGCATCAATACAGAAAACCAAGAATCAACCTGACCAGCAAGATAGACGCCGATCAGGCTAAAAGAGAAAGCCCACAATAAAGTGACCGCGGATAAATACCCCATAACTAAGACTCATTATCAAAAATTATCGAGCAGTTTATACCAATATTTACTATCAATCAGTCTTTAAGTGGTACTACCAACATATCAACAGGAGAACAGTTGATTAGCTGACGAGTTGAAGAGAGCAGTTTGCTCCAGAAGTCTTGGTGATGACCACAGACCACTAGGTCAATATTAAACTCATTGATTGTATCGCACAGCTCATTACTCAAATCACCACTGCCGACCAAGGTATGCTTAATCGGGTAATTGGCGTGTTCTGCCAGCTCTTGAAGTTGTTTTTGAGACGCTTCGATTGCCTGATGTTGAGTCTCTGCTAGGTTGATATCAATTAAGCCTGTGTAGAGCTCTGCGTAGTTCACATCGATATGGATAAATGAAACTACAGCATCAAGAGACTTGGCCAGAGATACCGCTTTATCGACCAAAAGCTTGCTATCTTCCGAGAGATCAATAGCGACCAAAATATGTTGATAACTCATAGTGCTATCTCCTTGTAAGGGTGTTGATTAAAGATTAGCACCTCAGATTGATAAATTTTGTAGGAGTGATCTCAGATCCACATTTGCTAAGCAAAGTGTTAAGGTGATGAACATGATATAGTCAATTTAACTTCATAGACTTAGTAGGAGTGGTACATGCTTTCTCAAGCAATGGTTGATCAATTGAATGAGCAAATTAATCTCGAATTTTTCTCATCCAATCTATACTTACAAATGAGTGCTTGGTGTGAAGACAAAGGATTCGAAGGTGCGGCTGAATTTTTACGTAAGCACGCTGTAGAAGAAATGGAGCACATGCAACGTCTTTTCACTTACGTAAGTGAAACAGGATCAATGCCGATTCTGGGTGCTATTGAAGCACCTAAGCACGAGTTCAATAGCCTAGGAGATGTATTCCGCGAGACTTTTGAGCATGAGCAAATGATTACTGAAAAAATCAATAAGCTCGCTCATCTTGCGTTTACATCACAAGACTATTCAACGTTCAACTTCTTGCAGTGGTACGTGGCTGAGCAGCACGAGGAAGAGAAGTTATTTAAAGGGATTTTAGATAAGTTAGATCTTGTTGGTGAAGATGGTAAAGCGCTGTTCTTTATTGATAAAGATTTAGCGGCTTTGGCAAAAGAAGGTTCATCTTCAATAATGGATGCCCCTGCTGAGTAATCGGCGAAAGACACTCTAGTTTAGGTCGTCTTTTTCTCTGGGCATTTTAGAAGATGTAGGGAGGAAAAGATGATCAATGCAGACACAATTCTATTTGCATTATTGATGGTGACGCTGGTGAACATGGTTCGCTATCTTACCGCGCTGCGCTCACTCATTTACATTATGCGAGAGGCTCATCCTTTGCTTTACCAGCAAGTGGATGGCAACGGCTTCTTTACTACCCACGGTAATGTCACTAAGCAAGTTCGCTTATTTCACTACCTTAAGAGTAAAGAGTATCATCATCACCATGATGAAGTGTTTACTGGCAAGTGTGACCGCGTCAGAGAGCTGTTTATCCTGTCGACCTCTTTACTTGCTGTGACACTATTGGCGGCGATGATTCTCTGAGTGTTGAATTGGCATTCAATGTAAATACCGCTAGAATAACCGTTAAAATTGCTAAGGATGTGCATTACGCACATCCTTTTTTATTGGTTTTAATGAGTAGTTATTCATGACGGAAAAGTTTGACGTTGTCATCATCGGAGCTGGCGCTGCGGGGCTAATGTGTGCGGCGGAAGCTGGGAAACGTGGCCGTAAGACACTAGTGCTCGATCATGCTAAAAAGCCAGGTCGTAAAATTCTTATTGCTGGTGGTGGTCGATGTAATTTTACTAATTACGATGTGTCAGCGAATAACTACCTGTGCCAAAACCCTCACTTCGTTAAATCGGCATTATCTCAATATACCAATTGGGATTTTATTTCCATGGTCAGCAAACATGGTATTGAGTTTGAAGAGCGCGATCATGGTCAGCTATTTTGCGTTGGTGACTACACGTCAAAAGACATAGTGAAAATGCTGCTTGCTGAATGCGATTTACCATCGATTACACAACGTTATCAGCAAGATGTTCACCAAATTGAGAAAACCGAGCATGGTTTTGTATTGCATGCCAACACCAATGTGATTGAGTGCCAATCGTTAGTTATTGCAACGGGCGGACTTTCTATGCCTAAGCTGGGCGCGACACCATTTGGATACAAGATTGCGGAACAGTTTGGTCTAGAGGTCATCTCAACCACAGCAGGTCTTGTGCCGTTTACTCTGCACAAAGAAGATAAAGAAGCATTTGCTGAGTTATCTGGAATTGCTGTTCCTGCTGAGATCACTGCTCAAGATGGCACAATGTTCAAGGAAGCGCTGCTATTTACTCACCGTGGATTGTCAGGTCCTTCGGTACTACAGATCTCGTCATTCTGGAAGGCAGGAGAAAAGGTGACGATTAACCTAGTGCCTGAAGCTGATATTGATGAACTGCTACAACGCTCACTTGAGAAGCACCCAAATCAGACACTGAAGAATACTCTGGCGAAGGTGTTACCTAAGCGCTTAGTTGAAGTACTCATCGATAGAAAAGTACTGCAAGATAAGCCGCTTAAACAATTTAACACCAAGCAACTTGGTGAGATCACCCATACCTTGGAAAACTGGCAGGTAATGCCTAATGGAACTGAAGGCTATCGAACCGCAGAAGTGACTCTGGGTGGCGTGGACACTAATCATCTTTCTTCAAAAACAATGGAGTGTAAGCAAATCAAAGGCTTGTACTTTATTGGCGAAGTAATGGATGTAACAGGGTGGCTCGGCGGCTATAACTTCCAGTGGTGCTGGAGCTCGGGCTTTGTGGCGGGTCAGTGGGTGTGATTTTCGTGAAGTAAATATGAATAGAGTTCACTCGTAGGTACTACACTTATCCTATAAAAAAGTGAAGGGTAGCGAAGGAGTGAACTCTATGAGCCAAGAAGCACTGATATCTCGTATAAATGAATTACCTCGTATCGAAAGTGTTTTGCAAGAACTGCTCGAGATGGTTAACCGTGACTCAATCGACTTTAGTGAGCTTGCACATAAAATGGCTATGGATCAGGTGCTGCTGGCTCGTGTGTTGAGGATGGCAAACTCAGCTCAGTTTGGAGGCGTTAAAGGTACCTCCAATATTAATGATGCCATTGTTCGTATCGGTATCGGAGCCATTCGCAATCTTATCTCATCCTCTATTTTGGCTTGTAGCTTTCCAAAAATAGAAACTCTCAATATCAAAGACTACTGGGCTGGCACGTTTGAAGTGGCCACTATCGCCAGTACCATCGCAAAAGATATCAAACTCGATCCCAATGAAGCGTTCACAACGGGTATTTTGCATAACATCGGCGAGTTAATGATTCACACATTAGAACCGGAAAAAGCGGTTGCGATTAGTCAGCGTGTCGCAAATGGAGAAAATGCGGCTTTGGTGCAGAGGGAAGTGCTTGGTGTTGATGCTCAGCAGCTTGGCGCAGTATTGGCAGAAAGTTGGAAGTTTCCTAATGAGCTGGTGGACGCGATAGCCAATGTTAATCACCCTGCCAAAGCGGTTGAATCCAAACGACTCGCTTGTCTGATGTACTTAGCTCGTGATGCTCATCAGAGTTGGGACGCGATGTTTGACGAACATGAAAAGCAACGCTATTTAGCCAATAGCAAAGCGGCTCAAGCTCTACATGTATCGCCAGAACTGGCGTCCAAAATTGATAAAGTGCGTGGTCAGGGAAGCGAACTGGCCTATCAATTGTTCTAAATAGATAGGCCAGTGATTGGTTGTGAATTTGTTAGATGGCTTGTTTGCTAACATCCTTTTTGCCAAATCTTATCTGCTGGATCACCAAGCCCACTATAATTAAGACCAACCCGATAAGAGTGGATGGATGAATCTGCTCTCCGATAATGCTTGCCAGTAGCATCAATGAGATAAAAGGTGAGGCGAAAATTAGGTTGCTAATACGCGCCGTATTTTGCGTGAGTTTCAATGCACTTAGCCATAAGACGAAAGTAACACCCATTTCAAAAAGCCCCACATAGGTCACCGCAAACCAGCCTTGAGTCGATATCTGTGCAAAGGAAAGGCCTTCATACAGGGTTAAACCAATAGCACAAGGGATTGCGACTAGGAAACCTAATAGCACGCCAACAATTGGATCCGCTTTGTTTTTGGTATTGAGAATCCAGTAGCTTGCCCACAACAGAGTCGAAAGTAGTGCTAAACCAACGCCAAGTGGGCTGTCAAAATTCAAACCGAGAACATCGCCTTGAGTGGCAATCACAATGACTCCAAGATAGCTAAAGGTACAGGCAAGCCAATCTTGCTTACGAATCTTTTGCCCTAAAAAAGCAGCGGCCATCAGAGTAAGAGTAATCGCCCAGCTGTAATTGATAGCCTGTGCTTGAGATGCGGGCAACAAATCATAGGCCTTGAACAAAATAATGTAGTAGGCAAGAGGGTTTATCAGGCCAAGTAGTATGTAGTACCAAGGGTTAGAGAGGAACGTGCTTGGTAATAGTTTGAGCTTGCCTTGAACGGTACATATAACCAAAAGCGCAATGGCAGAGACAATGCTTGCGATGGTAAGCATTTGAATTGGAGAGAACTCTGCCAGAGTGAGTTTGAAAGCAGTGGCTACCGTTGACCAGAGTAATACAGCCGATAAACCTAATCCTAAAGCGCGACGCTCGTTCATGATGTTCCTTAATAAAACCAATGACTTGTATATCGTTAGCCATTGGTGTGGTACAGAGTGCGGAGCGCCTAGTCTAGCTGTTCGATATCTAGCCGACAAACTGGACATTTATCCAGTGGTCAAATACCATTGAAACTATCGAAATATGAAGAGTTAAATCATTATTATGCAATGGATTCTTGAGCATCAAGGCGTGCTGGTTAGTGGAATGATCAGTGCAATAACCAGTGGGTTGGACGTTGGCTGGTGGGTCAAACAAAAAATGCGTTTTAACCAACAGCTCCTTGAACAACAAGTAGAATCGAATCAACAGTTGGCGAGTACGCAAATAGCACAACTAGAGAAGGAGCTGGCAGAAGCTCAGCAAGATCTTGATGAACTCGATGGTGAGCGTGATAGAGCGGCTCTTGAAATTAAACAATCTCACGGAAAGTTGATGGCGGTGCTTGAGAAGCTGCGTTACTTTGAAGCGGTGAAACAAGAACGCCAGCAGTACGCTGATGATTTAGATCGTCTTCGTGAACAAAAATCTCAGCTTGAAGCACAGTTGCGAGAGCAGGAAGCACGTCATGAACAAGAGAATAAATCTAATCATGAGAAGCTACAGTTACTGGAACAAGCAGAAGAACGTTTAAAGCAGCAATTTGAATATCTTGCTAACCAGTTGTTTGACGCCAAAACCGCAAAGGTTGATCAGCAAAATCGTCAAAGCCTCGATGGTTTGCTGACGCCGCTAAGAGAGCAACTCGAAGGGTTTAAGAAACAGGTTAGTGATAGCTTCAATCAAGAAGCGAAAGAGCGCCATACCTTAGTTCATGAGCTTAAGAATCTACAACGTCTCAATGAACAGATGAGTAAGGAAGCGTTGAATCTCACTCAAGCCTTGAAAGGTGATAACAAGCAGCAGGGCAACTGGGGTGAGGTGGTACTTGCAAGGGTGTTAGCGGAATCGGGATTACGTGAAGGACATGAGTATCAGACTCAAGTCAGCTTACAGAACGAGGCTGGAAAACGCTATCAGCCAGATGTCATTGTTCATTTACCGCAGAATAAGCAAGTCGTGGTGGATTCGAAGATGGCACTGGTCGCCTACGAGCGTTACTTCAACTCGGAAACTAACCATGATAGGGAGCGTGCTTTAAGTGACCACTTACTTGCAATTCGTGCTCATATCAAAGGGTTATCCCAGAAAGACTACCATCAACTAAAAGGTATCCAGAGCTTAGATTACGTATTGATGTTCATTCCCGTCGAACCTGCTTTCCAAGTTGCGATTCAGGCAGACCCAAGCCTAGTCAAAGATGCAATGGAGCAGAACATCATTTTAGTCAGTCCGACGACCTTGTTGGTTGCTTTACGCACCATTGATAATTTATGGCGTAATGAGCGTCAAAACCAAAATGCACAAATCATTGCTGAACGGGCTAGTAAGCTCTATGACAAGCTGCGTTTGTTTGTTGACGACATGGAGAGTTTAGGTGGTGCGCTCGACAAAGCGAATCAGAATTATCAAGGGGCGATGAATAAGCTTGTTACCGGACGAGGTAATGTGATTCGTCAGGCAGAAAGCTTTAAGCAGCTCGGAGTGGAGGTGAAAAAATCCATCTCAAATGACTTAGCTCAGCTCGCACATCATGATCAATTCACAGAAAATGCAAGCTTGGATAAAAATGACTCGTTCGCTGAAAGACATACGGATGAGGATAAAGTAAACTAATCGCCCGCAGTGCTTAGGTCGTATTAATTCAATGCACTGTACGAAGAGGAATCACAATGACGGATACAAGCGTGCAATCGAATACAGCTTTAGAATCTAATGAAACCACGCATTTTGGTTTCACCACCGTAGCGAAAGAAGAGAAAGTCGCAAAAGTTGCTGAAGTTTTCCACTCTGTGGCAGCTAAGTACGACATCATGAATGACCTGATGTCAGGTGGTATCCATCGCTTATGGAAACGTTTTACGATCGACTGCAGTGGTGTTCGTCCTGGTCAGCGTGTTCTTGACCTTGGTGGTGGTACAGGTGATCTGACGGCTAAATTCTCACGTATCGTCGGCGAAAAGGGTCATGTCATTCTAGCGGATATCAATAACTCAATGCTTAACGTGGGTCGTGATAAGTTACGTGACAATGGCATTGTTGGTAATGTTCATTATGTTCAGGCTAACGCGGAAGAACTCCCTTTCCCTGACGACTATTTTGATGCAATTACAATCAGCTTCTGTTTACGTAATGTAACGGACAAAGATAAAGCACTGCGTTCCATGTACCGTGTATTAAAGCCGGGTGGTCGTCTGCTTGTGCTTGAGTTCTCTAAGCCAGTATTTGAACCTCTATCAAAGGTTTATGACAGTTACTCTTTCCATTTATTGCCGAAAATGGGTGAACTGGTGGCCAACGATGCAGAGAGTTACCGTTACCTTGCAGAGTCTATCCGTATGCACCCAGATCAAGAGACGCTAAAAGGGATGATGGACGAAGCCGGTTTTGAGCAAACCAGTTACTACAATCTGACTGGTGGCATCGTTGCGCTGCACCGTGGTTACAAATTCTAAGGTTATCCGCTATGCCATTTGAACCACTTGTAACGGCAGTGATTGAAACATCGCTCAACATTCTAATTAAGGATGACCCAGAATTGGGTCGTCGTCTTGCCCGTTTAAAAGGTCAGGTTATTCAAGTTCATCTCAAAGAGCTGAATAAAACACTAACCTTTATCTTTAGCCAGCAAATTGATGTGTTGGCAAACTATGAAGGCGAGCCAGATTGTTACTTATCCCTCAATCTATCTGTGCTTCCAGAATTGCGTGAGCAATCCAACATTACTCGTTTGATCAAACAAGATAAGTTGATTCTTGAAGGTGATATCCAACTGGCACAGAAGTTCTCTCAGCTTATGACGGATTGCAAACCTGACATTGAAGAGTGGTTGTCTAGAGTGACTGGTGATGTGGTTGCTCACACTGTCGTGAAAGGCGCTGCCAACGTGGGTCAAATGATTAAGTCACAAGCGACTAAGCATCAAAACCACCTTGCTCAAGTCTTAACTGAAGAATGGAAAATAGCTCCTGCGCCACTTGAAATTGCTCACTTCTGTGATCAAGTTGATGATGTCAGAAGCCAAGCTGCACGTGTGGAAGCGAAACTTAATCAGCTATTGGAGCGTGCATGACCTTAACTGAGCTGCGTCGCTTATACCGAATCATCCGAGTCCAATTGGAATATGGTCTTGATGAGTTGCTACCCAATCATCAATTAACTAAAGCGCCTCTGTTAGCACGAAAAAGTCTGTTCTGGATTAAGAATCAACATCCAGACAAGCCACTTGGCGATAGACTGCGACTAGCGCTGCAAGAGCTTGGCCCCGTATGGATCAAGTTTGGTCAGATGATGTCGACACGTCGCGATCTTTTTCCTCCTCAGATTGCCGATCCACTTGCCTTATTGCAGGACCAGGTTTCCCCATTTGATGGTCAGCTAGCTAAACAGCAAATAGAGCAGGCGCTAGGCGGTGCACTTGACACTTGGTTTGATGATTTTGATATCAAACCGCTGGCTTCGGCCTCCATTGCTCAGGTTCACACGGCTAAGCTTAAGTCGACTAACCAAGAAGTGGTATTAAAGGTCATTAGGCCAGATATTCGCCCGGTCATTGATGCAGATCTAAAACTGATGTACCGCATGGCGCGTATAGTCGCAAAAGCACTTCCTGAAGCACGTCGTTTAAAACCGGTCGAGGTCGTGCGTGAGTACGAGAAAACCTTACTTGATGAGCTTGATCTAAGACGTGAAGCGGCGAACGCGATTCAGCTGCGACGAAACTTTGAAGGAAGTGAAGAACTTTACGTTCCAGAAGTGATTACTGATTTCAGTAATAAAACTGTCATGGTTTCTGAGCGAATATACGGCATTCAAGTATCGGACATCGAAGGTCTGAAAGCGAATGGCACCAACATGAAGCTGCTAGCGGAACGTGGTGTGAGCGTGTTTTTTACTCAGGTATTTCGAGACAGCTTTTTTCATGCTGATATGCATCCGGGCAATGTGTTTGTTGAGCCGGAGCACCCTGAGAATCCTCGTTGGATAGGCTTAGACTGTGGCATTGTCGGTACGCTTAATAGTGAAGATAAACGCTATTTAGCAGAGAATTTTTTAGCTTTCTTTAACCGAGACTATCGCCGAGTTGCTGAACTGCATGTTGAGTCAGGTTGGGTTCCACGTGAAACCAATGTGGATGAGTTTGAATTTGCTATCCGTATTGTATGTGAACCTATATTTGCAAAGCCTTTGTGCGAAATTTCATTTGGTCATGTGCTATTGAATCTCTTCAATACAGCACGACGATTTAATATGGAAGTTCAGCCTCAGTTGGTTTTGCTACAAAAAACCTTGCTCTATGTGGAAGGCCTAGGTCGACAGCTATACCCTCAATTGGATTTGTGGGAAACCGCTAAACCATTCCTCGAAGAGTGGATGATGAACCAAGTAGGGCCTCAGGCGGTGATTAATGCGGTGAAAGATAGAGCGCCGTTCTGGGCAGAAAAATTGCCAGAGCTGCCTGAGCTTCTGTATGACAGCTTGCGTCAGGGCAAGATGATGAATCAGCGTATCGATCAGCTATATCAAGGTTATCGTTCCAGCAAGCGTCAGCAAGCGACAGGAAAATTTTTATTTGGTGTTGGTGCCACATTAGTCGTATGCTCGGCAATATTGGTCAACAGCACATATGAGCAACTTTCAATGGTGAGTGCACTAGGTGGCGTCACATTTTGGTTGCTTAGTTGGCGAGCTTATCGTCGATAGACGTTAAACTCTTGAAATAATTTTGTTTAATAAGACCCGAGGTAAAAAGAATGGGTGGTATTAGTATTTGGCAACTTCTAATTATTGCTGTCATCGTTGTTCTACTGTTTGGTACTAAGAAACTACGTGGCATTGGTGGCGATCTTGGTAGCGCAGTAAAAGGCTTTAAGAAAGCGATGAGTGAAGATGATGCAGCTAAGAAAGACGCTGACTTCGAACAAAAGAACCTAGAGCAGCAGAAAACGGACGCGACTGCTGAAACTAAGAAAGACAAAGAGCAGGCGTAACTCGTGTTTGATATCGGTTTTTGGGAACTGGTATTAATATCTGTCGTTGGGCTGGTGGTTCTTGGTCCGGAGCGTTTGCCTCATGCAATTCGCAGTGTCTCTAAGTTTATAGGCGCAGCAAAGAATATGGCGAACAGTGTGAAAGACGAGCTTTCTCACGAGCTTAAGGTACAAGAACTGCAAGAAAACTTGCGTAAAGCGGAACAAATGGGGATGGAAGACCTTTCCCCAGATCTGAAGGCTTCGGTAGAGCAATTGAAGCAAGCTGCGCAAGATGTACAGCGCCCATATGCGAGCAAAAGCGACTCAGCATTGAATAAGTCTGAGACAGTGAATGAGAGTATTGAATCCGTTCCAAGCGCCAATGACTCCAGGGAGAAGGTTGAGAGTTTATCTCCTCAACCATCACCACAGGCAGATAAAAAAGCCGAATAGTCTCGCATTAGGAGGAGCTGTTTAATTGCAGCTCCTTTTCGATTTTTTTGAGTAGAGGTTTCCATGTCTTCTGTTGAGCAGACACAGCCTTTGATCAGTCACCTATTGGAGCTACGAAATCGCTTATTACGTGCAATTCTAGCCGTGTTGGTGGTGTTCATAGGGCTGATCTATTTCTCCAATGATATCTATGAGTTTATCTCTGCACCTTTGGTAGAGCGTTTACCAGAAGGGGCAACGATGATTGCAACTGATGTTGCATCTCCGTTCTTTACCCCGTTAAAGCTGACATTAATAGCGTCTATTTTTCTCGCGGTACCGTTTATTCTTTATCAAGTTTGGGCTTTCGTTGCACCGGGCTTATATAAACATGAACGTAGACTCATCATGCCACTTATGTTTTCAAGTTCACTACTGTTTTACTGTGGTGTTGCTTTTGCCTACTTTGTGGTATTTCCGTTAGTGTTTGGATTCTTCACCGCTATCTCGTTGGGTGGGGTGGAGTTTGCGACAGACATTTCGAGTTATCTCGATTTTGTACTGGCTCTATTCCTCGCATTTGGTATTGCATTTGAAGTTCCAGTCGCAATTATTTTGTTGTGTTGGACAGGTGCAACCACACCGAAAAGCTTGAGTGAAAAACGTCCATATATTGTGGTCGGCGCATTTGTCGTTGGTATGATGCTAACGCCACCAGATATGATTTCACAAACCTTGCTGGCAATACCGATGTGTTTGCTTTTCGAGGTGGGTTTATTCTTTGCTCGTTTCTATGTTCGCAAGGACGAGACTGATGAACAGGAAGAAGAAGTCTAATCTTCTGCCAAAGACATAAAAGGCTTGCCAATCGGCAAGCCTTTTTCGTTTAAGAGATGTTGATTCAAAGGGCAAACAGGGTTGTTGCGTTTTGTGTGGTTAACTGGTCTACCTGCTCGACACTGATTTGACGTAGCTCAGCGATGCGTTGGACAACCAAAGCGGTATAAGCGGGCTCATTACGCTTACCACGATGAGGAACGGGTGCTAAATAAGGGCAGTCTGTTTCAAGGATGACATAGTTCATATCAAGATGAGGTATCACCTTGTCCATTCCGCCATTTTTGAAAGTAGACACGCCTCCAAGGCCGAGGTGGAATCCGAGGCCATTGATTGCTTTAGCCTCTTCGAGGCTGCCACCAAAGCAGTGGAACACGCCTGATAGGGAACCGTCTTGTTCCTGACTTAGTAAGGCCAGGGTTTCCTTGATCGAATCTCGCGTATGGATGACAACCGGCAGTTTCATCTCTTTAGCCCAATTGAGCTGTGTGATGAAGGCCATCTCTTGCTCTGCTCTAAAGGTTTTATCCCAGTAAAGGTCAATACCGATCTCGCCTACGGCAATAAAGCGATGTTTCTCAAACCATGAATAGATGATATCTAGCGTCTGTTTGACATTACCATCGACATAGCAAGGGTGGAGTCCCATCATCGAACGGCAAATCTGTGGGTATTGCGCTTCAGTGGCGAGCATTGGCTCTATCGAATCTAAGTCGATATTAGGTAACAATATTCTATCAATGCCTTGGGCTAGGGCCCGTTTAACTACGTCATCACGGTCTGCATCAAATTCACTGGCATAGATATGCGCATGGGTATCGATCATGGTCTGTCTCTGGAACTCATTGAATGGATGCCAGTATACGGCAGTGTGAGCATTTGGTCATTTTTTGCATTTTTCTGCTTTGTTGCTAGCGTCACTACCAAGGAGTGATATTATGCAATCCAAGCACTTTCACCAGACAAGGAGAATAGAGTGTCAGTTTCGATTCAAGGTCAGTTCCCTGGCCGTCGCATGCGCCGTCTGCGCAAGCATGACTTTAGCCGCCGTCTAATGGCTGAAAACCAACTGTCTGTAAATGATTTGATTTACCCAATGTTTATTTTAATGGGTAAAGATCGCCGCGAAACCGTGGAATCTATGCCAGGCATTGAACGTCTTTCTATTGATTTGATGTTAGAAGAAGCTCAATACCTTGCTCAGTTGGGTGTGCCTGCGATTGCTCTATTTCCTGTTGTGAATCAAGACGCAAAAAGTGTGTGCGCAGCGGAAGCGTACAACCCAGAAGGTTTGGTGCAACGTGCAGTACGCTCTCTAAAAGAGCACATCCCAGAAATCGGTGTTATCACAGATGTGGCTCTTGATCCGTTCACCACACATGGTCAGGACGGCATCATCGATGAAGAGGGTTACGTACTTAACGATGAAACCACTCAAGTTCTGATTAAACAGGCGCTATCACACGCAGAGGCAGGCGCAGATGTCGTCGCGCCTTCTGACATGATGGATGGTCGTATCGGCGCAATTCGAGAAGCGCTTGAGCAGGCAGGTCACATCAATACTCAGATCATGGCTTACTCTGCGAAGTATGCATCATGTTACTACGGCCCATTCCGCGATGCGGTTGGTAGTGCGAGCAACCTTAAAGGTGGCAATAAGAAGAACTACCAAATGGATCCGGCGAACAGTGATGAAGCGATTCACGAAGTCGCGATGGACGTCAACGAAGGCGCCGATATGGTTATGGTTAAGCCAGGCATGCCTTATCTTGATATTGTTCGTCGTGTTAAGTCTGAACTACAAGTTCCAACATTTGCTTATCAGGTTTCTGGTGAGTATGCGATGCACAAAGCGGCCTTTGCCAATGGTTGGTTGAAAGAGCGTGAGACGGTGATGGAATCTCTGTTGTGCTTTAAGCGCGCAGGTGCTGATGGCATTCTGACCTACTTTGCCAAAGACGTAGCAGAGTGGCTAGCGGAAGAAAATGCTCAAGCAGCGACTTTCTTACGAGAAGAGCAAGAATAGTTGTGATGAGTTTGTAATTTCGAAAGGCTGGCAGTTGTCAGCCCTTTTTCGTTTAGGAGTTTGATAGTGAGTGTAGTTTATCGTCAGGGAACGCTCGCAGAGTGTGTCCAAGTTGTAGAGCAGATCCAAGAGTTTGCTCATAAAGAGACGCTCGAAAGCTTATCGGCGCGCTTGGAAGGTAAAGCTCGATCTCTGATTCAGGTCGCGCAAGAAGGGGACAAGCTACTTGGCTTTAAAATTGGCTATCAATTGGATGAGCAAACCTTTTACAGCTGGTTCGGAGGTGTTTCTTCGCTGGCTCGTAATAAAGGTGTGGCGCAAAAACTGTTGGAAATTCAAGAACAGTGGGTAGCAGAGCAGGGTTATAAGCAGCTAAAAGTGAAATCGAGAAATCAATTTCCTGCGATGTTAAGACTCTTGCTTAGGAATGGTTATCTCATTGAAAAATTTGAACAAAAAAATCCTTTGCTCGAGAGCCGAATTCACTTTTTGAAGGTACTCAAGTGAGTTAATAAAATAAATGAGATTTTTTCTCATTTAGATGTTGACTCATTAAATGAGAATGGTTATTATTTATCTCGTCTTAGGGAATGAGAGAAGTTCACAAGGACGGTGAGTTGCCAAATTCAACATTGGAATTGGTGATGACACAGAACTTAATCGAACTTGCACGAGTTCTTTTTGACACGACATTGCTCACATTGCTTCCAGTGTAATTTATAGCTTTATGGCAAAGCAGAGACATTCACCTGAATATGCTTTGACCCCTTTTTGCTAGGCGACATCGAAAGATGTCGCTTTTTTTATAGCTAAGATTTTTGGATGAACAAAAGGACACCAATAGTCTTTTCCACAGTCAAGGATCATTGTTAGATCGAGTTGGGAATGATCGATCTAATTAAATATTCTTTTATTACATAAAGTTAAGTTGTGTCGGTTGTCTTTTTACTAACCATTTATATCCTGTGGGTAAATTATATAAACAGAGTTATCCACAATTTTGGCGTTGTGTTGAAAAAGGAATGTGCAAATGTGTGAGTCGGTCGCAAAGAGTTAAAATGGATTCACTCTCGCAGTCATGGCATCCTAGGCAGATCTTATTTGCATTCTCTTTGGATACGTACAAGCTATGGCTCATATTCCTGATAATCCGTTAATCCTAATCGACGGTTCTTCTTACCTTTATCGCGCATTCCATGCTTATCCAGGCACGATGAGCAATGGTGATATTCCTACCAACGCTGTCTATGGTGTGGTGAATATGTTGCGCAGCATGATGCGTCAATTTGCTTCTGACCGTATTGCTGTGGTTTTTGATGCGAAAGGTAAAACTTTCCGTGATGACATGTATCCAGAGTACAAGGCAAACCGACCACCAATGCCA
Organism: Vibrio sp. Hep-1b-8; assembly: GCF_006124995.1. Taxonomy (GTDB): domain Bacteria; phylum Pseudomonadota; class Gammaproteobacteria; order Enterobacterales; family Vibrionaceae; genus Vibrio. The sequence goes on from NZ_QEWN01000141.1 coordinate 33,187, forward strand.
GACGATCTGCGTTGCCAGATTGAACCTCTGCACAACGTTATTCGAGCAATGGGCCTACCGTTGATCTGTATCCCTGGTGTTGAGGCTGATGATGTCATCGGTACTTTGGCTTACCAAGCATCACAAGCGGGCATGCCTGTACTTATCAGTACTGGTGATAAAGATATGGCTCAGCTGGTGGATGACAACATCACTTTGATCAATACCATGACTAATGTGGTAATGGATCGTGAAGGAGTGGTTGAGAAGTTTGGTATTCCACCTGAGTTGATCATCGACTACCTCGCTCTAATGGGCGACAAAGTGGATAACATTCCTGGGGTTCCTGGTGTTGGTGATAAAACGGCCACGGCACTGCTACAAGGGATCGGTGGTATCGATAAACTTTATGAAAACCTTGATGATATCGCAGGCTTAGGGTTCCGTGGTTCTAAGACCATGGCGCAGAAGCTAATTGATAACAAAGAGAATGCTGAGCTTTCTTACCAATTGGCAACCATCAAACTGGATGTTGAGTTAGATTGCACGCCTGAATCACTTCTCAAGGCGGAACCGAATAAAGATGAATTGATTAAGCTCTACGGTCAGTTAGTGTTTAAATCATGGTTAAATGAGCTGCTTGATGGTGGTACGGGTGTCGTAGCAGCCGACGAAAAGTCAGGTGCTCAGATTAATAGTGCATCAGCAAGCTCAGTGCCAGATATGAATACATCGGCAGTGACCATAGATCGTAGTCAGTATGAGACGATTCTGGATGAAGCGACATTCAACGTTTGGCTAGAGAAACTAACATCAGCGGAAGTCTTTGCTTTCGACACAGAAACTGACAGCCTAGATTACATGGTCGCAAATTTAGTCGGTGTGTCGTTTGCGACAGAAGAGGGCGTAGCTGCTTATGTTCCTGTTGCCCATGATTACCTTGACGCACCTCAGCAGCTAGACCGTGATTGGGTGTTGGAGCAGTTGAAGCCAATACTAGAAGACGATAACCAAGCGAAAGTGGGACAAAACCTGAAATACGATGCTAGCGTGCTCGCTCGTTATGGTATCGAGATGAAAGGCATCAAGCATGACACCATGTTAGCGTCATACGTTTATAACAGCGTTGGCGGCAAGCACGATATGGATAGCTTGGCACTTCGTTTCCTTCAGCATAGCTGTATCTCATTTGAACAGATTGCTGGTAAGGGTAAAAAGCAACTTACCTTCAACCAGATTGAGCTTGATCAAGCCTCACCATATGCAGCCGAAGATGCCGATGTCACACTTCGTCTTCACAACCGCTTGATGGAAAACATCGAACAAGACGCTAAGCTTAAATCGATCTACCAAGAGATAGAAGTTCCGTTGGTGCCTGTTCTTTCTCGTATTGAGCGTACTGGTGTTCTCATTGATGATATGAAACTCGCAGCCCAGTCTCAGGAAATCGCCCTACGCTTAGATGAACTAGAGCAGAAGGCGTATGAGATCGCTGAGCAAGAGTTCAACATGAACTCTCCTAAACAGTTGCAGGTTCTATTATTTGAAAAAATGGCTCTGCCTGTTATTAAGAAGACGCCATCTGGTACGCCATCAACTAATGAAGAAGTACTGCAAGAGCTGGCTCTAGATTATCCGTTACCTAAAGTAATCCTAGAATATCGTGGCTTAGCGAAGTTGAAGTCGACCTACACGGATAAGCTACCGAAGATGATTAATCCGGTGACAGGCCGTGTGCATACTTCCTATCATCAAGCTGTCACTGCGACAGGTCGCTTGTCATCAACGGATCCTAACTTACAGAACATCCCGATTCGTAATGAAGAAGGTCGTCGAATTCGTCAGGCATTTGTGGCGCCTCACGGGTACAAGATCATGGCAGTCGACTACTCGCAAATCGAACTGCGTATTATGGCTCACTTATCTGGTGATAAAGCACTACTGGACGCGTTCCAGCAAGGTAAAGATATCCACGCTGCTACGGCTGCGGAGATCATGGGCATCACAATAGACCAAGTGAGTTCTGAACAACGTCGTCGCGCTAAAGCGGTTAACTTTGGTCTGATTTACGGCATGAGTGCTTTTGGTTTGGCGAAGCAACTTGGTATCCCTCGTGGCGAAGCGCAAGACTACATGAACAAATACTTCGAACGTTACCCAGGTGTCATGCAGTACATGGAAGATACTCGTAGCGCAGCAGCAGAGCAGGGCTATGTTGAAACCATTTTTGGTCGCCGTTTGCATTTACCTGAAATTCAGTCTCGTAATGGCATGCGTCGCAAAGCTGCAGAGCGAGCGGCAATCAACGCTCCAATGCAGGGAACTGCGGCCGATATCATCAAGAAAGCAATGTTGTTAGTCGATCAGTGGATTCAAGCTGAAGGTGATGGTCGAGTAAAACTCCTGATGCAAGTTCACGATGAACTGGTTTTTGAAGTTCAAGAGTCAGCTTTGACCGAAATTGAAAGTAAAGTACAGGAATTAATGGAATCAGCAGCTGAACTTGCAGTGCCTCTTGTGGCTGAAGCGGGTCATGGTGATAACTGGGAACAAGCCCACTAGACAAAAAATAGCCATTTCAATGGAATTAATATGAGCTAGCGCACAAACGCTGGCTTTTTTTTGGCATGAATAAAGTATCGAGTCATTCTGCCTAAATGTTGCTAAACAAAATTTTAATGAAAAAAACTTACAAAAGTAGTTTTCATTTCTGACCAATTGTTGTACATTAATCGACGTAGGGTACAGAGGTAAGATGTTCTATCTTTCAGACCTTTTGTTTCACGTTATTGGATTAGGCTGATTCAGCCGCCCCAGTCAGCTTTTGACTGGGGCGTTTTTTATTGGGCCAAGTAAAACTTTGTGGCTCTATCCAAGTAACATTTCTGCTGCCTTTATTCCTGTCTTATATCATCAAAGCAAACCATCTCTATCTTCAGTTTTGTAACTAAAAGAAAATATGTAACTTATTACCAGTCACACTTTGGTTATTTTGACTCGAAAACCAAAACCTTGCTGCGTCGTGAAATGTAGATCTACCTTGAATAAAGTTAATTAAATCAATGATTTGTTGTTGATTGTCTTTTGATTGATGAAGGATCCTAGTTGGAGAGATTAAGTTGATTTGCAACGGCAGATAACAGATCCTTAGCGAATAATAACTAATAATACCTATTCTCTCCCGTTGCCCCATCTGACAAGGTGGGGCTTTTATTATCGGATTCAGATAGCCCAAATAAAAAAGCCCCACCAGTGAGGCAGGGCTAGATATCACGACAATCCGGGCTTATTCGATTTCGTTGTCACTATTTTCTTCGTCAACAATCTCATCAATCAGAGCTTCTGCTAGTGCTGGTGCAAACCATTCATCAAGTTTGTTACGTAATACGTCAACACCAATGCCTTTAAGCGATGAGAAAGCAGCGACACTAACATCTCCGCCAAAGCCGACAGCGTCTTTCTTTATTTTCAACACTTGGGCTTTGCGAGCACCGCTTTTTAACTTGTCAGCTTTAGTAAGCAGGACTTGAACAGGAATGCCACTGTCTACCGCCCAGAAAATCAGCTGTTGGTCGAGATCTTTCATTGGGTGACGAATATCCATCAGCACCACAAGGCCTTTCAAACATTGGCGTTTCTGTAGGTACTCACCCAGAGACTTTTGCCACTTCTTTTTCATTTCCAGAGGAACTTGTGCAAAGCCATATCCTGGAAGATCGACGATGTGGCAGCCGTCAGTAACTTTAAATAAGTTAATAAGTTGCGTACGACCTGGTGTTTTACTGGTCTTTGCGAGGCTACGTTGGTTAGTCAGGCGATTTAAAGAGCTCGACTTGCCCGCATTGGAGCGTCCAGCAAACGCAACTTCTATACCTTCATCCTCCGGCAAGTGACGAATATCAGGTGCACTAGTGATGAAATGCGTGTTTTGATAATGAATTTTTACGCTCACTGTTAACTCCATCTCGACTTTGTGTAGTCGATTGATTACTTTTTTGTGAAATTGTGTAAAATAACCGTGCTCGGCATAAGGTCGCCTATTGTACCATGAGTGGTACCGGAAGCTTGATAATTATAATGGAATGTCATGAAGAAATTAGCGCTAATCTTGAGTCTTTTAGCCAGCTGCTCTGTGTGGGCCCAAGGCAGCATTGAAGCTGGTAAAGCAAAATCCCAAACATGTGTTGCCTGCCATGGTGCTGACGGCAACAGTCAACTCGCAATGTACCCTAAGCTAGCAGGTCAGCATGCTAAATATATTGAAAAGCAGCTTAAAGATCTGAAACTGGGTATGACTAGTGGTGGTAAGCAAGGTCGTTACGACCCTGTCATGAGTGGCATGGCTATGCCGCTGTCAGAGCAAGATATGAAAGATCTGTCTGCTTACTACGCATCACTACCTATCTCATCGAACTCAACACCTGAAAATGTTGTAGAGAAAGGTAAGGTGCTTTACGCCGCTGGCGATGCTGAGCGTGGTCTAACTGCATGTATTGCGTGTCATGGCCCTCGTGGTAATGGTACTGAGTTGTCTGGCTTCCCTAAGATCTCTGGTCAGCATGCAGATTACATCAAAGCCCAGCTTGAGAAGTTCCGTGATGGCAATCGCGCTAACGATATGAACGCTATGATGCGTGATATCGCGAAGAAGCTAACGGATGAAGATATCGATACACTTTCTAAATATGTTGGTGGCCTACACTAAGCCCTACTTATTCGTTCGAGCATATAGTTGTAAAGAAAAAGCCCAGACTTGAGTCTGGGCTTTTTCGTTTGCGTCAGATCACATCCGGCTTCGCGGAGCAATGGATGATCTATCCCTATTGTTTGTGAGAGATCGACCATATGTTGCACTTCATTTCTCTCATATGTTTTTATAAGTAACTGAAAAATAAATGAATAAAAAAATTACAAGAAAATAATCGTATTTTTTCTTGTTAGTGGATTGTTCAATGAGAGTAAAACGCTAAAGTGTGTTCATCAGCAGGACGTTGATATCGGATACCAGACTAGGAAGTCTCCATGGAAGCAAGTAATGGACGCTTGGTAGTTGAAGAATGGATACAGGGTAGGTAGGACACCTACTTGATAAGGATGGTCACCTTGTCTAATGGTTAAAGACAATGGAAGGGATCAGGCTAAGGAATAGCTCAGGTAGCAGGAAGTCAAAAGGAAAGCCAAAACTCACCAGGATGGTGGCAAACAACACTTTTGGCAGGGAAAGCACCTAAAACAAATGGAATATTGATGCACTAAAATAAGTGCAACACAGTTTGGCCGAAAGGCATTTAGAAAGCGATAGAGTAGCTCTATCGCTTTTTTTATTCCTAATTTTCATGAATCGATGAATATTTGCACAATAGTGCTCCACTCTAAGGAGACTTTCTGGTATGTTTCGCATCCCCGTTTGAGGATGGAACAATGCATAACTGCCCCCTTTGCCAAAGCTTGGAGATTGAACACTACTATGCAGATAAGCGACGAGAGTATCTTCGCTGTCAGCAGTGTGAGCTTGTTTTCGTTAATCCTGATCATCGTTTAGATGCAAAAGAAGAAAAAGCCCACTACGATTTGCATGAGAATGATCCAGCCGATGAAGGGTATCGACGCTTTTTATCTAGGGTCTGTGACCCCATATTAGAGCGTATTGAGCCAAGTTCTCACGGAATTGATTTTGGTTGTGGCCCGGGACCAACATTATCATTAATGTTGCAAGAGCAGGGACATACCATGAGTTTGTACGATATTTACTATCACCCTGATACTGAGGTGTTGAGTAAAACGTATGACTTTATGACTGCCACTGAAGTAATAGAGCACTTATATCAGCCTAACCAAGTGTGGCAGCAATGGTTGAATTTAGTTAAGCCAGGTGGCTGGATTGGTCTAATGACCAAAATGGTCATTGATTTTGAAGCGTTTGCCTCATGGCACTATAAAAATGATCCTACGCATGTGGTCTTTTTTAGTCGCAATACGTTTCGCTATCTGGCAGAGCGGGATCAGCTCGAGCTTGAATTTATTGGTAATGATGTAATTTTACTAAGGAAAGCCCAGTAATGAGCCGTAGTAAGAAAAAGAGATCTGGTGGTCACAACGACGTTATCGTTGTACGTAACCGCACACAATCAGACGTTGAAGGACGTCTACGTAAAAGAGATAAAAAGCGCAAAGGCCTAAAGACTGGCAGCCGCAACTCTGACGAAAAACAGCACAAGTCACAAACAGCTGGTCAGCAGCGTGATCCGCGTTTAGGCAGCAAGAAAAAGATTCCTTTGATTGCCGAGCCGCAGAAGAAGCTAACCAAATCAGAGCGACGTCTCAATGCTGAACAAGAGCTAGAGATGCTAGAAAATGACGCTCAACTGAACGTGTTGCTTGACCGTATTGATGAAGGTGAAAACCTAGGTGCAGGCCTACAGAAATACGTTGATGAGAAACTTGCGCGCATTGAAGTGTTGATGAAGCAATTGGGCATCTATGATGAAGATGATTCAGAGCAACCAGCGGATGAATCACCAATGGTGGAAGCAAGCTACAAGAAAGCACAATCGGATGACGATTTACTCTCTCAGTTTGAAGATCTGGATTTGAACCAATTTAAAGGATAAGTGAGCCAATGAATGTAACCTTATTAGCCATCGCGGGCGGAGTGATTATTCTCGGCTTAGCATCATATGCGGGTTACCTTCTGCTCAAGCTTAAAAAGCAAAAGGAATTGCAATTGCAGCATCAAAAGCTTGCAATTGAAAAACGTAATGCCAACATTTTTGAAAGCGTCCACGTCCTTTGCTTAGCGGGCATCCAAGAGCAGTGTGACCTATCTGAGGTGAGTATCCGCCTATACAACATCATGGATTATGTTCAGGGTGAAGATAGGGTTGATTTTGATAAAGAGTATCCGGCGACATCGGAACTGTTCCATATCGTTAAAGATATGGCGCGTGGAGAAGAACGCCAGAAACTTGCTAAGCAAGATCGCATGAAACAAAACCTAGAACGTCACAAAGCAGAGTCTCGTCTTCAGGATGCGATTGTTGAAGAATTGAAGCAACTGCAGAAAAAGGTTCAACCGCTGAATAATCAGATCAATATTCAAATGATCTAGATTGGTATTATAGCTCGATCACCTATCCTAAAAGGGTAGTGATCGAGTTATCAATTCTGAGTATTGCCACTCAAAATGCAGCCAGTCCCCCGACGACTATCATCTAGGTGTGGCAAAATAGCCTGCTAACTACAATGGCTTCTTAAGCCAAATTAAGTCTTACAGCCCAAACGGAACTACCATCATGTCGCAGCCTGTCGTCGCAAGCCAACAAATTGTCTGGGATCAAGCCGTTCTAGATAAGTACAACTACTCTGGTCCTCGTTATACCTCATACCCAACCGCGTTGGAGTTTCACGAGGCCTTCACTGTCGCTGACTATGATATGGCTTGTACGCAGTATCCTGAGCGTCCTTTGTCGCTATACATTCATATCCCTTTCTGCCACAAGCTTTGTTACTACTGTGGTTGCAACAAGGTGATTACTCGTCATGCTCATAAAGCGGATGAGTACCTTGATGTACTGGAACTGGAAATTAGAACGCGTGCGGCACTACTGCAAGGGCGAAAAGTGACTCAGCTTCACTTTGGTGGGGGTACACCAACCTTCTTAACCAAAGCGCAGATTAGCCGTTTAATGGCCATTCTCCGTGGTGAGTTCTTCTTTGAGGTTGAAGCAGAAATCAGTATCGAAGTTGATCCAAGAGAAATTGAACTGGATATGCTGGATCACTTGCGTAGCGAAGGGTTTAACCGTCTGAGTATCGGTGTTCAGGATTTCAATAAAGAAGTTCAGAAGCTAGTTAACCGAGAGCAGGATGAGGAGTTTATCTTTGCTATGGTTGAGCGAGCGAAAGAGCTTGGCTTCCGTTCGACAAATTTAGACCTTATTTACGGTTTGCCTAAGCAGACAAAAGAGTCATTTGCGGCGACTCTGAAGCAAGTACTGGAGATGACCCCAGGACGTCTTTCTGTATTTAACTACGCTCACATGCCACAACTCTTTGCTGCTCAACGTAAAATCAAAGATGAAGATCTACCGGTAGCTGAAGAGAAGATGGCTATCTTGCAAGATACCATTGCGACGCTCACTAACGCAGGCTATCAGTTTATCGGTATGGATCATTTTGCCCAGCCGGATGATGAGCTAGCGGTTGCTCAGCGAAATGGTGTGTTGCACCGCAACTTCCAGGGTTACACCACACAAGGTGAAGCGGATTTGGTCGGATTTGGTGTTTCTGCTATCTCAATGATTGGTGATGCTTACGCTCAGAACCAGAAAGAGCTCAAGAAATACTATGCGCAAGTCAACGATCAGCGCCATGCTCTATGGAAAGGCGTAGCTCTTGATAGTGATGACTTACTACGCCGTGAAGTCATTAAACAGCTTATCTGTAACTTCAAACTTGATAAAACGCAGATAGAGTCAGAATTCGGTGTGAACTTTAATACGTACTTCAAAGAAGACTTAGGGTTACTTCAGACCTTTATCAATGATGAATTGGTTGAAGTGAATGACCAAGAAATTCGCGTCACACTGCGTGGCCGTTTGCTTATCCGTAACATCTGTATGTGTTTCGATAAGTACCTAAGAGCTAAGGCAAGGCAGCAACAATTCTCTCGAGTCATCTAGCCATTATTCGATTGGACGATGTTGAATCTGAAAAGCCAGCGTTAAAGCTTAACTCCTATCACTTAACGTGTTCGCAACGTACTGGATAGCAAACCATACTGTTGCGAACGACCCCTCTGTAGCAGTGGGGTATTTTCTGATTTTTCATCATTTGTGATTGTTCACAGTCTCCTCGGTGCATTTCTTGCTTCCGGGCAACTTTTTGCTCGACCTGAGCAAGATCTTGCTCGATTCGAGCAAAAAGTTGCTCAGCTTGTATATTAATAAACGCTTAAATTGTTGAAATATATACATTTTCATTTTGGCACGCTTTTTGATTAAGAGTAAGTGTTATTACACACAACCTCTAAGGATTTTACTATGCCAACTCCATGTTATATTTCTATCGACGGTGAAACTCAGGGTCTGATCACGGCGGGCGCTTGTACGGCTGACTCTATCGGTGACTCTTATGTAGAAGGTCACGAAGACGAGATGCTGGTTCAGAAGTTTGACCACGTCATTTCGGTTCCGACCGATCCACAATCTGGTCAACCTTCTGGTCAACGCGTCCATAAACCCTTCAAGTTTACCGTCACTCTCAACAAAGCCGTACCACTGCTGTACAACGCGCTTTCTTCTGGTGAGAAGATGAAGAACGTAGAGCTTAAATGGTACCGCACCTCTATCGAAGGCAAACAAGAGAACTTCTTCACCACTAAGCTAGAAAACGCGTCTATCGTCGATATCCAGTGTGAGATGCCACACTGTCAAGATCCGTCGATGTCCGACTTCACGCAAAATCTAACGGTCTCAATGTCGTACCGTAAGATCACTTGGGATCACGTCAACGCAGGTACGTCAGGTTCAGACGATTGGCGTAAACCTATCGAAGCTTAATCACTTTGATTTTCGGTGGCTCCCCATGGGGCCACCTGAAAACCTTAACCTCAGACCATCCTTTTCACGGTGATTTGTGGTGAAGGTTTTTTGTGTTTAGGGTTAACGATAGGAGAGACGTATGGCGACATTGGCGTACACCATAGATATAGAAGGACTCGGCGATGATGCCTTGGTTGTGACTCAGTTCGATGGGCAAGAGTCCTTGTCTGCCAGCGTGTTTCATCATCGACCTTGTTACGGTTTTTGTTATCAAATCACCTTAGCCAGCCGTCGGCATGACTTAACCGCAGACCAAGTAGTGGATCGACAGGTCGAGCTGCGCATGTACCGCAACCAAGTGTTGGTGCAACGCGTACATGGGATAGCGCGCGCGTTCACCCAGGGCGACATTGGTCATCACCATACTCGCTATGCCTTGACGCTGGTACCTGCGCTGGAACGTCTCTCGCTGCGCCACAACAGCCGGATTTTCCAACATAAGACCACGCCTGACATCATCGAGACGCTATTGCAGGAGATGGGCATTCATGACTATGCCTTTTCACTGCAACGCGAGCCGGCTCAACGTGAGTTTTGTGTCCAATACCGTGAAAGTGACCTCGACTTTCTCCACCGCCTCGCCGCGGAAGAAGGCATGGTCTACAGCTTTATTCATGAAGCCGGAAAACACACCTTGCTGTTCAGTGATGCCACTGTGCTGCTGCCCTCCTTACCTCAGCCTATTCCGTACAACGGGCTAGCGGGTGGTGTCAGCGATGTGCCGTATATCCAAGATTTTTCTTATCAATCCGAGGCCCACGTCAGTGAGGTAGAACTCAAAGACTACAGCTTTAAAAACCCGGCTTATTCCTTTAGCCAATTGGCTCACGGCACGGAGATGGATTATCAACAACCCACTTACGTGCACTTTGATGCGCCAGGTCGCTACAAAGATGACCCAAATGGCATCGCCTTCACCCGCACTCGCTTGAGTTATCTGCGCCGTGACGCCCAGTTAGCCAAAGGCAAAAGCAACGAATTTTTGCTCCGCTCAGGGTATAAATTTACCTTGAGTGACCACCTCAACACATCCTTTAATCGCGCTTGGCTGCTGGTTCAAGTCAATCACCAAGGCGAACAGGCTCAAGCACTCGAGGAAGAGGGCACTCAAGGCAAGACGACCTACGCCAACCAATGGCAAGCCATCCCCGCTCATCTCAATTGGCAAGCGCAGCCCGAGACCAAACCTAGAGTCGATGGCCCCATGATCGCGACGGTCGTCGGCCCAGAGGGAGAAGAAATCTTCTGTGACGAACATGGTCGCGTAAAAGTCCATTTCCACTGGGATCGCGAAGAGAGAAACCCTGAACATCGTTCATGTTGGGTGCGAGTCTCTCAAGGTTGGGCGGGCAGCCAGTACGGCATGGTCGCTTTACCTCGTATTGGCCACGAAGTGATTGTCTCATTTCTCAATGGTGACCCTGATCAGCCCATCATCACGGGGCGCACCTATCATGCGGTCAATAAGCCGCCCTATGTTCTGCCCAACAACAAAACCAAAACCGTCCTGCGCAGTGAGACCCACCAAGGGCAAGGCTTTAACGAACTGAGTTTTGAAGACCAAGCAGACCAAGAGCAAATCTATCTTCATGCACAGAAGGATTTTGACTCGATAGTGCTGAATGACATGACCACTCATGTCAAGCACGACCAACATATCACAATCGATAACGACCACTTCACTCAGATTAAAAACAGCCACAACCTCACCGTGGAGGGCGAAAGCCGAACTCTAGTCAAACAAGATGCCACCTCGATTATTGAGGGCAGCTTGCACCAAAAGGTCGGTGCGCTCCACGCCATTCAATCAGGTGATGAAATTCACATCAAGGTTGGTCATAAAGTGGTGATAGATGCTGGCTCTGAAACCACCCTCAAAGCCGGCGGCAGCTTTGTAAAACTGGACGCGTCTGGCGTCAGTCTGGTTGGGCCAAAAATCAATATAAACTCGGGCGGTAGCCCGGGTAGCGGCAGCGGGTATGGAGGCCAGCAAGCCGCACTACCGAATGGGTTAGAGTTGCAGCAAGCACCGCAAGAGATGGAACCACCACTGGTCACAGAGCAACAACGAAATACGGTTCTTGAGGCAGCAATAAACGGCAGTCCAATTTGCCGAGCTTGTGAGGAGGCTCAGTCATGAAAACTTTCCAATACTCTACCGAGCTTCCACCAGTATCAAGGCTAGCCCGTTGGATGGTTCTCGATGGTGCACTGCTGCCGAAACTTGAGTTTAACATCGCAACGTTAGGCAGAGAGCTGACGACTCCCATCGAGTATCGAGCTCTATTGCGTAATACACGTTGGCAAAACGTATCGGATATTGGTCCATACCTTGTTACATGGTCAAAACAAATTCAAGATTGGGCTCATGACACTGCGCCTTATCGGTATGGGGTTATTTTCGAATCCAACGCTTCTATAGATGATCTCGAAACACACTGGAAGAAACTCATTTTGTGTCAGCATGGTGGGTTAGAAAATAATTTAGCTCGTTTATATGACCCCATTATTATGCTTTATTTACTCAAAGCGGCAGATGAAACACGCTTTGAGTCTTGGATGGGGCCAATGAAAAACATATGGCTACCAAACCTTTTTAACCAGCAATACGGTGAAGCGAAATCGTGTTTGGAAACACCCCAAGCGTTAAAAGAAGCCTTCTTTACCGATGAAGAGTGGCAGGGCCTGAGTGATGCGAGCACAGCATACACAGCATGGCGACTTATCCAGCACATAGAGGCATATTTTCCTGACAGACTGCAAGCAAGCAAACTAGAAACGCACGCGTTTGTTTTGCAGCAACTGGCTGACTTACAACCGCTTGGTCAAGTCAACGAACAATTAGCCACATATTACCTCAATATCGTTTGCCGACTTGGCGATGTGTTAGGTAAAAGCTCACTTTATCCTGAAGTAACGGCTTGTCTGCATGACGTTAAAGCTCCCTTAGAGCAACGTTTAAAACTCGCCAATCAATTATCTGTCTCACTTGCTCAAAATCCACGAGACTCAGTGGAGAACTATCCATGAACTATACCATTCAATCAGGAGATACCTTAACCGGTATCGCGCGCGCAAACGGCATAACCTTAAAAGCGATACAGAACGCGAATCCTAACATTTCTGATCCGAATAACATTCGTGCCGGTGATGTCATTCATATCCCACAGGATGCGGTACTTGTTTCTGGTACTTCAGATCCCGCAACCAATGCGGCCATCGTCACCAGTTCAAAACCGTTAGACAATGTCGTCGAAGAGTGTCCACTCAGAGATGAATGGTTCACAGTAAAACCGATGCGTTATGCGGTGGCAGATAAGGATAGCTCAGCAAAACTCCCTGAGACCTTGTCAGTTGGCGTCGACTTAGCCAATATGCAAGAGCATCATTATATTGCTCGAGAGCTCATCGATCATACCGTCTACTTTTATAACGAGGACGATCAGTACCTTATCGAAGTGCTTTATCAAGAGGGTATCGCACAAGATGCTCGTTGTGTGTTTGGCGAGATGCCTCCAGAAGTGAAATCCGCTTTACCGATCCTTAAGCAAAAACAGAAAACAAAAGCCACCATGTGGCTTAGCATTACGCCACTATCAGAGTTAAGATTATCAAACTTACAAGCCAACCCAGATACCATTATCAAACTCGGTCAGCGTATCGACTTTGCACAAGCTGCGGCAGGCAACGCGCCAGATACCAGACCGCTTTATGATATTGAGAACTTGTTCGCCAATACGCAAGTGGTAGAGAGTGTTCTAAAATGGACGTTTCCTGCATTAGAGCCGGTCTCTGATATCAATGGGATACGCGTACCATACGAAGCACAAACGCCTAAAAATAACTACGCGGTCTGTCTGGTTGATGCGATTGGTATCGCTACCGATCTGTGCCGTGAGTTCTCTATTGCTTACGAGCTCACCATGTCGAGTTTGAGCACGTCGCAACATCCTCTCCAGATGGCAAAATTAACCAAGCACATCATCGACAACGAGATGACACAGGCCGCGTCGAAAGTCTCACAATATCAACCAACGGGTCATTACGCTGCCGCACTCTCTGCCCGTAAGCGCAGTGATCAAGAAATGGAACAACGCCAAGCGGCAGCAGGTTCTTCAAGAAAGCAAGAGTTAGAAAAGTGCTTGCACGTTGATGAGATGGAAGGCTACCTAAAGGAATACCAAGATGCGATGCCCAAACTCAAGCAGCAGCTTGAAACCTTGTCTGAAGATTGGTTGACTTGGTTAGATCATGAACAGCTAGATATCGCGCTCGCCTGGTTAGATGACAGTGATAAAGAACAAATCGCGCTTAAAGAAAGCCTCTTGTTCGCGATGACCAACAATCTTGAGGCAACCGATCAAGGCGTTGCACTGGCTCAACGCTGGAGTAAAACCTTGCTTGCCGTGGTCTCTGAGCAACCACAACAGGAAAAAGGGGCTGGGGCGCACTTCTTAGCCGCGCTAGGCTTTGCCAAGCCATTGGTGTTAGAAGGCTCTAAATGGCTAAAAGAGCTTAACGGAACAACCAACAGCAATTCTAGTATTGAAGCGATTGCCAGTGTAAGAAGTGGGCTGATTGAATCGGGTGATATGCCTGCAACGGTGGCCACCGATGGACTGATACAGTCTATCGCCAGCCCTTTGGTTCAATTAAGTCATGAAGGCAAGACGGTTGTGCTTTGGCAGGAGACCTATAGCCTGCTTACTTACCGCTATAACTATCAATTCCCATTGGTAACCAGCAATCTGGCTGATGTGATGTTTGATATTGAGGCTTCGTATGCCGTGATGGTCTTTGCGGCAACCGGGCATATCACCAACGCTCCACGACAACAAACCAGCACTCAAACGCTCAACCTGTATGCGGTCAACCAGACGTCTGCCCCGGGTAAAAAGCTCACTACGGTTGAAAAGCACGCGAAATATTGGCTTAAACAGGTTAACGGCAATGATTTCTTAAGTGAAAAAACCGCCTTGATGAAGCTCTATCGCCAAACAGAGCAGGTATTTACCCCCAATGTGCAAAGCAGTGCCGTCGGCCTGTTCTTTTTAGTTCAGGTTTACAACACCACACAGATGAACAGCACGGCAGAAAAAGATGGCCACTTAAAAGTCTTTCTAGAACAGTCAAATGGGTATTTAGGATTGATCACCAGTTCTTTTGCCGCGCTCGATCACTTTGCTGGGGCACGCTTTGGCCAAGTCGGCGGTAAGCAAGTCTTTACTGAGTTTATGAAGGAAGATGGTGCTAAACTGCTTGGTAAGTCCATCTCTAGTAAATTAGTCTCACAGATAAAACGAACCAAACTTACCTTTTTAAATTCGACAAAATTCGCAGAGCGCATAGGACACTGGGCCACCATTGTTACTGAAGTGACTTTTCGTTGGTTGCCGGTTATCGGGGGCGTTGTTGCCGCCCTGGGCAGCGGGTATCAACTTGGCACTGATCTGGTTGGTAACCAAAATGCCTTAGCCACGGTGGTGTCAGGGGTAACATTGTTGGTCAATGGCATGGCGGCGTATTGCGCCTGGGTGGCACTGGTGCCTGCGGCGGCGCCGGTTATGGCGGTCGCTGCTGTGGTACTGGGTGTCACAGCGCTGACGCTAGAGATAATCAGAGCCTCTGTAATGGACGATAAAACCCAACTGTTTTTAAAAGGCTCTTTCTGGGGCCGTGGCAATTATGCTTACGGTAAGTCCAAATTCAACACCTTGGAACAACGACTGAAGCTTTTTGACCAAGATGCCAAGCTAGAGGATGCGATTAGAGTGATGCAACAAGAGCTGACCGCGTTTGGCGACTATTTATTTAAACCCATCCCACAGCTACTCAATGTTAGTCAAACCGATGGTCTGAGCCGTTTTACGCTGCATATCTTACTGCCGGGTTTTGTGCCATTAACCAGCGATGTCAGTGTGTATCTGCAGGGTTATGCGCAGAAGGACACTAAGGATCTACTGGTGAGCCACAGTCGAGAAAATCGCTGGCAAACCAATCAGCTTAACGGCAAGATCACTCTGCTTAATGACACCACTGCCGCGCTGAGCTTTGAGGTCGATGAAACAGAACTGGAAACAGACTATCGTTTTTATCAACTGGCGCTCGCTTATCATAACCCCGCTGGTTATCCTGTTTCGTTAAAGTATCCGAAAATAACCATCAGTGATGACAAACATTTGTTTGAATTCTGGCGCAGCAGCACTGAGTTGGAGTCTTTTGAAATCGAGAAAACTAAATCATGAGTGAGATTAGACAAGTTGGTCCCAATCATTGGGTTGGGCCAGAGGAGTTTGGCTTTACCCCCAACTTCCATATTACCCAACACGGCGTGGATCACTACCCTAATGGCCATTTAATGCAACAAGAGCCGCTTCATCCAGGGAATAAGAAAATAACTTTGGTGCATGAAACAACTGAACCCGGAGAAAAAGAAGACTTAGGTGAATTCTTTGAACTGTTTTCTGCTGGTGGCCATAAAGATTTTCTTGATATGCGTGTTCAGTCTGTCCATGGCAGAGGAGCAAATATATTTGCAGTAATTTTCTTTGCCTTGTTCTGGCTGCTTGTCAAGACTTCGATGGTTTACACCGCTGGAGATACATGGTCACTCAGTTACGTCGATATCACCGTTCTGGCAATTCTCGCCATTTGTATGGGCTTAAGTTTATTCAAGCCCATCGCCATGCCGGTACGCTTTCATAAACAAAACCAAGAGGTTTACGTTTGGCACAATAAAGTGCTCTATCGCATTCCATGGCAAGAGTGTGAAATATCCGTCATTGTGGCAAAAACCCATATGGGCTACGGGCGGTTAAAAGATGGCTATGAGTTAATGCTCTGGCTTAACCCTAAACACGCGGTCAATGCCGATTTAACTGGTCAACGCCATCAATATCTCAGTTTACTTCGCCATATGGGCAGTCATGCGCCTATGTATGGCTATTGGGAATACGTTCGCCGTTATATGGCTGATGAACAGCCACTGTGGTACCAAATCAGTAAAGAGCCAAGACAGATGGGTGTTAACTTTGAACTCGCTGAAGAAGAAGGTCGGAGTCGGCTGTTTGCAATTGTTACCTTTATTCTTGTTTTGCCACTTAGTTTTCTGCTCAGACCCGCTGATTTTGCACTTTGGTGTAATCCTCTGAAAGACAAATGGCCAGAACAGGTCCATGAGTGGACAGGTAAACGATGCAATTGGCATTAGACGTTTTTCACGACAGTTTATCCGCACTGGCGCTCAATCGAGCGGCAGTCGAGCTGTTCGCGGAGGAATAACCCATCATGAGTGAGATTAGACAAGTCGGCCCCAATCATTGGGTCGGGCCAGAAGACTTTGGTATTACTCCCAACTTCCATATTACCCAACACGGTGTGGAACATTACCCTAATGGTCATTTAATTCAGCAAGAACCATTAAACCCCGGCAATAAAAAAATCCCCATCGTTCACCGAAGAAAAGACGCTGAAGATATGGGGGAGTTTATGGGGCTGGTGTTTCTATTTACCCTGATATGGATCGGGTTAAAAGGTTGGGGATTTATTGATGGACTGTCATGGTCAGATACCTATGTTATTGACTTAATTTATTTGGCATTGATCGGAGTCACTATAGCGGTAGGACTTTTCAAGCCCATCGCCATGCCGGTACGCTTTCATAAACAAAACCAAGAGGTTTACGTTTGGCACGATAAAGTGCTCTATCGTATTCCATGGCAAGAGTGTGAAATATCCGTCATTGTTGCAAAAACCCATATGGGCTACGGGCGGTTAAAAGATGGCTATGAGTTAATGCTCTGGCTTAACCCTAAACACGCGGTCAATGCCGATT
>NZ_QEWN01000142.1 GCF_006124995.1 Vibrio sp. Hep-1b-8
CTTCATAAGCCTCTATGAATGCTTGCTGTTTTGCTTTATCAAACTTGTGTGGAACGCCTTTCGGTTGCTTGTAGCTAAAGCCATTGTGGTGAAGCCATTTGTTCATACCAGAGACCGTATAATCAAGTCCAAATGCCTCTTTAACGTAGGCGACAATTTGATGAGTGTGAGAATAGGTTTTCTCAGTCAAATGCTCGATTAGGTGCATGGTTTGAGTAGCAGAAAGCTTGCTTTGGCTTCCGCCATTTTCAGGCTTAAGTTTTTCAGAAAGAACGTAGTCACTAAGGTGGCGTGCAACGGTTGATTCATGAATGCGAAGAGCTTGAGAAATCATGGTCTGACTCCACCCCTCTGTGGTAAGCAATACTGCTTTAATACGGTCACGCACTCGACCATCACGAGTAGAATCGTGCATTTGTTCGAGTTGCAGTTTCTGCTGAGGAGTCAGTGTAATTTTCATGGTTCGTAGCATGATCCTGATTCTAAATAAAATCAAGCATTTTCAATGATCAGGGGTATAAAAGCTAACTGTTTGATATATATAGATCAATCACAGTTTCATTGTGGCAGGAGTGTTGGCGACAGAAGGTTTAACGCCAAACGAGCTGGTTTTTACCGATACTTTTCGCTTCGTTCAGGCACAAGTTGATTCGCTCTAGCACTTCTTCTGGAGTGTCAGAGTCTTTGAAAGCTGTGCTCGCGGCGGAAAGTGTGATGGTTAAATTACGGTCACGGAATTTGAACGGCAGTTTAGAGACCTGAGTCTGTATAGTCTGAATAAGATTAAATGCGTCAGTGTCTGTGACTTCTGGCAGCAAAAGAATGAACTCTTCGCCAGAAAAACGTGCAACCGTGTCGGTATCTTGCAGCTCTTTCTTAATGGTACGAGCAATGATCTTAAGGGCTTTGTCTCCCGCTCCATAACCAAAGCTGTCGTTGATCGACTTAAAGCCATCAATATCCAGCAGCACCACCCGTAAGCAGTGTTGGGCGCGAATCCAACGTCGATACTCGAGTTCTAAACGATCACTGAAGGCGGCACGATTATATACTTTCGTCAGTGGGTCCAATAACATACGCTGAGCCTGATCTTCTAAACGGCGGCGGTAGTCTTGCGTTACGTCGTATAAGGCTTCCAGTTGATTCTTGCCATAGTCCATACGTTCAAGCAAGGCTTGCTCACGTTGTTCGGCATGCTTTAATCGTTCCGTCAAAGAATTGAGTTGAGCAAGTAGCGGTGTTACTTGTGATTTCAGCGACTCCAGATTGGTTGCCGACGTCACTTTCGCTTGAGTATCGCTCAGCAGATCGGTGAGTTCACCGTTCATTTCTTGGCGATGTTCAAAATAACTGTGTGATTGCTGGACGTTTTGCGCTGAGCTTTTCAGTGTGGATGACAGAGACGCATTGACTTGTTCTAGGAACTGTTCAGAGGTCTTACGCTCATAATGGGTGCCATCAATGACCAACTTGAGAGTTTGCAGCGTCATCTCAAGTAATACGTGGCTATTAACGCCAATAAGCAATTTAGCTCGAATATCGGCCAGCAACTCGCCTGATTCGCCCTCAAAGTCCAGTTCGGTAATAAGGTGCTGTAACTCTTCAGACAACCTCAGCAGCAATTCACGGTCGGAGTTGCTGGAGATCTTATTAATGCTGAAATCAGGATTAGAAGTGATGATTTTAACAGAGCGTTCGTAGAGACTGAGAAGACACAGAGCTTGTTCTGCTTTAGAGTGCTCAAGACCGCTGGAGTAACTCAGTAGATCACGTAGATCGCGTTTTATCTTAGCGGGCAGCCCAGTAAGACGCAGCAGGGTTTCACCGCTGTGTTTAATTTGCGTGTCTAAGTGCTCTGTCTGTTTTTCCATAGCCAAGCCTTGTTGTTTAAGCAAGCGTTCTAATACCGCGAGTTTCGGTATTAGTGTACTGACGTCTTGTTGTTGCTCTATAGCTTGTTTTAGTTCTATTAGACCCGTCTGAAGTCGCGGGTTTTCACTTTTATAGGCGGCACTAAGCGACGCAATAATGCGTTGGAGTACCTTTTGTTCTCTTTTAAATTTGAACGAGGTATCCCTTTGTGTCAATCGAACCTGTTCCAATTGAGATTTCAGGTTGTGCAGCTGTGACTGAAGATCTTGTTCGAGGACGCCCATGAAAATCTAAACTTAAAGATAGAATCTAATTTATTTATTAATCTGTCGATAATATCAAATAAAACGAGGGCGTCACGACTTACCACGTTTGATTGACGAGCTTTTACTCATCTTTTAGTAGTTTTTTGATGCTGTCCTCATTCTTGAACGAAGAGTGTACTTTTATTAGCCCTTGGTTGATGGAATGCTTGCAAGCCTTGCGGATATTACCAGTGGCTAAACTTGCAGCAGGTGCGTTTTCAATGGCTTTTAAATAGACCCACTGACTTGAATGTTCTTTCATACTCAGTGTGCGAGCGGTACTGGTTGACATCAGTAGTACATCAATTAGTTCCTTATCATTAACCGCAGTATACGCTCTTGGAAGGAATGGATAGTCTGCCATACCAATACGAATGACGCGGTTAAGAATCCGATCAGGCTTGAATTCCATGATCCATTGTTGGATCTTTTCGAACATGGCCTCTGGATCGGTACTGTCTTTACTATTTGGTTCGATATAAAGCAGATTGGCATCGGAAAAATGGTAAATACGCGCAGGGTGCTCCACTTTTTGTTGTAGATAATCGCCAAATGCACGTTCTAATTTGAGTCCTTCCTGATAACCATGTTGAAGGTACATATTGCGCAGGAAAGGGACATCAATCATCACAAAACGTAAACGATCATTAAGTGGCTCATGTATCAGTTCCCCTACATGCCATTTTTCAAACTTGTGGCTGCTTTCTTCTAGTGAAGCTGGCAATTTCGCATTGAGCATCCGTAGGTTTTTCAGCCCTGAACGGGAATGCGTATAAAGGTCTTCATTAAGCTCATCGAGCTCTTCTTTCTGGACATTGATTACGTGACCACGGCGCATCAAGAAGATAAACAGTAAGGCGCAGAGAAGAAACAGCGTAAAGGTAATGTTTTGGAACTTGCGATATTCGTTGTGCGTCTTCTCCAACTGCTCTTTCTGTCCGTTGAGATGAAGAGTTTGCTCAACGAACTCCTTCTGCTGACGAAATGCGTCTTCGCTGATCAGATCGAGTTGCTGCTGCTCAATGGTCGCCAAGGAGTTGTATTGAACCAGATATTTGAGAGCAAGCTTATACTCTTTATTGAGTTCGTAGCCGAGGTAAAGCAGCTGACACGCTGATTTTTGCGTGCCGATATCCTGCTGCTGTTTGGCAATTTCTAGAGCTTTGCGCGCTTTGGTAATCACCTTTTGTGGCTCCTGTTTATGAAGAGCTAAACCGGACTCAAGGAGATACGCATAGGACTTTAACCGTGGAATATCCGCATAGGCCAGTAACTCTTGTGCTCGGTCTAAATACTGCTCAGCCAATGTGTAGTTGACTAGATGCAAGTAGGTAGCCGCAAGAGAGATGCGAATTTCAATCACGCTCTCAATATTGTTCTGTAGACGTTCATGATCCATTGCGTTGAAGTAATGAACTAATGCGAGATTATATTTTGCCTGCTGGAAATAGATGTCCCCCATGCTTTTGAGAATGGGAGCAAGGGCAGGGGAGTTCTGATAGTTGTCGAAAAAGTCTGCCGCCTGTGAGTAGTGATCGTTGGCCTTATCTAATACCTTTCGTTCGTAGAAGAGCTGGCCCAGAGTGCGGTTGACCTCAGCGAGCTGTCGAGCTGAGTCTGTCTCAATCGATTTCCAGTAACTGATGAGTAATTCAGAGAGCGCTCGATTGTACTTCTTGTTAGCAAGCAGGTGCTGACCCACAGTTGTGTGATACTCGATCCATGTGTGGATTGACTTCGCACTTTCAACATACGGCTTAGCTGTTAGGTAATACTCATCTGCGATGGCAATTTCACCTTCTTTTGACGCAATGGCGGCTTTGAACATGATGATGTTGTATTTCAATCCACGAGCGAGCTGTTGTGAATTGCCAATTTGGTCAAACTCTTGTTCGACTTTTGATAGCGTGTCTCTTGCTTTGATCGCGTTACCATCAATAAGCCAGTTGAGCCTAAGTTCGTCGAGCTTGGTTTCGATAAGTAAATAGGGTAATCGATAGGTTTGAGCTAAGGTTTTCGCTTCTTGCAGATATTTTAGTGCGCCGTGTACATTACCGATATTAAAATCTGCTTGAGCCAATATTCTTAACGCATCGATAGTGCTACCCGGAGTGCGTGTCCGACTGTCGGTTTCATCTCGAGAAATGCCAGAAGGGCTCTGATCGGTTTTATCAGATAAGGTACGCTGGTTAAGATAATCCGTCGCTAATTGTTTCGCCTGTTTGGGAACAATATTGACCAGATTATTCGCTTCGTTTAGTGATGGTGAAGAATAAATCGTACTCGCCATCAGGGGTGAAGACACCATCAGCATCAAAGCGCAGATGTAGTGTTTCCAGCGTATTCTTATCATTCTGAGTAATTCCTATTGGCGAGCCATACGTTGATTATGATTTGGCTGGCTGTTCACATTTGAACGATATGGGTTGATGTCCAAGCCTCCGCGACGCGTGTAGCGTGCGTAAACGGTCAAGGTTTCAGGCTGACAAAATTCCATTATGTCAGTGAAAATACGTTCAACACACTGTTCATGGAACTCATTGTGTTCACGGAATGAAACGATATAGCGTAGCAGTGCTTCACGATCTATCTGCTTACCCTTGTATTGAATTTCAACGCTGCCCCAGTCTGGCTGGTTGGTGATTAGGCAGTTTGATTTAAGCAGGTGGCTGTGTAGGCTCTCTTCTACCACTTCGCCTGTAGCAGCACCTTGAATCAGTGTTCTGTCGAAGTCATAGCTAGTTATTTCGATGTCCTGCTCATCAATACACTCTCCATCCATAGTGACGATGAGTGAATCGGTGTAGTCGACAACAGAGCGAACGGTGACGGAAACCTCTTCGCCAGCGCATTGAGATAGATCTTTGACCAATACGCGCTCCACCTCGTCCCAAGATGAAAATTGGGTTTGATTGAAACTATTTAGGTAGAGCTTAAAAGATTTGGATTCGATTAGGTTGGCACTGGTCGCAGGGATTGAAACCTCGCCAATCGCAACTTGTGGTAGCCCTTTGTCATTTAACCAAGAGAGTTCGTACAAAGTCCAAATATCACAGCCTTGGAACGGCAGTCTATCGCCAAGCTCAAGATCATCTCGGTTGAGGCTGCGAGGAACCGGTTGCAGTAGGCTCGGGTCGTACTGGTTAGAATACTCAGTCTTTTGGCCTAAGGTTAGACTGGCAAGTTCTTTGGCGTCAGAATATTTGCTCATACTTTTGTTCATTTTCTATTAGAATGTCGAGAATTTTACGCAATCCCGCTGTTAAAAGCGAATATTCATGTTGGAGAATCTAATGGCTGATAATGCCTTGCAAGCGTTACTCTCATTCAGTGAAAAATATCGTCAGGCACACTTAGATGTATCAGGTCAGTTACCGACGAGTACTGAGTTGGTGGATCTCGTCTCGCCATGCGTTGAGAGAAAGAGCGATGGGGCGGTAGAGTGGCAAGCTTGTCAGCGAGACACTCCTGCGGATTTTACCAATGTTGAAAGCGCGATAGAGCTGAGCTTACATCAAGATATCAAGACCTTTTATGGTTCTCAATATAGCGCAGATATGGATGCGACTTGGCAAGGCAACGAACTGACTTTGCTCCAAGTTTGGAGTGATGACGATTTTGTTCGACTACAAGAAAACATCTTAGGGCACCTTGTTACTCAACGCCGCCTAAAACTTAAACCTACCGTATTTATTGCTGCAACAGATGCGGAACTGGACGTGATTTCAATCTGCAACCTTTCTGGTAATGTCATTCTCGAACGCTTAGGGACGGATAAGCGAGATATCTTAGCGGAAGATATCGCGCAGTTTTTAGCGAATCTAGAGCCAGTGGTGTAAGTATGTACGTTGTAGAACTTCAGTTCGAGTGCTTCGATAACACCACCATCTCGGCAGTGGATAAAGCAATTAATGGGTTGATGGATGCGTTTCGTTATAACGGTCAAGTGCTCGGCCGTGAATTTCCAATTGTGATGGGGGATGGCGAGTTTTATGTTCGCGTCGTCTGTCCTGAGCAAGACAGTTTGCACCCTAACTACCACTCTGATTTTGTCAAAGTGTGCCTTAATCGCTTAACTGAAGCTTGTCTGCTGGCACCCAAAATGCGTTTACTTGGGCGCGACCTAAACTCAGAAGAGGCGGCGGAACAAGAAGCGCCAAGCTGGCAAGTTTTGTATACCACGTATGTTCATACATGTTCTCCACTGCGTAGTGGAGAAACCCTGCTACCCATCCCACTTTATCGCAATGATCCGACGCTCAATGGTGACCATAAAGCCGTGATTAAGTGGCAAACAGAGTGGCAGGCATGTGACGAGATCCAGATGGCAGGTGGCTGCCGAGCAGAACATGCCGCTTTGCATGAGATTTGCGATACTGACAGCGTTCTATTTAAGCGCGGTTGGGATTTACGTGGTCGGATTGAGTACATCACTAAGATACCCACGTATTACTACCAATACCGTGTGGGTGGAAAAAGTCTTGCGGATGAGCAAGGGCGCAAGTGTCCAAAGTGCGGTGGAGAATGGCTTTTGGACCAACCCTTACACGATATCTTCTATTTCAAGTGCGACGATTGTCGTATCGTTTCCAATATCTCTTGGGATCACATCAAGTAGTAAGAGACATGATAATAAAAGACCTGCGACTATTGCGGGTCTTTTTCGTTGTGGCTATCGGGTTTACTCTCTGACTCTTTTGTGGAATCAGGCTTCTTGTCTATCTGACCAAACT
Organism: Vibrio sp. Hep-1b-8; assembly: GCF_006124995.1. GTDB lineage: Bacteria > Pseudomonadota > Gammaproteobacteria > Enterobacterales > Vibrionaceae > Vibrio. Next base: position 6,911 of record NZ_QEWN01000142.1, read on the forward strand.
TCATCTTGGCTGTGTATTTTAGTGCGGCAATGTTACCAATGATGACACTCAGAACAATAAAGATGATAACCCAAGGGTTGGTGAGGAATTCCATCACAATACCTACTGACAAATATTACTAATAAACTGATTGTAGATCGTTTCTAGCTGCGCTAACACCGCTTGCTGACCCCAAATTGGCGTTCTCTCAAGCTGTTGCTTAAGAGTTGAGAGCGTCAATAGTCGCAAGCACCGCTCTGCACTAGAACGATGACTTATGTGCCATGGCTCAAAGGCAACGCCACCAAGGTCTTTTGCATAGGGGAAAAAGAATCCGTGCTGAGCAAGATTCTCTTTCAACCAGAGATAGAACTTAGCTTGATGACCGCTAAGATATTCCCAAGGCTCCAGTTGCAATTGAGTATCGGCTGGCAGACTGTCTCGGTCAAAAAGATCGAAGTCGGTTCCCCAATGGTGGCGGCTGCCTCCTGGCAGGGCAGACCAGCGTAAAATGGCCATCACCTTTTGCTCTTCAGACAGGCCTCCCACCTCTAAAGGTTTGCTGTTACTGCCTAGAATCATGGTGTTTCCCGACATCTTGTTGTTCCAGATGGTTTTCTGACGCTCAAAGTCGCGAAATCCACTGGCGATGTTGAGATTAAAGCCAGCCTGAGCAGCCGACGTTTTGAGGGACAACAGATCATGACTCACTTGTGGATGAACCAAAAAAGCTTTTTGCCCGACAATAGTTTCGACTAAATGGGAGCTGGTTTGTCCGGTTAGCTGCTCAGGTGTCATGATCACGCGAGTAAATTCTCTAGAGTTTTCTGATACATTGCAGTGAGTTTTTCTAAGTCAGCGATTTTGACGCACTCGTTCACTTTGTGAATAGTCGCATTTACCGGACCTAACTCAACGACCTGACCACCCATTCTTGCGATAAAACGGCCATCTGACGTACCGCCTGTTGTCAATAGAGCTGGTTTAGTCTGATTAACGGCGTCTACTGCATCGACGACGGCGTCAAGCAGTGCGCCAGTATCAGTCAGGAATGGGTCGCCGTTGAACGTCCATTTAAGCTGGTAATCCAGATCATGTTTATCCAGAGTCTCAGTCACACGCTCAACGATAATCTCGTTGCTAAGTTCAGTACTGAAACGCAAATTAAACTGCACGTTGAATTCACCAGGAATCACATTCGATGCGCCTGTACCGGCGTGTACGTTGGGGATCTGAAAACTGGTTGGCGGGAAATAGGCATTGCCTTGGTCCCACTCAGTGGTCGCCAATTCGTGGATAGCCATTAGTGATTGATGAACTGGGTTGCGCGCCAAGTGTGGGTAAGCAACGTGACCTTGAATCCCTTTAACCGTGAGATCACCAGTAATAGAACCGCGCCGACCATTTTTGACCACGTCGCCGACCACTTCAGTACTGGAGGGTTCGCCCACGATACACATATCGATGGTTTCGCCACGTTCCATGAGAGCTTCAACAACTCTGACCGTGCCGTTAATAAACGGACCTTCTTCATCTGAGGTGATGAGAAAGCCAATTGAACCTTTGTGGTTTGGGTTCTCGGCGATGAATTGTTCTACTGCGATAATCATACTCGCCAACGAACCTTTCATATCCGCAGCACCACGACCATGCAAAAACTCACCTTTAATGGTGGGTTCAAAAGGTGGCGTATCCCAGTGTTCTAGCTTTCCGGCAGGAACAACGTCTGTATGACCAGCAAAGGCAAAGAGTGGTGCTTCGGTGCCTCGGCGAGCCCAAAAGTTAGTGGTGTCTTCAAACACCATCACTTCGATATTAAAGCCAAGAGCCTCAAGACGTTTAATCATTACATCTTGGCAGCCTGCATCTTCTGGTGTTACTGATTGACGGCTAATTAAATCTTTTGCGAGAGCCAGAGTCGGGCTGTCTGTCATCCTTGAAATCCTTTACTTATGTTATGAAAAAATAGCGGCGTACTGGTCGGCTTTAAAACCTAGGTGGTAGGTATCATTGGCAACCAGAATAGGGCGCTTGATCATTGCTGGTTGTTCTACCAACAGTTCAATCGCACTGTTTTGGTCAAGATTGTCTTTTTGCTCTTGAGAGAGTTGGCGAAAGGTTGTGCCGCGTTTATTGACGACGTTCTCCCAGCCAAGTTGCTGACAAAATGCCTCAACCATCGCTTTGTCGATACCTTGTTTGCGGTAATCGTGAAAATTGTATTCCACTCCCTCTGCCTCAAGCCATTTTTTTGCTTTTTTGATGGTGTCGCAGTTAGGGATGCCATACATGGTGATTGTCATACTAGAACCTTCGAAAGTGACTTTTTTAATATGTTTTCTGCATCCTAGCAGGAACTACACAGCGAGACAAAAGTGTGATGGATATATTTCATTGAGCTAAAAAAAGATGTTTCAAACGATGACGATCGTAGAGTTTTTGATCGAACGCAACACACGCCGAGACAAAACAGAAATAATGACTCTAGAAATTTATAGGAGGTATCAATGGAATTGAGTCCTGTCTTTGCAAGGCGCTTGTATCTTGCACTGCTTGTTGAAAACTTAGAGCGCCCAAATGTGCCCAAGCTGATTGAGCAAACAGGCTGGCCGCGTCGTACCATTCAAGACGTGATTAAAGCATTACCGGGGATTGGCATTGAGCTGATGTTTGTCCAAGATGGCAGGCGTCACAACGATGGTTATTATCAACTATCGGATTGGGGACCGTTCGATAGCCAATGGGTTACCGATCGAAGATCGGATATTGCCGCCAGTTTAGGTTTTAGTGCTTAAACGAGGATCATCAACCTAGCGAGTTAATCGCTAGGTTTTTTTATTTCTGAGTAATATAAATAAAGAATCCTATCCAACTTACGATGAGTAATAACCACGGAAGTATTGATGATTTAGCCGAAACAGGTTCTTGATCCCGTTGTGGCAATGGCTCTGATTGCTGAGTCGGTTGCTTGGCTTTCTGAACTCTTTTCTTCGCCTTATCTGCCTGACGAGAACGCTCTTTTTGTTGCTTTTTATACTGCGCAATGCCTTTCTCGATCCCTTGAGCAATCAGTTTAGTTTGCTCTTTGGTTTGACCGGGCTTTTGCGTAGCCTTGGCAATTTTCATTGCATCTTGTTGTGTTTCCGGAGAGGGAGCAACTTTGTTTTTCATGTTGATAGGTCTAGCTAGATCAAAGATGCAGATATCCTAACACGTTATAGTTATCAAATGATGATCAAAAGCTTGGGTATGCCAATGAAACGAACCTTGATTGCGAGTTTAATGCTGGCAATACCTTTGTCTTTGTGGTGGCAGGGAGACAAACCATCCCCCTATGAGCCGATCGAACAAATCACTTCCTCTGATTGGATGAGCTCATTGCAGCAGCAGCTCAAGCAAGATCCCAACCAAGCTGAATTGTGGTTCCAGCTTGGTCATGGTTATATGAATAAGCAGGAGTTTCTATCCGCTCTTACCTGCTTTGACTACACGATACGGCTAAGCGACACACCGTCAGCGAGTCAGTTAGCAGCCAAAGCCAGTGCGCTTTATTATTTAGAAAAACAAGTGATGACTGACGAAGTGGATGCTTTGCTTGCTCAGGCCCTAAACCTTGAACCCAACAATCTCACAGCATTAGCTCTGATGGCGGGCGACCACTTTATTAGTTTGCGTTATCAACAAGCGATCGATATTTGGACACAAATGCTGGATTCTAACAGCACAGATTTAGATCGTGTGTCGATTATTCACTCTTTGAACCAAGTGAAAGGCTTATAAAAAACCGGCGTATTTCGCCGGTTTTTTATTCTTATACTTTAGTTAGTATTTTGATTCTCGGGCTTTTGCCGCTTTTTCCCAGTCTGGAACGACGGTTTTGAGGAAGTTTTCTTTCTCAGCGTTCATCTTATCCATATCCATACCAAGTGCTTTTTGAGCAGCCGCTTTAGTTGAAATGTCGGGGAGTTCAACGGGTTCTGTGATGCCTTTCTTCGCTAGAAGACGGACGATTTTAGTACGAGCATCCGCAGCGCGGTCTACCGCAGTACCGAGTACTTCAAGTGCCACTTCAGGTGCATGCATATGAACACCGTGAGAGGCGATAGCGTAGTCCCAGCGCCACTGAGCATGACGGATGTCTTGAAGGATGTCTTTCATTTCCTCTTCGGTTGCACCGGCATCCCACGCAGCACCTGCTTCAAAGTGAGCCGCGACAATTTGTTTCTCGGCAGTCAGTTTCATGTTTAGTACTTGAGCCTTACGGGTTGAAACGATGTCACGTAGCTGATCTTTAGACTGAGTGTGGCAGTTTGCACAGGTATCTTCGAAGCGGTCAAATGGGTTACCGACTTTGTGGTCTGTGTAGACGGTACCGTCTTCCTTGGTCACTTTAGGCATATGACAGTCGACACAAGCGACTTTGTTCTTACCGTGAATACCGTCGCGCCAAGTTTCGTAACCTGGGTGCTGCGCTTTCAGCATTGGGGCTTTAGATACTTTGTGTGTCCAGTCTTTAAAGCCAAGTGCGTCGTAGTACTCTTCCATTTCGCCAACAGTGGTGCCGCGATCCCATGGGAACTTCACAGACTTGTTAGGGCCAGTAAAGTAGTACTCTACGTGACACTGTCCACATACCGAAGCTTGCTGATCGAGGCGAGACTGTTTTTCAAACGGTTTATCGATGGCCTGAAATGCACGTTCAACATATGGTTTGGCTAATGCAAGCGCAGGTTCACCATTTTTGAACGCTTCGCTACGAGTGTCGTGACAGTCGGCACAACCAATTGGGTTAGCAATCTGATCACCTAGTCGAGCCCATTTGCCTTCGAAGTAGCCATCTTCACCACGCTCGTCAATCACACGACCGACGTCAGGGCTTTTACAGCTCCAACATGCCATTGGCATTGGACCGGAGTTTTCGTCTTGTGGCGCACCCGTACGCAGAGTCTGACGAACATCGTCTAATGCGTAAAAGTGACCACGAGCTTTGTTGTAATCTTTAGCAAAGCCATAACCAGCCCACATGATAACCATGTTGGGATCTTCTGCTAGCGCGTCTTCAATATGTTCACTTTCTGACGTCGCTTTCCAAGACTCGTACTGGTCTGGGTGCTGTTGTTGGTAGGCGTCATTACGAGGATCAATTAAGCCTTTTTCGTCGGACGCAGCAAAGCTAGTGACGCTCATTAGTGAGCTAACCACAATTGCTAATGCTGCAGCGGATTTTGGTATCCAATGCAATTTATTCACAGTGCTATCTCCGTATTCTGTTTTTATTAGCAGCGTTGTGAACTGGCTATATTCCAAACTAAGAACTGGAGAAACTGAAATACATTGTAATAAACAGAAATAAATTAAATAACTTATTAATAATCCATCATTGTTCAAGATCAATTTTGGACAGTGATCCAGTTCAAATTAGTGTTTCTATACCTCTTTGGAGGTATTTGTTTGGTTGTCATTTACTTAATGAAACTTATTATCATCAATAACTTAGTGCGGGTTGGTGAAAAACTATTCGGTGATTCAGATCGAATTTTGAACAGTTTAATGTACCTCTTTAGGGTAGGAGGAGTACTATATTCTTAATAGCGTTGTGGCTTATCCAAAATAAGAATTGATCTCATTCGGTGTATTTTTATCGCACATCGAAAGACTTTAATTTTAAACCGTATATCAACTTATTGTTTAATCAGTAAATGGTACGGGAATAAGGAAAGGATAATATGGGCAATATAAAGTTGGCCATAGTCATAATGCTTAAGTCCCTTCTAGCATTTTGCCTCTATGGTTATTCTCTTCATGCCGTTGCCGACACTTCAACTGTGCAGTCTGAAGGAACATCAGCACGTCATGAAGTCACGCTTATCCGTGACAAAGATTACAAGTGTATTCAATGTCATAAGGATTCTAAACAAACACTCGCGGGTTCTCATGGCGAAGACGCACTTAAAATACTGGGTCGAGAAGTCAACTGTACTGAGTGCCACAACAATATAGGACCAGACCACCGAGAGGGTGCGCCGCAAGTTACTAAATATTCTAGTGCTCAATCTGCATCGGGAACCGATAAAGTCTTCCTTGATCCACAACAGATTCTTAAAGCCAATAGTCAGTGCGCCGATTGTCACACACCAGAAAAACTGCGTGATAACAGCTGGACTCATGATGTTCATGCAAAAAATCTCACCTGTTCAAATTGTCATGATGTTCATGCAAACAAAACTAAAGTGTTGGCTCTTGAGAAGAAAGAGCGCATCAAGCTTTGTGTGGATTGTCACGCCGATTTTAACCAGTTGAAGAAGGAGAAGTAGTATGAGTTGTTCTAGACGAAACTTCTTAACCGGCGCAGGTGCTGTGATCTTCACTACAGGTGTGGCAGGAACCGCGGTGTTCAATAGCCGAAAAACGTTGGCGAATGTTGAGCAGGATGGCAACAAGTTATACGGCATGATTCACGATGAAACCGCTTGTATCGGTTGTACTGCGTGTACCGAAGCGTGTCGTGAAGTAAACAAAGTTCCGGAAGGTGTATCTCGCCTTGAGATTATTCGCAGTGAACCACAGGGTGAGTTTCCTGATGTTGATTACCGTTTTACTCGCAAATCTTGTCAACATTGTGAAAACCCACCGTGTGTTTATGTTTGTCCAACTGGGGCGGCATACAAAGATGAGAAGACTGGCATTGTTGATGTACACAAAGAGAAGTGTGTCGGTTGTGGCTACTGCTTAGCGGCCTGTCCTTATCAAGTTCGCTTCTTTAATCCTGTCGACCATTCCGCTGACAAGTGTAACTTCTGTCGTGACACAAACTTAGCACAAGGCAAGCTTCCTGCTTGTGTTGAGTCTTGCCCGACGCAGGCGTTGACCTTTGGTGATCTCAATGATCCAAACAGTGAGATAAATCAGGTATTGAACAGTGAAGTTGTGTACCGCGACAAGGTACATCTTGGCACTAAGCCTAAGCTATACAAAGTGCCTCACCAGAAAGGGGAGATCTGATAATGAATGGTTTTGAAAGTGCATTCCACTTTGACTCTCTGGTTTGGGATTGGATCATCGCAATCTATCTATTCCTCGCTGGTATGTCTGCTGGTGCGGTGATGATTTCGCTTTATCTAAAACGTAAAGTGATCGAAGGCGATCCGGCTAATAATGGCATTATCAAGGCGATGGCTTGGCTGGCACCATTTGGCATTATCTCGGGACTGACAATTTTGATTTTCCACTTAACCAAGCCTTTGTCGTTTTGGAAAATCATGATTTTCTACAACCCAAGTTCGGTAATGTCGATGGGTGTAATTCTCTTCCAGGTCTACATGATCGTATTGTTCATTTGGATTGGGATCATATTCCGTCACCAAGTTATCCAATTCTGTGATGGTAAGCTGCCGAGTAAATTGCTTGATTTTGCCGATGGCTTCTTGATTAAATCAGGTAAGTTCTCTAACGCTATTGAGCTATTTTTGGGCTTCCTAGCGATTGTTCTAGCGGCGTATACAGGCTTCCTGTTGTCTGCTCTGAAAACCTATCCAATGCTTAATAACCCTGTGTTGCCGATACTGTTCTTGTTCTCAAGTCTGTCATCTGGTGCTGCGGCGTGTTTGATGTTTGGCATCTTAGTCTTTAAAGAGTCTGCAACAAGCCCAAGTGTTTCGTGGGTACATAGCTTTGAGCGTCCCGTTGTGATGTTTGAGCTTTTTGTACTGGTTACTTTCTTTACTGGCCTAATTTTTAGTGGTGGCCAAAATGAAGTAGCGGCTTGGAATGCAATTGGTGGCGGTTTTTGGTCTAACTGGTTCTGGTTTGGTGTCGTGCTGATTGGTATGGTACTGCCGCTAACCCTTAATGCGGTGATACCAAAAGAAACACGTCACAATGGTGGTTATATCCTGATGGTAACAACATTGAGTTTGGTTGGCGTACTGATGTTACGTACGTTTATTCTCTATGCTGGTCAAATGACGGTTGTATAAATATGGTAGGAGAGTTGGGCCATTTGGCACTGGTTTTGGTAACGCTTTCCAGTACGGCAGCTAGTGTTCAATATGCATTGCAAAAGTGGCTTCGCCATGGCAACACACTCTCTTTATCATTCCTTGCAAGGTTCAATGGCGTGGCTGCGTCATTGAGCCTTGTTTTGTTAGCTTACTTATTTATTAGCGACCAGTTTCAGTTTCAGTATGTCGCGTCTCACTCAAATACCGCGCTCCCGCAGTTTTTCAAGGTTGCGGCGGTTTGGGGTGGTCATGAAGGGTCAATGCTGTTCTGGGTGTTCACCCTAGCGGTATGGGCTGGCTGTATTTCATTTATTCGTTCTGCACCCCATGCGTATTTACAGGATGTACTGTGGATTATGGGGTTGTTTGTTGCCGCTTTTGGTTGGTTTACTCTGATAGCGTCTAACCCATTTAGCTATGCGGAGAACTGGCTTGAACAGGGACGAGATTTAAACCCAATGCTGCAAGATGTTGGGCTTATTTTTCATCCTCCTTTGCTCTATTTAGGCTATATCGGATTTTCGACGGTTCTAGCGTTTGCGCTTGCCGCTTTGATGCAGCCAAGCTTTTTCCAAAACTGGGTTGAGTTGGCAAAACCTTGGCTTATCTCAGCGTGGGCATTTTTAACCCTTGGCATTGTGGTCGGCTCTTGGTGGGCTTATAACGAATTGGGGTGGGGCGGCTGGTGGTTCTGGGATCCCGTCGAAAATGCCTCTCTACTGCCATGGTTAACTGGGACTGGATTGCTCCATGCTATGTTAGCGGCGCGTCGTTATGAGCAGCAGAAACGAGCCGCCTTGATTCTTGCGCTTATCACTTTTAGTCTCAGTATCCTCGGAACCTTTATTGTTCGTTCTGGTGTACTGACGTCTGTTCATGCATTCGCTGTCGATCCGAGTAAAGGTATCGCTTTACTGGCTATTTTGGCTGTGACATTAATTTGCTCATTCTCACTGCTGTTTGAACGCGGCGAGGTGGTCAAAAGCAAAACTATCAAAGCGATATTCAGTCGTAGTTACTTGGCTACTGCCTCGGTAGGGTTGTTAGCTGTCGCAAGTTTCACCGTGTTTCTCGGCACCTTTTACCCAATGATTTATGAGTTGATTGGCTTAGGTTCCGTTTCGGTAGGTGCACCTTATTTTAATACTTTATTTCTCCCACTGACGGTCATTGCATTGTTGCTCATGGGTTTTGTTCCGCTTTTGAAATGGCATCATGGTGCCTACTACTCTGTTACTCAGTTGCTGTTAATGCTGACCGGGGCAATGTTGGTTGGCTGTGTGGCGTATTGGGTGCAGGTTGATCAACCTTCACCTTTACTGTTGATTATATGGGGACTTGGCGTTTGGGTCGTATTGAGTCATGTGCTTTTTTGGCTGCAACAATCTCGCAGCCTATTTATGGTACTTGCCCATATCGGACTTGCGATAAGTGCGGTCGGCGCGGTCATGAATGCCGAGCACTCCTATCAAGCGAGTTTTAAGATGGCGGATGGTTCATCAATAACATTTTCCGATTGGAAGGTTGATTACATTGAGACTCGTTGGGCTATTGGCCCCAATTATACGGCGGAGCAAGCATGGTTGCGCTTTTCTAATCAGGACAACAGCTTCGATTTGATTCCGGAGCGTCGCCATTATCCCGTGCGCGTAATGAATATGAGTGAGCCCGCTATTCGGTCTTTTTGGTATGGCGACTACTATGTTACGCTCGGTAGCAAAGTAGATTCTCGCGCCTATGCGGTGAAAATTCAGTACAAAGCTTACATTGGTTGGATATGGGGTGGGGCTTTGGTGGCAATGTGGGGGGCGGTTTTCCCACTGTTATCTCTAAGACGCAAAGAGGCAGTACATGGCGTTATCAAGCAGGCATAAAATCGCCGTATTCATTGCAGTTTTAGCTGGTTTTATCGGCTTTCTTATCGCGGGGCTAAACTCGCAACAGCTTGGCTCACAAACCAGCCCTGTTGTACATGCGTTTCCCAGTATGCCAGTGGAACTGTTAATCAGTGAACAAATCAAACAGAGTCCTGAGCTGTTTAGTGACGAATATCAACTGGTGAATGTCTGGGCTTCATGGTGTGGGATATGTCGTCAAGAACATGACTATCTCAATCAGTTGCAAAAGCAAGGTGTACCGATTGTTGGGCTTAACTATCGAGACAATCGTTCGGGAGCCGTTAACTATCTGGCTCAACTCGGCAATCCATACACTGATGTTATTTTTGATCCAAAGGGAAAGTTATCCCTGGATCTTGGTGTGATAGGCACACCAGAGACGTACCTCGTCACACGCCGCGGTGAGATTGTTTACAAGCATTCCGGACTATTAAGCGAACAAGCTTGGCGCAAACATTTTTTCCCTTATTTCGATCAGAGTAACCGTTAATGCCCGTTCGGTATCTGCCACTATTTCGTCTGTTATGTTTAACGTTGTGCTCAATGCTGAGTTTTCATGCGTCTGCGCAAGAGCAAGCCCTTTTTGTAGCAGCGACTCATGAGCAAAATGTTCAGGTTGAGCTGTTTGAGTTTAAGACACCTCAATTGCAAAAGACCGCCATTGAGCTAGCGAAATCACTGCGCTGTCCACAGTGTCAGAATCAGAATTTGGTAGAGTCTAATTCGCCAATTGCCAAAGATTTAAGGCTGATTGTGTTTCAAAAAATCAACCAAGGCGAGAGTGAGCAGGAAGTAGTGAACTTTATGACCGCCCGGTACGGTGAGTTTGTTTTATATAAACCATCATTCAGTTGGTCGAACGCACTCTTGTGGCTTGCGCCAGCCCTATTGCTGGTTCTATTTCTCGTTGTATCTATGATACGTGTCCGCCGTTCATCAGCGAGTGGTGAGAGTTAGAGCGAAGCTCTGGTGTAAGACGACGAGTAAAGATGACAATTTACTGATAGAAAATTCTGCTCATTGGTATAGAGTGGGGTTTGTATTCATAGCAGTAGTTAGATATCAGTGCGTTACGCAATCGAACAATATGACCAACACGGTTTTCTCAAAGCCCCAAGACTTCTTTGGTTAGGCTGGTTGTTTATGGCCAAGGCTTGGGTGGTCTTTGTTGTAGCCGGAGCCAGCCGTGACAGTGGCAGTAAGATTCTATCCATCGTTTATCCTGATCACAGCATGCTTTATCTCGGACTTGCGATGGGTGTTCCTAGCATAGCCCTGATGTGGATGATTAGCTTACGTAGTCCAGAGCGGAGTTGGGTCAACCAAATCGTCTCATGGGGAAAAAGTGTGACTCTGGTTACAGCAAGTGCGCAGTTGGCACAAACGTTCTATCACGTCTACCTCACTCATGGGGCCTTCAGCTGGGCTAATGGTGCCGTGATGCTACTCCTGCTATGGTTTATTCTCTACGTAGCGAAAAGCCGTAGTGTAAGAGACTGCTTTCACAACCCTGCTACACAGTGATCGTTCGAAGCGATGATCGTTGTCAATATATTGAAATCAAAACGAAATACACTGAGCAAAAAATATTAGTGAGGAAATAAAAATGTCATACCCTCAAAGTGCTATCCTTCCTGAAGCTGGACCATTCGCACAATACACCTTGCTCAAGGTGACTCAAAATCCACAACACGTTTTAGAGCAGTTAAAAGCGCTCCCAGCATTGGTTGAACAGCTTAACGACCAGCAACCTGGTGCGGAACTGACACTTTCCATTGGTTTCACTAAAGCGTTCTGGAGCAAGCTAGATGTTGCCATGCCAGCGGAACTGATCGATTTCCCACAACTAGGTGAAGGGGATGTCGTCGCACCAAGCTCAGACGTTGATGTGTTGATTCATTGTCACTCAAACCGTCATGATCTGCATTTTTACCTACTTCGTAAGTTCTTCGCTGAAGTGTCTGAACAGGTTTCGGTTGTTGATGAGACCTACGGTTACCGCTATCTAGATTCTCGTGATATGACCGAGTTCGTTGATGGAACCGAAAACCCGAAACAGGCTCAGCGAGAAGAAGTGGCTATCATTCCACAAGGTGTGTTTGCGGGTGGTAGTTACGTAATGGTGCAGCGCTTTATCCATAACCTTCCTTCGTGGAACCGCCTCAATGTGTCGGCACAAGAGAAGGTGATTGGCAGAACTAAGCCTGACTCCGTTGAGTTAGATGATGTGCCAGCGGCATCACACGTTGGTCGTGTCGATATCAAAGAAGAAGGCAAAGGGCTTAAAATTGTTCGCCACAGCTTGCCATACGGTAGTGTTTCTGGTGAGCATGGATTGCTATTTATTGCCTACTGCAACACCTTACACAACTTCAAAGCTATGCTAGAAAGTATGTATGGCGTAACGGATGGCAAAACAGACCAACTGTTGCGCTTTACTCATGCCGTGACAGGTGCTTACTTCTTTGCTCCTTCAGCTCAAATGCTGGCAGATCTCAAGTTAAAGTAGTCAGGCGTAAGCCGTTATTAGTTAAAGCCGAACCCAAGGGTTCGGCTTTTTATTTTTTTGTTAAAGAAAACCTCAGATTGCCGATAAAGAGAGTAACCAGAAAGAAGACAACGCAACTTTATGACAATCACGGTGAATACGAACGTCTCGGCAATGACAGCGCAACGACACTTGTCGAAGGCGACCGATCTGCTGAATCAATCTCTGGAGAGACTCTCTTCAGGGAATCGTATTAATAGCGCTAAAGATGATGCAGCAGGGTTGCAGATTTCCAATCGCCTTGAGTCACAGATGAGAGGGTTAGATGTCGCTATGCGTAATGCCAATGACGGTATTTCGATTATGCAGACGGCAGAAGGTGCGATGAACGAAACCACCAACTTGCTTCAGCGTATGCGTGACCTCTCCCTTCAATCTGCGAATGGTTCAAACAGTCGAGCTGAGCGAGATGCCTTGCAAGAGGAAATGAGCGCTTTAAACGATGAATTGAACAGAATCGCCGAAACCACCTCTTTTGGTGGTCGAAAATTACTCAATGGTTCGTTTTCGTCTTCTTCTTTTCAAATTGGTGCCAGTTCGGGTGAAGCGGTACAAGTTTCACTCAAGAACATGCGTTCAGACAGTTTGGACATGGGTGGCTTCAGTTACATCGCAGCAGGTAAAGCAGACAGTAACTGGCAAGTGGCTCAGGGCAACAATAAATTGGTAATGCAATACACCAATGCTCAAGGTCAGCAAGAAACCATCAATATAACCGCTAAAGCTGGTGACGATATTGAAGAGTTAGCGACCTATATCAATGGTCAAACAGACAAAGTATCAGCGTCGGTTAATGAAGAAGGGCAACTGCAAATCTTTATGGCAGGCAAGGAAACGGCGGGAACGATTTCCTTTTCTGGTGGGTTAGCAAGTGAGCTCAATATGAATCTAGCGGGTTATGAAGCGGTTGATAATATAGATATTTCTGAGGTTGGGGGCGCGCAAAGGGCCGTCTCCGTTCTCGATACCGCACTCAATTATGTTGATAGTCACCGAGCTGAACTTGGCGCAATGCAAAATCGCTTTAATCATGCCATCAACAACTTGAGTAATGTGAGCGAAAACCTGTCAGCGTCTAATAGCCGGATTAAAGATACCGACTACGCGAAAGAAACCACCCAAATGGTTAAGCAGCAAATTCTGCAGCAAGTCAGTACATCTATCTTGGCGCAGGCTAAGCAACAACCAAATTTAGCGATAACGCTGCTCGGTTAATTTGAGGCAAGAGAGCATTATCGACAGCCGAAGCGAAAGCTTTAGCAAAAAAATGGCTTTATTAACGTTTAATCACGCTTTTCTCACCAATAGAACTTTTTTCGAAAAAAACTTAAAAAAAACCTCAAGGTTTTGGAAATAGTGCCGTTAATAAATGTAACTTTTGAGAGAACTACTTTGGTTTTCCGAGACGTCGGAAGCCGGAAACATCGGAAAATCAAACGGAGAAATCACCATGGCAGTGAATGTAAACACCAACGTATCAGCAATGACAGCACAGCGTTACCTAAATAGCGCGAACAATGCTCAACAAACTTCAATGGAGCGTTTGTCATCTGGTTCTAAGATCAATAGCGCTAAAGACGATGCAGCGGGTCTTCAAATTTCTAACCGCTTAAACGTACAAAGCCGTGGTCTAGACGTGGCTGTACGTAACGCGAACGACGGTATCTCTATCGCACAAACGGCTGAAGGTGCGATGAATGAGACAACAAACATCCTGCAACGTATGCGTGACCTATCGCTACAGTCTGCTAACGGTTCAAACTCGAAATCTGAGCGTGTTGCTATCCAAGAAGAAGTAACAGCACTTAATGACGAACTAAACCGTATCGCTGAAACAACATCTTTCGGTGGTAATAAGCTACTTAACGGTACGTTCGGCACTAAATCAATGCAGATCGGTGCAGACAACGGTGAAGCGGTAATGCTTTCACTAAACAACATGCGCTCTGATGACTCTAAGATGGGTGGCCAAAGCTTCCAAGCTGCAAACGCAAAAGATGCAAGCTGGACAGTAGCTGCAGGTGCTAACGACCTAACAGTTAACCTAACTGACACAGACGGTAACGCTCAAACTATCACTATCAATGCTAAAGAAGGCGACGATATTGAAGAACTAGCGACATACATCAACGGTCAAACTGACATGGTTAAAGCGTCAGTAAACGAAGATGGTCAACTACAAGTATTTGCTGGTGCAGATAAAGTAGAGGGCGCAGTATCTTTCTCTGGTGGTCTAGCGGGCGAACTAGCGATGGGCGCAGCAACAAACGTAACGGTTGATACTATCGACGTAACGACAGTTGGCGGTGCGCAAGAATCTGTTGGTATCATCGATGCTGCACTTAAAAATGTAGATAGCCACCGTGCTGAACTGGGTGCATTCCAGAACCGCTTCAACCACGCTATCAACAACTTAGACAACATTAACGAAAACGTGAATGCATCTAAGAGCCGTATCAAAGACACTGACTTCGCGAAAGAAACAACTGCACTAACTAAGTCGCAAATTCTTTCTCAAGCTTCAAGCTCTATTCTTGCTCAAGCGAAGCAGGCGCCAAACTCGGCACTAAGCCTACTAGGCTAATCAAGCTCAAATTAAAAAATCCAGCTTCGGCTGGATTTTTTTTGCCTCACGCAAATAGATGATCTCCATCACATTTCATATACTCGCCGATAAAAAAGCAAAAAAAAGTTATTTTTTTCCTAAAGGTATTTTTTAGCTCGCCGTTAAAGGATTGAGAGAAATGAGATGTGCCAAAGTGAGGTGAGAGACACTGCGGCACATCGCCCTAATGCCGAAGGAGATCAAATATGGCAATTAATGTAAACACGAACGTGTCTGCGATGACTGCTCAGCGTTACCTTAATGGTGCGACTGACGGGATGCAGAAATCGATGGAGCGCTTATCTTCAGGTTATAAAATCAACAGTGCACGAGATGACGCTGCTGGTTTGCAAATTTCCAACCGCTTAAACTCACAAAGCCGTGGCTTAGACATGGCTGTAAAAAATGCGAATGACGGTATCTCAATTGCGCAGACAGCCGAAGGTGCGATGAATGAGACCACCAACATACTTCAACGTATGCGTGATTTGGCACTTCAATCTTCAAACGGCTCTAACTCTCGTAGCGAGCGTATCGCGATTCAAGAAGAAGTGACGGCGCTTAACGACGAGCTAAACCGTATCGCAGAAACTACCTCTTTTGGTGGTAACAAACTGCTAAACGGCACATTTGGCGACAAATCCTTCCAAATCGGAGCAAGTTCTGGTGAAGCTGTACAGCTAGGCATCGGTAACATGCGTTCTGACACCATGGATATGGGTGGTAAAGCATACATTGCAACCGCTGGTAAAGACGCTGATTGGGCTGTTGCAGCAGGAGCGACCGACCTTACACTGGGCTATACTGATGTACATGGTGAAGCGAAAAACATCACCATAAATGCTAAAGTTGGCGACGATGTCGAGCAGCTTGCAACGTACATTAATGGTCAAAGTGAAGATGTGAAAGCATCTGTTGGTGAAGAGGGTAAACTACAGCTATTTGCAGCATCTAATAAAGTTGCTACAGACGTCACTATTGGTGGTGGACTTGGTGGTGAAATTGGTTTCGGTGCTGCAGAAGATCGTACTGTTGCTGATGTAGATGTAACGACAGTTGCAGGCTCTCAGCTAGCGGTATCTGTGATCGACGGCGCATTGAAAACTGTAGATAGCCAACGTGCTGAACTGGGTGCATTCCAAAACCGTTTTGGTCACGCGATCACCAACTTAGACAACATCAACGAGAATGTGAATGCATCTCGTAGTCGAATTGTTGATACAGACTATGCGAGAGAAACTACTGCGATGACTAAATCGCAAATTCTTCAGCAAGCGAGTACATCTGTCCTAGCGCAAGCTAAGCAGTCCCCGTCGGCAGCACTTAGCTTATTAGGTTAATCGATAGGTTCGACAGGAGCTTATTGGTACAACATTATGTTGTGACCTGCTAAGGTGGAAGGGAGATCGTTATGGAAATACCATCCTACACATCGAACATCCAGCCTTATGGCTCAGAAAGTGGCACTAAACTTGCTTCTAAGTACGATGGTGTACAGCAAGTTTCCTCGCGAAAGGAGCAGGTCTCTACAACTGAGGTAAGCGAAAAAGCGTCTCAAACTGTTGAAAAAGCCATCGAAGCCTCGCAAGAGAGGGAGAAGCTAAACAGGGCGGAGCGTGAAAGGATTGTTGAGCAGATGAATGATTTCATATCATCTATCAATAAGGGCTTATCCTTTAGGGTGGACGAAGAGTCCGGTAGAGATGTTGTAACGATATATGAAGCGGATACTGGTGATATTATTCGTCAGATACCCGATGAGGAAATGTTAGAGATCTTACGACGCCTAAGGGAACAAACGGCCCGATATTCATCGGGACTTGTTAACCAAACGGTGTAATCGTACTTGAGGTGAGTGAATGAGTTTTGGCCCTATAGGCATGAATTCTGGCATGGATATCAATTCTATGGTCAGCAAAATTGTGGATTCGGAGCGTGTTCCTAAACAGCAACGTATCGACAGTGAGCGGACCCAAATTGATTCCAGTATCAGTGCTTATGGCCGGCTCAGAGAGTCGCTGGATACGATGAAAAACTTGATGGCGAGCTTTCGTCAAGAGAAAGCTTTCGCCGCAAGAACAGTGGCGTCAACAGACGACACTGTCGTATCCGCGACGGCAACCACTGATGCTATCGCTGGTCGATATGCTATCGATGTGTTGCAACTTGCCCAAAGTCACAAAATTGCGTCTGATGTTTTGCCAGAAGATGCGAAATTTGGACCGGGCAAGTTGCAGATTTCACTGGGTGAAAAAAAATTCTCTATTGATGTACAAGAGAATTCTAAGCTCGTTGATATCGTTCGCGGTATCAACGGCAGTAAATCTAATCCGGGTGTCCGTGCGGCAATCATTAACGATGTCGATGGTCCCCGTCTTATTGTTGCCTCGAACGTATCCGGTGGCGACAATGAAATCTCAATGCAAGTGGATGCCCAGCCGGGTAACTCGCTCAAACAACTCGAATACAAAACGCTAGAGCAACGAGTCAAAGATCTTGAACGCGCACGTGCTGCGGCTCAGGAATTGATTGCCCCTCTCACCCCTGCAGAGAAAAAAGTTGCCGATAAAGTCGCTCAAAAAATCATCGACGCGGCAAAACTTGTCGATCAAGAGATTGCCGATACCACAAAGCAAGCGGCAATTAATGCAGATCCCAACGCAGCCAAAGAGGCCACGCCCGATAATGAAATGTCTAAAGCTGCAACGACAGCGGCAGCAAATGCGGGGATTGAGGCAAACAAGTATCTTAAACCAGAAGAGCGTATTCCTGGTTGGAGTGAAACCGCTTCGGGCACTTTGCTCGATTCTTACTGGGAACCAGAACCTCAACTAGATGCGAAAGCGAAAGAGAAAGCGCCAGACGTACCAGGCTGGTCAAATACGGCATCAGGAACCCTAACGGATTCGTACGTCACACCCAAAGAAGCGCAAGCTAAACTGGATGCAGAAAAAGCCCGTATAGAGAAAAAAGTGGCCGATGAACAGTCTGCACTGGCTCAGCGTGTTGCTTCTGGTGAGTTGACGCCTGAACAAGCAAAACAGATGGAACGCGCCAAGTTGCCGCAGGAAGAGCGTGAGTACCTTGAGCGTATCGATCAAGCGCAAGCCGATCTCGAGGCAGCGCAGCGTTCATTTGATACTTATCGTGGTATGACGGAAGTACAGTCTGCGCAAGATGCAAAAGTGTTACTTGATGGCGTTGCTCAACTTTCCAGCAACAACAACATTATTGAAGATGCAATTGATGGTGTTGACCTGACTCTAAAAGGGCGAACTGAAAAAGGTAAGCCCATTTCCGAAATCGATATTGAGTATGACCGACAAGGCGTACGTGAAGATATTGAACAGTTCGTCGCTGCTTACAATCAGTTCTATCAAGTGACGAAGGAGTTATCGGGTGTTGATCCTCGGACTGGAATGGCAGGGCCGCTGGCCGGCGACAGCATTGTCCGTAGTGCAGATTCGCGTTTGAAAGCCGTATTCTCTTCACGTGTCGAGCCTGCCCCAGAGGATTTAAAAACCCTTACCGAATTTGGCATTACGACGACCAGACAGGGTAATTTGGAAATCAACTACGATATGTTAGATCGTCAGTTGAACAATAACTTTAATAAGCTCGAAGAATTTTTTGGCGGTAATCAGGGATTCGCTAAGAAAGTCGAGGATGCGATTCAAGGTCTAACAGGCGTTACTGGTTCGATTCGTAACCGCGAGCGCAGTATGGTTGAGCGTACTTACCGACTACAAGATGACCAAGCGGCACTTGACCGTCGAATGGATAACTTGGAAAAACGCACTCACGCCAAATTTACGGCAATGCAAGATGCGACCAGTAAGATGCAGTCTCAATTAGCGGGGATGATGAATGCCCTCGGATAGAGACTTTGAGCAACGTCTCAATGAATTATGTGAAGTTGATCAAATAATTAGTGAAACCCTTACAGCGATTGAACTATCGACTGAAGAAATCGTTAAGCTGGTCGATACAAGGGAACAGATATTGCTAAGTTTACTGGCAGCGATTCATTCGTCTCCAGAACTTGCCAAGTTACAACAGTGGCACGACGCGGTTGAAAGAACGCAAACTGTTGTAGAGTTAATGAGTAGTAAAACTGCTGAACTAGGTGTGGCGCTGCAAAAGTATCGTCACGGTAAACGATCAGTTCAGCAGTATCAAAAATTTTTATAAATTTAAGAGGGTTGTTATGCGTGGTTCACTACAGGCTTACAAGAAGGTATCGGTTGATAGCCAGCTCAGTGCGGCCTCCCCGCATAAAATTGTTCAAATGCTAATGGCTGGCGCTATTGAACGTTTGATTCAAGGCAAAGCGGCGATGCAAGCGGGCAATATTCCTGTCAAAGGCGAGCGCCTAGGTAAAGCGCTGGACATTATTATCAGCCTGCGTAGCTGTCTTTCTATGGATGACGGTGGGGACATTGCTCAAAACCTAGATCAGCTCTATGAGTTTATGATCACTCAGATCACAGATGCGAATCATCGCAATGATCCACAGCCGATTGATGATGTGATTGAAATCATAAGAGAAATTAAGTCCGCATGGGATCAGATTCCGAACGAATATCACAACCTCACCGCGGGTGACGTCGGAATCTAGCGTTAAGCGAATGTTTGCATACATTTTGTATAGAAATGTGTGATGAATGAAATAATATGACTGATTAGCTTTTGGTTGAACGTCACATCAAGTAATTGCTTGGTTGCCTTATTTTTTTTATCAAATAGAATAGAAGCTACTAACGGGTCAGTGGCTTTTTTTGTTGCTGATATTTGTCAATTGTCTGATGTATCTGATCTATAGTTACAAATGGCGTTAGAAATAATTATCCAGCCACAACGTTTTACAATAAAGGCAAACAATCTCACCTATGCAAGGTTTAGCGAAACTACTTGTGATTGAAGATGATGTGCAAGCACGTATCAATCTAAGTAATATTTTAGAATTTGTTGGAGAACAGTGTGAGGCCATCAGTTCTGATCAACTCGATGATCTGGATTGGTCACGAGTGTGGGCCGGCTGTATTCTAGGTTCTCTTAACGACAAAAAGTTATCTACCAAGCTGAGTGACAAGCTATCCAAGGCCAACCATATACCGTTGCTGATTGCAGGAAAGCATTCCTATCCAGTAGAAGATCTGACAAATTATGTCGGCGATCTGGAGTATCCCCTAAATTATCCGCAATTAAGTGAAGCCTTGCGCCACTGTAAAGATTTTCTTGGTCGTAAAGGGGTTAATGTACCTTCTTCGTCACGTAAAAATACACTTTTCCGCAGTTTGGTCGGCCAAAGTCATGGCATCAAAGAGGTTAGACACCTTATCGAGCAAGTCTCAGGTACTGAAGCCAACGTATTGATCCTCGGTGAGTCTGGTACTGGCAAAGAGGTGGTGGCGCGCAATATCCATTACCATTCAGCACGTAGAAACGGACCATTTGTACCGATTAACTGTGGTGCTATTCCGCCAGACTTATTGGAAAGCGAATTATTCGGTCATGAGAAAGGGGCGTTTACTGGTGCGATTACATCACGTAAAGGCCGTTTTGAACTTGCTGAAGGTGGAACCCTGTTTTTGGATGAAATTGGCGATATGCCAATGCCTATGCAGGTTAAGCTGTTACGTGTACTTCAAGAGCGTTGTTTCGAACGCGTTGGCGGTAACACGACGATTCGTGTGGATGTGCGCATTATTGCTGCAACTCATCGTGATCTTGATACGATGATCAATGGTGAGTCTTTCCGTGAAGACCTCTACTACCGACTCAATGTTTTTCCTATTGAGATGCCAGCGTTACGCGACAGAAAAGATGACATTCCGCTGTTGTTGCAAGAGTTGATGACTCGAATGGAGTCTGAAGGCGCTCAACCTATCTGCTTTACGCCTCGTTCGATTAATTCACTAATGGAACATGAGTGGCCAGGCAACGTACGCGAATTGGCGAATCTGGTTGAACGTATGATTATCCTCTATCCAAATAGTCTGGTTGATGTGAATCATTTACCAACTAAATATCGATACAGCGATATTCCAGAGTTCCAACCAGAGTACAACAAGATGGATTCGGTTGAAGAGCTAGAACGCGATGCGTTACAAGATATCTTTGCTGAAGATTTTAGCTTTGAATCCAATGACTTATTCCACGACCACGAAAACGCGCCACAAAGTTTACCGCCAGAAGGTGTGAACTTGAAAGAGATGCTTGCAGATCTTGAAGTTAATATGATTAACCAAGCGTTAGATGCACAAGGTGGTGTTGTGGCACGAGCTGCGGATATGCTCGGCATGCGTCGCACGACTTTGGTTGAGAAAATGAGAAAGTACAATCTACAGCGTTAGTAACGTTTAATTATTGACTGTCAAATTTTCGACCTGATGTTAAGTTGTTGAAAAATATATAAAATAGCCTGGCTTGCTTTTTGCACGGTAGGCTATTGTAGTTTTTAAGGCAGAAATACGTCATGCATCCAACTTCTTCAACGGATAATCCAATGCCGTTGGGCACATTAGAACAACAAGTCGAACGCTACCAGCAGGTACTCGATGTTATGCCGGCGGGCGTGATCTTGCTCGATACTCAGGGCGTGGTTCAGGAAGCTAACCCTGAAGCGCAAAGATTGTTAGAGCTTTCACTGGTTGGTGACAAGTGGTTTGAAGTCATTCAACAGGCGTTTGCGCCACGCGAAGATGATGGTCATGAAATATCGCTGCGAAACGGGCGCAAAGTGAGATTAGCGATCTCCGCATCCGCAACGGGGCAGCTCATTCTGATCACTGATTTGACTGAAACGCGTTTATTGCAGGCGCGTGTCAGTGATTTGCAACGACTCTCTTCTTTGGGACGTATGGTTGCATCTCTGGCACATCAGGTTCGGACACCACTTTCCAGCGCGATGCTCTATGCCTCTAACCTAGCGGCGCCCAATTTGCCTCCAGCAACCAAAGAACGCTTTCAGAGCAAGCTGATGGACAGGCTTCATGACTTAGAAAAACAAGTCAATGATATGTTGCTGTTTGCAAAAGGTGGAGATAATAAGGTTGTTAAACCGTTTACGATTGAACAACTTGTTAGCGAGTTCTCACCTATGGTTGAGACTGCACTTAAAAACAACCAAATCGATTATTATCTTGAAGTCGAGCAAGAGCAGACTCAGTTGTTGGGGAATGCGAACGCGATTGCATCCGCGCTGAGCAATTTGGTCATGAATGCGATTCAGATTGCCGGAAAACAGTCACAGGTCGATGTATTTTTCAGACCTGTGAATGGTGAGCTCAAAATTTCAGTTCAGGACAGTGGCCCTGGAGTGCCGAAAGAGCTGCAAAACAAGATAATGGAACCTTTCTTCACCACTCGTTCTCAGGGAACGGGACTTGGGTTGGCTGTCGTACAAATGGTATGTCGTGCTCATGATGGAAGGTTAGAACTTATTTCAGAACAGGGTGACGGGGCGTGTTTTACTATGTGTATCCCGCTTAACGAAAACTCGAATGCTGACCAACAAGCTATGACTGGAGAAAGATAATGGCTCAAAGTAAGGTACTGATTGTAGAAGATGATGAAGGCCTACGCGAAGCACTGGTCGATACGCTAGCTTTAGCTGGCTATGAGTGGCTTGAAGCGGATAGCGCCGAGGATGCCCTAGTTAAGCTCAAATCTAATAATATCGACATTGTTGTCTCTGATGTTCAAATGGCTGGCATGGGTGGCTTGGCTTTGTTAAGAAGCATTAAGCAGCACTGGCCAAATCTTCCTGTGTTGTTGATGACGGCATATGCCAACATTGAAGATGCCGTTTCAGCGATGAAAGACGGTGCGATCGACTACATGGCGAAACCTTTTGCGCCAGAGGTACTACTTAATATGGTCAGCCGTTATGCGCCGGTTAAATCCGACGATAACGGTGATGCCGTGGTGGCTGACGAGAAAAGCATCAAGCTGCTGGCATTAGCCGATAAAGTTGCTAAAACCGACGCAAGTGTGATGGTTCTGGGGCCAAGTGGCTCAGGTAAAGAAGTCATGTCACGCTATATTCACAATGCTTCTCTTCGCAAAGATGGCCCTTTTGTCGCAATAAACTGTGCGGCTATTCCAGATAACATGCTGGAAGCGACCCTTTTTGGTTATGAAAAAGGCGCGTTTACTGGGGCGGTACAGGCGTGCCCGGGTAAATTCGAACAGGCGCAAGGTGGAACCATTTTACTTGATGAAATCAGCGAAATGGATCTTAGCCTGCAAGCGAAGCTATTGCGTGTTCTTCAAGAAAGAGAAGTTGAACGTCTGGGTAGCCGCAAGAGCATAAAGCTGGATGTTCGTGTGCTGGCAACCAGTAACCGAGATTTAAAAAGCTACGTCCAAGAAGGCAACTTCCGTGAAGATTTATACTACCGTCTTAACGTGTTCCCAATCGCATGGCCAGCACTGTGTGAACGTCCGGGAGATATCGAGCCGTTGTCAAAGCATCTGATTGAGCGACATTGCCAGAAATTGGGTATGCCAGTACCGACTTTGAGTGCAAGCGCGACGGATAAATTGATGTCTTATTCATGGCCAGGGAATGTTCGTGAACTGGATAATGTGATGCAGCGAGCTTTGATATTAAGCGACAACGCTGTCATCGACAGTGAACAAATTCTGTTAGAAGGGCTTGATTGGCAAGATGCGTCGAGTCTGCAAGTGGCCGTTGAAACAGGTGTGTGTCAAGTTCTAGATGTTAAACCGGTTGCAGAGGCGACCAGCAGTTTGGCGTCTGGCTCTGGTTTAGGTGGCGAACTGCGTGATCAGGAATATGCGATTATTCTTGAGATATTAGAAGAGTGTAACGGCCGTCGAAAAGAAATGGCTGAAAAATTAGGCATTAGTCCACGAACTTTGCGCTACAAGTTAGCAAAAATGCGTGATGCTGGGATTGATATTCCGAACTAACGTGCTATTTTTTGTCAGTCGAATTGACGTGGCACGAGGATTGCAGCGTCATAAGTCCAGCACTATGTTTAGTCAAAGAGTTGACTACTGAGGTTTTGATGAGAATTGATGGTTTTCAAAGCGAAATGCAAGCGATGATGTTTGAAGCGGGCGGCACAAAGCCAGCGGCGACAGGGCACACTGTAAGCGCAGACTTTGGGCAAATGCTGAATAGTGCCATCAATAACGTCAATGGCCTTTCTAAGACATCTAGTGATTTGCAAATGCGATTTGATCGCGGTGATGCAGATGTGTCTTTGTCTGATGTAATGATCGCTAGAAACAAATCTAGCGTTGCATTCGATGCAACAATTCAAGTACGTAACAAGCTGGTTGAAGCGTACAAAGAATTGATGAATATGCCGGTTTAAGTTTTAGGTAAAGTCTGTGGCAGAGCAAAATCAATCAACCGATCTGGCGTTATCTGATAGCAGTGCTGACAGCACTATGTTAAGTACGTCTGATCTCGATACGGGTATTCAAAACCCAGATTTGGATGAGAAAAGCAGTTCTAAATTTGACATGGCTGTCGGTGATTTAGACCTGCTTCGTCAAGTTGTTCTCGTTCTGTCGATATCGATTTGTGTCGCTTTGATTGTGATGCTGTTTTTCTGGGTTAAAGAGCCAGAAATGCGTCCTCTAGGCGTTTATGAAACGGAAGAACTGATCCCAATTCTTGACTACCTAGATCAGCAGAAACTCGATTACCAATTAGATGGCAACACCATTTTAGTTCCTACGAGTGATTTTAACTCGCTTAAACTGGGTATGGTCAGAGCCGGTCTTAACCAAGAGAAACAGGCAGGCGATGACATCTTGCTGCAAGACATGGGTTTTGGGGTTTCTCAGCGCTTAGAACAAGAACGCTTAAAGCTAAGCCGTGAACGTCAGCTATCTAAGGCGATAGAAGAGATGAAACAAGTGCGTAAAGCACGAGTTCTATTGGCATTACCGAAACAAAGCGTATTTGTTCGACACAATCAAGAAGCGTCAGCTTCAGTATTCCTTACTCTCAAAACCGGAGCTAACCTCAAGCAAGAAGAGGTAGATTCTGTGGTAGACATGGTTTCAAGTGCCGTTCCTGGTATGAAACCGAACCGCATTACGGTTACCGATCAACATGGCCGCCTGCTAAGTTCGGGTAGCCAAGACCCAGCCTCGTCTGCGCGTCGCAAAGAACATGAACTTGAGCGTAAACAAGAACAGGCTCTGCGCGATAAAATTGATTCGATTCTTATCCCAATTCTTGGTTTTGGTAACTATACCGCCCAAGTGGATATCGAGCTGGATTTCAGTGCTGTAGAGCAGACTCGTAAGAGCTTTGACCCTAATACCCCATCGACTCGTAGCGAGTACACACTTGAAGACTACAATAATGGCAACGTCGTCGCGGGTGTGCCTGGTGCTTTAAGTAATCAGCCGCCAGCGGATGCATCAATTCCTCAAGATGTAGCCCAGATGAAAGATGGCACAACACTTGGTCAAGGGTCAGTCCACAAAGAAGCAACTCGTAACTTTGAACTGGATACCACCATAAGTCATGAACGTCGTCAGACTGGAGTGGTCAATCGTCAGACAGTTGCTGTGGCGGTTAAAAATCGCTCAGTGGTCAATCCTGAAACAGGGGAAACCAGTTACCAACCAATCTCAGACGCTGAGCTAAACTCTATTAGACAGATTCTGATAGGTACGGTTGGCTATAGCGATGCTCGTGGAGACTTACTAAATGTTTTGAGTATGCAGTTTGCTGAACCAGAAACAGAAACCATCGCAGATGTGCCAATTTGGGAACATCCTAACTTTAATGACTGGATTCGTTGGTTCGCAAGTGCGTTGGTAATCATTGTGGTGGTGTTAGTCCTTGTCCGCCCAGCAATGAAAAAACTTCTCAACCCTGCGTCTGATGATGACGATCAACTTTACGGACCGGATGGTCTACCTATTGGGGTTGATGGCGAAACCAGCTTAATCGGCGGTGACTTAGATGGTGGTGAGTTGTTTGAGTTTGGCTCAAGCATAGACTTACCTAACCTACACAAAGATGAAGATGTGCTGAAAGCGGTACGTGCTCTAGTAGCAAACGAGCCTGAGCTAGCGGCACAAGTAGTGAAGAATTGGATGCAAGATGCCTAACGAAATAGTTCCACAAGAAGTAGGCGGTGAGGTAGCAGAAAACACCGTGGATATATCAACCATCCCGGGCGAAGAGCGCGCGGCGATTCTATTACTCAGTCTGAATGAGGAAGACGCTGCGGGTATTATTCGCCATCTAGAACCCAAGCAAGTTCAACGAGTGGGTAGCGCTATGGCGCGAGCTTCCGACCTAAGTCAAGATAAGGTGGGCGCCGTTCACCGCGCTTTCTTGGCAGATATTCAGAAGTACACCAACATTGGTATGGGCAGCGAAGATTTTATGCGTAATGCACTAGTTGCCGCCTTAGGTGAAGACAAAGCGAATAACCTTGTTGACCAAATCCTGCTGGGTACCGGTTCTAAAGGTCTTGATTCATTGAAATGGATGGACCCACGTCAGGTGGCGAGCATTATTATCAATGAGCACCCCCAAATTCAAACGATTGTACTTTCGTATCTTGAGCCAGATCAGTCCGCTGAGATTCTTTCTCAGTTTGCAGAGCGTGACCGCCTAGACCTTATGATGCGTATCGCCAACCTTGAAGAAGTTCAGCCTTCTGCTCTAGCAGAACTGAACGAAATCATGGAGAAACAGTTCGCAGGTCAAGCGGGTGCTCAAGCTGCCAAGATTGGTGGCCTGAAGGCAGCTGCCGAAATCATGAACTACATGGACAACAACATCGAAGGTGTCTTGATGGATCAAATTCGCGATCAAGACGAAGATATGGCGACTCAGATTCAAGATCTGATGTTTGTCTTCGAAAACCTTATCGAAGTCGACGACCAAGGTATTCAGAAACTATTGCGCGACGTTCCACAGGATGCGCTTCAGCGTGCGCTTAAAGGTGCCGATGATGCCTTGCGTGAGAAGATCTTCAAGAACATGTCTAAGCGTGCTGCTGAGATGATGCGTGATGACCTTGAAGCAATGCCACCAATTAAAGTGTCTGACGTTGAAGCTGCGCAGAAAGAAGTTCTGGCTATCGCCCGACGCATGGCTGACTCTGGTGAGATCATGCTGGGTGGTGGTGCCGACGAGTTCTTATAATTTAATTAAGTAGGGTGCCTATGTCTGGGGAACGAAAACGCGGCTTTTTACGTCTTGATAACGACGATTTGGTTGAAAAACCAGAGCGATGGGGTATGCCTGATTACACGGCGCAAACCCATAAACAGGCGAAAAAGACAGCGATGAATTACGATCCTAGCTGGATGCCTATTGCTGAGCCTGTTGCCGAAGAGACGCCGAAAGCGCTAACCGAAGAAGAGATCGAACTGATCAAGCAGCAAGCTTATCAGGAAGGTCTGCACCAAGGCCAAGAAGCGGGCTTTAAGCAAGGCTACGATAAAGGCAAGGAGCAGGGCTTACAGGAAGGTCATCAGGAAGGTCTTGAAGCCGGAAAAATTGAAGGTGTTGCCGCTGGGCAAGAGTTTATTCAGCAGCAAGTGGAAACCTTTATTGGCTTAGCCAACCAGTTTGCTCAACCATTGGAGCTGATGAATGCTCAGGTGGAAAAGCAATTGGTCGACATGGTACTGACTTTAGTTAAAGAAGTAGTCCATGTTGAAGTTCAAATCAATCCTCAGGTTATCCTCGACACGATCAAACAATCGGTAGAATCATTGCCTATCTCTGGCCATGCCATCACCTTAAAACTCCACCCAGATGATGTTGATATCATTCGTTCTTCTTACGGAGAGGAACAACTGAGTTTTCGTAATTGGACTTTAATGAGCGAACCCGCCCTCAATCGTGGTGATGTTCAGATTGAGGCTGGGGAGTCGAGTGTTAATTATCGTCTTGAAGATCGTATTCGCAGCGTAATTCAAAGCTTCTGTGGGGTGAATCGCCACCAAGGTGGTGAGTAGTGCTGGCTCTTGCAGAACGCCTATCTCAATACAAAACCAAAGGTCTGACTTGCCGTCCGGTTGCGTCAGGTAAGTTGGTGCGAGTGGTTGGCCTGACGCTGGAAGCTACCGGATGCAGAGCGCCAATTGGGAGCTTATGTAAAGTTGAGACCATGCACGGCGAAATGGAAGCCGAGGTAGTGGGCTTCTCAGGTGACAATCTCTTCTTGATGCCTAGCGAGCAGATCACAGGTGTGCTCCCTGGTGCTAAAGTGACACCGATGACGAGCGAAACGGGTCTGCCAGTTGGGATGGAGTTGCTCGGTCGGGTTATTGACGGCGTAGGTAACCCACTGGATGGTTTAGGGCCGATCTACACCGAAAAACGCGCCTCCTTCAATGCGGATCCCATTAACCCATTAGCACGTAAACCGATTTCTGAACCTCTTGATGTCGGCATCAAAGCCATTAATGGATTACTCACCGTTGGTAAAGGCCAGCGTATCGGTCTATTTGCAGGTTCCGGTGTCGGTAAGTCGGTGACACTAGGTATGATGACGCGAGGCACAACGGCTCAAGTTGTCGTCGTGGGCTTGATTGGTGAGCGTGGACGAGAAGTTAAAGAATTCATTGAAGAAATCCTCGGTGTCGATGGTCGACAGCGCTCTGTCGTTGTCGCTGCGCCAGCCGACTCGTCTCCACTAATGCGTTTGAAAGGGTGTCAGACCGCGCTAACCATTGCTGAGTACTTTCGTGATCAGGGCTTAGACGTCCTGTTGCTGATGGACTCACTAACCCGCTTCGCGCAGGCACAACGTGAAATCGCTTTATCGGTAGGAGAACCTCCGGCAACCAAAGGTTATCCACCTTCCGTGTTTGCCAAATTACCTGCTTTGGTAGAGCGAGCGGGTAACGGTAGTCCGGAGCAAGGCTCGATTACCGCATTCTTTACCGTGCTGACCGAAGGGGATGACTTGCAAGATCCAATCGCAGACGCCTCACGAGCCATTTTGGATGGTCACGTGGTGTTGTCGCGTGAGATGGCGGATGCAGGGCACTACCCCGCGATTGATGTTGAAAAATCGGTCAGTCGTGTAATGCCACAGATCACCTCCGAAGAACATGTCCTAATGTCGAAAGCGGTGCGCCAAGTTCTCTCTATCTGTCGTAAGAATCAAGACCTAGTATCGATTGGTGCATACAAGCCGGGTACCGATCCGGCGATTGATGGTGCATTCACTCTCAAGCCTAAGCTTGATATTTACTTGCAACAAACAATGAAAGAGACCGTACCTTATGACATGTGTATCAACATGCTACGTGGTCTGCTGCAGGGTGATTAACGCTTATGGATAATGCACTGGAGTTTTTGTTAGAGCAGGCCAAAGAGCGCGAAAACCAAGCAGTATTGGCGTTAAACCAAGCTCGCAATGAGCTTGAAAGCTACTATCAGCAGCTTGAGCAAATTGAAAAGTATCGCCTTGATTACTGTCAGCAGTTGGTTGACCGTGGACAACAAGGTTTGACCGCTAGTCAGTACTCGCATTTAAACCGTTTTTTAACCACTTTAGATGAGACCTTGTCTAAGCAGAAGCAAGCCGAGTCGCATTTCAAAGGCCAGGTTAATAACTGCGAGCATAACTGGTTAGAGAGTCGAAAGCAGCGTCGTTCATACGAGTGGCTTATTGAGAAAAAACAAACCGAAAAGCAGCGTCTGCAAAATATCAGGGAGCAAAAGCAGATGGATGAATTTTCTACCCTTCAGTACTCACGTCGAATTTCGAACTAACCTCTCACTTCTGTGAGCAAAGTCATTCTTTGATTATCGTTGGCGTGTTTCTTGCAGACATCTAATCCAACTTGTATGCAATGAATCGGCGTCTTTGCCGCGTAGAGCCTTCTCGGCGTGAAGCAACTGAGAGTGAACCTGGTATGAATATCAATTTATCATCGGTATCGGAAAGTCCAAAAGTGACTAAGACCACCACTGACGGTGGTGACGCGAGTGTCGAAAGCTCCGAGTCTGGCGGTTTCTTTGCCAAATTAGCGGCGTTAATAAAAGGTGAGACTAGCACTAAAGAGAGCGCAGGTAAGGTAGAGGGTGCAGAGGCCAGTGCCGAGCAAACGTCGGTATCTAAAGGTGAGTCGGGCGTTAGCGACGTAAAAGCGCAAGCGACAGAGAGCCAAAGTGTCGATGAACTTCTCGTGTCTGATGAAAGTGAGGCGGAAGACGCTGACACAGCTAGGGTCACGAAAGATGTTGCTCAAAGTGCCAAGCCTGAGATCTCACAACAAGACGAAAACTCTCATTCAGCGGCGAAAATTGTCTCTGAAAATGACGAAGTATTGCAGCGACTTGATACTGCGAATAAAGCGCTACAACCGGCTGACGGCAAAGAGTTGCCACAGGATCAGATTGATACTCAACACCGTGTCTCACAAAAAATCTCGGCTGCAGAAGAGCAACAAAACGTCTCTTCTGACGCCACTAAAGTGACTGCAACTGACAGCCAGTCTAGACAAGAGATGGCCCCGAGTGGTGAACCAACCTCAAAAGTCAGTGACAGTGATAGCCTAAAGCAGCAAGTTGTTATGAAGGCGGACGGTGAAGACGTTATCGTACCCGCTTCAGCACAAAAATTTATTCAGCAAGACAGTCAAGTAGTTGCTGACGAAGAGAGCGGCAGTCAGGTGGCGCAACAAGCCGCAGTGTTAAGTGCCTCTGTTGCAAAGGTTAACAAAGACAACACGTTACCACAGGAAACGGCAGAACTGTCCGCGGTTGCCCTTGATGAGACAGCGCTCAGCGCAGAAGTCATGATGAAACAGAGCCCAGCCGACGGCTCTGAAGAAGAAAATGATGCCTCAGCTAATGATGTGGGGCTAGCGGCAGGGGCTATTGCCGCTAGCACAGTGGCGGCGACCAAGGTGACAGATAAGCCAAGTAAATCTTTAGCCACCGCACTAGACAGTGCACAGCCAAGCAACCAAGTGATGATGTCTGCGAGTGATGTGGCCAGTGAAGCACCGGCGGATGTAACCATTGCTGCCGCGGCTGTTACGGCAGGGGCGATTCCTTGGGCTTCCACCAATGAACCCGCGTTAACTGATGAAGTGTCGATCAAGCCAGAAACGCCACCAAAAGCGCAACAAGCGGCGGTGGCTCAGTCGGTTCATCAGGCACTTACCACACAGCAAGCTCAAGCCCAAATGGCCCAGACAGCGGCACAAATGTCGCAACAACAATCCGCTGTTTCTGCGATGCCAACGGACTTGAT
This sequence comes from Vibrio sp. Hep-1b-8, assembly GCF_006124995.1. Classification (GTDB taxonomy): domain Bacteria; phylum Pseudomonadota; class Gammaproteobacteria; order Enterobacterales; family Vibrionaceae; genus Vibrio. The sequence goes on from NZ_QEWN01000142.1 coordinate 38,179, forward strand.
GGCAAGCCAGATGCAACAAGTGGCAGCAACGCCTCACGCGGCGCTTACACAGGATCAGGCAGTGCTTAAAGCGGCACTGGGTGCAAAAGCGGCAGGTTCGCTCGGTAAGCTAGTCGGCGGTAAAGATGGTGGTCAGCCCGCCTCGGAGTCGAGTTCGGCTTTTGCTCAGCAACTCGCTCAGGTATCGGGGCAGCAAGGCCCTAACTCGTTAGGTCAGATACGCGCAGAGCAAGCGGCGGCGCAAGTGCCATTGCAACTGACGCGAGAAATAGCTGGAGAACAAGTGGCAGAGCGAGTTCAGATGATGATGTCGAAAAACCTAAAGAACATCGACATTCGCTTAGATCCCCCTGAATTGGGTCGTATGCAAATTCGTATGAATATGAATGGAGATGTGGCTACGGTTCATTTTACCGTCGCCAATCAGCAAGCTCGCGATGTGATTGAACAATCAATGCCAAGATTACGTGAGATGCTTGCCCAGCAGGGTGTACAATTAGGTGACAGCTCAGTTCAGCAGCAGGCTTCCGGTCAGCAGCAGAGACGCTACGCAGATAACGGACAGGGTAATTCTGGTCAGGGAAGCAGCGGTCAGGGCTTGTTTGGTGAAGAAAACCTTGAACCAGACATCAATCTTGATTTGAATGTCGCTGCAAAGCGTGATGGAATTAGCTATTACGCTTAAACTGTAAAAAACAAAGAGATAGAGAACGTTAAGTTATGGCAGTTGAAGAAATCGAAACGGAAGCGCCCAAAGGCAAAGGTAAGCTGATCATTATCATCATTGCTGCCGTGGTGTTACTCGCGGGTGGCGGTGGTGCTGCATTTTTCTTGATGGGTTCGGATGATTCTGCGGAAACCGCTCAGACCACCCAGCCGCAAATGGCTGCGCCTGTCGATCCTGTCGCTTACGTTAATATTCCCCAACCGTTTTTATTTAATGTCACAGGCGACAAAAAAGATCGCTTAGTACAGATTAAGGTACAGTTGATGGTTCGTGGTTCAGAGAACGAAAATCTCGCCCGCTACCACTCTCCTCTGATTGAAAGTTCATTATTGAGTACGTTTGCGTCGGCGACCGTTGATCAATTGCGTACTGCCAATGGCCGTGTCGAACTGCGAGAAAAAGCGACCGACGACATTAAAGCAAGCTTGAATCGCGCGGTAGGTCAACCAGTGATTGAGCGTGTGCTATTTACCGATTTTGTAATGCAGTAGGTGATGCGTGACTGATCTATTAAGCCAAGACGAAATTGATGCCCTGCTCCATGGAGTCGATGACGTTGATGATATAGAAGACGAATCGCCCGAGTCGGATGCCAGTGCTGTAGACTTCGACTTCTCCTCGCAAGACCGCATTGTTCGTGGTCGTATGCCAACGCTCGAATTGATCAATGAGCGTTTTGCCCGCCATTTGCGGATTAGTCTGTTTAATATGCTAAGGAAGACGGCAGAAGTCTCTATCAATGGCGTTCAGATGATGAAGTTTGGTGAGTACCAAAATACGCTGTATGTGCCTACCAGCCTTAATATGGTGCGCTTTAGACCGTTGAAAGGTACGGCTCTGGTTACCATGGAAGCACGTCTAGTCTTCATTCTAGTAGAAAACTTTTTTGGGGGTGATGGCCGCTTCCATGCCCGTATCGAAGGTCGAGAGTTTACACCGACCGAGCGTCGAATTGTGCAGCTATTGCTGAAGATCGTTTTTGAAGATTACAAAGAAGCTTGGTCTCCAGTTATGGGAGTCGAGTTTGAGTACCTCGATTCGGAAGTGAACCCGAGTATGGCTAACATTGTTAGCCCGACAGAGGTGATAGTCGTCAGTTCATTCCATATTGAGGTTGACGGTGGTGGTGGTGATTTCCACGTGGTTATGCCGTACTCTATGGTTGAACCAATTCGTGAGTTGCTCGATGCCGGTGTTCAGTCTGACAAAATGGAAACAGACGTTCGTTGGAGCACGGCGCTTCGTGAGGAAATTATGGATGTGCCAGTCAACTTCCGTGTCGATTTACTAGAGCAAGATATCTCATTGCGTGATTTGATGGAGCTACAACCGGGTGACATCATCCCGATCAATATGCCAGAACACGCTGTGATGTTTGTTGAAGAACTGCCAACATTCCGAGTGAAAATGGGGCGCTTAGGTGAGAAATTAGCAGTTCAGGTATCAGAGAAAATTAAACGCCCTGATGTGGTTAAAACGGATATCGCCTTCCTCGGAAAAGATGTTATTTCTGAGTTAGAAGAAGACGATGGCGAAATCGAAGATTAAGAGAATAAATAGGTAACAGGTATGGAACCGAGTGACGACCAAAAACTGGCGGACGAATGGGCTGCGGCATTAGGTGAAGATCCGAATGCGCCAGATATTGATGTAGATGAAGTGATGTCCGCTCAGCTTGATGAGTTAAAGGACACTTCTTCGCCAATCTCAGACGATGAGCGTCGCAAGCTGGATACGATCTTAGATATACCAGTGACGATTTCCATGGAAGTGGGTCGCTCTCAAATCAGTATTCGTAACTTACTCCAGTTAAACCAAGGTTCGGTTGTTGAGCTAGAGCGCTTGGCGGGTGAGTCATTAGATGTACTGGTGAATGGCACCCTAATTGCGCACGGTGAAGTGGTTGTGGTTAACGATAAGTTTGGTATTCGTTTGACCGACGTAATCAGCCAGACAGAGCGCATCAAGAAACTGCGATAATGTTAGGTAACGTATGACTTTCAAAGTTAGAGAGTACTTACTTTACTCTCTCAGTGTACTTTCTCCTTCCGCACTGGCTGCCGCTCCAGGCAGCCAACTAGACTGGGCGACCACTTTTGGGTCGCTCGTGTTCGTTGTGGCCTTTATTTTGTTGCTAGCTTGGCTATTGAAACGCATGCGAGTCCCCGCATTGATCAATCAGAAAGGTCTGAGCGTTGTGCGCCAAATTGCGGTTGGGCATCGAGAAAGGATTGTGATTGTTCAAGCGGGTGAAGAGCAGTTTTTAGTGGGGGTGACGCCTCAATCGATTCAACTTATCTCAAAGCTGGATAAACCTTTGTCTCAGGAGGAGATGGCTAACGGTCCGTTTGCAAGTCAACTGACTCAGCTGTTGAAGAAGAATGATAAAAACAACTAATTTGGCGACCATTGTTCTGACGCTTGTACTGACCCTTTTTTCTGGGTTAGCGTTAGCGCAGCAAGAGATAGATACCTCGATTCCTGCCAATATCGCTCCGAGTGACTCGGTGACCGTAACGGCAATGGAGAAAGAGCAGGGCGCGTCTAAAACCATCTCAACCGGAAGTTTTACAGGCGGTGGTGGCGGAATTCCAGCCTTTACCATGACCACTAATGCGGACGGCAGTGAAGACTACTCAATCAACTTGCAAATCTTAGCCTTGATGACCATGCTCGGCTTCCTGCCAGCCATGGTTATTTTGATGACGTCGTTCACGCGTATTGTTGTGGTGATGTCTATTTTGCGTCAGGCCATGGGTTTGCAACAGACACCCTCGAACCAAGTGATCATAGGTATCGCCATCTTCCTAACCTTCTTCATCATGTCGCCAGTACTGAGCAAGATTAATGATGATGCGATCCAGCCTTACATCAATGAGCAGATAACCGCGCGACAAGCGTTTGACTTAGCTCAAACGCCAATGAAAGACTTTATGCTCAAGCAGACTCGGGTAAAGGACTTAGAAACCTTCGTCAATATCTCTGGTTCGACAGCGACAGCGCCGGAAGATGTGTCAATGGCGGTATTGATCCCAGCTTTCATCACCTCAGAACTCAAAACTGCATTCCAAATTGGTTTTATGCTGTTCTTACCGTTCTTAATCATTGACCTTGTGGTGGCTTCGGTTCTGATGGCAATGGGTATGATGATGCTATCGCCAATGATTGTCTCGTTACCTTTTAAATTGATGCTGTTCGTGTTGGTCGACGGCTGGAACCTGATATTGTCGACGTTAGCCGGCAGTTTCGCTTTGTGACGGGAGGAAGCCAATGACTCCTGAAATGTTTGTCGAGCTGTTTCGTGAATCGCTATGGATGGTTCTCATCATGGTGTGTGCGATCATTATTCCCAGTCTACTGATTGGTTTAGTGGTCGCTATCTTTCAAGCCGCAACGTCCATTAACGAACAAACACTGAGCTTCTTGCCACGTTTGATTGTGACACTACTGGCTTTGATGCTGTTTGCTCACTGGATGACGCAGATGCTGATGGAGTTTTTCTTTAGCATGATCGAGCGTTTACCCCAGGTTCTCTACTAGGTCTGACTATGGAGTATCCGACTAGCCTAGTTTTAGATTGGATCGCCAATTACTTTTGGCCCTATACCCGCATTGCTGCCATGCTGATGGTGATGTCGGTGACGGGAGCGCGATTCGTGTCTACTCGGGTACGTCTCTATCTAGGTTTAGCGATCACTTTTGCGGTGATGCCAGCTATCCCCGTGGTACCAGACAATATTGAACTAGTCTCTTTTGCGGGTTTTATGACTTTGCTAGAACAGATCATTATCGGTGTCGCGATGGGGACTGTGACCCAATTTATGATTCAAACCTTTGTTATTCTTGGTCAGATCCTCGGTATGCAGGCGAGTTTGGGTTTTGCCTCAATGGTTGACCCAGCGAACGGTCAAAACACCCCATTGCTTGGTCAATTTTTTATGTTCCTTGCAACCATGTTTTTCCTCGCGACCGATGGTCATCTCAAAATGATAATGCTAGTGGTGATGAGTTTTAAATCCATCCCAATTGGAACGGGTTCATTAACGACTGTGGATTTTAGAGAACTGGCGTTATGGCTTGGAATCATGTTTAAAGTCGCGCTGAGTATGTCATTGTCTGGAATTATTGCGCTGCTAACGATCAACTTATCCTTCGGCGTGATGACACGTGCCGCCCCGCAGTTGAATATTTTCTCGCTCGGCTTCGCTTTTGCTTTGATGGTGGGTCTATTGATTTGTTGGTACATCATCGCCGGACTCTACAACCACTATGAGCTATTCTGGTTACAAGGTGAACAACAGATCTGTTCCTTTATCAGGCTGAATTGTTAGGAGGCTGAATGGCAGAGTCAGACGGTCAAGAACGCACAGAAGAGGCCACGCCCAGGCGCTTGCAACAGGCTCGCGAAAAAGGGCAGGTTGCAAGGTCTAAAGAATTGGCGTCGGTTTCAGTACTGGTAATTGGTTCAGTTGCACTGATGTGGTTTGGAGAGAGCTTAGCTCGCGCTCTATTAAATGCTATGGGGCGGTTGTTTACTCTGTCACGTGAAGAGATATTTGATCAGGTTAAGCTGTTCGATATTGCGCTCGGATCATTGTCGAATCTGATTCTTCCCCTTCTGTTGATCCTGATAACACTATTTGTGGCTGCGCTGGCTGGAGCCGCTGGGGTCGGTGGCATTAACTTTTCAGTTGAAGCGGCGATGCCGAAGTGGTCGAAGATGAATCCACTGAGTGGCCTCAAACGAATGGTCGGCCTGCAAAGCTGGGTAGAACTGATTAAGTCTATTCTCAAAGTAGCTTTAGTGTCTGGGATGGCCTTTTATCTCATTAATGCCGCCAAACAAGATTTGTTCCAACTTAGTATGGATGTTTACCCACAGAACATCTTTCACGCGCTCGATATCCTGCTTAATTTTATATTGCTGATTAGCTGTACCTTGTTGCTGGTGGTAGCGCTCGATATCCCATTTCAGATTTGGCAACACGCCAACCAACTTAAAATGACCAAGCAAGAGGTTAAAGACGAGTACAAGGAAACAGAGGGTAAGCCGGAAGTGAAAGGCCGTATTCGTATGCTCCAGCGTGAAGCTGCTCAACGACGTATGATGGCCGAAGTGCCTCAGGCTGATGTTATCATCACCAACCCGGAGCATTTTTCTGTGGCATTGCGATATAAACAAGATAGTGACCGAGCGCCAATCGTTGTGGCGAAAGGTACGGATCACATGGCGCTCAAGATTCGTGAAGTGGCACGTGAACACGATATCTACGTGATTCCAGCGCCGCCTCTTGCACGTGCTCTATACCATTCAACCGAATTAGAGCAGGAAATACCGGATGGTTTGTTTACTGCGGTGGCACAAATTCTTGCCTACGTATTCCAATTGAAACAGTATCGAAAACGCGGTGGACAAAGGCCAAATCTTAAAACCTCCGAGCTACCTATTCCTCCAGAACTGAGAAAGTAGCAGGTTAGAAGCAAGGGGCTATTTTTCGGGTATAGAAAGGAGTACCAATAGAGCGCCATCTCCACCGAACTCGAGTGGAGCCTGATGGAAAGCCATCACATCTGGGTGCTGAGCGAGCCATAGTGGTGCTTTTTGTTTGAGTATGTGTTTACCGATGCCGTGTTGAACACACGCACAGGAAATTTCGTTCTTTATACAGTAGGCGATCATCGCCCCCAGTTCGCGTTTGGCTTCCTGTTGTTTCATTCCGTGCATATCGAGAAAAACGTCAGGGACATAAACGCCTCGGCGTAGTCTTTTTACTTCATACTGCGACACGTCATCGCGAGCATAACGCGTTGGTCCTTCTTCATTCAAAAGTGGAACAAACTCGTCAGAGAAATAGAACTCAGCATCGCTCGCTTCTCTAGAAGTTGGCTTAATTTCTTTTTGCTTAGTATTTTTTTTTGGCTGCTGGACTATGGTATCCTGTGACAACTTTTTTACGCCTTGTACTGCATCCCTAAAAAGGGCGAAGTCATCATCCATATCGGTGTCTTTTTTGCTCATGGGATTATTCATTAATAATTTAAAATGTAATGAGCAGTATTGTAGCGCTTTTCGGAGGCAATTTTGGATAAGATTTTTGTAGAAGAAGCGGTGTCAGAACTTCATACGCTTCAAGATATGATTCGTTGGACCGTCAGTCGTTTCAACGCCGCAAACCTATTTTATGGTCACGGTACTGATAACGCATGGGATGAAGCGGTACAGTTAATCCTGCCAACATTGTACCTGCCAATCGATGTGCCTCCGCATGTATTGAACTCGCGCCTGACCACCAGTGAGCGTATGCGTATCGTTGAGCGCGTGGTGAAGCGTATCAATGAGCGTACGCCTACAGCCTACCTAACTAACCGTGCTTGGTTCTGTGGCTTAGAGTTTTTCGTTGATGAACGTGTACTTGTACCTCGTTCGCCAATCGGTGAGTTGATTCAAGCTGAATTCCAACCTTGGTTGATCGAAGAACCGACACGTATCATGGATCTTTGTACCGGTAGCGGCTGTATCGCCATCGCCTGTGCACATGCGTTCCCTGAAGCGGAAGTTGATGCGATAGACATCTCTACTGACGCACTACAAGTTGCTGAGCTTAACGTTCAGGATCACGGTATGGAGCAGCAAGTTTTTCCAATCCGTTCAGATCTGTTCCGTGATCTACCAAAAGAGAAGTACAACCTGATTGTCTCCAACCCACCGTACGTTGACCAAGAAGACATGAACAGTCTGCCTGAAGAGTTTACTCATGAGCCTGAGTTAGGCCTAGCTGCGGGTACTGATGGGCTTAAAATTGTTCGCCGTATCCTAGCGAATGCGCCAGATTACTTAACGGATAACGGTATTCTTATTTGTGAAGTGGGTAACTCTATGGTTCACATGATGGAACAGTACCCACATATTCCATTTACTTGGATTGAGTTCGAGAACGGTGGTCACGGGGTATTTATGCTAACTCGCGATCAGATGCTAGCCGTCAAAGATGAGTTCTCAATCTATCGAGATTAATGCTTAAAGTTTGAGCAAAACTTCAATAGCGCCAAGTGGTTTGATCTTTGATTCGCGACTTGGCGTTTTTTTATGCGCGTAAAATGGTCTTTAGGGGTTTACATCAAACCGCAATAAGGCGACTATGAAATAACTAATAATTGAAGTGTAAAGCTCTGTATACAAGGGCGAAACAAATTTGAGGAAGTAATGGCAGGAAACAGTATCGGGCAACATTTTCGAGTGACAACATTCGGAGAAAGTCATGGTATCGCACTAGGATGTATTGTCGACGGATGCCCTCCGGGTCTTGAAATCACCGAAGCAGATATTCAAATCGATTTGGACCGCCGTCGACCAGGCACTTCTCGTTATACCACCGCTCGTCGTGAACCAGACGAGGTGAAAATTTTGTCTGGTGTATTTGAAGGTCAAACCACAGGGACTTCTATCGGTCTTTTGATCGAAAATACCGACCAGCGTTCGAAAGATTATTCGGAAATCAAAGATAAGTTTCGTCCAGGGCATGCAGACTACACTTACCATCAGAAATATGGTGTTCGTGATTATCGTGGTGGTGGCCGTTCATCTGCCCGCGAAACAGCGATGCGTGTTGCGGCGGGATCAATCGCTAAGAAATACCTGAAACAAGAATTTGGGGTAGAGATCCGTGCTTATCTATCGCAAATGGGCGATGTGGCGATTGATAAAGTGGATTGGGATGAAATTGAAAACAATCCATTTTTCTGTCCTGATGTCGATAAAGTTGAAGCGTTTGATCAACTGATCCGTGACCTCAAGAAACAAGGTGATTCAATCGGTGCAAAACTGCAAGTTGTCGCAACAAATGTTCCCGTTGGTCTGGGTGAACCGGTATTCGACCGCCTAGATGCGGACATTGCGCATGCACTTATGAGCATTAACGCGGTGAAAGGTGTAGAGATTGGTGATGGCTTTGATGTTGTTCGTCAAAAAGGCAGCCAGCACCGTGATGAACTGACGCCAAGTGGCTTTGCGAGTAACCACGCTGGCGGTATCTTAGGTGGCATCTCAACAGGGCAAGATATTGTAGCCAACATTGCGCTTAAGCCGACATCAAGCATCACTGTTCCTGGTGAGACGATTACTAAGCAGGGTGAATCGACTCAACTGATTACCAAAGGTCGTCATGACCCATGTGTTGGTATCCGTGCTGTCCCGATTGCTGAAGCTATGCTCGCAATCGTAGTACTGGATCATCTGCTGCGTCACCGTGGTCAAAACCATGGTGTGACCACAGAAACGCCGCAGATATAAGCTCTGATTGATAAAAGCCCCGACATGTGAGTCGGGGCTTTTTATATGCGATAAGGAAATGGTAAAAATCGAGCCGGTTACCGTTGTGGCTATCGAATTGCTGGCGTGATCAGTGCAACGAGCCTTCAGCTTCAAGGTTGAATGAAGGTAAGCGCCATTTGAAACGCACCGCAGCCATACGAAGTACATAACCAACAACGAGAGTTGAAATGGTCGCAGTCACATCATCAATGCCGAGCTCTAAAAGTCCTAAATACAAACCAGAAGCTACGAGAGCGACAGATGCGTACAGTTCCTCATGCAGTACAAGTGGTGTTTGACGACAGATTAGGTCACGCAGTAGGCCACCAAACACGCCAGTTACGAGCGCTGATACCATACAAATCAAGACATGATGCCCCATACCCATTGCCACTTTGGTACCAATGATACTAAAAACGATCAGTCCTAGCGCATCCAATCGAATGAACAGGCCTTTAAGTTTAATGACCCACTTAGCTAGCCCCGTTGTCAGTACGCCTGCGATACAAGTGATCGCAAGAAACTCGGGATTCTTTACCCAGCCTAGTGGGTAATGACCGAGAAGAATATCGCGTACTGTGCCGCCACCGATGGCCGTGGCACTTGCAACCAGCATGACTCCAAACCAATCCATTTTTCGACGACCCGCACTTAGTGCTCCCGTCATCGCTTCCGCTGTGATACCAATAATATATAAAACACTGAGCAGCATAATGAATTCTCAAGAAATGTCCGGAAATGCTCGGCAATGAAGAAGAAATTTAAGGCGTGAGTGTAGTGGGAAATGTGATCTATGACGAATGAGTTTTTATGAATACGAAAACGTTTTTCAGATTACTATTTCTAATATCAATACACTAAGTAGGGTTTTGCATTTTTCAGCAAAAATGAGAGAATGCAGACCGCGATAGTACCAGCCCGTTAATTTAGCTATGACCCACGAGTATCAAGACTTAATCAATATCTTTAACACGACTTTTTTTCACTCATACAACACCAAGTTGGAGTTAGGCGGAGATGAGCCAATCTATCTTCCTGCTGACAATGACTACCCCTATCATCGCATTATTTTTGCTCGTGGTTTCTATGCGTCAGGAATGCATGAGATTGCCCATTGGTGCGTGGCTGGGCCAGAGCGTCGCTTAGTGGAAGATTTTGGTTATTGGTATGAGCCTGATGGACGCACTCAAGCCGTGCAAGCTGAATTCGAAAAAGTAGAAATCCGCCCGCAAGCATACGAATGGATATTATCCGCCAGTGCAGGCTTTCCGTTCACTGTCAGTTGTGACAATCTCAATGGTAGCTTTGAACCGGATCGTTTGGCGTTTATGGCCAAAGTTCACGCTGAGGTGATGTCAATTCTTCAGGTGGGATTACCGCTCAGAGTTCAAATGTTGTCTGATGCGCTACGTGAATTCTACAGTATCGCGGAACTCACGCCTGCGCAGTTTGAAGTTAAGTAGCCTAACGCTACTGAATAAGCCAAGTATTCTCTTTCTGGCCGCTGTAATCGAACGTGTAGACGAGAGGAGTCTGATCCGGCTCCATCACCCAAATGACGGCAATCAGTGAGCCGCAATGATTGACTACCCTTAAATCTAATTCTGCCAGCCCCGCAGTCAACGATGATTTGACCAAACAGCTCTCGTAGTCGACGAGGTCAGCATCACCCTGAGCGGAGCTATTGTCGCATATCGATATATAGGCCTGTTTGTCAGCCAGTTGGCTCAGAATGACATCGACATCAACGCTATAGACAGATTCGAGACTGTTGTCGTTAGCTTCCACCTGGTGCGTCGCCAAAGTCGGTCAACTCTGCGGCTTCGACAGGCGCTGACGCACATCGAGCACCATCATTCGAATTACTTGATGGACCGTAAGCCGTCAGGACCGCACTAGGCTGCCATGACGAGTAGTCTGACGTCCCTGGTGTATGAGGATTGTTTAGGGTGACTTTGAAAATATAGCCATTGCTGTTATTGCTGGCGTAGAGGTATCCATCCACATCAAAGTAAATCGCACCGAAGGTAAAGTTGAAACCCAGTTGAGCTTCATTGAGCACCTGATTCATACGCGTGGCAGTGCCTTGTGTAACATCCACGACCCAGAGATAACCGTCGGCGTCTAGGCTATAGGCAAGGTTATTGTTGGCGTTTGGTTGAAAGGCGAAGTCATGAATGTTGGGTTTAGAAAATTGAGAAGGCGGCGCGACAAGCGTCATCTCTAGCGTGTCTAGGTCGACTCTATACAACCCGCTGTTTGGTCGGTAACCATACCAAGCGTTTTCGTTGAGTGACACGTCGCCGACATAGAAACGATCGGGAGTACCCACAGGCATGATAAGATCGAGTCGCGTTTTATCGAAGTTGGCGTCGATGCGAGCGAGTGTTCCGAGTTCGCCATTAACACCATAGTCCCAGCCATAAATGAATCGGTCATGTTCACTAAAACCTATCCCATTTAGATTGGCTAAACCCAGAGTAGAGGGCATGACGCGATAACTGCCTAAATCGATGTTCACACCAAACGCGACGGGAGTTCCTGTGGGGTTTTGGATAAGGAATGCCTCAGTGGGACATTCACCAAAGCTGACGTCTCCAGCGTGGCTGGATGGCGCGTAATAAATGCTGTAGCTACAGCATGCAAAGAGTAGTAGGAAGCGCTGATTTATACGTTTTAATTTCATTGTCATTCCCTATTTTGGCTGAGCGATATAAGGGAAATTGCATTGTCCATGCCACACTATCAGGCCTTGCTGTATATAGGGTTTGCGTTGAAATTCTCAATGTGAGAAGCTTGGCGTTCTTTTTGAGAAGCAAACTGATTAGGCGACATCGCAAAATGATTATTGAATTTGAAGAGCAGCTACTTGAGCTAATAGATGCACGTATTTCGACGGCGTCAGATGATGAACTTTTTGCTGGTGGTTATCTGCGTGGTCATATTTCGCTTTCTGCCGCTTCGTGCGAAGAAGATGGCATTAATGATGTAGAAACATTAAAGAGTCGTATTCAGGAAAGTTTGGATGCAGCACGTTCGGAGCTGACGCCGGCAGACCGTATTATCGTCAATGATTTGTGGTTAGAGCTGGTAAACAACGCTTAACCAACGGCGACGTCAATCTATCGTCTAAGAGGTTGTTCGAATTTTTCGAACAACCTCTTTGTATTTTTGCGCTTGTTGCGTGATTGGCTGCTCGATATTCTAGTGCTCATACTGAGACACAACAGGATAGCAGTTATGAAGATCATAGCATTTGGGGCATCAAACAGTTCAACATCAATCAACAAAGCGTTAGCAACCTATGCCGCTCAACAAGTGGAAGGTGCGCAGGTACAAGTCTTAGACATCAACAATTATTCAGTTCCGATGTTTAGTGAAGACAAAGAAAAAGAAATTGGACAAGCTGAAGGCGCAAGAGAGTTTCTCGCTGATCTTGCTGAAGCGGATGCCATTGTTGTCTCTTATGCTGAACATAATGGCTACTACCCAGCGGCATACAAAAACCTATTTGACTGGGCGACTCGCATTGAGCGCAGTGTGTTCCAAAATAAGCCCGTTGTTTACTTGGCGACATCTCCTGGCCCTGGCGGTGCACAAACGGTTCTTGCTGCCGTCACAGCTTCCGCTCCTTACTTTGGTGCTGATGTGAAGGCGTCGGTATCCGTCCCAAGTTTCTATGATAACTTTGACTTTGAAACTGCGGCGATTACCAACCAAGACATTGCAGATGAAATCAAAGCCGCGGTTGCTAAGCTAGCCTAACCAAGCTCAGTGACTACAGATAAAAAACGCAGTGTAAGAGACTGCGTTTTTTTGTTCTGAGGCTAATTACAGTTCCGTAATGGCTTTGCCTTTTCTCAATTTGCGAACCCACATTCGACTAGGGTGTAAGCTTTCCAAAACATCCACAGGTAGAGGCAGCGGATCACCACAGATCTGAGAGGCGAGCGTTTCCGCTAGCAGCGGCGCTGAACTTAGCCCTCGTGAGCCTAAACCTAATAGGCAGAACAAGTTTGGATATTGTGGTACTTGTTCAGCACTATCAATCGTTGTTTGTTGAAGGTTTTGATAGCAAGCTTTGATTTTTTCAAACTGACCAAGGTTGCCAACAAATGGCAGATGGTCTCGACTTACACAGCGTATGCCCTGACGCGACTGATTCGATGACGTATCAACTTGGAGTGGCCAAGCTTGGTTTGGTACGCATTTGCGCAGTTTGTCACCATTGTCTTGCTGCGCCACAGGGTCAAACTCATTGTCGAGATGAGAGCGATCATAGCTAGCGCCAATGCAGTGATGGCGGTTATTCGGGTTCACGGGGGTCATGTAGCCGTCATAGCACAATACGGTCTTGAGTTTCTCCAGCGTCTCTGTTGTTGGAATGTGACTGACTTGACCTTTGACCTTCCCTAATGGGACATGCGCAGCTTGAGTAAATTGGTCAAACAGATGGCCGTTGGCAATGACGACGGTATCGTGTTGGAATGACGCGTTATGACTTACCAAAGTCCAGCTCTGGGAATCTTCCTGCCAGTCTAGCTGTTCAATTTTGCAGTTGAAGTAAGACGCAAATAAAGGGTTTTCCGCGAGTTTATCCAGTAACCCTTTGGTTAGCTGAGCAGGGCTTAACCAACCACCAAGCGGGTAGTGAACGCTTTCCATATCGAGAGGAAGGCCAACAACGTCATTGGTCTGTTGAGCATCGAGTTTATGAATGAGCTGACTATCAAAGTTACCTTCAAGCATTTTGTTAAGCTTAACGTTGGTTGCTTGATCCCACATTAGCTGCGTTACACCACACCACTGGTGGTCAAACTCTATCTGCTGTGCAGCTTGTTCAACAAATTGACGGGCAAACAAGAATGCTGGCGCAAATACTCGGGACACGCCTTCGTGTGTACCATTCAGTAAAGGATAGACTGCACCTTGTCGATTTCCTGAAGCGCCTTCAGCAGGTACACTATCTTGACAGTAGAGCGTGACTTTTTTTCCACGGCGGACAAGGGTAGTGGCAAGTGTGGCACTGGCGATGCCACCACCAATAATAGCGACGGATTCACCACTCTGACTTGGCTGACGAGCAAACCAAGGTATCATGTTCGTGTGTGGCTGCTTCTCTAAAAGTGTGCCCGCGATCATCTCTCGTTTGGTGCCAAAGCCTTTGACTTTCTTCATTGCGAAGCCCGCTTCAATGAGACCTCGACGTACAAAACCCGCAGCCGTGAATGTCGCGCAAGTACAATCACGTTTCGCTAATTTTGCCATACCGTTAAATAAGTCTTGGTTCCACATTTCTGGGTTTTTGCTTGGTGCGAACCCATCTAAGAACCAAGCGTCGACTAGACCTTGCTCAGAAACAGGCACTTTTGGCATGCAATCTTTAATGTCACCAAACCATAAATCAAGCGTTATAGCTCCATCGTCTAGTACAATTCGATGACATTCTGGTACCGCGATAGGGTAGTGTTTTTGCAGCTTTTCCGCATACTCTGCCAGTTCAGGCCACGATTGGTGAGCCTTGATGAGATCGTTTTTACTCAACGGATATTTTTCAAAGCTCACGAAATGCAGCTCTTGTAATGGCGAAGTTGGATTTTGTTGCCTAAATTGAGCAAACCATTGCCAAACGGCTAAGAAATTAAGTCCAGTTCCGAAGCCAGTCTCTGCGATGACAAATCTACGTTGGTCACATTCTTGCCATCTTTGTGGCAGATGATTCTGGTGTAAGAACACGTAGCGAGTCTCTTCTAGTCCATTGACGTTGGAGAAATAGACATCATCAAACTGGTCAGAAACAGGGGTTCCAGCTTCGTTCCAGCCTAGTTGGGCATTAGTAATCGAGGTCATAGTGTCGGAAATAATGTGAATAAAGACGATAATATGATTGCAATTGTACGGTTTTAGAGGAAAGCTGACCACTTTTCCCCGCTATCTTAGTTATTATCAGGCGGATTTTTGAATTATAGGAATGTCATAATGAAACGAGTCGTAATCACCGGTATGGGTATTGTTTCAAGTATCGGTAACAACGTCGAAGAAGTTTTAGCGTCTCTTAAAGCAGGTAAATCTGGTATTACTGCCTCTGAGCAGTTTAAAGAACACGGCCTACGTTCTCAGGTTTGGGGTGACTTAAAGATTAACCCAGCAGAACACATTGACCGTAAACAGATGCGCTTTATGGGTGATGCGGCTGCTTATGCATACCTATCAATGCAGCAAGCAATTGAAGATGCAGGTTTAACCGACGAACAGGTATCTAACGACCGTACTGGTATTGTTGCAGGTTCTGGCGGTGCATCGGCACTAAACCAAACTGTCGCAACGGACACTATGCGTGAAAAAGGCGTGAAACGTGTTGGTCCATATATGGTACCTCGTACTATGTCTTCAACCGTATCTGCGTGTTTGGCGACACCATTTAAAATCCGTGGCGTGAACTACTCTATGAGTTCTGCGTGTGCGACGTCAGCACACTGTATTGGTCATGCGATGGAGCTTATCCAACTAGGCAAACAAGACATCGTTTTTGCTGGTGGTGGTGAAGAACTAGATTGGTCTCAAACTATGATGTTTGATGCTATGGGAGCACTATCGACTAAGTACAACGAGACTCCAGACCAAGCTTCTCGTACTTACGATGCTGACCGTGACGGTTTTGTTATCTCTGGCGGTGGTGGCATGATGGTGATCGAAGAACTCGAACACGCATTAGCACGCGGCGCGAAAATCTACGGTGAAATCGTAGGCTATGGCGCGACTTCAGACGGTTATGACATGGTTGCTCCTTCTGGTGAAGGCGCAGTGCGTTGTATGAAGATGGCGATGCAAGATGTGGATGTTATTGACTACGTCAACACACACGGCACATCAACACCAGTTGGTGACGTTAAAGAACTGGGTGCAATCCAAGAGCTATTCGGCAACAACAGCCCAGCTATTTCTGCAACCAAAGCAATGACAGGTCACGCACTAGGTGCTGCTGGTGTGCACGAAGCAATTTACTCAACGCTAATGCTGACCAATGATTTCATCGCTCCAAGCATTAACATTGCTAATTTAGATGAAGCGGCTAAGGGCCTAGATATCGTGACTGAAAAGCGTGATGTCGAGCTAACGACCGTGATGTCAAACAGTTTTGGCTTTGGTGGTACGAACGCAACATTAGTGATCAGGAAGTACCAAGGCTAACTGAATTTGCTGAGCAGATGATGCTTCGCAATCCAGTTTCCAGAGCCGGCTAATCTTTATTAGTAAAGGTTAACCTAACAGACGCAGACTTTAGCCCATGGAGAGCGGGTTAAGATCCTTTTGTTCTGGACTATTGCCCGGCTATTTAGCCGGGCATTTTTCTCTTTACCCTTTATCGCTACCTGAGTGCATTATTACCTCGACACTGAGGAGCCTTTTCTGCACAATCAATCCCATTGCAATTCAACCCCACTCTACAGACAGATGAAAATCCTTATTGATGAAAATATGCCTTATGCAGAGCAGCTTTTTAGCCAGCTTGGCGAAGTGGTTCTAAAATCTGGTCGCACACTAACTGAAGATGACCTTGTCGATGTCGACGCCTTGATGATTCGTTCTGTTACTAAGGTCAACGCAAAACTGCTATCAAAAGCGAACAAACTCAAATTTGTCGGGACGGCAACCGCGGGGATGGACCATGTTGATCAGGATTTACTTCGAGAGCGACGAATATTTTTCACCGCGGCACCGGGTTGTAACAAAGTCGGGGTCGCAGAATACGCGTTCAGTGTCATGATGGTACTGGCTCAACAACACGGTTTTTCTGTTTTTGATAAAACGGTTGGTATCATTGGTGCCGGGCAGGTTGGCAGTTACTTGCAACAATGTTTGCAAGGTGTAGGAATCAAGGTATTGATTAACGATCCACCTAAGCAAGATGCGGGGGATTTGCGTCAGTTTACACCTCTTGAGGCGCTGTTGAGTCAAGCCGATATCATTACTCTCCACACACCGATTACTCGGAGTGGTAAGCATCCTACTCATCATTTGATCGATGAAGAAGTCCTCAATACGTTACGCGGTGACCAAATTTTAATCAATGCTGCTCGTGGTCCAGTCGTTGACAATTCGGCTCTAAAAGCACGTTTACAGCGCAACGATGGCTTTATTGCAGCGTTAGATGTGTTTGAATTTGAGCCAGAGGTTGATATGGAGCTTCTGCCTCTGCTAGCATTCGCAACCCCTCATGTCGCTGGGTATGGTCTAGAGGGCAAAGCTCGCGGAACAACGATGATTTTCAATAGCTACTGTGAGTTCTTAGATAACGAATTACGTGCGCACGCCCGTGACTTGCTGCCAACCGCTCCTGTACCTAAGCTGGTATTGGATCGTGATTGGGATGAAGCTACGCTGCATAACATCACTCAGCTCGTCTACGATGTGCGTAAAGATGACGCCTTATTCCGTCGCGAGATCAGTCAGCCAGGTTCATTCGACCGGATGCGTAAGAACTACTGGGATCGTCGAGAATACAGTGCCGTCACATTGGTCGGTGATGAAAGTTGTCGTTTATCACCCCTAGAAAAATTAGGTTTTCAGGTTGAGGTAAGTCAATGAGCCAACAATATAACGTTGCCGTATTAGGTGCGACCGGCGCGGTCGGTGAAACTATTTTAGAAGTGCTACAAGAGCGCAAGTTTCCAGTCGGTGAGCTATATCTGCTAGCCAGTGAACGCAGTGAAGGAAAGACTTACCGTTTTAACGGTAAAACCGTACGTGTGCAAAACGTCGAAGAATTTGACTGGTCACAAGCTCATATCGCTTTATTCTCTGCCGGTGGTGAACTGTCGGCAAAATGGGCTCCGATTGCAGCGGACGAAGGCGTAATTGTGATCGATAATACGTCACAGTTCCGTTATGAGTACGATATCCCACTTGTTGTACCTGAAGTGAACCCTGAAGCCATTGCAGAGTTTCGTAACCGCAATATTATCGCCAACCCAAATTGCTCAACGATTCAAATGCTGGTAGCTCTGAAGCCAATTCATGATGCGGTTGGTATTGAGCGTATTAACGTATCGACTTATCAGTCAGTTTCTGGTGCGGGTAAAGCCGGCATTGATGAACTCGCTGGTCAAACGGCAAAACTGCTTAACGGTATGCCAGCTGAGAACAGTGAATTTTCACAGCAAATCGCATTCAACTGTATCCCACAGATTGATCAGTTCATGGAAAATGGTTACACCCGTGAAGAGATGAAGATGGTGTGGGAAACCCAGAAAATCTTCAATGACCCAGCGATTACCGTGAACCCAACTTGTGTTCGTGTACCTGTCTTTTACGGTCACGCGGAAGCCATTCACGTTGAAACTTGTGCGCCAATTGATGCTCAAGAGGTGATTAACCTATTGGAACAAACGGAAGGCGTAGAAGTATTCCAAGGTGAAGATTTCCCGACTCAAGTTCGCGACGCTGGTGGTAAAGACCACGTCATGGTTGGCCGTATCCGTAACGACATTAGCCACCATAGTGGTGTAAACCTATGGGTTGTTGCTGACAATGTTAGAAAAGGTGCAGCGACCAATGCTGTTCAGATTGCTGAAGTATTGATTCGCGATTACTACTAATCTCGAAATTAGATTGTTATTGAAGCCTCGTTTTCAAGTGGGGCTTTTTTCATCGAATCGAGGAAATTTATGTGAGATTAATGCGAATATGGCGTTGGACACACATTTTTTACCTCTATACCTATAGTTTTGGTGGGTTTATCCGATATATTTAACAGATCATTGTCTTTAAATTTAATTGAGCACATAGCTGAGCCTTATATGCGTCGACTTTTACAGCGTCTACTATTGCCATTAGCAATGGTTGCCGTGACTCAAACATCATTAGTAAGCGCGGAGAGCATTCGCCTTAAAGGACCTAACGGCGAGATCCAATCGTCTCCCCAGTTCTCAGAGCCTCTTTCACGTAATTCACGAGCTACAACCGAGCCTTCTCGTTTTTATGGCCCCACTTCTGAGCAGGAAACACTTTGGAGTATTGCTACGCAGTTGCGTCCTTCTCCGTCGGTGACTGTGCAACAAACGCTATACGCCATTTTTCAATTAAACCCTCAAGCGTTTGACAATCAGAATATCCATGAGCTTATTCCAAGCAGTACCATTCGTATCCCATCTTTAGAACAGGTTCGCGCTGTAAGCACGCAAGAAGCCGTTAATGTCATGGCTTCTCATCAAGCACGTTTGGGCAAAAACGTTACCCCAGTCACCGCTGAGAAGGTAAAACCTACGGTTACTGCTCGTCCACCTGTGACAGAAACGACCACTGAGCCATCTGCGACGAAGCCTGAACAAACAGAAACCGGCAGTGAACTAAAAGTTATCGCAGAGCAAGAAAAGCAAAAACAGGTCAGTTCTCTAGAAAACCAGCTGGAAAGCTCTGAAACTGAGCTACTTGCACTGGAAGAAAAAAATCACAAATTGCGCCTAATGCTTGCTGAAGTTCAGTCAGAAGTCGATGTACTAAAAGATGAACTGGGCGACGAAAACCGTATTCGCAATGAAGTAGAGAAACTGCTTGAAGCGGAACGTCAACGACTGGCTGAAGAGCAGAAAATGGCGCCTTCAGCGATGGACCAGTTATTCTCGAATACTTGGTTGGTTGCGGCGTTAGCGATCATTCCAGGTTTATTAATTGGTTTGTTTGTGGTGATGTTACTTGGACGTCGTAAGAAAGAAGACGCTCAACAAACCGTAGCTGAACAGCAACCAGTTCAGCCTGTGGCACCGATTGTCCCAGAAACCCTTAACGATGATATTGATGATGATTTGTTGCTTGATGACGATCTCTTCGGTGACTCGGATAGCGAGCAGCTATTTGGTGACGACAGTGACATTGATGGCAAACAGGCTGATGAAGACAACGTATTTGCTGACTTAGATGACAGCGACCTCGATTTCAACTTAGAAGGCGAGGATGGAGATGATCCATTTGCCGGAATTGGTGATGATGGTGATCTTGACGAGTCGTTAGCTGATGTAGACATGAGCTCAAATGGCATCAGCGTGAATGGCGATGAAAAAGCGCTTGGTCTCGAAGAGATGGAACGTGCTTTAGATGAAGTCATTATTGATGACCCAGACGATGATGAAGGGTTTGACTTATCCGACGATGGTGAATTCTCACAAGACGAGTTTGACTCTTTACTGGCCGGAGATGGTGATAGCGAAGATCTCGGCTCAACGGAACTGGATCAATCTCTTCTTGATGACCTATTTAGTGAGGTGCAGGGCGAGAGCAGCGATGATCTTGATTTCGATAGCTTACTTGACGACGGTGCCGAATCGTTCGATTTGAGTGATGAATCGAGTAAAGACCTGAGTGAGCCAAATTTCGCGTCTGATGATGAAATTGATGACATATTTGCTCAGATGGAAGCGCAGGCCGATCTAGAGGCGCTAGAAGCAAATTCCATTGATGAGACAGCACTTCTTGATGAGTTATTAGACGAGGAAAGTGTTGAAATAAGCTCGGAAAGCACCGAGTTGCTCGATGAGCTTGTTGAAGATAGCTTGAATGAAGCACCGCAACCGAGCACTCAATCCGATGTATTTGATCAACTGATTGGCGCGGATGAAGAGTTTACGCAAGACAGCACGGATTTACTGGATGACATCGTCGATGGTGCTGAGGGTGAAGATGAGTTTGACCTAGATGCTGAGCTTGATGAACTGATTGGTGGAGACCTAGATACGGAAGATGTGAATCTTTCACAAAGCACCGAACTGATTGAGGAGCTTGTCGAATCAGATTCATCCAAGACTGAATACGAACTGGGTGACGACGCGACTGACCTGTTTGAGCAGCTACTTGAAATTGAGAGCACCGAGGTTGAGGCACAATCAGACGTTCTAGCAGAAGAGACAGTTGTAGAGCCACAAGTTGAAGAAGTCTTCTCAAGCAATGATTTTATTGATGACATGATCAACTCTGCTCCTGAAGCGGATCCGTTACTTGATGAGTTAGACCTAGATGACTTGCAAGAACCTCAGCTTGTGGATGATGTCGCTATTGACACTGAACAGCAGATATCTGAGCCTGAAGAGCCAGAGCCAGAGCCAGAGCCAGAGCCAGAGCCAGAGCCAGAGCCAGAGCCAGAGCCAGAGCCAGAAGATGATTGGTTAACGTCAGCCATTGAGGAAGTCGAAAACCCACAATTTGATATCGACGAA
The DNA here is from genome assembly GCF_006124995.1 of Vibrio sp. Hep-1b-8. GTDB lineage: Bacteria > Pseudomonadota > Gammaproteobacteria > Enterobacterales > Vibrionaceae > Vibrio. The sequence continues at coordinate 59,426 of NZ_QEWN01000142.1, forward strand.
CTTGAAGATGAAGCGCTGGAATCCGAACTGGATCCTGTTGGTGAATCTGCGGTTACTGACGCGGCGGAAGTGACGTCTGATGAACAAGACTTTGATGAAGAAGATGATTGGCTGACGTCTGCGATTGATGAAGTTGAAGGTCACACGCCAGAACAAGAGACCGTCAGCGTTGAGCAACAACCTAGGGTTGAACTCGATGAGTCTGAAGCGGGATCAGAACAGCCGCAAATTGAGCAAGAAGATGTACTTGCGCAGCAGGAGCTTAACGAAACACTAAAAGAGACTTCAGAGACTTCAGAGACTTCAGAGACTTCAGAGACTTCAGAGACTTCAGAGACTTCAGAGACTTCAGAGACTCCAAAAGAGTCCAGCGCACCAATGCCAGAAGCTATCGAGAATGAATTTGGCATTCCACAAGATGATGATTGGTTAATTGATGATGGGCAACCAGAAACCATCCAGTCGGAAGATGTGCTGGCTTCACTTTCTGCGGATGAAAATATCGAGCAGGAAGAGTTAGATCTAGCCGATATTGCGCAGCATGATGAGCTGAAAACAGAACAAAATGCACTAGCCGATGCAGAACCTGTACAACAGCTCACAGAGCCACAAGCAGAAGATGAAGCGTTCGAGTTGGATGACCTAGACTTGCCAGAGTTTGGTGAGGAAGAGGTATTGGCTGATGTGGCAGAAGCCCCAGCTCTCGAACCTGAAGCGCTTGTTGCTGAGTCAGTTGAAGAGCCGTCGCTGGAAGAGCCAGCCATGGCGTTCGATGAGCTTGAGCTGCCGGAATACAGTGAAGAAGACGCATTAGCGGATGCAGAGCTTGAACCTGCACAACAGCTCACAGAGCCTCAAGCAGAAGATGAAGCGTTCGGGTTGGATGACCTAGACTTGCCAGAGTTTGGTGAGGAAGAGGCATTGGCTGATGTGGCAGAAGCCCCAGCTCTCGAACCTGAAGCGCTTGTTGCTGAGTCAGTTGAAGAGCCGTCGCTGGAAGAGCCAGCCATGGCGTTCGATGAGCTTGAGCTGCCGGAATACAGTGAAGAAGACGCATTAGCGGATGCAGAGCTTGAACCTGCACAACAGCTCACAGAGCCTCAAGCAGAAGATGAAGCGTTCGGGTTGGATGACCTAGACTTGCCAGAGTTTGGTGAGGAAGAGGCATTGGCTGATGTGGCAGAAGCCCCAGCTCTCGAACCTGAAGCGCTTGTTGCTGAGTCAGTTGAAGAGCCGTCGCTGGAAGAGCCAGCCATGGCGTTCGATGAGCTTGAGCTGCCGGAATACAGTGAAGAAGACGCATTAGCGGATGCAGAGCTTGAACCTGCACAACAGCTCACAGAGCCTCAAGCAGAAGATGAAGCGTTCGGGTTGGATGACCTAGACTTGCCAGAGTTTGGTGAGGAAGAGGCATTGGCTGATGTGGCAGAAGCCCCAGCTCTCGAACCTGAAGCGCTTGTTGCTGAGTCAGTTGAAGAGCCGTCGCTGGAAGAGCCAGCCATGGCGTTCGATGAGCTTGAGCTGCCGGAATACAGTGAAGAAGACGCATTAGCGGATGCAGAGCTTGAACCTGCACAAGAGCTTGCAGAGCCTCAAGCAGAAGATGAAACGTTCGAGTTGGATGACCTAGATTTACCAGAGTTTGGTGAGGAAGAGGCATTAGCGGACTCAGAACTTGCATCAGAGAAGCTTTATCAATCACCACAAGTGGATGATGAAAACATCGAACTGGACGACTTTGAATTGCCAGAATTTGGCGAGGAAGAAGCGTTAGTTGAGATGAGTGAATCGCACGGTCTGTCAAGCGAAGAACAACTTCAACAGCCTGCTGAAGAGCAAGAGATTGATTCCCTTGAGCGACCAGAAATCGGTGAAGAAGAAGCCATTGCTGATGTTGAACTCGAATCGGAAAGTGTTCATCAAGCTCCGCAAGTAGATGATGAAAACATTGATCTGGATGATTTCGATTTACCTCAGTTTGGTGAGGAAGAAGCGCTTGCTGCACTTGATTTGCCTGAGTATGGTGAAGAAGAGGCGTTAGCGGATCTGGATTCATCGGCTGAAGATCTCTCAGAGCAGCATGATGACTTTGCACTTGAACCCGTTGAACTGCCAGATCTCGAAGAAATACCAGCAGAAAGCGCTGCACGTGTTGATGCACCGGATATGGCACATCAGCAGTTTGATGAAAAAGCCTTTGATGAGCTGCTGGCGGAAGATGATCAGCCACACGGTGGATTCTCATTTGACAAGCCGATTGATGCGGTGACTTCTGACAGTGCAGGCATGGATATCGACGCGATGCTTGAAATCGGTGAAGACTGGAATGGTTTTAGTCTTTCACCAGAGCAGCAGGCTACGATTTCGGACGAAATCCCTGATGATGAAAAAGATATCTGGTCTGTCGACAATACCCTTGAGCAGGCACTGGACGAGGATTGGGAAGATCAACCAGGCCTTGACGAGTTTAATCCTCAGGAGCATACATTCCGCACCATCGACGAATTGATGGCGGAAGTCGAGTCAGAAGAGCAACAAGAGATCGATGACGAACTCAAACTTGATGTTGGTCTACATGATTTTCCTGATGTTATTGGTGATATCGGCGATCACACTGATGTTGATGCGAACTCCGAGGCCGCGGGTAAACTAGATTTAGCCAAAATCTACATCGAAATGAGTGATTCACAGGGCGCGATTAAATTGCTTGAAGAAGCAATAGTTGACGGCAGTGATGAAATTCGACGTGAAGCGAAGAGTTTGATTGATGCGATAAACAATCGCTAATTGGTGAAATGACTAAGGGGGCAGTTTAGCCCCCTTATTTTTTGGTATATACTTCCCGCCCCATTCTTAGGTCAATCAATCCTGTGAGAACATCCCGATGAGAATTGCTTTAGGCATCGAATACAATGGTACTCAATACTATGGCTGGCAACGCCAAAGAGACGTGAATAGTGTTCAAGAGAAGTTAGAACACGCATTAAGTATCGTTGCTAACTATCCAATTGAAGTCCAGTGTGCAGGACGGACCGATGCAGGTGTTCATGGGACAGGTCAAGTTGTCCATTTTGATACAACCGCAACACGTAAAATGGTGGCTTGGACAATGGGAGCCAACGCTAACTTACCCGATGATATCGCAGTACGTTGGGCTAAAGAGGTACCGGACGAGTTTCATGCCCGTTTTTCCGCTACAGCACGCCGCTACCGCTATATCATTTTCAACAGCGCACTGCGTCCGGGTATATTGTCTTCGGGTGTGAGCCACTATCACGGTGAGCTTGATGAAAAGAAGATGCATCAAGCCGCACAGTATCTGTTAGGCGAAAACGACTTTACCTCCTTTAGAGCGACACATTGCCAATCTCGCAGCCCATGGCGAAACATGATGCACATTAATGTGTCGCGTCATGGTCAGTATGTTGTTATTGACATCAAAGCGAACGCATTTGTTCATCATATGGTGCGCAATATCACTGGAAGTTTGATTTGTGTTGGTCGAGGAGAGCAGGAGCCGCAGTGGATCGAGTGGTTGCTTGCAGCCAAGGATCGCAAGTTGGCGGGAGCGACGGCGAAAGCGGAAGGCCTGTACCTCGTTGACGTTGATTACCCTGATGGGTTTGAATTACCAAGAGTGCCGATTGGGCCACTATTTTTGCCTGATAATCTGAACTAATTCGTGATAAATTGTCGAATGAATCAGGTCTTTAGTGTGTGAGAAATTGAGTCAGGAAATAGGTACAACCAGTTTTTTGTCTACACTTGGCATTTAATATGCTTTAATCCTCACGCGTAAATTCAGAATTTGTATCCTTCGCATTGAGCGCAGGAGTAGAGAGAAAAGGTCTTCCATGAGTTGGCTTGAAAAGATTTTAGAAAAAAGCAACATTGTTAGTTCACGTAAAGCGTCTATTCCTGAAGGGGTTTGGACCAAATGTACTTCATGTGAGCAGGTGCTTTACCACGCTGAACTAGAGCGTAACCTAGAAGTATGTCCGAAATGTGATCATCACATGCGTATGAGAGCACGTCGTCGCCTTGAAACATTCCTAGACGAAAATAATCGTGTAGAGATTGCTGACGAGCTTGAGCCGCAAGATAAACTGAAGTTCAAAGACTCGAAAAAGTATAAAGACCGCATTTCAGCAGCTCAGAAGAGCAGCGGTGAGAAAGACGCGCTGGTTGTAATGAAAGGCGAACTACTAGGTCAGCCTATCGTAGCTTGTGCATTTGATTTCTCATTCATGGGCGGTTCAATGGGTTCAGTGGTTGGTGCTCGTTTTGTTCGTGCAGCTGAAGCGGCAATGGAGAACAACTGTGGTTTAGTTTGTTTTTCTGCCAGTGGCGGTGCTCGTATGCAAGAGGCATTAATGTCTCTAATGCAAATGGCGAAAACCAGTGCTGCGCTAGAGCGTCTGTCAGCGAAAGGTCTTCCATTCGTATCGGTAATGACTGACCCAACTATGGGTGGTGTTTCGGCAAGTTTAGCGATGCTTGGCGATATCAATATTGGTGAGCCAAAAGCATTGATCGGTTTTGCTGGCCGTCGAGTTATCGAGCAAACGGTACGTGAAGACCTACCAGAAGGTTTCCAGCGTAGTGAGTTCCTGCTTGATCACGGTGCAATTGATATGATCGTTGATCGCCGCGAAATGCGTCAGCGTATCGGTGGCTTAATGGCGAAGATGAACAATAAACCATCACCATTGGTGGTTTCTGTTAACGATTCACCAAATGAAGCTGCTTATTCAGTACCAGAAGCGGACGAAAAAGGGTAAAGTAACTCACTAACAAGCAACCACAATTTATTGGTTAAAGTTAGATGAGTCTAAGCCAAATTCCTCAAGCCACATCTCCACTATCGATGTGGCTTGATTATTTATCAAACATTCATACCTCTGCGATCGACCTCGGTCTGGACCGTGTCCAAACTGTTGCCAAAGCAGCAAATCTTACCAAACCTGCACCGACCGTGATTACGGTTGCCGGAACTAACGGCAAGGGATCAACCTGCGCATTGATGGAAGCGATTCTATTAGATGCGGGTTATTCTGTTGGCGTGTATAGCTCTCCACATCTTATTCGTTACAACGAACGCGTTCGTATCAATGGTCAGGATCTATCCGATGAAAAACATGCTCAAGCATTTGATTTCATCGAGAAGCAGCGTGGCGAAGTCAGCTTAAGCCTATTTGAGTATGGGACGCTTGCAGCTTTGCGTCTGTTTCAAACTGAGAAAGTCGATATTGTGTTACTTGAAGTTGGGCTAGGCGGGCGCTTAGACGCCACCAACGTGGTTGATCATGATGTATCGATTATCACCAGCTTGGCCATTGACCATGTAGATTGGCTGGGTGACGACATCAATGTTATCGGTTACGAAAAAGCAGGCATCTATCGCAGCGGAAAGCCCGCAATCTGTGGGCAACCAAAAGCACCTGCAACCGTTGCAGCGCATGCAGATGATATCGGCGCTGAGCTGTATCAGGTTGGGATCCAGTACGACTACCAGTTGACGGATCTAAACACATGGCGCTGGGTACATGGCTCTTATCAGTTAGATGATCTACCAGTACCGGGTTTACCACTACAAAACGCCGCTACAGCACTAATGGCACTTGCAACAGCAAACCTTGAGCTAAGTGATGTAAACATCGTCAATGGTCTGCAAAACGCTCAATTGCCTGGTCGAATGCAAATTCTAAGTGATGAGCCAACCATACTGCTTGATGTAGCGCATAATCCGCATTCGGCACAATATCTCGTTTGTCGTGTTGCAGAGCAATATCAGAATAAGACGATTCACACTGTGGTAGCGATGCTGCATGATAAGGATATTAAAGCGACTCTAGAAGCGTTGATGCCGGTTGCCTCTTATTGGTACCCTGCGTCACTGACGGGGCCTCGTGCTGCTTCGGCGCAGGAGCTATGCCAGTACCTACCAAAGGGGGTTGCCTATTTTGATGCGCCAGTTGCAGCATTTGAATCTGCACTGACAAAAGCAAAGGCGCAAGATGTCATCCTAGTTGTGGGCTCTTTCCATACGGTTGGAGAAGTCCTCGAGCATTGGCAGAACAAAGGAGAATAAATGGCAAGCAAGTTTCAAAATCGTCTAGTCGGTACCATCATCTTAGTAGCTGTTGGTGTCATCGTTTTGCCGGATGTACTAGACGGCAAGAAAACCCATTACAAGGAAGAGATAGCGAGTATTCCTCTCAAGCCCGAGTTGGATAGTGAGCTTGAAAGCTTCGAAATCCTTGATCCTGTTGATGATTCGCAAAGCCTTCCTCAAACCCCTGTCGAGGTCGTCGAAACGGGCTCTGATGGTGTCGCTGAAGATAAGCCATTACCCGTTGTCGTGAAAGAAATACCTGAGCGCAATGAGTATCAAGATACTGCATGGATTGTTCAGCTTATGGCGCTCAAAAATGCCGACAATGCGAACAACTTGGTTAAAGACCTACAGAAGCGAGGCTACCAAGCGCATACTAAGCCGGAAAATGGTTTTACACGAATTATTATCGGCCCAGATGTGTCTAAGAGTAAATTGGAGCGTCAGATCCTAGAACTGGAAAAAATTACTGGTTCAAAAGGTCAGTTGCTCAAATTTAAACCGCTAAACCCATAAGAAAACGTTTGCGTCAGCGTTTTTTCTGTTAAAATGCGCGCGAACTTAAGATGTAAGTACAGAATGAATCCGTTAGATATTGTCATTTTAGGTGTGGTCGGCCTGTCGGCTTTGATCAGTTTAGTGCGTGGTTTCGCTAAAGAAGCACTCTCATTGGTTATTTGGTTTGGCGCTTTTTTTATCGCCAGTCAGTATTACGCCAAGTTGGCGGTGTACTTCACCAATATTCAAGATGAGATGATTCGAAATGGAGCCGCAATTGCAGCCTTGTTTATTGCTACGCTTGTGGTTGGTGCAATCGTTAACTATGTGATTGCTCAGCTAGTACAGAAAACAGGGTTGTCGGGTACAGACAGAGTGTTAGGTGTCGTTTTTGGCGGTCTACGTGGCGTTCTGATTGTGTCAGCAGCACTATTTTTTATGGATGCGTTTACATCGTTTCCAGACTCTGAGTGGTGGAAAGGATCTCAATTGGTGCCGGAATTTAGCCGCGTCATTGCCCCTTTCTTTGAACACTTACAAGCAACGTCTAGTTTCTTATCTGGCGCGGTATAACGCGCCAGCCATTGTCGAAAATCGAGGGTTAAGACATGTGTGGTATTGTTGGAATCGTGGGCACTACGCCTGTAAACCAGTCTATCTATGATGCATTGACGGTATTGCAGCACCGTGGCCAAGATGCCGCGGGTATTTGTACCATAGAAAGCAATCGTTTTCGTCTGCGTAAGGCGAACGGTTTAGTTAAGGATGTGTTTGAAGCCAAACATATGCAAAGACTGCAAGGTAGCGTGGGTATTGGCCATGTTCGTTATCCAACGGCGGGTAGTTCGAGCGCGTCAGAAGCACAGCCTTTCTACGTGAATTCGCCATTTGGTATCACTCTGGCACACAATGGTAACTTGACCAATGCAGCAGAAATACGTGAGAAATTGTTTGAGAAAGATCGTCGTCATGTGAACACGACTTCCGACTCAGAAGTGTTGCTCAACGTGCTTGCACACGAGATTGATACCGTAAAAGGAAATGTTGCAGCGGAAGACGTGTTCCGTGCAGTGACCAATGTGCACCGAGCTATTCGCGGTGCGTACGCGGTAACAGCAATGATTATCGGTCATGGTATGGTGGCATTTCGTGATCCAAACGGCATTCGCCCTCTATGCCTTGGAAAACGTGAAATCGGTGGTAGTACAGAATACATGGTTGCCTCTGAGTCAGTGGCGTTGGATGCGGTTGGGTTTGACTTCATCCGCGATATCGCACCGGGTGAAGCAATCTATGTTACTTTCGATGGTCAACTTCATACTAAGCAATGTGCTGACAACCCAGTTCTTAACCCATGTATTTTTGAATTTGTTTACTTTGCTCGACCAGATTCGTTTATCGATAAAATCTCGGTATATAGCGCGCGCGTTGAAATGGGTAAGAAATTGGGTGAGCGTATCCGCGATGAATACAGCCATCTGGATATTGATGTGGTTATCCCTATCCCAGAAACTTCTTGTGATATCGCGCTGCAAATCGCACAAGCGATCGACATTCCTTACCGCCAAGGCTTTGTGAAGAACCGTTACGTCGGCCGTACCTTTATCATGCCTGGTCAACAGCAGCGTAAGAAATCTGTGCGTCGTAAGCTCAACTCAATCCGCTCAGAATTTAAAGATAAGAATGTATTGCTGGTTGACGACTCTATCGTACGTGGTACCACATCAGAGCAGATTATCGAGATGGCGCGTGATTCCGGTGCGAAGAAAGTCTTTATGGTTTCAGCGGCACCAGAAATCCGTTTCCCGAATGTTTACGGCATCGATATGCCGAGTGCAAGCGAACTCATCGCACATGGTCGTGACAACGATTCAATCTGTAAACAGATTGGTGCTGATGAACTGATTTTCCAAACACTGGAGGATCTTGTCGCAGCAGTTGGTATGGGTAACAGCGACATCGCTAAGTTTGAAACGTCAGTATTCAATGGTGAATACGTGACGGGGGATATCGATCAGAACTACCTTGATTTCCTTGAATCACTACGTGGTGATGATGCAAAGACTCAGCGTGAGATTCAGCTAGATTTAGCGAACCTAGAACTGCATAACGAAGGTGCTTAAGAGGGCGCTACGCTCTAAGGGAGAGCTTGAATGTTGCGTAAGCAACTCAAGTTTTCTCGTTCTTTACTCCAAATAAATAAGGGTTGGCGCCAAGCGCCAACCCTTTTTTTTCTTGAATGCTTCAAGCGTTTAACTTCTCACGCGCATTAGTTGGCTTAACATAAACATCGCGGTAGCGCTGATCACGACAGAAGGGCCTGCTGGAGTGTCGTAGTGCCATGATAGAGTTAGACCAAGTAAAACAGCAATAGAGCCAATCAGTGATGCGAACAAGGCCATCTGTTCTGGTGCTTTGGCAAATCGACGAGCCGTCGCCGCTGGGATGATCAACAGTGAAGTCATGATCAGGGCGCCAACAAACTTCATACCAATTGCGATCACTAAACCGACCATTAACATCAGAATCAAACGCATTAGATCGACGTTGTGTCCCTCGACAGCGGCAAGGTCCTCATTGACGGTGGTTGAGAGTAACGAGCGCCAGAAAAAGCCCAATACAGTGGCAACGACTATAACGCCGAGATAAATATATGCGAGGTCTTGCGCTGTTACCGCTAACAGATCACCAAAGAGATAGCTCATTAAATCAATTCGGACGTTATCCAAGAAACTTACAGCAACCAGACCAAGTGATAACGAACTGTGGGCGAGAATGCCCAGCAAAGTGTCAGTAGCGACTTGCTGTTGACGCTGAAGTGTTACCAACAGGATTGCCAAGGCAAGGCAGCAAACCGTTAAGGCTAAGTAGAGATTGACGTCCAGTAAAAAGCCCAAGGCAAGCCCCATCAACGAGGCGTGAGCGAGCGTGTCACCGAAATAAGCCATGCGACGCCAAACAACAAATGAACCTAGCGGGCCTGCGATCGCTGCGATCCCTAAGCCTGCAAGTATGGAAGGTAGCAAAAACTCAATCATGATGATGGCCGTGTGTATGATGGGAACATTGAGCGCCTTCACCGGCTACGGGTTGACCTGCTAAGTCATGATGATGGTGATCATGCTGATGGTGATAGAACGCAAGAGATTGTTGCTGGGTATGTCCAAACAGCGCAATATAGCTTGGGTGCTGAGCGATGTCTGCGGGTGCGCCAGAACAGCAAATATGATGATGTAAACAGATAACATCATCGGTTTTTGCCATGACTAGGTGCAGGTCATGGGAGACCATAAATACGGCACAGTTAAAGCGGTGGCGAATAGTATCGATCAAATCATACAAATCGATCTGACCCTGAACATCAACACCTTGGGCTGGTTCGTCGAGAACCAACAAATCAGGTCTTTGTAGCAATGCTCGCGCAAGCAAGACGCGTTGATTCTCTCCGCCAGACAACGAATGCATATTACTCTTCGCCAAATGCTCAGCGCCGACTAATTTAAGGGCATCATTGAGCTCTTGTCGGCTGTACTTGCCTGCCAAACGCAGAAACCGTTCTACGGTAAGTGGTAGGGTGTCATTGAGTTTAAGTTTTTGTGGTACGTAGCCAATTTTGATTCCCTTGGCTTTGGATAAAGTACCCCTATATCGGCGCTGTAGTCCGAGTAAGACTTTTACCAGTGTCGACTTTCCCGCGCCATTAGGTCCGATAAGTGTAGTGATTTCGCCTCTGTTGAGGCGTAGACTTACCTTGTCGAGGACGGTTCGGTCTTCGAATTGAACGCAGATATCAGTAAGTTCGACCAATGTCGGCATGAATGGAACTCATTTGCAATTGTTTATTGTTATAATGTAACATTTGTCATTCCTTTAAACCAGTCTGTAATCTCGCTAGCTATGAAACGTTTTCTAATCGCCTGTACACTTTGGTTTGCAAGTCACTCTGTGGCTAACGCAACACAAGTGTTAACTAGTATTAAACCCATTCAACTGATTGCCATTGAAATCATGCAAAATACCTCATCTCCAGAGGTTATCTTGGCGTCTAATACTTCACCACACGACTATGCTCTGCGTCCGTCAGACGTGAAGCGCATTCGCAATGCTGATGTGATTATTTGGTTCGGAAAGAATCTAGAACCCTTTCTGAGTAAGGTGGTAGAAGGGCAGAGCAATGTCCTCACACTGAGCAAAATTGAAGATCTAGAACTGAGAGAATACCAAGGTGATCATCATGATCATGATGGTCACGACCACGGCAGTCATGACCCCCATTTTTGGCTGGGTTATAAACCCACGATGCAAGTGGCAAAGGCTATTGCGGATATGTTAGCAGGGATGGATGCTGCTAACGCTCAAGTCTACGCTGATAATCTAAAAGTATTTGAAGACAAACTGGCTGCTCAGCAGCAAGCGATCGAAAAGCAACTTACTCCTATCAAACAGGATGGGTATTTTGTTTTCCACGATGCCTATGGTTACTTTGAACAAGATTTTGGTCTCAATCAGTTGGGTTTTTTTACGGTCAGCCCTGATCGCAAGCCGGGTGCCAAAACGTTGATCTCAATTCGTAAAGCATTAGCCAGTGAGCAGGCGAAATGTGTATTTTCTGAACCTCAGTTCACACCCGCAGTGGTAGAGTCTGTGACCAGAGGCAGCAACACAAAAGTAGGTGTCCTTGATCCCATTGGCAGCGATGTTCAAGCCGTTTCTGGTGGCTACTTTGTCTTAAAACAGAACTTGGCGGATAGCTTCAGCCACTGCTTGCAGCGTTAACTTTACCGAAAGCCAAAGAGAGCGATTCTCTTTGGCTTGATTGGCATCTGTGAACTGATTGGAAAAGTCACGAGTTTTTTGCCATACGCGCTTGTTAATCTTGATAAATTTCCGATAATTATTGGCACAAAATAAATCAAAGTTCATGCCTTGTGCTGAACGTCCAATGTTAGCCTATTGATTCTTGCTGTTAGGGATAAGCCAATTGAATAAACTCTCGTCGATACTGTTGCTACTACTGCTGTTTTCGGGAGTTTCGCTAGCATCCAATTTCTCTCCCACGGTTTTCTATCCGTTGCCTATGCAGACTCAGGGAAAAGTGTTTGCGGCGAAACAGCTATTCACAGCTCAAGGTGGAGGGATATGGCTGCAAGACGTGCGTAATCAAATCTTATTTTTTGATGGTCAGGCGATTACCCCTGAGATGGGCTCAGCACTTGACGAGGATACCGAGCAGGTCGCTTTCGTTGACAATGCCTTCTGGACATTTTTTCAGAATGAAATCTATCGCACCGTACCCAATCGAGAAAAAGAGCTGGTTTTCAGCTTAACCCCAGGAACCGAAATACTTCGAATTGGTGCCACAAAACGCTACATCTGGTTAGCTGATGAGAGCCACTTTTACACCTACCATGTTGATAGCGGTGAGTTTCAAACCTTTTCGTTGATGCAGTTGTACCAATACAACCAGTCAGCGAAGATCACGATTAATGATGCGGCGTTTATTAAGTCTCGTTGGGTGATTGCGACCAATGCGGGGGTTTACTTGTCGAATGGAGACGTTTACGAACACATATCAAGCTCTGCTAGCCATTACGTAGAGAAGCTGCACTATTCAGAAGTACGCGATGAGCTGGTGATCGGCTCGTTAGACGGCATTTTGATTTTTGATCCTGACCAGCCACAGCAACCGATCGAGCGGATTGCAGGGAATCACGTATTAAGTATCGCAGAGACGGCGCAAGAGTACTGGATAGGTACCGAAAAAGGGCTGTTTGTCTATGACTTTGTAACAGGTGAAATTCGTCGTTTTGAGCAGGGAGTGTGGGCAGGAAATGGGTTGGCGGGGGAAAAAATTTATTCTCTTCTTAATGACAATGCTGGTGGTATTTGGATTGCGACTGATAGGGGAGTCCGTTATTTCTCCCAATTTTCGGACAATTTTGAGCGTTACCCACACCAATATCTATCGTTCAGTGACAGCAAAGAAAAGGTAACCAAGCTCCTGCGTAGTAAGAGCCGTGATGGTTACTGGATGTTAACCAATAAGAACGTCTATCGTGTTGACCTTTCTAGCGCAGGGACACGCGACCTACTATATCAAGGCGTCGTCTATGATCTCGAAGAGAGAAATGGCGTCTTATGGCTTGCGACGGATAAAGGCATTGTTTGTATCGATGCAGGAAGTGGAGAGGTCATTGTTGACAACTTACCTCCGTTCCTAAAACAAATGAGTGTTCGCTTCATCGAAATGGGTCGAGACAATACCGTTTGGGGAGCAAGCAGCAACCAGTTGTGGAGCTATAACACCGCTAGTGAGCAATTGATCCAGTTTGGTTCTGAGTGGATGATCGAAAAGTTTCTGCCTGCTCAGCTCACACACATTTATGAGACATCTCAAGGTTATCTGAGCCTAGGTACTGAGCATGGCATCTACCTTCTAAAAGATGGTCAGGTTCGTTTTGTTGGGGAAAGTATTCCCTATGGCGAGGTCATTGATGTTGAGCAAGTCGAGGAGAATCAATTATGGGTCGCGGGTCGCTATGGCCTGTATCGCTTGAACTTATATAAAGAGCAAGTTCAGCCAATTACAATGGTTGATGGCCATGTAACTCCCAAGTGTTTGTTAAAAACCGAGCAAGGTATTTGGCTCACTTCATCGGGCGGGCTATCAAAATACGCGAACAATGGCAGCTTAATACAGCATTACGGTGAGCCGTTTGGCTTGATCAGCAATGAGTTCCTTTCTGGATTTTGTAGCTACAGCACGGATAGTGAGCGTGTACTTCTGCTTGGCTCACGAACCAGTTTGGTCAAAGTGGACACCAACCAGCTTATCGCCAGCAAGTTGCCGGAAATTCAGGTGGTATTTAGTCAAATCAAGCGCAATCAAAAACTCTATTCGTTGGCGAATACGGAAAGTGATCCGCTCCAGTTGAGTTACAGTGAGTCGGTGTTTTTTCAATTTGGTGTGATGCCGAGAGCCAATGATGTAACGCTTGAATATCGTCTCAATGATGATTCAGATTGGCAGATGCTCGATGGCAGTACCTTAACCATGGAACATATGATGCCCGGAAGCTATCAGTTGGAGGTAAGGGCATTGCATAACGGCACATTACAAAGTCGCAGTGCCCGCTACCAGTTTATGGTGGAACCACCATGGTTTTTGAGCGTGTATGCCATCGTAGGCTATATAGTGCTCGGCATTTTATTGTTGGCATCAACTGCGTATTGGCGTTCAAGAGTGATGTCAAAAGCAAACCGAGCACTAAAAGCTCAGGTCGCACTCAAAACCAATCAAATGCGCCATCAAAGTCGTATCTTGCTCAGTAACAACCAACAGCTACGTAAGCAGTTGCAGGTAAGAAAACTGATTTTTACTCAATCCGTGAGTACGTTAAAAGATAGACTCGAAGCACAGGCAAAAAATGACAACAGCGATCCTCGATTGCTTGCTTTCTTGAATAGAGAATTAGAACTGCTGGTCAATGTGCGCTCGACTAATGGACAAGCGCTTCCAGTTTATAATCTGACACTTATCGTTGAATCGGTGCTGCGCGGCTGGCAAGACGAGTTGCTAAAGGCGGGAGTTACCGTTCAGATTGAGGCGGATACAGATCTGTACGTTAGCGTCGATACGTTTAATCTTGATGAAATCTTTAACTTGTTGTTCGATGGTATTGTTCAGCGTTGCTACCGAAACCAAACAGTGATGATTCAGTTAATGTTGAGGAAAGGTCAGGTGGCATTTTCTATGCTAGACCAAGGCAAAGCGATAGAGGGCAGTAATACCACTTCAACAATGATGCAGAATATTCACTCTCTGGTCGAAAAGAGTGGCGGTAAGTTGGTTATCCACTCTTCTGAGGAGCGTAATCTGCTTGAAATGACGTGGAACGCCAGTGAAGCCTTCGCAGAAAACTCAATCGTTACTGACGATGATAGTGACGATGATATCGAATTTCAGGATAACGATCCTTGGTTTGAAAAGGTCATTCTCCTCGTGAGTACCCACTATGCTGATCCTGATTTCAGCACTTCATCCGCAGCTAAAATGCTGTTCTTATCCGAACGTAGCCTACAGAGACGCTTTAAATCCACTTTAGAAAAAACGTTTACAGAATATCTGACCGAAGTTCGATTGGACAATGCATGCCGTCGCTTACTTGCTGGTGAAAAGGTATCTGATGTCGCTTTTGAATGTGGTTTTAATGACCCTTCTTACTTTAGCCAAAGATTTAAACATCGATTTGGCATGTCTCCAACTCAGTTTATTGAAGAGCAAGAACGCTTTTAAACCATCAGATTAACATTGGTGAAAGTACGAGTAGCTGGTAGTGGTGGAATGCGGGCTAGAAGAAGCCGAAGAAAAAAAATATCGTGGCATAGCCGGGGGACTATACCACGGGTGTCAATGACACCTTCGCTTGCTGCCGGAGTGACGCTTTATGCGTCACCTCTGGAATTCAATGTTGTCTTTGGGATGGCCCCTCGACATGAGTAACTATATCCACTCCGACTTATTTTACTTATAAAATTAACGCCATCTTCCATGATAAAAACGACAGCTTTGTTAAATTATTGTTTATCAATGTTTTATATGCCGTTCGGTATGTGTGGGAAGAGTGACTTAAGTCGTGGCGGTGTAGGAAATGGTGAGTTTTGACGAAATTAACGTTAGTTTTTTTGACGTTTTGAACATCGCTATACTTGAAAACATTGATTTCAGACAAGATCTGTTACATGTATGAGAGATAGTATTGAGATCGGTAATAAAAATATTTCTCATTTATATATAGACGGCCTGTTTATGAAACTCTCACAATTACAACAAGGGCAAAAAGCAACCATCAAAGGTTTTTCTGAGCTTTCCAACGACGTAAGAAAAAAGCTGATGGTTATGGGGTTACTTCCTAAGACAGAGATTACCTTAATACGTAAGGCGCCAATGGGTGACCCACTGCAAGTTGAAGTCCGTGGTGTCTCTCTAGCGGTACGCACCAAGATTGCAGACGCAATCGCAGTGGAGGTGGAATGATGGAGTATAAAATCCTAACGGTCGGTAACCCAAATAGCGGAAAAACCACCCTGTTTAATGGATTGACTGGTGCCAAGCAGCAAGTGGGAAACTGGGCGGGTGTAACTGTTGAGAAAAAAACAGGTAAGTATTCCCATTCTAGCGACGATTTTCTTCTCACGGACTTGCCAGGTATATATGCGCTTGATAGTGGTAATGATGGCAACAGTATTGATGAGTCAATTGCGTCTCGCGCGGTTCTAACCCACCCAGCCGACCTGATTATTAACGTCGTTGATGCGACTAGCCTGGAACGTAGTCTGTATATGACATTGCAGCTGCGCGAGTTGGGTCGCCCGATGATTGTTGTGCTAAATAAAATGGATGCGTTAAAGCGTGAACGACAAACGATAGATTTGAAAGCGCTAGAAAAAGTGCTCGGTTGTCCGGTGTTTGCGATTTCTGCCAACAATAAATCACAAGTTCAGTCTCTCAAAGAACGTCTCCACAAAGCGCTCATTCAGGGCGTCGCCCTTGACGAACTTCGCCTTAACTACGGCGAAGCATTTGAAGCGTCCATTGCGAGTCTAGAGCCAATGTTTGCAGACCAAACAGAAGTCTCTGCTCGAGCGTTGGCCATTCGAGCGCTTGAAAACGATCTGTTGGTGCTCAACTCATTA
The DNA here is from genome assembly GCF_006124995.1 of Vibrio sp. Hep-1b-8. Classification (GTDB taxonomy): domain Bacteria; phylum Pseudomonadota; class Gammaproteobacteria; order Enterobacterales; family Vibrionaceae; genus Vibrio. The sequence continues at coordinate 75,735 of NZ_QEWN01000142.1, forward strand.
CCACAACTTAGCCGCGAGACCATCGTTGCAGAGCAGCGCAAAGCTGAGCTGGATATCGACTTGTTGGTGGCGGACGTAAAATATACGTTTCTTCATCAGCAATGCCAGAAGGTGCGCCGAAGTGAAGGTAAATTAAGTCATAGCTTCACTGAGCGAGTCGACAAGGTTATTTTGAATAAATGGATCGGCGTTCCTTTCTTCTTTGTTGTTATGTACTTAATGTTCATGTTCTCGATCAACATTGGTAGTGCTTTCATTGATTTCTTTGATATTGGCGTTGGCGCACTACTGGTTGATGGTGGGCATTACTTGCTTGATGATCACTTGCCGGTTTGGTTAGTGACGTTGATTGCTGACGGCGTAGGTGGCGGTGTGCAAACCGTAGCGACCTTTGTCCCAGTCATCGCCTGTCTCTATCTGTTCCTCGCTGTGCTAGAGAGCTCGGGCTACATGTCTCGAGCAGCATTCGTACTTGATAAAGTGATGCAAAAAATAGGTTTGCCGGGTAAGGCATTTGTGCCTTTGGTGCTTGGCTTCGGCTGTAACGTACCGTCTATTATGGCAACCCGTACCCTCGATCAGGAACGTGAGCGTAAGCTAGCGGCATCAATGGCGCCGTTTATGTCATGTGGTGCTCGTCTGCCCGTATATGCACTTTTTGCCGCGGCATTCTTCTCTGAAAGCGGTCAAAACGTGGTGTTTTCACTATATCTATTAGGTATTGTCGCGGCAGTTATTACCGGACTTGTGCTTAAAAACACCCTCTACCCAGGTTCGAGTGACAGCTTAGTGATGGAAATGCCTGACTACGAATTGCCAACAATGCGTAATGTGGTGATTAAAACGTGGCAGAAGTTGAAGCGTTTCGTTATGGGGGCGGGGAAAACCATCGTGGTTGTTGTCACAATTCTAAGCTTCCTAAACTCCGTTGGTACGGATGGAAGCTTTGGCAACCAAGACAGTGAAAATTCGCTGCTATCTACCGTATCAAAAGTAGTCACGCCAGTCTTTGCGCCAATTGGTATCGAACAAGACAACTGGCCTGCAACCGTTGGTATCATTACTGGCATTTTTGCAAAAGAGGCCGTGGTCGGTACGCTGAACAGCCTATATGCGCCAAGCAATGAAGAAGCGGGTGAATACGACTTGATGGCTAGCCTTGAGGAAGCCGTGATGTCGATTCCCGAAAATCTTGCTGGACTGAGCTTCTCAGACCCATTAGGTATTGAAGTTGGCGATTTGTCTGACAGCAATGCAGTTGCAGAAGAACAAGAGGTGGATGTGTCTATCTTTGGTAACTTAAAAGGACACTTTGTGTCCGGTAATGCAGCGTTTGCTTATCTTATCTTTATCCTGCTTTACACTCCATGTGTTGCTGCCATGGGCGCATACGTTCGTGAGTTTGGGGTCAAGTATGCTCGTTTTATTGCTGTTTGGACCATGGGACTTGCTTATGGTAGCGCTGCTCTTTATTACCAAGCGACACACTTTAGCGATCATCCGGTCATGAGCGCAGCATGGATCTCAGCGATTATTTTGGCTGGCTTTGTTACCTACCGAGCGCTAAAAGTTGTGGGTAACAAGCAAGTACAACAGTTAGAGGCGCAAATTGCATGATACTGGCAGAGTTAAAGCAGTTTATTGATCAGCAGGGCAGTGTCTCCCAACGCGAACTGGCAAAAAAGTTCGGATTAAGTGAAGATGGTGTTGACGCCATGCTATCCGTTTGGATTCGTAAAGGAGTGATTTCTCGCCTTGTTGATACTAACGCCGCGAAGCACGTTATGAGGGTTAGGTATACCAAAGTGGATCCTAATGCGCTCGCTTTGACTGTGACCATGTAGACGATACTGAGTGACAATAAAAAACCGTTCATAGCGAACGGTTTTTTTGTATTCGAAACGATTTGAACGTTTAACCGCGCTGGAACAAGCTACTTAGTGATAATACATTGCCGATGCGTGTTTGCAGATCTGCTTGCTCTTCTTCGCTGCGAAACTGACCAGAAGTGTTCCCCCAAAGCGGGCCAGGCCAAGCAACGTCCTGTTTAAAACGGGCGATATGATGGATATGCAGTTGAGGTACTATGTTTCCCAATGCACCCAAGTTGAGTTTATCCGGCTGAAACGTGGCCTCCAAAGCTTGACTAACGGCTTGAGATTCTAATAGAAACTGCTGTTGTTCTTGCATCGGGAGGTGATGCAGTTCTTTGAGATGAGCGCGTTTAGGCACCAAAATAACCCAAGGTACGGCATTGTCGCGATGTAAAAGTGCCACACACAGAGGAAAGTGACCAATGACTGTGGTGTCCTTTGCCAGTTGAGGATGAAGTTCGAAGCTCATTGTTGTTGTCCGATATTGTGTTAACGACATCAGTATACGTCAGATAAAACAAAAGGTTGACGCTTTCACGTCAACCTTTCAAATTTATTCGAAACTCGAAACTCGAAACTCGAAACTCGAAACTCTTACATACGTTCTAGAGTTTCGATACCTAGTAGCGATAGACCTTGCTTAATCGTCTTAGCCGTTAATGCGGCTAGCTTGAGACGGCTCTGTTTAACAGATTCGTCTTCAGTGTTAAGAATTGGACATGCCTCGTAGAAACTAGAGAACTGACCCGCTAGTTCGAACAGGTAGCTACACATGATATGTGGTTGACCTTCACGAGCAACTGACTGCACCGCTTCATCAAACTGGAGGAGTTTCGCGATCAGGGCTTTCTCTTTCTCGTCGGTGACTTTGATTTCGCCGCCTAGGTCATCCATAGAGATGCCTGCTTTAGCGAAGATCGAAGATACACGAGTGTAAGCATATTGCATGTAAGGCGCAGTGTTGCCTTCAAACGCTAGCATGTTGTCCCAGTCAAACACGTAGTCTGTAGTACGGTGCTTAGAAAGATCTGCATACTTAACCGCCGCCATTGCAACAGTAGTAGAAATTTTTTGCTTCTCTTCAGCTGCTAGGTCAGGGTTTTTCGATTCAATCAGGTTCGCTGCACGCTCTTCTGCTTCATCAAGGAGGTCAGCAAGGCGAACAGTACCACCTGCACGAGTCTTAAATGGCTTACCATCTTTACCCAGCATCATGCCAAACGCGTGGTGCTCTAGAGTGACCTCTTCAGGTACGTAACCGGCTTTGCGAACGATCGTCCAAGCTTGCATTAGGTGCTGATGCTGACGAGAGTCGATGAAGTAAAGCACGCGGTCCGCACCAAGCTCTTCGTAGCGGTATTTAGCACATGCAATGTCGGTAGTGGTATATAGGAAGCCGCCATCGCGTTTTTGGATGATAACGCCCATTGGGTCGCCATCTTTGTTCTTGTACTCTTCTAGGAATACAACTTGTGCGCCGTCATCTTCGACAGCCAAACCTTTTTCTTTTAGGTCTGCAACGATGCCAGGAAGCATGTCGTTGTACATACTTTCACCCATTACGTCATCACGAGTCAGTGATACGTTTAGGCGGTCGTAGTTACGCTGGTTCTGAATCATTGTGATATCAACCAGTTTCTTCCACATTTCGCCGCAGAATTCATCACCACTTTGTAGTTTAACTACGTAGTTACGAGCCTTAACTGCGAACTCTTCGTCTTCATCGTACAGTTTCTTAGATTCACGGTAGAACGCTTCTAGGTCAGCAAGTTCCATTGACACTTCGCCCGCGTCTTTCTGAACACGCTCAAGGTTAGCGATAAGCATACCGAACTGAGTACCCCAGTCACCGATATGGTTAGCGCGAATAACTTTGTGACCTAGGAATTCTAGTGTACGAACAACAGCATCACCGATGATGGTTGAACGTAGGTGGCCAACGTGCATCTCTTTAGCAACGTTAGGCGCAGAGTAGTCGGCAACAATAGTCTGCTGCGCTTCAGCAGCAACACCAAGACGGCTATCCGCTAGTGCTGCGTCAGCTTGCTTAGCCAGAAAATCTTCGCTTAGGAAAATGTTAATAAAACCAGGACCAGCGATTTCAGTCTTGCTCGCGATACCTTCAAGATCCAGAACATCCAATACTTTCTGTGCAAACTCGCGTGGGTTAGTACCAAGTTTTTTTGCAACGCCCATTACGCCGTTTGCTTGGTAATCACCAAACTGAGGTTTTGCAGATTGGCGAACAGCCGCAGGACTTCCTGCAGGTGCGCCAGCGGCTTCAAGAGCCTGAGATACTTTGTCATTAATAAGTGCTTGGATATTCACACGCGCTTCCTTCAATTCTGGGAATTGGTTGGCTATGCATTCTTAGTTATCCGGATGCTTAACGCACAATCACTGGATAATATCCACTGAGTGGAATGAATGCATATCTCGATCTAGTTCATAAATTTGGCGCACATAATACCAACTTTATTGCTGCGCTTATAGGGAGTGAACTGGGAAATTTTCTACTTTTCCTGACGATCTTGTTAGTATTGGGGGAAAATCAACGCATTGGATACCCAAAAATGTCACAGCAGCTGAAAAACGCGCAATTAATGCCTGCGCAGATGAAACTGAACCTCGAACAATTTATGCATAAAATTCAGAGTTTAAGCGATATCTTGCATATAAATCTTGCGCCTTTCCAAGCCGATCATATTGCGTTACGTATTAACGACCGCGAGTTAGCCGAATTAGCACATCAAGAGTGGCAAAAAGAGGGAAAAGTTATCTCTGAAGCTGAGATTAATGGTCGTCCGATCATCGTGATTCAGTTTGATACACCTGTGAAAGGTTTAGATTGGACGATTGAGTGTTTGGAACTGCCATATCCTGCTGAGGGTAAGACGTATCCTGAGCAGAGCTGGGAACATGTAGAGTTTGTGATTCCGTCACAAGCAACGACAGCGGAAGAGTACTTAGCTGATATTCAGCAACAATTTCCTCAACTAAGTCTTGCTTGGGACAGCCTTGCAGATAAGGGCGTGAAAGTGAAACTCTCAAGCCCGAAAGGCGAGGGGGAGCGCTTAAATAACCCAACAGTAGCATTCAAATATCAAGGGGTGTGCATCAAGTTACACCCGCACTCATTAAAGAGCATTGTTGAGTCTGAACAATCAGCCTAACTCGACATCTTTAGGCCTGAGTTGAAACTCTTCGATCGAACCAATCTCTAGGCCTAAGTCTAGCTTCTCGGACTCATGATGCGCATTACCTTGTGTGTGCATTATGAGCCTATTTGCGGTTCTTGGTTTGAGTTCATTGACCACGAACCGAATCATGTCTGTTCTGGTTAGTCTCTTCAACTCATCAAGGACTAAGTCTCTTTGATTGAATTCAATATCTTTATTGCCAATCGCTACCCATAGTCGCTGAGCGCGACCGCGCAGTGTTGTGTCAGGCATGGCTATCTGGTTCCATAAGCCTCGCTTGCTGCTATGCCATTGATATTCATTGAGTTCTAACAACACCATGTAAAATGCATTGAGGAACTCATCAATGGAACGAATCAGTTCCGCAGGCGCGGCATTGGGTGATTGTACATATAGCGCGATACCTGGATGGCGATTAAGTGGCAGGTTGCCCGTCCCAACCATATATCCTAGCTGCTGCTTCGTGCGAATTTCATGGAAGAAGGTCGCAGACATCAAGTGATTTGCAAGTGAATAAAGTGCAATGCTGCGAGGGCTGGTGTCGTCGCATTGGTAGTAAAGAACGGTGGCTGAATCCTCTTGGTCACAAAACACTTCTCGTTGGAATGAGCCATTCTTGCCTAACATGACCAATGGTCTCAGCGCTTCTTCATACTGCTGATTTTGGACTCTCAAAGCATCTTTTAACGTCGTGCCGAGAGACAAAGCGTCTGCCTTGGTCCAATCCCCATAGACAAACATTTCAACATGCAGCTCAGCCAGAATCGAATCAACGAAACTAGACAGTTCATCGACATTGATGGTTTCCAACGCTTCTACCAGAACAGCATAGGGGGGATTGTTTGGCTGCAAAATGCCAGTTAATGCATTGAACAGTTGCGATATAGGGCGATCTTGAGCCGAATTCAACCAGTTTCTTAAAAGCTGTTGTTTTATGTTGTCAAAGCGAGTTTCGCTAAAGTCCCGTTGAGCGAAGCGACTGAGGATCAATCTCATCAATTCAGGCTGCTTTTGACTAAAACCAGAAATGGTGAGGGTTACGCCACCTTGATGGGCATACATGTTGTAGCCCATACCCGCGATCTCAGCTTGGTATGTGTTGATTGCTAGGCTATCGAGGAACATCTCGACGCAAAGGCGCGTTTTAACTATGTTACGTGGATTGGCGACCGCATGAGGGCTGTCTATCGCAATGTAGATGACCCCTTTAGGCACACGAAATTCCGTGTCTTGCAGGTGCCAGAGTTTGAACCCGGGTAGCTCTTCCAGCACCTGTGGCGTTTCGTGCGGCGTCTCTAACGGCTTCAGATCTAAATCAAAGCAAATAAATGGGTTTTTATCCGGTAGAGCAAAGCTTAGGCTGCTGTTTTCTCTGAAAAACGCTTTCTGTTCGGCTGAGAGTGGCGTAACACCGTAGGGCGTAAAATACCATTTTGCTCTATTTGGGTAGTCATAACCCTTTGCGACGAGAGTCGATCGTAAATTCTCAGGCGTAAAATAGTCAAACAGTGAGGTCAGAAGCTCAGGATCATAGTGATTCATCATGAAGTCGCCATAGATCACATCCTGCTCACGATAGTGCTGCATGTTTATCACTAAATGGCTGACTAAATCGAGCGGTCGAGTCGGTTCTTGGAAACGGAAGGCGGACTCAAGAACGGCCTGTTTCTCAAGGTAGCGCCACTCTGCCATCCCATGTTCCTTAATCAGTGCAAGGTAACTGAATACCGCTTGGATAATGTCGTCGGTATGATCGAGTCCTTTTGGTGTTAACGCACAACTCACTGAAAACTCGCGATAGTTACTACCACTGGTACCGCCTCCGGCTGATAAAGAGGTAATCCAACCTTGCTCTTTGAGAGCCATCATTAGGCTACCACTGCCTTCGTAACCCAATAAATGGGCGAAATAGGAGAGGGGTTTAGATTGGTAATACTGATCCATGCTTGGCATTGGGAACGTCAGTATGAGTTTGCGTATCTCTTTTATCGGTTCAATGTTAACCAAGATGCCCGTCGAATCCTCTTGGCAATAAGGAACGGTAACCTCTTTATTGACGAGTTTATGATTCGGAATGGCTGTGAATTTTTCAATACACCAAGATTCGAGTTGGTCGAGACCTTGAGGCCCCGTGATGGCTAGCGTCATCAAATCGGCTGAATACTGCTCGAAATGAAAAGCGACGATCTCATCTCGAATTGATTTGCCCTCTCTATCCCCCAGAGTTTCGAGGTTACCCACCGAAAATTTACTAAAGGGATGCTCGGGATTGACCAACTCCTTTTGAACTTGATAAAGACGGCGGGAATCGTCATTTAACTTGAGTTTGTACTCTGATTCAACGGCTTGGCGCTCTTTGTCCAAGGCTTCTGGATTAAATAGCGGGGCGGTAAAAAATTGACTGAACCTATCGAGACCGGTTGCAAAGGCATTGGGTGAAACGTCAAAAAAGAAACACGTATGTTCCGTTCCCGTCCAAGCATTGTTGCTGCCGCCATGCTGGTTAATATAACTTTGGAATTCGCCAACTTTCGGGTATTTTTCTGTGCCGAGAAATAGCATGTGTTCGAGATAATGCGCCAACCCTTCTCGTTCGACGGGGTCGTCGAAGTGACCAACATTGACTGCTAATGCCGCTGCGGATTTCTGCGCACTGTTATCGTGGATCAATAATACTCGAATGCCATTAGTCAGAGTTAAGTAACGGTATTGATTGGTATCATTTGGACTAATGTGCACGATACATTCTCCGGAAATTAAGCGATGCTACTATGAGCGATAGGGTAATTATGACTCGGATACCGCTGACTGCAAACTATCTGTTTGAGAAATATGAGCAAAATGAGTGATAGAAATAGAATGATCTGACTTTAAAGAGTGTTAAGAAAGTCAGAGTCTTTCATCTTGGAGTTGATATAATTATTCATAGCTCAAAAAACTATCGTGGCTAAGAAACATCGTCACACAATAATAAATCAAGCTGCCATACAAGCAGCCACATAACAATAACCGCATCGATGTGTAATGCGGGGATAGCATTAGGAATAAGCCATGAAAATTTTCATTATGCGTCATGGAGAAGCGGAACATTTTGCTGAAAGTGATGAGCAACGAGAGCTGACGGAGCGCGGCAGAAGTGCATCTCTAGCGGTAGCCCGAGTCTGTGCGGATAAAGGTTTTGCTCACTTTGACCGAGTACTTGTAAGCCCTTACATTAGAGCGCAGCAAACTTGGCAAGAAATCTCAGCTTGCTTCACAACTGATCATGTAGAAACATGCCCAGACATCACCCCTTACGGTGATTCTGAACAGGTAGCTGATTACGTTGCTGCATTGGTTGATCTACACAAATTGGAGAGTGTTCTGATTGTTTCGCACCTTCCTCTCGTTGGTTATCTAACCGCTGAGTTTGTTACGGATATGATTCCGCCAATGTTTCCGACATCGGGTCTCGTGTCTATTGACTACTCGCCACAGAAATTAACTGGTGAGTTGATGTTTAATATCCACCCATAGTTCGTTTGTGGCGTACTTCAGCCCAGTTTTTTTTAATTTGGTCGCTGTGTATGCCTAACGTCTCTTCGCGTCAACCTGGTGGATGTTTGGTTGCCCATCCCTCAGCCATAAATTTGACAGGATTAATGGACTGGATATTGCATAGTCAAACCAAATTGTTCTTTTTATCCAATATTGTAGCTACCTAACTATGAAGTTTTCCCTGCCGTTTGCTGACAAGCTGCCTTCGATTCCACAACGTGCTATGCCAGCGATTGGCGCACCAGTCATGGTTTTGGCTACGTTGGCGATGGTTATATTGCCAATTCCTGCCTTCCTGCTCGACTTGTTTTTCACCTTCAACATCGCGTTGGCCATGGTGGTACTACTGGTAACGGTTTACACCCGCAGACCGCTCGATTTTGCTGCTTTTCCTACCGTGCTGCTGATTGCAACCCTCTTGAGGCTCGCTCTTAATGTTGCTTCTACCCGTGTTGTTCTACTCTATGGTCACGAAGGTGCTGGCGCCGCAGGTAGCGTCATTGAAGCGTTTGGTAGTGTCGTTATTGGTGGTAACTATGCGGTCGGTTTGGTGGTGTTCCTCATTTTGATGATCATTAACTTTATGGTTGTTACTAAAGGTGCGGGACGTATTTCAGAAGTTAGTGCTCGCTTTACCTTGGACGCGTTACCGGGTAAACAAATGGCAATCGACGCCGATCTTAATGCAGGCCTAATTGACCAAGACCAAGCAAGAACAAGACGTCAGGAAGTCACCAAAGAAGCAGACTTCTATGGTTCGATGGACGGTGCGTCAAAATTTGTTAAAGGTGATGCGATAGCGGGTATCTTGATCTTGTTCATAAACATCATCGGCGGTTTGTCGATTGGTATGGTGCAATACGGACTTGGCTTTGGTGAAGCGATAGAAATCTATACGCTACTGACGATCGGTGATGGTTTGGTTGCTCAAATACCGTCGCTATTGCTCTCTATCGGAGCGGCGATTATGGTGACGCGCCAAAATACCGATGAAGACATGGGCCAACAGGTCGTGTTCCAGATGTTCGACAACCCTAAAGCACTAATGATCACCGCTGGTATTCTGGGTGTGATGGGGGTTGTACCGGGAATGCCGCACTTTGCTTTCCTGTTATTGGCATCGTTGGCTGCGGGCGGCGCATACTGGATTAATTACAAGCAGAAACGCGCTGCGGAAAAAACATCACTTCCAACCACGACCGAACAAGACTCGCCAACGCCTAAGGAACTGTCATGGGATGATGTTCAGCCCGTCGATATTGTTGGGCTTGAAGTTGGCTATCGTTTGATCCCGCTTGTTGACCGAGACCAAGGTGGTGAGCTGTTAGAGCGAGTGAAAGGGGTAAGAAAAAAACTCTCTCAAGATTTTGGTTTCTTAATCCCAGCAGTACATATTCGTGACAACCTTGAGCTGACACCGAACAGCTATCGAATTACCCTTATGGGTGTTGCGGTAGGTGAAGCAGAAATCAGACCGGATATGGAACTGGCAATCAACCCAGGTCAAGTCTATGGAATGATTGACGGAGAGCCGACGATTGACCCAGCGTTCGGCCTCGAAGCGGTTTGGATTCGTGAAGAGCAACGAGAGCATGCACAGGCGCTCGGATATACCGTTGTCGATTCGTCAACCGTACTGGCGACTCACTTGAGTCAACTGCTCACCAACAATGCATCTCAGCTCATTGGTCACGAAGAAGTGCAGAATCTTCTCGAAATGCTCGGACGCAGCACGCCTAAGCTGGTGGAGAGTTTTGTACCAGACCAGCTTCAATTGGGTGTGGTCGTAAAAGTGCTGCAAAATCTACTCAATGAGGCGGTACCGATCAGGGACATCCGAACCATAGTTCAAACCTTGTCCGAATACTCAAGTAAGAGTCAAGAACCTGACATCCTGACCGCTGCTGTTCGTATTGCACTTAAGCGACTAATTGTTCAGGAAATCAATGGTATAGAGCCTGAGTTGCCCGTAATTACCCTTATTCCTGAGCTGGAACAAATCTTGCATCAGACCATGCAGGCGTCTGGAGGAGAATCCGCAGGAATTGAGCCAGGTCTCGCAGAACGACTACAATCTTCTTTAAGTCATGCAACACAAGAGCAAGAACTTAAAGGCGAGCCAGCAGTCCTTCTGACATCAGGTGTACTACGCTCTACATTAGCCAAATTTGTCAAAAACACGATTCCTTCGTTAAGAGTACTCTCTTATCAAGAAATCCCTGACGAGAAACAAATTCGCATTGTTCAAGCTGTCGGTAACTAGTTCTAATGCGTTGATATACGGAACATAATTTGAAAATTAAACGATTTTTTGCCAAAGACATGCGCACAGCCCTGCTCCAAGTTAAAGGAGAACTTGGTGATGATGCGGTAATCATGTCGAACAAAAAAGTCGCGGGTGGAGTAGAAATCGTCGCCGCGGTTGATAGCGATGGAGCGAATCGTTCTAGTAACAGCTACAACTCGAATCCACGACATGCACCCGTTCGTCAGGCTCCGGCGAGTTTGCCTGCTTCGAATAGAACGTTAGATGAAGATCGAGTCAGTCTCCAATCGCAAGCAGATTCTGGTCGATCCATGACCAAGCGTTTTGCCAGCATGCTTAAACAGTACAGCAATGGTAAATCGGCAACGGATGGTCGTGATGAGGAGAGCAATCCAGACTCCCTATCGGCGCTGCTACAACGTCAAAATGCAGCACGTTATGGTGATCGCGAAAATGTTCAAATTCAGCAAGATTCGCCTTTAGCGAGATTGATTGCCGAAGACCGCAGAATTCAAAAGCCAGCGGCAAAGCTCGATCCAACTCGTTATGAGCGTTCCCGACAGCCTGAAAACATCGTCGCCAACGAAGACCTAGAAGAGATGAAAGAAGAGATGACCTCTATTCGTCGTCTTTTGGAACATCAGGTTTCGGGACTTATGTGGCAAGAGGTCGAACGTAGAGAACCTTTGCGTGCTATGTTGATCAAACGTCTTGAACGCATGGGCGTGTCATCTGATCTTGCTGACCAGTTAGCTTGCTATATCCCAGAAGATACGCCACCAACCAAGGCATGGAAGGCGTTACTGGGGCTAGTGTCCGATCAAATTCCTATTGCTAAGCAAGATATCCTTAAACGAGGCGGTGTTGTTGCTCTGTTAGGTCCAACAGGTGTGGGCAAAACAACCACAGTGGCCAAGCTAGCTGCGCGAGCCGCGATGGAATACGGCGCAGATAACGTTGCGTTGGTTTCAACCGATACTTACCGTATTGGTGCGCATGAGCAACTTGCGATTTATGGACGAATTATGGGATGTCCAGTAAAAGTCGCTAAAGATTCTAAAGAGTTAGCCGATGTAATATATCAGTTAAGAAATCGTCGCCTAATTCTTGTTGATACGGCGGGTATGGGTCAGCGTGATGTAAGACTATCGGAACAATTAGACACCTTGATGCATGAGAGTGGAGAGATGATCCACAGCTACCTAGTTTTACCTGCTACTGCACAGCGAAAAGTACTGCAGGAAACGATTGATCACTTTAAACGTATCCCGTTGTCTGGATGCATTATGACTAAGCTAGATGAGTCACTGAGTTTAGGTGAGTTTGTCAGTGTCACAGTGCAAAACGCGCTGCCAGTGGCTTATATCGCGAATGGACAACGAGTTCCTGAAGACATTGTTATAGCGCAACCAAAATATATGGTCGCTAAAGCAAATGAATTACTTGAGAAGTCGACAGATGATGAACCTCACTACTGGAATAGTGAAGCGGAGAGGTTCTAGGCGGCGGACGATTATGACGAAGATTATGATACAAGACCAAGCTAGCGGATTGCGCCGTTTAACGCAGCCTTCTTTAACAAAGGTCATTTCAGTGACGGGTGGTAAAGGCGGTGTTGGTAAATCAAATGTAACGTTGGGAATGGCTATTTCGATGGCTCGCCAAGGTAAGAAAGTCATGGTACTCGATGCGGACCTTGGTCTGGCTAATGTCGACGTAATGCTTGGCATTCGACCTAAGAAAAACCTTGGCCACGTTCTTGCTGGTGAATGCGAACTCAAAGATGCGATTGTAGAAGGGCCGCATGGAATTAAAATTATTCCAGCAACCTCCGGTACTCAATCGATGACAGAGTTGTCGCACGCACAACATATTGGACTGATCCGAGCATTTGGTAGCTTGGAAGATGAAATGGACGTGCTGCTAATCGACACCGCAGCAGGTATTTCCGATATGGTTGTCAGCTTTTCTCGTGCAGCGCAAGATGTGGTTGTGGTTGTTTGTGATGAACCCACATCGATCACTGATGCTTATGCTTTAATTAAACTATTGAGCAAAGACCATCAGGTACAACGATTTAAAATTGTTGCAAATATGGTCAGAAGCTACCGAGAAGGAAGAGAATTGTTCGCAAAGTTGACCTTGGTCACAGAGCGATTCTTGAATGTGAGCCTTGAGCTCGTAGCATGTATTCCGTTGGATGATAAAGTTAGACAAGCAGTGAAAAAGCAAAAGATTGTTGTCGACGCATTTCCAAGATCTCCAGCGGCATTAGCAATCGGCTCATTGGCAAGCAAAGCACTAACTTGGCCAATTCCGAAAACACCGAGTGGACATCTTGAGTTTTTTGTCGAACGCTTACTGAATAGACCAGAGATGTTAGAGGAACCATTTGGTGAATAAGGCGTTGACCTATGAACAGTACGCAAACCAAAACAGTCAGCGGGTATTTTTAGAGAAATACTCGGTGTTGGTGAAACGTATTGCTCATCATTTGCTAGGGCGATTACCGCCAAGTGTGCAAGTAGAAGACCTTATTCAAGCGGGGATGATCGGATTGCTCGAAGCCCAGAAAAACTACGACGGTAGTAAAGGGGCGAGCTTTGAAACTTATGCGGGTATCCGAATTCGCGGTGCGATGCTTGACGATATTCGCCGTGGAGACTGGGTTCCTCGGTCAGTGCATAAGCACAACCGAGAAGTAAGCCAAGCCATTTCAGAGTTAGAAGGGCAATTAAACCGTGACCCCAGCGATACAGAAGTCGCTCAGCACATGGGCATTAGCCTGGAGCAATACCATACGATATTAACGGATATTAACTGTTCACGTTTGGTCGGGATTGAAGACCTCGGAGTTTCAGAAGACGTCATTACTTCCGATGATAGTGACGAAGAGAATGCACCTTTTCAGGGTGTCGCTGATGAATATTTCCGCAAGGCCTTGATAGACTCGATTAAATCTCTACCAGAGAGAGAAGCTTTAGTACTTTCGCTTTATTACGATGAAGAGTTAAACTTAAAAGAAATCGGTGAAGTAATTGGTGTTAGCGAGTCACGCGTTAGCCAAATACTAAGCCAATCAATGCAGCGTCTACGCACAAAGTTGAGTGCATGGACAAATAATGAGTAAAAATCACTGATCTCGAACTCAGTGGAGGCAATTTTGAATAAAAACATGAAGATCCTTATTGTTGATGACTTCTCAACAATGCGCCGTATCGTTAAGAACTTACTTCGTGATTTGGGTTTCAATAATACCCAAGAAGCGGATGACGGCTTAACGGCGTTACCTATGTTAAAAAAAGGTGAGTTCGACTTTGTCGTGACAGACTGGAATATGCCAGGTATGCAAGGTATTGACCTTCTAAAGCATATTCGAGCTGACGATGAGCTAAAACACTTACCAGTGTTGATGATCACGGCTGAAGCTAAACGTGAGCAAATCATTGAAGCTGCTCAAGCGGGCGTTAACGGCTACATCGTTAAACCGTTTACTGCTGCTACATTAAAAGAAAAACTAGATAAGATTTTTGAGCGCTTATAGTCAAGGTATTGACTGAATAGCGTGAAAGGCCAATTCAGAATGATTTCATTAGAACAGGCAAAGCAGCTCGTCGAGCTATTAGAAGATGGTCAACAACAAAAAGCGGATCTTCTTGTTAAAGGCATATACGAAAACATCTCAAATCCGATGCTACAAGAAATTGGGGAATTGACTCGTGACTTACATGAGTCAATTAAACACTTTAGCGTTGATGAGCGAATGAGCGAGATCGCCAATGACGAAATCCCAGATGCAAGGGATCGCCTCCAGTACGTCATTGATAAGACCGAAGTCGCCGCGAATAAAACCATGGATGCAGTAGACCGTTGTCTACCCATCGCGGACAACCTGCATAATGGGCTTTTGCAAGTTCGTCCTCAATGGAATGAACTTATGCATGGTCGAATAGAGCTCGCCGAATTTAAAGCTCTGTGTCACCGAATCGACGACCTGTTAGGGGAAGTGGAAGGTGATAGCTCTGAACTTAGGGGACAGCTAACAGAGATTCTAATGGCTCAAGATTTTCAAGATCTAACCGGGCAGATCATTCGACGTGTGATTACCTTAGTCAACGAAGTTGAAGGTAGATTAGTCGAAATTCTGACTGCGTTTGGTTCTAGTCAGCTGGAACAAAGTGCACATAACAAGAACAAAGCATCGACAGACCCTGAGGGACCTATCCTTAATCCTCAAGAAAGGGATGATGCGGTTTCATCACAAGACGAAGTCGACGACTTACTCTCAAGTCTTGGGTTTTAGAGGTAACATATGAGCTACGATTTAGACGAAGACATTCTTCAGGACTTTTTAGTCGAAGCGGGAGAAATTCTAGAACTACTCTCAGAGCAGTTGGTTGAACTAGAAAATAATCCTGAAGATAAAGATCTATTAAATGCCATTTTCCGTGGTTTCCATACTGTTAAAGGTGGTGCCGGGTTCCTGTCGTTGACTGAACTCGTTGATACTTGTCACGGTGCAGAAAACGTGTTCGATATCCTGCGTAATGGCCAGCGTCACGTTGATGCTAGCCTTATGGATACAATGCTTAAAGCGCTGGATACGGTCAATGAACAGTTCCGAGCTGTACAAGATAGAGAACCGTTGCCACGTGCAGAACAAGATCTGTTGGATGAATTGCATCGCTTAAGCAAGCCTGCATCCGCTGATGAAGCCGTCTCCGCTCCCCCTGTTATTGAAGAAACCGTTCAAGCCGAGCCTGTTATCCCTGAGCCCGTCATTGAAACACCGGCACCTAAAGCTGACGTCTCTGCGGGATCTATCGATGAAATTACTCAAGACGAATTCGAAAGACTGCTAGATGAGCTTCACGGTGCAGGAAGTGCTCCTGGCACATCTGCCAGCAAACCAGCCGCACCAGCGACACCACCTCCTGCGGTGAGTGCAGAGATGAGTGGTGATATCACCGATGATGAATTTGAGAAACTGCTCGATGAATTACACGGTGTAGGTAAAGCGCCAGGAGAGAGTGATGCTCCGACCCCGCCACCTGTGCCTGCACCAGCAGCCCCATCTATGGCTGGCGATAGCGATCTAATGACCGATGAAGAGTTTGAGAGACTTCTTGACGATCTTCATGGTTCAGGCAAAGGCCCGTCAATTGAAGAGCTAGATGCGGCGACTAAGCCTGCTGCCGCTAACCCTGCACCGGCTGCCCCAGTCAAACCAGCTGCGGCGCCACAACCAGCGGTAGCGACTGCGCCAAAAGAACAACCTAAACCGCCAGCGAAGAAAGAAGCCCCAGTTCCGGCGACTCAAGCTAAAAAGCCTCAGGCAGAAGCGACCGTCCGTGTTGATACCTCGACACTAGACATCATCATGAACATGGTGGGTGAATTGGTATTGGTACGTAACCGACTGCTCAGCTTAGGCTTGAATAGCAACGACGAAGAGATGTCTAAAGCGGTAGCAAACCTAGACGTAGTGACTGCTGACCTACAGGGCGCGGTCATGAAAACGCGTATGCAGCCAATCAAAAAAGTATTTGGCCGTTTTCCACGCGTTGTCCGCGACTTAGCACGTAGCTTGAACAAAGACATCACGCTAGAGATGCGTGGAGAAGAGACGGATCTTGATAAAAACCTTGTTGAAGCGCTAGCGGATCCATTGATTCACTTGGTGAGAAACTCAGTTGACCACGGCATTGAAATGCCAGAAGCGCGCGTTGCTTCAGGAAAACCAAGAACAGGTAAAGTGATCCTATCTGCATCTCAAGAAGGTGACCATATTGAACTGGCTATCGTTGACGATGGTAGTGGTATGGACCCTGATAAACTTCGTGGCATCGCCGTTAAACGCGGAATAATGGACGAAGACGCAGCATCACGATTGACGGATAAAGAGTGTTTCAACCTCATCTTTATGCCTGGTTTCTCGAGTAAGGAGCAAATCTCTGATATCTCGGGTCGTGGTGTAGGTATGGACGTAGTGAAAACGGCGATCAATACCCTCAATGGCTCTATCGATATTGACTCAGAAATGGGCAAAGGCACCAAGATCACTATCAAGGTACCGTTAACACTGGCGATTCTACCAACTCTAATGGTAGGCGTTGCGGGTCACCCGTTTGCACTACCGTTAGCGAGTGTGAATGAAATTTTCCATTTAGACCTGAGCCGTACAAACGTTGTTGATGGTCAGTTGACAATCATCGTTCGTGAGAAATCTATTCCACTGTTCTATCTACAAAATTGGCTGGCACCTCGAGCGGGTAAAGTTGAACTGCGTAAAGGCCATGGTCATGTGGTTATTGTGCAAATTGGTAGCCAGCGTGTTGGTTTTGTCGTCGACACCTTGATAGGTCAAGAAGAAGTCGTGATTAAACCTTTAGATAATCTTCTACAAGGAACGCCGGGTATGGCGGGTGCGACAATCACTAGTGACGGTCACATTGCACTTATTCTAGATGTACCAGATTTGCTTAAGCAGTATGCCGCTGCTTCGCGAATCTAAATCGCGAGATATAGAAGGACAAATATGGCGATCAAAGTATTAGTAGTTGATGATTCGAGTTTCTTCCGTCGTCGCGTGAGTGAAATAATTAACGCTGAGGCAAGGTTGGAGGTTATCGATGTTGCCACTAACGGTAAGGAAGCGGTTGAAAAAGCGTTAACTATCAAGCCAGATGTCATAACGATGGATATAGAGATGCCGGTCATGGACGGCATCACCGCCGTTCGAGAGATTATGGCTAAGTGTCCTGTACCTATCTTAATGTTTTCATCGCTGACTCATGACGGTGCGAAGGCAACGTTAGATGCGCTTGAAGCGGGAGCGTTAGACTTTTTACCTAAAAAGTTTGAAGACATTGCGCGTAACCGTGACGAAGCCGTCTCCTTGCTACAACAGCGCGTTATTCAGATTGCTTCTAAACGTGCTTCAATGCGACGTGCGGTTGTTAGACCAGCGGTGACGAAGCCGACAGCTCCGGCTCCGGCAGCAGGACGTACACCACTTCGTCCAGCTCCGACGCCAGCGGCAAGACCATCGGTTGCAACGCGATTTAAAGCGAGCGGTAAGAAGTATCAATTGACTGCGATAGGCACCTCCACGGGTGGCCCTGTCGCACTACAAAAAATATTGACACAATTACCTGGCAATTATCCTCATCCCATTGTTCTCATTCAGCATATGCCAGCGACATTTACGGCCGCTTTTGCTAGCCGATTGAACTCGCTATGTAAGATTCAAGTGAAAGAAGCGGAAGATGGCGATGTATTAAAACCGGGTGTCGCTTATTTGGCGCCAGGTGGTAAGCAGATGATGATTGAAGGTCGTCCTGGATCCGCCAAGTTACGTGTCATTGATGGTGGTGACCGCATGAACTACAAACCATGTGTGGACGTCACCTTTGGTAGCGCAGCTAAGATTTACTCTAACCAAGTTCTGTCAATGGTGTTGACTGGGATGGGTGCGGATGGTCGAGAAGGTGCACGAATGCTGAAAAGTGCAGGCGCGACAATCTGGGCTCAAGATGAAGAAAGCTGTGTTGTTTATGGCATGCCACAAGCCGTTGCAAAAGCGGGGATCTCTACCGAAGATTTACCGCTGGATCGAATTGCTGAGCGTATGTTAGTCGAAGTCGGTCTAGCATAGAGGTCATTCATGATTGTATGGAGCATAGCAAACCAAAAAGGCGGGGTTGGTAAAACGACGACCACCATTACGCTGGCTGGTTTGCTTAGTAAACAAGGTAAGCGAGTTCTCTTAGTTGATACAGACCCTCATGGGTCTTTAACCACTTACCTTGGTTACGATTCAGACACTGTTGCCTCAAGCTTGTTTGATCTGTTTCAGCTAAAAGAGTACACCGAGCAAAGTGTGATGCCGTTAGTGATGAGATCCGATATTGAAGGTATCGATTTGATCCCTGCGCACATGTCTTTGGCGACATTAGATCGTGTGATGGGCAACAGAAGTGGTATGGGATTGATTCTCAAGCGTGCGTTATTGGCAATCAGAGGACACTATGACTATGTGTTGATCGATTGCCCACCGATTCTTGGCGTTATGATGGTCAATGCGCTTGCGGCAAGTGATCGTATTTTGATCCCGGTGCAAACTGAATTCCTAGCGATGAAAGGGCTAGAGCGCATGGTACGTACGCTGGCGATTATGCAAAAGTCACGCAATAAGTCATTCAAGGTCACCATAGTTCCGACCATGTATGACAAACGTACACGCGCCTCACTTCAGACGCTACAGCAGTTGAAGAAAGATTACCCAAGTCAGGTTTGGTCATCGGCAGTACCGATAGACACTAAGTTCAGAGATGCCAGTTTAAAACACTTACCAGTGTCGCACTTTGCTTCAGGTAGCCGTGGCGTGTTTGCTTACAAGCAGTTGCTCATTCATCTAGAGAGGTTGGCCATCGATGACTAACCACTCATCGCTCTCAAGCGAACAAGCGCTAGATGATTACTTCTCTGCTCTCCTTGAAGAGAGTATGGAAGGCGACGAGCAACAAATTGATACGCAGGAATCAATACTATCCGTTGTCCCTGAACCTGATTTAGAGCCAATAGAGTTAGAACCGTTAGTTCAGTCTGTGGAAGAAAAGAGCTACTACCGTCTTCCAACAGAGGAAATTGAAGTACCAAAGTTAGATGATGTCGAGCGTCTGCTTAAACAGCTTGAATCGACCAACCCTGTCGCTGAGTTAGAACTTGAAAAAGTGATGGAGCAAAATACGCTCAACATCGCTCAAGTACAAACCAAGCCACAGATCGAAGAAGTTCAAGAGTGGGACATCGAAGAGGTTGCGGTTGAAACTGTTGCCGAGCCCGACATTGTTGTTGAGCAAGAGTTTGACGCTCCTCAAGTAGAAATTGAACAGCCACAAGTGGATGTTGAAACCGTCGCTGACGTTGAACCTCAACTTGAAACACAGTCTGGCAATCGTGGATTAGGTACTTGGCATTCGACTCAGCGGGAAAGCGATTTTCAGGTTCTGTATTTTGACGTGAATAATGTCACTTTTGCCGTTCCACTTGATGAACTTGGCGGTATCCACCGCATTGCTGAACTGAACCATCTTATCGGTCGCCCAGACTGGTATTTAGGCCTTCAGACCAGTCGTGAAGCTCAGTTGGATGTTGTGGATACAGCAAAATGGGTGATGGCTGAAAAGCTCAAAGACGATAGTCACAAAGAAAAGTATCAGTACATAGTCATGCTCGGTGAGAGCATGTGGGGCTTGGCATCCACTGAGTTGATGGGTACCGAGTCATTGAACCCTGAAATGGTACGCTGGCGAGAAACGGCGGGTAAACGCCCATGGCTTGCTGGAATGGTTAAAGAAAAAATGTGTGCTTTGGTCCATGTTGAAGCATTGATAGCTATGCTTAATGCAGGGCTTGATGTCAAAGCACTAGATAGTTAGAACATTTATGCCGATTTAGGCTTAGAGAGGATAAGGTATGTCTCAAACTAATGAAGTAGAAGTAAGAAAAGAGCAGTCTAACGACGAAGTGCTTCAGTGGGTGACGTTCCAACTAGAAGAAGAAACCTACGGCATCAATGTAATGCAAGTACGTGAAGTACTGCGTTACACTGAAATCGCGCCAGTACCAGGTGCACCTGATTACGTGTTAGGTATTATTAATCTACGTGGTAACGTTGTAACAGTTATTGATACCCGCTCACGCTTTGGTTTGATGGAAGGCGAGATCACGGATAATACTCGTATTATCGTTATCGAATCTGAGCATCAAGTCATCGGTATTCTGGTTGATAGCGTGGCTGAAGTTGTTTACTTGCGTTCATCTGAAATTGACACTACGCCAAGCGTTGGTACAGATGAAAGTGCTAAATTCATCCAAGGTGTCAGCAACCGTGATGGCAAGCTGCTTATCCTAGTAGACCTTAACAAGCTACTGACCGATGAAGAATGGGATGAGATGGCTCACCTATAATGGATACGAGTTGGATGACCAGTGCTCCGGTGATTGCCGGAGCGATAGCCTTAATATTGTTGTTTTTAGGCTTAGCGTTATTACGACTAAAGCGTGGACAAACGCGCTCGTCTGAGCATCTTCGTCAACAAAACCGCCATTTAGATAAAGAGCTGCAAAAAACCAATAAACAGTTGTTGGAAGTAAGATCCGTTGTGGTAGGACTTGGGCAACGTGTCAGTGAGCAGCAGGGTATCATTCAGCATTTAAACGAGCGTATTACCGAACTAGAGCAAGCGGACAATGATGGCCGCCTGTATTCTCGGGCGAGTAAGATGGTTCAACTCGGTGCTGACGTCAACGAGTTGATTGAAGAGTGTGAACTGCCGAAAGCCGAAGCGGAACTTATGATGTCGCTACAAAATAAAATCGCCGGCAAGGAAAAGGTACCACCGCTAGAAAGCAGTCCCGAAAGACGAAAAATAGCGGAACGAAAGCGCAGTAGCAGACGATAAAAAAAACGAAAAAGTGCCTAAGGGCACTTTTTTTATGTGTGTTTGTAACCATTTAGTGGTATTTACTAAGAGTTATGCTTAATTATTAACAGATTCTTACTTAGTTTCGTGATTCGTATAGGTCTAATTCTGTTTTGAGATGAAAAGGGTGTGGTAAGATACACCTTCGTAGTTTATCTAGTGATCCCACAAATGTTAGAAGTATCTCAATTGACAGCGATAAGAGACGAAAGAGTTCTCTTTGAATCTTTGTCTTTTACGATTAATTCCGGAGAGTTAGTTCAAGTTGAAGGAAGAAATGGTACAGGCAAAACCACGCTGCTTCGTATTATTACCGGGCTTGGTGATCGCGATAACGGTAGCATAAGCTGGAATGGTGAAGAGATTGAATCGAGTCGGGATCTATTTCATCAGGATTTACTCTTTCTCGGTCACCAGACTGGGGTGAAACGCGAGCTTACTGCTTACGAAAATCTACGTTTTTATCTAAGCATTCATTCAAGTCAACCTTATGACAAACACACAATTTATAACGCGTTAACAAAAGTGGGCCTGGCTGGGCGTGAAGATGTTCCTGTCGGTCAGCTTTCTGCCGGACAACAACGACGCGTAGCGCTAGCAAGATTGTGGTTAAGCGATCATAAACTTTGGATTCTGGATGAACCACTCACTGCAATAGACAAGCAGGGCGTAAAGGTGCTTGAATCACTGTTTTTGCAGCATGCGGAAAGTGGCGGCATTGTTATGTTTACCACGCACCAAGACATGTTCGCAGACAACCCAAAACTTAGAAAAATTAAATTGGGTGATTAACCATGTTTGGCACTATTAATAGCATTATCAGACGTGAGCTTCTTATCGCTTTTCGCCGACAAGCCGATATTTTTAACCCGCTGTGGTTTTTTATTATCGTGATTACTCTATTTCCTCTCAGTATTGGTCCTGAGCCAAATTTATTAGCCCGAATAGCCGCAGGTATTGTTTGGGTTGCAGCCTTACTTTCTGCTCTTCTTTCACTCGAGCGATTATTCCGTGATGATTTTCAAGACGGTGCATTGGAACAAATGATGCTAATGCCTGTCCCATTGCCTATCGTAGTGATATCTAAAGTGATCGCCCATTGGCTATTGACAGGGTTGCCTCTGATATTGATTAGCCCGTTGTTGTCTGTTCTCTTGTCGTTGGATTTCAACACTTGGTCAGCGGTTGTTTTAACCTTGTTGGTCGGTACGCCAACATTGAGCTTTATCGGCGCGATTGGTGTGGCGCTAACGGTGGGGTTACAAAAAGGAGGGGTTTTGTTGAGCTTATTGGTTCTTCCTCTCTATATTCCGATCCTTATTTTTGCGACATCAGCGATTGATGCCGCTTCATTGGGAATGGCGTACAACGGTCAATTAGCAATATTAGGCGCGATGTTTATCGGAGCAATGACGCTAACCCCGTTTGCAATCAGTGCCGCACTTCGAGTAAGTGTAAATTAGATGATTTCGATCAAGCACGAGTTTTCCCCTTTATATAAATTACAAAACTAATAATTGTTTAACAAATAGTTAGACAAACCTGAAGTAAGAGTGAGATCAACAATGTGGAAATGGCTCCATCCTTATGCCAAGCCTGAGTCAGCTTATCAGTTATGCGGTAAGCTCTTGCCATGGTTCTCTGTACTAGCACTGCTATGTTTATCTGTCGGTACTGTATGGGGGCTTGCCTACGCACCTTCTGATTACCAGCAAGGCGATAGTTTCCGAATTATTTATATTCACGTACCAGCCGCGATTTGGTCTATGGGTGTCTACATGTCGATGGCGATAGCCGCATTCATCGGCATTGTTTGGCAAGTACGTTTATCGGATATGGCAGCATCGGCCATGGCACCAATCGGTGCAGTGTATACCTTCATTGCTCTGATCACTGGCGCAATTTGGGGTAAGCCGATGTGGGGGACTTGGTGGGTATGGGATGCACGACTTACCGCTGAACTGATCCTGCTATTTTTGTACCTAGGTGTGATTGCTCTTTACCATGCATTCGATGACCAGAAAACAGCGGCTAAGGCTGCGGGCATTCTTGCCATCGTTGGTGTCGTCAATCTGCCTATCATTCACTTCTCAGTAGAATGGTGGAATACGCTTCACCAAGGCGCAACGATTACAAAATTTGAAAAGCCATCGATTTCTAACGATATGCTTTGGCCGCTATTACTGAACATTTTCGGTTTTGCCTTCTTCTTTGGTTCACTGGCTATGATCCGCTTACGCAACGAGATCATAAGCAAAGAGAGCCACCGTCCTTGGGTGGTGAAGCTGGCGGCGGATAAATCTCAGAGAGGGAGTTAAACATGCATTTTGAATCTTTGAGTGACTTCTTGGCTATGGGTGGCTATGCAGGATATGTGTGGACAGCGTTTGGTGTCACGTTTGGTGCCATGCTGATTTTACTGGTTGTCAGCCTGCGTCGTGGCCGTTCGCTACTTAATGAAGTTCAAGCAAAAGTGGATAGACAAGCTCGTATAGATGCAGCTAAAAATTTGGAGAACACACTATGAACCCAAGACGTAAAAAGAGACTCGGCATTGTTGTCGCGATCTTTGTTGGTATCAGTGCAACCATAGGTTTGATGCTGTACGCACTTAATCAGAATATGGATCTTTTCTATACACCGACTGAACTTGTTAATGGTAAACCCGACGGCACTAAACCTGAAGTAGGCCAGCGTCTTCGTATTGGCGGCATGGTTGTCGTAGGGTCAGTGAAACGTGATACAGAATCTCTGCGTGTTTCATTCGACTTGCATGACGTAGGGCCTAAGGTAACGATTCTGTACGACGGTATCCTGCCAGATCTATTCCGTGAAGGGCAGGGTATCGTTGCACAAGGTGTACTGAAAGATGCGACGACTATCGAAGCATTTGAAGTTCTCGCTAAGCACGACGAAGAGTACATGCCACCTGAAATTGCGGAAGCAATGAAGAAAACGCATGAGCCACTTCAATACACTGAACAACAAAAACAAGGAAGCGATCAATGATTGCTGAAATTGGACATTTTGCCCTAATTGTCTCGTTGGCATTAGCTGTCTTGCTAAGTATTTTGCCAGCGGTTGGGGCATCACGTAACAATATTCTATTGATGAACAGCGCCAGACCTCTGTCTTGGGGCATGTTCTTACTCCTCTTCGTTTCATTTGGTGCATTGCTGTGGGCATTTTATACCAATGACTTTACGCTTAACTATGTAGCCAGCAACTCCAACAGCCAGCTTCCATGGTACTACCGTCTGACGGCAGTATGGGGTGCTCATGAAGGCTCGCTTCTACTTTGGGTGTTAATTCAAGCTGGTTGGACAGTCGCTGTGGCTTCGTTCAGTCGCGGGATGCCTCAAGAATCAGTGGCTCGCGTTTTAGCGGTGATGGGAATGATTACTGTGGGTTTCCTACTGTTTGTTATTCTGACGTCTAACCCGTTCTTGCGTACATTGCCATTCTTCCCCGTGGATGGCCGTGACCTGAACCCACTTCTTCAAGACCCTGGCTTAATCATTCACCCACCAATGCTATACATGGGTTATGTAGGCTTCTCGGTTGCCTTCTCATTTGCAATTGCATCGTTAATGACAGGTCGTCTCGACACGGCTTGGGCACGTTGGTCTCGTCCTTGGACTACAGCCGCATGGCTATTTTTGACGCTAGGCATCGCACTAGGTTCTTGGTGGGCGTACTACGAACTTGGCTGGGGCGGCTGGTGGTTCTGGGATCCAGTAGAAAATGCGTCATTTATGCCATGGCTAGCGGGCACGGCGTTAATGCACTCACTGGCGGTGACAGAGAAACGCGGTACCTTTAAAGCGTGGACTGTACTGCTTGCAATCTCAGCGTTTTCATTGAGTCTGCTTGGCACCTTCTTAGTTCGTTCGGGCATCTTGGTTTCGGTACATGCGTTTGCATCCGATCCCGCTCGCGGTATGTTTATTCTAGGCTTCTTAGTGTTTGTGATTGGCGGTTCGCTGCTACTGTTCGCAGTGAAAGGGGCATCAGTGCGTGTCCGTGGTAACTTTGAACTTGTATCTCGCGAGAATGCTCTGCTTGCGAATAATGTGCTGCTTATTGCGGCGCTAGTTGTCGTACTTGTTGGTACGTTACTGCCACTCGTTCACAAACAGCTTGGATTAGGTTCAGTATCGATCGGTGCGCCATTCTTTGACATGTTGTTTGCTTGGTTAATGATTCCATTTGCGTTCCTGTTAGGTATCGGTCCTCTGATCCGCTGGAAGCGTGACAACTTGTCTGGGCTAGTTAAACCGATGCTCGTGTCGGGTGTGGTATCACTGGTCTTTGCTGCTGTGTTTGTTGTTCTTCTATCAGAACGTTTCCAGTTTATGGCTTACCTAGGTTGGGTCATGTCTTTGTGGATCCTGTGTCTACACGGTTACGAACTTCACCAACGCGCGACACATCGTCATTCGTTTGTCGAAGGTGTGAAGAAACTGCAACGCAGCCACTGGGCGATGATGCTTGGTCACCTCGGTTTAGCCGTTACTGTGATTGGTATTGCGATGGTGCAAAACTACAGCATCGAGCGTGACGTAAGGCTTGCGCCAGGCGAACATTTTGAAATCCAAGGTTATGACTTCTACTTCCAAGGTCTACGCGACAAAGATGGTCCTAACTACGATGGTTACATTGCTGACTTTGAAATTACTCGCGACGGCAAGTACATCAACACCTTACATGCTGAGAAACGATTCTATACCACCGCACGCTCTATGATGACTGAAGCGGCGATTGATCGTGGAATCACGCGAGATCTTTACATAGCGATGGGTGAACGCTTAGACGATAACAAGTCTTGGGCGGTACGTATTTACTACAAACCGTTTGTTCGCTGGATTTGGGCTGGTTCGTTATTGATGGCTCTTGGTGGAGCAATTGCGATCAGTGATAAACGTTACCGCTTTAGAAAGAGTGCGAAGAAGCAGGAGGCATAATGAATAAGAAGTTTCTGTTTATTCCCCTAGTGGCGTTCTTGGGCTTGGTGGCAGTCTTTGCCACCCAGCTAGTTAAAAACCAACACGGTGATGACCCAACTAAATTGGAATCTGTGTTAGTTGGCAAAGAGGTGCCTAAGTTCAAGTTAGAAGACCTAGCTGAGCCGGGTAAACTCTATGATCAGGCCATCTTTAAAGGCGAGCCGCTACTACTTAACGTATGGGCGACTTGGTGCCCTACTTGTTATGCAGAGCACCAATACCTGAATGAACTGGCGTCTCAAGGCGTCAAGATTATTGGTATGAACTATAAAGATGATCGAGAAAAAGCGGTCGGTTGGCTGAATGATTTAGGCAATCCGTATTTGATCAGCTTGTTCGATGGCAACGGTATGCTTGGGTTGGATCTTGGTGTTTACGGTGCTCCTGAAACATTCCTAATTGATGCGAACGGCATTATTCGCTACCGCCATGTTGGCGATGTGAATACGCGAAACTGGAATGAGAAGCTTAAGCCAATGTATGAAGCAATGTTGGCGGAGGCGAAGCAATGAAAAAGTGGATACTCGCTATCGCGACCAGTTTGTTGTTTGCGCTGACTGCTCATGCTGCAATTGAAGTGTATGAGTTTGATACATTGGAACAAGAGCAGCAATTTAAAGAGCTTGGCGGCACGCTTCGTTGTCCTAAATGCCAAAACAATACCATCGCGGATTCGAATGCCGAATTGGCTGTCGATTTACGTCAAAAAGTCTATGAAATGACCAAAGAAGGTAAATCAAAGCAAGACATCATCGATTATATGATTGCTCGCTATGGTAATTTCGTCACTTACAACCCGCCGTTTACAGTCGCGACTTCAATCTTGTGGTTAGGTCCCATTGCCGTGGTAATGTTTGGTTTTGGTTTCATTCTTATTAGAAGCCGCAAAACCAAGACCAACACAAAAGCCGACAGCCAGCAGTGGGATGCCGATAAAGAAGCACGCCTAAAGGCTCTGCTTAATGAAAAGAATGATGGAGACAAGCAGTAATGACACTATTTTGGATAGCTTCAGTCATTCTTATTGCAATCAGTATTGTCATGATTGCCATGCCTTTCATTAAAAGAAAGAACAACAACGATGCTGAATTGCGTGATGAACTCAACAAAGCGTTTTATAAAGATCGTCTTGAAGAGCTGGAAGAAGAAACCGATGAAGGTTTGGTCGACAACCAGCAAGACTTGATTGAAGATCTTAAGCAATCATTGTTGGACGATATTCCAGCAGATAACGCCAAACAGCAGGAGAGTAACACCTCTGCGCTGGCCGTTATTGTGCCTTCAGCCTTATTGGTTATCGGTCTCTCTTATGGCCTTTACTTTAAGTTCGGTGCTTCGCAAGACGTTATGCAGTGGCAGCAAGTTAGTGCTAACTTACCCGCCTTGTCTAAGAAACTGATGTCTCCTGAAGGCGCAGCGTTAAGTGATGACGAGATGGCTGATTTGACGTTAGCATTGCGTACCCGCCTACATTACCAACCAGATGATTCTACTGGCTGGCTACTGTTGGGACGTATCGCATTGGCGAACCGAGATATCGATACGGCGATTGGTGCGATGAAAAAAGCGTACAACCTCGAAGCTCAGAATACCGACATCATGCTCGGTTACGCGCAAGCGTTGATGCTTTCACAGGATGATGTCGATCAGGATAAAGCTCGCAATATACTCGGTAAGCTTGTTCAGCAAGATTACGTCGATTTGCGCGTCTTCTCCTTACTGGCGTTTGACTCATTCGAGCGTAAAGATTTTGCTGCTGCGGTTCGTTACTGGAGCATTATGCAACAGATGATTGGTCCTGAAGACAGCCGTTATGAAATGCTAAGCAGAAGTATCGAAAATGCACAAAAGCAGATGGGTCAACAAGTTGGTACTGGCAAGTCTGTCGCGGTAAGCATTTCGCTTGGTGCTGGTGTGAACGCTGATCCGAACTCATCATTGATTGTGTCTGTGCATTCTGCCGATGGTTCACCAATGCCGGTCGCCGCTGCTCGTTACCCATTAGGCACTTTCCCAAGAACGGTAGTGTTGGACGATGGTAACAGTATGCTCCAAGACAGAAAACTCTCTTCCCTTGATTCTTTAATGGTTCGCGTGCGCATCGATAGTGATGGAAACGTTGCAACGAAAGAAGGGGACTGGTTTGGTGAGAGCGAAGCCGTTAAAATGGGTGAACCAGTTGAAGTTATGATTAATAATCAGTATTAATAACTGTAGGTTATTCATTGCAGTAGGCCGGTGTTTTCACCGGCCTTTTTTATGGAAATTATAATAATGAAGAGTATCAACTCGCGGTTAGGGATTTTACTATGCGCAGTGTTATCATTGTCTGGATGTGCCAGCACGCCTCCCGATGATGAGCAAGGCTTAAGCCAGCAACAAGCCTATGATCCTATTGAAGGTTTCAACCGTTCAATGTGGACCATTAACTATGATTATCTAGACCCATATTTCGTACGACCTGTCTCTTTGGCCTACGTAAATTACGTGCCAACTCCGATCCGCAGTGGCATCCGTAACTTTTTAGGCAACCTCGATGAACCCTCTAGCATGATTAACAATCTGTTGATGGGCAATGGCAGTAAAGCGCTTGACCACTTTAACCGCTTTTGGATTAACACCACGTTTGGCTTAGCGGGTTTAATCGATATCGCATCAGAGGCGGGCATCACTGACCATAATGAAAAAGCGTTCAGTGACGCAGTGGGTCATTACGGGGTAGGGAATGGCCCCTACGTTATGGTTCCGGGTTACGGCCCATGGACTGTCCGTGAAGCGACAGATGTTGTCGACGGTATGTATGTACCGTTGTCCTTTCTTAATATCTGGGCAGGGCTAGGTAAATGGGCATTAGAAGGAATGGAGACTCGTGCAGTGCTCGTTAACCAAGAAGTGCTGCTTGACAACTCGCCTGACCCGTATGCATTGACTCGTGATGCTTATATCCAGCGTCAGAACTTCAAAGCTGAAGTCGTAACAGATGACTACGATGAGGATCAAGAAGCGTTTTTGGATGAGTATCTCGAAGAGTTCTAAAGCGCTGGATATTGTTGATAAAAAAGGGCTTGGTCATCGACCAAGCCCTTTTTACTAAATATTTCTAATGATTAGAACGTGTAGTTAGCTTGTACACCGATTAGCCATACATCGCCTGAAATCTCACCCTCAAAGTTACCACCAGTTAATGCAGCAAATTCATCTGATTTATCACGTGGTTCTTTAATTGGCGCATCTTTGGCTAGGATATAAGTAAAGCCACCGTCTAGTGAGAATTGGTCAGTGAACTGGTAGCTAGCTCCTAGACTTAACCATGTGCGGTC